>CAZWCX010000110.1:0-24059 GCA_964632945.1 uncultured Planctomycetia bacterium | reverse complement strand
AGCCCGGCGCGAAAAGCGACCGGACCAACCTGGGAAATCAAGGTTGAAGCCCCACGAGGACCGGAACCGTCGCGGAGTCTTGCAACCATCCACCCCCGGAGGCTATCCTGCCGGGACATTCCCTCGCCCCACCCCTGGAAGGATCTCGGACCGCTTCTATGGAAAAACCCGCCGTCGCCGCCACCGGCGACCTCGCTCGCACCATCGGAGACGTTCGCGCCCGGATTCAGGCCGAGGTCGGCAAGGTCGCCGTCGGACTGGCCGAGGAGGTCGACCTGTTCCTCGTGGCCCTGCTCGCGCGAGGGCACATCCTCTTCGAAGGCGTCCCCGGGGTGGCCAAGACCCTGTTGGCCAAGGCGGTCGCCACCACGCTCGGGTGCGCCTTCCGCCGCATCCAATTCACGCCCGACCTTCTGCCCGGCGACATCACCGGGACCTTCATCTACGATCGCAACCGCTCGGAGTTCGTGTTTCGGCGGGGACCCATCTTCACCCAGATCCTCCTCGCCGACGAAATCAATCGCGCCCCTGCGAAAACGCAATCCGCGCTGCTCGAGGCCATGCAAGAGCGCCAGGTCACCATCGAAGGGGAGACCCATACCCTCGACGAGCCGTTCATGGTCATCGCGACCCAGAATCCGATCGAGCAGGAGGGGGTCTACCGCCTCCCCGAGGCGCAGCTCGACCGCTTCTTCCTGCGCGTGATCTTCGACCATCCCGACCCCAAGGAAGAGGTCGCCATCCTGCGCATGCACGGCAAGGACGTGCCCGAAGTCGCGGGGGTTACGACGCCCGAGCAGATCGTCTCCTGGCAGCATCATCTCCAGTTCGTCGACGTGCGCGAGGACGTGTACGACTACATCACCTCCCTGGCGCACCAGAGTCGCACCCATCGGGACGTCTTCCTCGGCGTCAGTCCGCGCGGATCCCTGTGCGTGCTCAAGGCGGCGCAGGCCTGGGCCTTCCTCCACGGCCGTCCCTATGTCACCCACGACGACGTCAAGCGACTTGCGGGCCATGTGCTCAACCACCGGGTGATCCTGAAGCCCGAAGCCGAGATTGCCGGCCGGCGCGCGGGCGACCTTCTGCGCGAGATCCTCGACAAGATTCCCGCCGTGAAGTAGTCCCGCGCCGCCGGAAGGGATCCGCCATGTTCACCCGGATGAGCAAGACTCTCCTCGGGGTGGGTGGTTTGCTCCTGCTCGGATCCTTGATCGACCAGCCCCGCGTCGGCGCGATCGGACTCGCGATCGTCTGCTGGATGTTGGTGGAGTACGCCTTCTTCTCGTTCGCCATGGCCGCCTTCGAGCGCTGCATCCTGGTCGAGCGCACCTTCGCGGGGCCGGTCTGCCTGCCGACCGTCTGGAAGGACCAGACCGTCACGGTGGGGCTGTCGCTCGTCAACCGGTCGTGGTTGATCTTCCCCTACCTCGAGGCGCGAGACGTGGTCCCGCCCCACCTCGAGGTGGTCCCCGGGGCGCAGGGGCAGCGCTGGCGATTCGGCCTCGGTCCGCGCGGCCGGGCGACGTGGTCGTACGACGCTTCGGCCGCGAGGGTGGGTTGCGCGCGCTTTCCCGGGTTGTCGGTGCAGGCGATCAGCCCGGCCGGGTTGTTCACCGCCGACCGCTTCCTGCCGGTGCCTGCGGAATTGAAAATCTACCCGCCGGTGGCGGGGAAGAAGCACTTACCGGCCCTGCTGAAGTTCTACAACCGGTTCCTCCAGCACGGCATCCACGTCTTCCGCAAGTGCGGGACCGGATCGGAACTTCTCGAGCTGCGGGACTACGTGCCCGGTGACCCGCCGCAGACGATCGCCTGGCGCCCGTCCGCGCGCCGGGAAGAGCTCGTCACGCGCGTCTTCGAGAGCGAGGTCCCGATGCGCGTCACCGTCTTTCTCGACGCCAGCGCCAGCATGCGGGTAGGGACGACGCAGACCCACCTCGAGGTGGCCACGGAGATGATCGCCGAGTTCGCCCGCCTTTCGCTGGCGAACCGGGACTGGGTCGGACTTACGCTGGTGGGGGAGGACCGCGAGGAGATCGTGCCCGCCGGGCGCGGGCGCGGCCAACTGCATCGCATCCTGGAGGCCCTGGTGCGCCACGGCAATCTCTCTCCGGGGCACGCGATCGGCGACCGGGAGGGCCTCTTGTCGGCGGTGGAGGCGTATGGTCAGGTGCGATTCCCCGGCTTGTGGGCCCCTCCCTACAACCGGACCACGCAGGGTTTTTTCCGGCTTCCCTTCGTGGGCGGGCAGACCCGACGGACGCGGGTGAAGCGAGCCGCCATGGTCGCCGCCTCCCATCTCGGCGAGAGTCCGCGCGTCGTCGAGCGCGCGATCCATGACCCGCGGGTGCTCGGTGACCTGCTGGCGCGATTCTGCCGGGCCGAAGGTCTGCGGCTGCGCAAGGGCTTCTCCGAAGAGGTCCTCGACCTGGGAGTCCGCTGCGCGGGCAAGGTGGAGGTATTGGAACGGTGCCTGCGCTGGTCGGTGCAGCGCGCCCGTGACAACGAGTTGTTCGTGCTGCTGATCGATTTCGCCGGCCTTGAAGAACGGCTTGGCCCGGTCCTGGAGGCCCTGCGGCTCGCGCGTGCCCGGCACCACTCGGTGATGGCGATGAGCCCCTGGCTGTCGGAGTACTTCGAGGAAGTTCCCGGCGCGGCCGCGGAAGGCACGCGCATCCTGCGCGGGCCGTTCGGACCCGAGGGGGAGAACGACCCGCTGGCGCTGGCCGATCGGCTGACCTACCAGCGGTACGTCCGGTCCCAGGAGGCGGTGAGAGCCGCCTTCCTCGGCGCGGGGGTCCCGTTCGCCACCGTCCGTTCGCAGGAAGCCCTGCCGCGGCTTCTGTCCCACGTCACGCAGTTGCGGCTGAACCAGGGAGTGTCGGCATGAACCCCCTGCGACCGCTGCACGTTCGCCTGTTCTGGGCCGGCATCGCCGGCCTGGCGGGTCTGGCCATGATCTCCTTCAGTCCGACCATTCCCCGGGATCCCTACCCGTTGGCCGCGATCCTCTGCCTGACGGCCGGACTCGTCTTCCGCCTCCGCACCGGCCCGGTGCTGTTCTTCGGCGTCTGGATCTTCGGAGAACTGCGCCCGATGCTCCCCAACCCCCAGGGCCACCGCTGGGTAGGATTGCCGGGGACGGTCGAAGCGGGTCCAACGCTCGTGCTGGCCGGGCTCGCGGTCGTCTACCTGTTCGCCGCGTGCCAGTACCAGTTCCTATCGGCGGGAGTGCACCTGCGCCGCCAGGAACCGTTCGAGACCACCCTCGGCGATCGGGGACCGGCGGCGTCATTGCTGCGCATGGCCGCGGCGCTGTTTCTGCGCGCCCTGGGGCTTGCCTGTACCGCGGCGCTGTTTCAGGCCGGCGCGGACTGGGCGAGCCGCACCGGTCCGGGATACGTCATCGGTCCGCCCGCGAGCGTCGGCGCCGCCGTCTGGGGGGTCGCCCTGCTCTTTTTCGGCGTCAGCCTGGGGGCCGACTTGTTGCGCTACCTGCTCCAGGAACGCACCGCGGCGGCCTGTTATCTGAACGATTACCTGTGGTCCGTCCATCGGAAGGTCTGGGCGTCCGTGGACCGCAAGACGGTGTGAGCGATCGAAGGCCGGACCGGCGCGGGCGGGGATCGGCATCCTCGGAGGGCGCGCGGGAGTGGAAGGAAGGCGGAAAGCGATGATTCGGGATTCCGGGGCGTGCGGGGCGGGACCTGACCTCCGCGTCGGCGTGCGAGGGACGGTGGCCGGCGACGGCGGCTGCGGGCGGGGCTCCGGTACGGGAGGCGGCGCATGGTGACCATTTGGCTGCGCGAGATTCTCGGGACCCTGCTCGTGCTGGGAGGGCTGTCCATCGGCGGGTTCTGCGTCTGGTTCCTCTACCAGGGGTACGTGATCGAAGGGGTCGCGGCCGTATTCCTCACGCTCATCACGCTGGGGCTGGGGACGCATCTTCTCAAGGTCGCGCTGGCGGTGCGGGTCGTTCATGACTGGAAACGGGAATCGCGCTGAATCCGCGCCGCGTTGGCCGGTCGCGGCGCTCCTCCTGGCGGGAGCGATCGTCTGGGCGAACTCCTTTGCCGGCGCGTTCGTCAACGATGACCGCGGGTCGATCGTCGTCAATCCCGGTGTCCGACGGATTTGGCCGTTGTGGGAATCGATGCAGGCGCCGCTCGACGGCGCCGCGGCCGGGCGCCCCCTGGTCGGCTGGAGCGTGGCGGTCAACTACGCGATCGGCGGCCTCGAAGTGGGCGGTTACCACGCCTTCAATCTCGCCGTCCACCTGCTCGCCGCACTCGTGCTCTACGGACTCCTCCGGCGCAGCCTGACGCTGCCCGCCGCCGGCGGCCCCGGGCGGCAGCGCGCCGTCCCGCTCGCCTTCGCGATCGCCCTGCTGTGGACCGTGCACCCGCTGCAGACCGAGTCCGTGACCTACATCATCCAGCGCGCGGAGTCGATGACCGGCCTGTTCTACCTGACCACGCTCTGGGCCTCGCTCCGCGCGGCGACCGATGCGCGCCCGGGACTGTGGAGCGTGGGAAGCGTCGCGGCCTGCGCCTGCGGCATGGCGTGCAAGGAGTCGATGGTGACGGCGCCGTTGGCGGTTTTCCTGTTCGACGGCCTGCTGGTCTTCCCGTCGTTCGCGGAGGCGTGGACGCGGCGCCGGGGGCACTATGCCGCGCTGGCAGCCACATGGCTTCTGCTCGCCGTGCTGGTGGCGGGGTCGCCGCGGCCGGAATCGACGGGGGTCGGGGCGGACGTGCCCGCCGTTTGGCCGTATCTGCGCAGCCAGGCGGGGGTCCTCCTCCACTATCTGCGGCTTGCGGTCTGGCCGCATCCGCAGATCTTCCAGTACGACTGGCCGGTCGCCGAGCGGGCCGCGGACTGGGTCCCGCAGGGCGCGACGGTTCTCCTCCTCCTGACGGCGGCGGGGTACGGCGCGGTCCGGAAACATCCGGCCGGATTCGCCGCCCTGTGGTTCTTCCTCGTGCTGGCGCCGACGTCGAGCGTGATGCCGATCCTCGACCTGTGCGCGGAGCGGCGTATGTATCTTCCCCTGGCCGGGGTCCTGACGCTGATCGTCGCCGGCGCCGATGCGGCCCTGCCGCGACATCGCCGCGTCCGTCCGCTTCTGCTCGGAACGGCGGCGCTCGTCCTCGGCGGACTGACGGCCCTGCGCAACCGCGACTACGTGAACGAGGATTTGTTGTTCCGGGACTGGATGCGTCGCCCGGCCGAATCCGCGCGGGCGCTCAACAACCTCGGCGTCCGCCTGTCCGGGCTCGGCCGCGTCGAGGAAGCCGAGGAGGCGTATCGCCGGGCGTTGGAGAAGAACCCGCGGCTGCCCCTGCTGCACGTCAATGTCGCCACCCACCTGTACAAGCGGGGGCGGATCGACGAGGCTCACGTCCATCTTCGGGAGGCGCTGCGGTTGGCGCCCGACCATCCCGGCGCGCACCATCGCCTCGGCACCCTCCATCTCGGACGCGGGGAGATCGAGGCGGCCCGCGCGGCCTACCTGCGGGCTGTGGAACAGGATCCGTTCCAGGTCGGGGCGCAGTACGGTTTGGGGCTGATCCTCGAGCGGGAAGGGAAGGGGCGGGAGGCGATGGAACGCTTCCGGGCCGCCCTGGAGATCCCCTGGGGAGGTCGGGGAGATGCGCTGGACCGGCTGGCGCGGCTTCTCACGACGATCCCCGAAAGCGGGGAACCCGGGGAGGCGGTGCGCAGGGCGGAAGAAGCGGTGGCGTCCGGATCCTCGGCGCGGCGCCTCGACACCCTGGCGAGGGCCCTTGCCGCCGCCGAACGCTTCGCGGAGGCCGTCCAGGCGGCTCGCCGGGCGGAGGCGGCCGCCCGGGAAGAAGGCAATCCGGACCTGGCGGCCCGAATTGGGGAACGGGCGAAGGCGTACGCGGAAGGGCGGCGCGACGCGGATCCGCCCCGCTGACCCTCCCGGCGCACGGCGGAGATCGGCAGGTCGGGGGCCCCGTTTCGACCCGCTACTGGTTCGCCTGCAGCTTCGCCAGGATTTCCTTCAGCTGGCGCTCCGAGTCGGCGCGGACGAGCTGCGCGGTGCCCGCACCCTTGTGACCGCCGCCGCCGAAGGTGGACAGATACTCCCCGATGTTCACGCGGCAGGTCCGGTTGAAGATGCTGTGGCCGATCGCCACCACGGTGTACTCGCCTCCCTTGCCGTCGAAAATGCGCATCTCGACATTGGCCTTCGGGAAGAGCGTGAAGACGAGGAACCGGTTCCCCACCGGGGCCCCGCGCACGCCGCGCAGGTCCGTGATGACGACGCTGCCGTCGAGTTTGGAGTGCTTCTGGAGGAGCGACTTGAACTCCTCCTGCTCCGAGAGGACGCGATCGGTGCGCTTCTTCACCTCCGGGTGCTGAAGAATCTTCGCCACCGGGACTTCCTTGATGTACTCCACCAGCCAGCGGAAGTACTTCTGGAACTCAGGTCCAAGCCCGGTGCGCGGGTCGAGCGTGAGGCCCAGGAGAATCCACCCGGTCGGCGTCGAGACTTCGGCCTCCGTCAACTGCGCCGCGTCCAGGCGGTCGGTCGCCTCGAGAAGGTCCTTGAAGGCGTCGAACGCCGGTTGCTTGGCAGTGTAGTGGTCGTAGATCACGCGTGCGCAGCTCGGGGCGACCGCGAAGCGTCCGCGGAAGGCGCCGATCTTGTCCCGCTTGGCGTCTTCGGACACGTGGTGGTCGAACCACATGCCGCAGCCGGGCACGTACGGAAGGTTTACGACGATATCCTGCGCATCGGCGGGAACCTTGCCGTCCTGAACATCCTTGGGATGGGCAAACCGGATTTCGCCGATCTGCTCGGCCAGGGTGAGGAGCAAGGAGCTGGTCATGCCGTCCATGTCGCCGCGGGTGAGGATGCGCATCGGGGTGCCTCCATCGATGGGGGGAACGGTGGCGAATTGTAACACCCGCCCGGGGAAGGGACAAGAGAGATCGGACGGGATGCCGGGTAGGGCTAATCCCCGCCTTCGAGGGCGAGGCCGATGAGCCGTTCGAGCAGGTCCGGGAACGGGATGCCGGCGGCGAGGGCGGCCTTGGGGAGGAGGCTGTTGACGGTCATCCCGGGGAGGGTGTTCACCTCGAGGACGAAGATCCCCCGCTCGGGCGTGGCGATCATGTCGACGCGGGACAGGCCGCGACAATCGAGCGCCCGGTGGGCGCGGAGGGCGAGATCCTGCGCTCCGGCGGCGACTTCGGCCGGGATGCGGGCGGGACAGATCTCGTCCGAGCAGGCGGGGTCGTATTTGGCCTTGAAGTCGAAGAAGGTCCGCTTGGAGACGATCTCCACCACGGGGAGGGCCTGGAGGGTGCGATTGCCGAGCACGCCGACGGTGAGTTCGTTGCCGACCAGGCGCTCCTCGACGAGGACGCGGGGATCGTACGTGAAGGCGGCCTGGAGCGCGGCCTCCATCGCTCCGGCGTCGGCGACGAGGCTCATGCCGATGGAGGAGCCCTGGCGCGCGGGCTTCACGACCGCGGGCAGGATGGCGCGGGCGGTTGCGGCGGCGACGCCGGCCGGATCGGCGCGGAACTCCGGTCGCGCGAGGACCCGGGCGCGGGCGGTGGGGATTCCCTCACCGGCGAACACGCGCCGGGCCATCACCTTGTCCATGGCCAGGGCGGAGGCGAGCGTGCCGGATCCCACGTACGGGATGCCCACGAGGTCCAACAGGCCCTGGAGCGTGCCGTCCTCGCCGTAGGGACCGTGAAGGGCGAGGAAGGCCACGTCGATGCGCGTCCCCCCGCCGCTCGGCGCGAGCGCTGCGGTGGCGGGGAGGACGGTGGCGGCCGCGTCTTTCACCTGCTGTTGCATGGGGGCGGGTAGCGCGGCGTCGCCGGCGGGGGCGTCGGGTGCGACCGCGGCGGCGCGACCGCCCTGGACCAGCGCCCGGGCCTGCTCCCGCAACGCGGCGGGGATCCCGGGATTGCCCGCGAGGAGGGCCAGCGTATCCAGCATGACGACCTCGTACCGCTCGCGCGGCAGATGCCGGGCGATCATCATGCCCGAGGCGAGGGAGATGTCGCGCTCGCTCGAGGCGCCGCCCATGAGGACGCCGACACGGATCTTGGCGGGCACGGGAGGGTCCTTCGGATTCGGGACGTGCGGATCGCCGCGGGTTTTCCCAGGGGGTCGGGAGCGTGGCCCGGATCCCTGCGGATCAACGGGATGCGCCCGTCCGGCAGGGCGCGGTTTCCGGCCGGCGGCGGAGTCGCCGGTTGCCGCGATCCGCCGTAGCTTCTATCGTCACGGCGGGGAACTACCTTGAGGAGGGGGGGAGGATCATCGGCGCCGCCACCCGGTCCGCCATCTCGCGGCCCGCCAGGGCCTCGACCAGGGCGAGCGCGAACTCCATCGCCGTTCCGGGACCGCGGCTGGTGATCAGCATGCCGTCGCACACCACCCGCTCCTCGACGTACGCGCCCAGTCCCTCGACGCGCGCCTTCACGCTCGGGTGCGAGGTCATCCGCCGCCCCCGGCCGACCCCCGCGGCGGCCAGCGCGATCGGGGCCGCGCAAATGGCCCCGATGGCGCGCCCTTCCGATTCCTGCCCGCGCAGCAGTTGGTGGATCGCCGGCGTCGCGGCCAGCGCTTCCGCCCCCGCGGCCCCGCCCGGGAGCACCACCAGGTCGAACGGCGCCTGTGCCCCCGCCTCCGCCAGAGATGCGTCCGGGATGATCCGCAGGCCGCGGCTGCAGAGCACCGGTTCCGGTCCGCTCAGCCCCGCCAACACGACGTCCAACCCCGCCCGGCGGAGTACGTCGACCAGGATCACGGTCTCCATCTCCTCCGCCCCGTTGGCCAGCGGTATCAGCACGCGTTTCTTCGTCTTCCCTGACACGCTCGATCCCTCACTTCAGCATGCGTCGGCCGAACATCCGAACCGCCAGCACGACCAGCACCGCCGCCACCCCCATCAGCAGCGCCGCATGACCGGCCAGCGACCAGCTCAAACGGCCCAGCACGAGGCCGCGAAGCAACTCCACGGCATGATACATGGGCAGGATTTTCACCACGACCTGGAGCCATCCCGGCAGCGTCTCGACCGGATAGAATACCCCGGAAAACAGAAACATGGGGGAGACGAACATGGAGTAATAATAACTGTAAAAGTCGATGTAGCGAATCATCGACGTAAAAATGATGCCGAGGCCGGCGAACAACGTTCCGATCAGCATCACCACCGGGATGGCCAGAATCGCCCAGACCGACTTCACGAGCCCGAAGCAGAGCATGACCACCACGAACGCCGCGGCATACAGGCAGGCGCGCGTGACCGCCCATAGGATCTCCCCCAGCACGATCTCCTCGATCATCACGGGGGTGGTGAGGAAGCCGTCGTAGGTCTTGCCGAAGTGCGCCTTCACGAAGCAGTTCCAGGTCACCTCGAACGAGGCGCCCATCATGGCCTGGGAGGCGATCAGCCCGGGCGCGATGTAGGTCAGATAGGGCACCCCGTCGATGTCGCCCAGCCGGGCGCCGAGGCCGAGCCCGAGGGAGAACAGGTAGAACACCGGCTCGAAGAAGTTGGGCAGGATGTTTTGCTTGTAGGTGTGCTTGTAGACGGTGAAGTTCCGGTGCCACACGCAGGCGGCGGCGCGCAGCGAGAATCCTGAGCCGGTCGGCGCGGCGGTCATTCGAGCCTCCGGCCCGTCAGGCGCAGGAAGACGTCCTCGAGGGAGGCGCGGCGCACGAGCGCGGAGTCGATGCGGACGCCGTCCGCCTTCATGCGGTGCAGCAGGTCGTCCGCATCCGGCGTGAAGACCAGGTCCTCGTTGCGGACCCGTTCGTGGCGTTGGATCCGGTCGCGATAGGCGTCGAGCGGCGCATGGGCTCCGTTGGCGGGGAAGCGGAGCTCGAGCACCTCGCTCCCCACGTGGTGGGAGATCAACTCCTTGGGCCGGCCTTCGCAGATGATCTTGCCGTGGTCGATCACCACGAGACGGTCGCACAGGCGCTCCGCTTCCTCCATGTAGTGCGTGGTGAGAATCAGCGTCACGCCCCGACTGCGGAGCTCGTGCATCTTGGTCCAGAGCAGGTTCCGGACCGCGGGATCGAGGCCCACCGTCGGTTCGTCCAACAGGAGGATCGACGGGCTGCCGATCAGTCCGCGTGCGATCAGCAGCCGTCGCCGCATCCCCCCGGAGAGGGTTTCCACCCGTTGGTTCGTCTTCTCCGCCAGTTCGAAAAAGTCGAGCAGCTCGCGCGCGCGGGCGAGCGAGCCGGCGCGGTCGAGTCCGTGGAAGCGCCCGTAGACTTCGAGGTTTTCGAGGCAGGTCAGGTCGTATTCGAGGTTGTCGTCCTGGGGGACGACGCCGATCCGGCTCTTGGCCTCCCGCAGGCGGGTGCGCAGGTCGAGGCCGAGGACTTCGAGCGTCCCCTCGGTGATGAGGCAGACGCCGTAGATCATCTTCATCGTCGTGGTCTTGCCGGCGCCGTTGGGGCCGAGGAATCCGAAACACTCGCCGGCGAGAACGTCGAAGTCGATCCCATCCACGGCCGTGAATCCGCCGTAAACCTTGCGCAGACCGCGCGCGCGCACGGCGACTCGGCCCGGATCGGTTTCGGTCACCCTACTTTCCCCCTTTGCCCATCTTTTTCACGAACGCCAGCCACTCCTGCTCGAGTTGGGTCAGGGGAGCGCCCAGGGTGCGCGTCAGGAGTCCCTCCTCGCCGCCGCCCTCATTGACGATGCGGGCGTACTCCATGAACTTTCCGCGGTACTTCCCCTTTTCCCCGTAGAGAAAGAAGTGCGCCATCAGGCCTGCCTGCCCGTAGTGATTCTTGATGTCGTCTTCCGAGCCCTTGTAGAACTCCGCACCCGTCATGGCGAGGTACTTGTCGAACGGCATGTGCGCGCGTTCGACGCCGCGCGAGAGGATGCCCCGGAACGCATCCGACTCCCAGTTCCAGAGGCTCGGCAGGCCGCTTTTGTCCTCGCGGAGATCGTCGAAATAGACGCCGAGTCCCTCGACCAGCCAGAATTCCGGCTTCTTCTGGGGGTCCGCCTTGAGCGGTCCGTGCAGCAGGTTGTGGGCGAGCTGGTGGCCGATCTCGTGGTGCATCGTGGGGCGAGTGGTGCGCTCGAATTCCTTGGCGCTTTCCGACGTGACCCAGAAGTGGGCGGCGAGGTCCTCGTAGGCGTAGTAGCCGTACGCCGCGGGCGGCATGTCGGGCTGCTGCGTGTGGACCTTCTTGCGCTCTTCGCGCGCATCCGCGATCGAGGCGAAGTAGTAGACGCGGAGCTTCTTTTCGGGCTTGCGCAGGTCGGGGGATCCCGAGAAGACGCGCCAGAACATGTCGTACGTGAGTTCCGCGAGCCGGCCGACCCGGTAGGCGTCGTCGAGGGAGACGTTGCAGTGGACCTCGAAGTGCTCGGTCTCGATCACCCACGGGTCGTCCCAGCGGGTGTGTCGTTTGGCGGCTTCGGCGCGGGGGATCCACACGCCGCCGTCCTTGACCATCCCCTTGCGCAGGTTCGGCGCGTCCTTCTCGTCCACCCAGCCGACCGGGGCGACGAGGGTCTGGCCGCGCAGCTTGCGCAGGGCCTTGTGGTCGGGATCGACGGCGAGCCCGCGGTCGATCAGGCCGTCCAACTCCGCGGGCAGGGCGCCCTTGGCCCAGTTCGCCGCGTCATGAAGCTTGCCGGCCGCCTTCTCGTGGGCCTTGGCGCGCCGGTCGAGCCAGGCTTTTCCCTTGGCGTGCCAGACCGCGATCTCGGTGTAGGCGGGGGAATCCGGGATCTTCTCCGCCACGGCCGCCAGCGCCTCCGCATCGGCGATCCGCTCGCGCGCCCAGGCCAGCTCCAGGCGCGCCTCCGCATACAGGCCCTGCTTGACCGCAAACTCGACCAGGTCGGCGACCTCCTTGCGGAGGGCGGCGTCGGCCTCGACCAAGCGCGTCTTCAGGAGTTCGGCGGGATCGGGCGCCTGGGCCGGCGCGCGGGGCGCGGCCAGGAACAGGGAGAGGGCGAGCAGCGATGCGAGGGGGGTGCGCACGGAGGTCCTCCCGGCAGGGCGGGGCAATCCCGATCGCGGCATTATAGCGGCTCGAGGGCCGGCCGGGCAATCAATGGGAAAGGCCGGCCGGCCGGGCTCAACGCGCGGCGGGGAAGCCGGGATCCAGGCCGAGCCGATCGAGCGCGGGCACGGCGGTCTCGTGCCACCGGCGCCGCACCTCGTCCCCGTTCCAGGCGGTCTCCAGCCGGGGGTCGATCCGCTGCGCGGCCTCCCATGCGGCGCGCGCAGCCTCGCCGGCGCGCGCCGCGCGGGGTGGATCCGGCGCCGCAGCAAGCCGATCCGCGGCCACCTCGAGCAGGCACAGGCGCGTGTCGTACCGCACCAGTTCGGAGTGGTACTCGTCCGCCTGCCGCGCCGCCTCCTCCGCCTCCGTTTGCGCCGCGTCGTGCGAGCCGAGCGCGAGCAGGGCCCGGGCCATCGCCATCCGCGACTCCGCCCGACTGGAGCGGTGCGTCGTGGCGCGGGCCAGGGCGTCCGCCTGGTACGCGTGGTTGAGGGCCTCCCCGGGCCGCCCGCGCATTCGGCACGCCTGCGACAGGATCAAGTGGCCGCGCAGGTCCGCGATGTACGGGATGTTCCGGTCCACCCGCATCATCTCCCGCGCCAGTTCCTCGGCCCGGCCGTCGAGCATCCCGGCATCGAGCCGGTAGCGGGCCGCGGCGCGCAGGTACTCGCAGAAGACGAACGTCGATCGGGCGATGTGCTCCCGGTGTACTCCGACCGCCTCTTCCGCGCGTTCGACCGCGAGGGGGAACTCGCCGCGATAGCGGGCGATCGTGGCCTCGTACAGCAGCAGCGAGTCGCGCAGTCCGGACGTCCCCCGGTCCGTGAAGAACCGGTGCGCCCGGGCGATCAGGTCGCGCAGGTACGAGAGGCGGCCCTTGTAGTGGATGGACAGCCAAAGCCAGTACTTGAGGGCGCTGGAGCGCGCGCGCGCGCGGATCTCGTCGCTCCCCGATTCTTCCAGGCGCGCGACGATGCCGGCCAGGGTCGCGAGGCACTCCTCGGCGCGGCCGAGATTGAAAAGGCAGGTGCCGACCCAAGAGATCGCGTCTTCCTCCTCGACCTCGTCCTTCATCTCCTTCGCGAGATCGCGCACGCCGCGGTAGGCGCGCAACGACACGTCGACGAGCCCGGTCGAGTAGGCGTCCTCCGCGGTGCGGCGCAGAAGGTCGAGCCGGGCGCGGAGGGGCGCGTCCGTTCCGGCAGGGTCGTTCACCGTCCGCCCTTTCCCCGCGCCAGGCGCGCGCGCACCGCCGCCCAGACGGCGGCGTCGAGGCCCGTCTTGCGCACGAATTCCACCTCCCCGTCGGCGAGCAGCGCGTCGGCGGTCGGATAGGCGCGCAGGACCGCGGCCAGGGTGTCGGGTTCGAGTCGCTCCCGCAGGGTTTCGGCCAGCCCCGGCGCGGGCAACGGCATCGGCGCGCACGCGAGCGCCGCCGCCCGGGCACGCTCGAGCTCCCCCTCGAGCCGCTGCCGCTCCGTCCGGGAGGCGATCAGGGCGTCCACGAGATGCACGGTCTGGCGGTAGAGCGTCTTGAGATTCCCCTCGCTCTGGAGTTGGTTCGAAAGCAGGGTGGCATTGTTGTAGAGCGCCACCAGCAGGGCCCGCAATTCCTCGTCGAGGGTCATCGCCGCCAGGCGTTGGAGGGTGGGGTTCAGCACGTTGACGTGCAGGACGAGCGGCTCCTCGGGGATCTGTCCCGCGACTTCCATGGCGTACCCGGCCAGCGTGTCCCCGAGCACGGGATGGTGCTGGAGATCGGCGAGGCGCCGGCGCACCTCGCTGTTCTCCGGGAGCGTCACCACGAGCGGCAGATCGGTGGGACGAAATCGCTCGGCCTGGGCGCGCACGGACCGCCCGCCGCCCTGATTGAGCGTGCGGTGCAGCTCGCGGATCAGGGCCTGGAACGCGTCCGCCTCACCCTCGGACGGCGGATCGAAAAGCCAGCGGCCGCCGCCCTCGTCGAGCCGCCGGAGATCGACGCGGCCGGCGCTCCATTCGGCGTACTTGCGCAGGAATCGTTCGTCGAACGCGTAGGAGGCGTTCACCACCACGATCCCCCGCGCGGCGCACATCTCGTTGAATTGCGCCCCCGCGCCGAGCTCCGCGAAATAGTAGAGCGCCCCTTTCCCCGGCTCCACCTCCCCCTGCCGGGCCAGGACCTGCGGAAGCGTCAGCAGCGCCTCGCTCCCGCCCGCACTGGTCTCGAACGGCACCAGGTCGGCGACCGCGCGGAAGAACTCGTCGTGCGCGAGCGCCGCGCCCCGCACGTGGTAGTGGTGCCAGCGCATGATCTTCTGGAAGTGCCGCGGGTTTCGCTCGGCGATCCCGCGCAGGTGGTCGAGGAGCAGCCCGGCGAGCGCATCCTGGATCCCCTGGAAGGCCCGCGTTTCGCGCTGAATGTCCGACCGCGAGGCCGTGATGGTGAGTTCCGGACTCTCGATCAGGCCGCGGACGAATTTTGCCCAGGGCGGCAGAACCTGGGTGTCGCCCGACCGTACGAACATGCGCTTGCAATAGAGGTCGAGCGCCCCCGCCGTCGAGGCGTCCGGGATCCGGCGGTCGCTCAGGAAGAGGACTCCCTGGATTCGATACGGCTCGCGCAGATCGACCGGGATCACCTCGAGCGGAGTGTCCTCGAATCTCCGCAGGATGAAGCGCGCGTACTCCCGGTCGCGGATCTCGTCCACCGCCCACGACCGGTGCCAGGGCGCGTGCTGGATGTTGATCGGGGCCGGTCCCCCGTTCAGGTGGACCGGAACGGGCAGAAAGTCGGCGAACCGGACCACGTGCGACTGGACCACCCCGGGCTGCAGGTAATGGCGATACTCGTGCTTCACATGGAGCGTGACCCGGGTCCCCGGCGCGGCCGGCGCGTCCGCCCCCGACTCGAGCGAGGACTCGGCCCCGCCGTCGTACGTCCAGCGCACGGGCGGATCGCCGCCCACGCAGCGCGTCACGACCTCGATCCGGTCGGCCACCAGGAAGCCGGAGAGCAGGCCGATGCCGAACTGCCCGATCAGGCTCTCGACCCCCGCGCGGCCCTCGTCGGCCATCCGCCGGCGATGCTCGTCGGTGCCGCTCTCGCCGAGGACCGTCAGATACTTCACGACTTCCTCGGCGGTCATGCCCGTGCCGTCGTCGGCGAACGAGATCCGCCCACCCGCCTCGTCGAGCTCGATGTCGATCCGCCCGGCGTGGCCGGGTTCCCGATCGCGCCGGCGAACCAGCGAATCGTGCGCGTTCTGGATCATCTCGCGCACGAACACACTGCGCTCCGGATAGAGGTGCTCGGCCAGAAGCCGGACCAGCCCCGGAAAGTTGGCGGTCATCGGAACGATGCGTGACACGGCGGCAACTCCTGTACGGGATCGGCAAGAGCGTACCGGCGCCGTAAGAGGAGTGTCAAGCGCGTCCCACGAAACCGACGGGGGCTGCGCCGTCCCGGCCGCGGGGGGGGGGCGAGCGGCCGGCCGCGACGAATCAGGATTCTCCGGTCGAATCCCCGAATGGGGGTGAACTCGCTACGGAAGATGGCGTTGGTAAGGATAGTGGGACCCTGGTCCCGCCCTGGAGATCCCATGGCCCGAGCCGGAGGACATCGTCATGAAGTGCATCCGAATTCCGGCCGCCTGGGCAGCGGCTCTTCTCTTCTACGCAGCCTCGGCCGTTACGGCCCAGACCGTCGAGGACTGGATCTATACGGCGGATGCGGACCGTCCAATCGTGGCGCAGATCCACGCCGAAACCCACCGCGACCTCGTCCTGCGCTTCGCCGGCGGCGGCGAGATGCGCATCCCGATTCGCGAGGTCCGACGGATCGAGTACGACCACAAGCCGTTGCGCTATGACGAGGCGGTCGCCCTGACGAAGGAAGGCCGACTTGCCGAGGCAGAGGAGTCGTGGACGAAGGTCCTGGAGGAGAGCGAGACCCGGCGGGGGCGCGCGATTTTCGTGCAACAGGCGTTGCACCACCGCGCCGACTTGCGGATGCGCCTCGGGCGCCATGCGGAGGCGAGCGAAGACTTGCAGGCGCTGTTGAGACAGTTCCCGCGTTCGCGGTACTTCCTCGAGGCCCATTTGCGTGGCGTGCGCTGTCTCCTGGCCCTGGACCGGTGGCGGGACGCCATCGACGGGGCGCGGGACGCCGCGCGACTCGCGCGGAGCCTCGATCTGCCGGTCGAGGAGCGATTGCGGCTGGAGCTGGTGTACGCGCGCGCGCTCGAGGCGGGGAAAGATTGGAAAGCGGCGATCGACGCCTATCGGGATCTGGCCGTGAACGCGGTTCGCGTGCCGGAGATTGCGGAACGCGCGCGGGCGGGGGAGGGACGGTGTCACTTCGGCCTGGGACGTGAGGCGGAGGCGCGCCGCGTCCTCACGGACCTGATTGCCGAGGCGAAGGTCCCGGCCGTGCTGGCCTCGGCGCACAACGTCTTGGGGGACTGCGCGCTGAAGCGATTCGAGGCGAGCGGCCTCGCCGAGCCTCTGTGGGACGCCCTTTACTCCTACCTGCGCGGAGTGGTCCTGTACGTCCCGGGCGACCCCGAGGACGACGGCATCCGCGCCCGCTCCCTGGTGATGGCGGGATTCTGTTTCGAAAAGCTGCGCGAGGCGATGCCGACCCGGGTGGAGCGGGACAAGTACCGCGCCCGCGCGATCCGGTTGTACCAGGAATGCCTGGACGACTACGGGCAGACGCCGAGCGCGCGCATGGCCGGCGCCCGGCTGAAGGACCTCCAGTGACACGGATCGGCCGGCGGGAGAGGGCGTAACGATGCCGTCGTGCGCGCCCGGGGGGCCCCGCGCCTGCCTCCCCCGAAATCCGGCCCCGGTCGTGTGCCGCGACGGACCGCTCCTGAGGGGTCGCCCGGCGGGCCCGCGGTACCCGGCGTTGCGATTGCGGTGTGCGTCGGATACGATGACTCCGGTGCTTCTGCGGGTCCGCGCGAATTCCAACCGGGAGGTCCGGCCTTGGTGACGCCGAATCACGCGCCGGCGAGCGCGGAGGACGCCACCCCGCGGATGCCGGCTCCGGAAGACGGCACGACGACCCTTCCCGTGGCCCCGCCGGATGGTGCGTCCTTGCGCGCGGGCGACCGATTGGGCCGGTATCGGCTCGATGACCGGCTCGGTGCGGGCGGCATGGGCGTGGTCTGGAAGGCCTGGGATCTTCAACTCGAACGGGCGGTAGCCCTCAAAGTCCTTCGCACGGGGGGAGACGTGTCGGCGCCGGTGGTCGCGCGTTTTCTGCGCGAGGCCCGCCTCGCCGCCGCCCTCCGCCACCCGCATCTCGCCCGCGTGCACGATGTCGGCGAGGAGGCGGGGCGGGTCTTCCTCATCATGGACCTGATCGACGGCACGCCTCTTTCAGACTGGCTCGACGACGCGGAGTCGGGAGCGGGCATCGCGTCGGATCCGGCGCGCCTCCGGCAGGGGCTCGAGTTCTTGGCGCAGGCGGCGGAGGCGGTCAGCTTTGCCCACGCCCGCAGCGTCATTCATCGCGACCTCAAGCCGGGCAACATCCTGGTGACCCGTGCGCAGCCGCCGTCGGTGCGAGTGGTCGATTTCGGGCTTGCCAAGGAATTCCGGCGCGAGGCCGCGGACCGGCCCGCGGGCGCGACCCTCAGCCTGCTCACCGCCGCAGGACAGGCGTTGGGCACGCCCGACTACATGAGTCCGGAGCAGGCGCGCGGGGAAGGCTCGGAGGTCGGCCCGCGCAGCGACGTGTGGTCGCTCGGCGCCCTGTTGTACGAGGTGCTGGCCGGTCGTACGCCGTTTCGGCGCGATTCCGTCTGGGAAACGATGGAAGCGGTCGTGGGCGCGGAAGTCGTGCCGCCGGGACGGATTCGCCCCGGCGTGCCGCCCGCCCTGGAAGCGGTCTGTCTGCGGGCATTGGAGAAGGATCCGGAGCGCCGCACCGCCTCGGCGGCCGACTTCGCCGCCGATCTTCGCGCGTGGCTGCGGGGCGATCCGGTGCGGGCGCGTCCCCCGGGACGGCTGGAGCGGCTCTCCCGCGCTCTGTCGAGACGCCGCGGCGTCCTGGCCGCGGCCCTGGCCGCCGCGGTCCTGCTCGTGGCCGCGCTCACCTGGGCGGGCCATGTGCGCCGCGTCGATGCGGCGCGCAAGCGGGCGCTGGTCGACGAGGTCTCCGTCGCGATCCTCCGATTCGAAGACTCCGTTCAGCGCACCGAACTCCCCCCGGAGGCGCGCGCATCGCTGGCTGCCCAACCCCTCGACTTGCTCGAACGGGCGGTGCGGGACGATCCCGGGTACGGGCTTGCCCGCTCCTGGCGGGGAGTCGTCCTCGCGCTGCTCGGTCGCACGGCCGAGGCGGATGCGGACCTCGACGCGGGCTGCGCGCTCTCTCCCGGCGACCCGCGGGTCTGGCGCCTGCGCGGCATGCATCGACTCGACCGCGCCGGACGTTCGGCCCCGGTGCCCCTGGCCGCGCCTTCGCTCACCGCCGGCGTCGAGGTCCTACCCCCGGCGGAGCCCTCGGAGGAGGTGCGGGAATGGCTCGCCGGCGGACTTGCCGATCTCGCGAACATGGAGCGCGCCGCAGGGGAGCCGGAGGCCGCCGGGGCGCCCGAGGTCGAAGTGGCGCGCGCGGCGGCGTTGCTGCATTCCGGCCGCCCCGGCGCACCGGACGAGGCGTTGCGCCGCCTCGCCGACCTGCCCGGACCGCGCGCGTCCTCGCTCCGCGGGATGTGTCGCTACATCCGGTCCGACTTCCTCGCTGCGCGCACCGAGTACGAACACGCGCTCGCGGAATGGCCGCAGGACCGCGTGACGCGACGCCGGTACGTCCACGTGCTGCGCGCGATCGGCCTGGTCCTCGAAGCGAAGGGGGACGATCCGCGCGCGGCGTTCCAGCAGGCCCTCGTCGAGGCCGAAACCCTCGCCGGCCGGGACCCGAATTCTCCCGCCTCCTGGTTCGAGCTCGGCGGGGCGCGTTTCGAACTCGCCCTCGCCCTCGGCCGGCGCGGCGGGGACTCGCGGACCCTCCTCGAGGCGAGTGTGAAGGCCTACACGGAGGGGCTTGCCCTCCAGAACGACGCAGCAACGCTCCAGAGTCGCGGGACGGCCTGGGTCTACCTCGCCCAGGCCCGCGAGGGACGGGGAGAGTCGGCCGGCGATGGCTGGGAGCGCGCCTTGGCGGACCACTCCGACGCCGTCCGAATGGAGCCTCAGCGCGCGGACGTTCGTCTGAACCGGGCGGCGGGACTGGTCGAACTCGCCAAGTCCGAGGCGCGTCGCGGTCTCGGGGGACTTCCCCATTTCCGGGAAGCGGTCCTGGAATTCGACCGCGCCCTGGTGGTGGATCCGGACTACGTGCCCGCGTATCTCGGCCGCGCGCTGGCGTGGATGACCTTGGGCGAGGCGGAAAGCACGGCGGGCCTGGACCCGGGGGAGGCCTTCGATCGCGCGCTGGCCGACCTCGACGAGGTCGACCGGCGCTCCCCCGGCATCATCATAACCTGGATCCACCGGGGAAATGCCTGGCACCGGAAAGGCAAGAGCCTGAGTAGCCGCCGGGGCGACCCCCGCCCCCACTACCGCGGCGCGATCGAGGCGTTCAGCGAAGCGGTTCGGCGGCAACCCGCCAGTCCGGAGGCGGTCTCCGGCCTCGCTTTCGCCCGCCTCTCGCTGGCCATGGCCGAGGAAAACCGCGGTACGGAGTCCCGCGCGTTGTTCGAACGCGCGGTCGCCGACCTGGACCAGGCGATTCTGCTCAACCCGGCGTCGGCCTTGACCTGGGTCAATCGCGGGAAGGCGAAACGTCAGTTGGCCCAACTCGAAGTCGCGGCCGGGCACGACCCGGAGCAGGCCTACGCGCCCGCGGTCGCCGACCTCGAGGAAGCGATCCGGCTGAACCCTCGCTACGGCGAGGCGCATCAGCTCGCGTCGGACATGCTGCACGATCTTGGGCACGCGCGCGAAGCGATGCGGGATGACCCGCGGTCATGGTTCGTGCGCGCGCTGGCGTGCCTGGACGCCGCGCTCGAGTGCGTCCCCGATTCGGTCGAGTACCTCGGCAAGATCGGTCATCTTCGAACGTGCCTCGCCCAGGCGAGGCTCGATCGCGCGGAGGACCCGCGCGACGACCTCGCGCGCGCGCTCGAGGCGCTCGACGCCGTTCTGCGCGCCCGGCCCGGGAACGGGTTGGCGCACTTCGATCGCGGTCGCGCCCGCCGCCTGCAGGCGCAGGTCGAGGCGGCCCGCGGCGGCGATCCCGACCCGCGGTTCGCCGAGGCCGAGCAGGACCTGCGCGCGGCGACGGAACACGGCTTCCCGTCCGCCCTGCTCGAGTTGGCATGGATTCAGCGCACCACCGGGCGTTGGAAGGACATGCTGGCCACGTCCGAACGGGCCGTGCAGGAGGTCACCGACGCCCGGACCGAAGCGCGCGAGCGCCGGGTCGAGGCGCAGCGGTTCGTCCAGCTCGATGCGAGCCCGCACCGCTGGCTCGCCGTGGCCTCGCGCGGCCATCAGCGAATGCACGCGCTGCACTATTCCGCGGCTCTCGACCACCTGGAAGCCGGACTGCGCGCGCTGGACGAGCTCCTGCGCGGATGGGAGCCGGACCGGCGCACCCGATTCCAGGAGGATCCCGTCGTGCGCTCCATGAGGGCGTCGTCGCACGTTGCGGTCGCGCGCATCCGGTCCCTGCTTTCGATCGGCAAGGCCGGCCCCCTCGCGGACCCCGTGCCGATCGGGCCGGCGGAGTGCGAGGCGCACCGGGATGCCGCCTTCGCCGCGCTCCGGGCGGCCGTCGACCTCGGCTTTCGCGCCCCTGACGAGTTGCGCCGACAAGCGGATCTCGCTCCGCTTGCGGAGGATGCGCGCTGGCGGGATCTCCTGGAGCGGATTCGATAGCCGGGGCGGCGGGGTGACCGCAATGGCCGCGCTCCCGGGGTCCGGGAGCAGGGGAGCGGCGATCGCCGCCGGCCCGAAATGACAAACGCCCGAGCGCGCGCTCGGGCGTTTCGGATACCCCCACGGGGATTTGAACCCCGGTATCCAGACTGAGAATCTGGTGTCCTAGGCCGCTAGACGATGGGGGCGCACGACGGGCGAAGCCGTCGATGGGCGTGAATTCTACCGGGCCGGCGGTCGATTGCAAGGGTTTTTTTCGCGTCCCCGCGCGCATCCTGGTCGCCCGAACCGGGCTCCCCTTGACCCGCTCCGGGGGCCGGTGGCACAATGCGGTGGCTGGTCCCACGGTGCGCGCCGATCTTCCCGAGTCGAGGCCGAGTCCATGTTTCGACAGGCCGCCCTGCTCCTGGCCGCCGTGTGGTTGGCCCCCGCCCTGTGGGCCGAAGAACCGATGCCGTGGGCCTACCCGTTCCAACCCAATCTGACGCTCGAATACGACATCGCCGGAACCTACCGCGCCACCGGAATCTCCACCTCCCGCATCGTCCCCAAGGGGGACTCCGGCGGATCGGGCAGCATCAGCGCCCCCGGCGGCGAAGGCTTCTCCGCGGGGAACGGGCCGCCGCCGATCGGCACGCATGACGGCGGGGGTAGTTCCTCGTTCCGCATCACCCTCGTGGTCGAGGAGGTCGAGGAGTCTTCGGGCAAGGCGCGTTGCTCGGTCCAGTTCACCAAGATGACCGGACGGTTCGACGCCCCCGGCATGGCGGGGCGCACGATGCCGCTCTGTCTCTTCCCGGCGCTCCAGGGGCGCCCCTTCACCGCGATCTTCGCGCCCGACGGAGGGCAACCGGACCTGCCCGACTTCGAGGGACTCGTGCGCGAGGTGATCGGCCAGGAGATTCCGCAGGCGCACCTCGACATGATCGTGCGCGAGACCGAACGGGCCCTGGCGGCGTGCTGTCCCGCGCTCCCCGAGTCCGGCAGCAAGCCCGGGGCCTCCTACCGGGTGGGCCCCGTGACATTCACGGTCGGACCGCAGAAGATTTTCGACGGCAAGAAGTCGGTGCTGATCGCCGGCGACGGTCCCCCCTTCGACCGCGAGCGGACGGAAGGGAAGCTCACGACGAAAGAGAAGGGCGGCTCCTGGCAGCGATTCTGGTTCGCCAAGGTCACCCGCTTCAGCCTGCGCTTCGAAGAGAAGCAGTGGCGCAACTGGTCGCAGAAGGCCCGCACCGCCCTCGGCAATCGAACCGATTCCACCGAGACCCTGACCTACTCGGCGACGCTGGTCCGGGCCGATCTCCCCAAGCCCGTCCCGGGGGCCCAGGAAACCGGACCCGGCGGCGAGCAGAAGTAGCGAGCGACCCCTGGTGTACCGCCTTCGCCGTCCCGCTCTACCGGTGCTCGAGGAGCTGGCGGCGGCGGCCCGCTCCTGGCCCCTGCAGACACCGCAGGATCCGCTGCGCGATGCGCCCGGCCGGGCATGGAACCGGGACCGGTACGAAGTTTCCGTCGTCCTCCCCGCCGGCGCGGCCGCCGACGCGGTCCGGCGCGCCGCGCAGGAAACCCTGACCTCGCTCGAGTTCTTCCCCGCCTGGATGGTGACGCATCGCCGGGGCGACGTGGCGGTCGTCGGGGCGCGGTGCCTGGGACTGTGGGGGGTCTTCGCGAATCGGATCATCGAGGAGCGCGCGGAGGCCGACGATCTGCGCGGGCGGTTCGACCTCCGCCTGACGTACGCCACGCTGGCGGGACATTTCGAGACCGGGGTGGAGACGTTCCGGGTCCTACGCGAGGACGCCGGTGCGCCGGTCCGCTTCGAGATCGAGGCCGTCTCGCGGGTGGCCGGATGGTGGAAAGAGGCGGTCGCTCGGGTCGCGGTGCGCGGGCTCCAGCGGCGCTTCGGTCGCGACGCGACCGAGGGATTCGCGCGCGCCCTCCGCCGCCGGCTGGGCCTCGAGCCCGGAATCTCCTTGCCTCGGCCCCCGGGGGATCGCTAGCATCGAAACGATCCCCCCGTTTGGAGGTACGCCCATGCGCGTTTCCCGGCTCGCCGTCCTGGCCCTCTTCGCGGCCGCGATCCCATGCGCCTTCGCGGATTCGGTGGTGCTCAACGACGGTCGCCGGATGACCGGTGAGGTGATCGTCGACGACGCTTCGGGCGTGCAACTCAAAGTGAAGGGCGGGTTGGTCACGTTCAAGCGGGACGAGGTCAAGGAGGTCGTGAAGGGGGATTCCGGCGGGACAGGCGTCGCCACGCTCGATCCGGCCGGCGCCCGCTTCGTCGCCATCGGCAATCCCGAGGTGGACCGGCAGCGCGAGCGGGCCCGGGATGTCTTCAAGGAATTGGAGCGGGCCTCCGCCCTCGCGCGCAAGGACCGGAATGATGCGGATGGTCTGCGCGACCAGGTCGAGGCGTGCGAGAAGCGGATTGCGAGCCAGCGGGCCGAACGCGAAAAACTGGTGGAACGGTACGAGAAGGCGCGCAGCGCGTACCAAGTCGCCGCGGCGGCGTGCGGCTCGGGGGGCTGAGGCGACACCAACACGGCCGCGGTCGCGGCCGCCAATGCCCGGGCGGCGGAGTGCAAGCGGATTGCGGCCCAGGTCGAGCGCCTGGACCAGAAGCTGGAAGCCGACCAGAAGCGGTTGCCGGGTCTGCGGGAAAAGGTGGCGTCGTTGCCCGCGCCCGAAGGACCGAATCCCGAGCTCCTGGCCGCCGAGGAGCGGGCCCTGGCCGCCTACCGGGCGGCGCTCGCCTCCCTTTACGCCGCCGAACGCGAGGCAGGCCTCGCGGTCGTGCCCGCACCGCGGGACCCGGACGCGCCCCAGGATGAGAGCGCGCGCGGCGCGCGCCTGCGCGTGGATGCCGTGATCCTGTCGGTGCGGCGAATGGGAGACCGCACGGAGGTGAAGTTCGCCCGCGGGACCGGGGACGACCCGGCCGCGTGGAAGGACGAGGCGACCGCCCTCGCGGACGGCGGCTTCGAGCTCCAGCCGGGCACGGTGGCGTCGCTGGAGGCCGTCTTTGCGCCGGGGAAGAAACCGGCGTGGACGATTCTCAAGGCGTCCCCCCGCTAGCCCGGATTATTCATGAAGCCGCGCCAGCGGCTTCGTGAAAAATCCG
>CAZWCX010000109.1:0-24519 GCA_964632945.1 uncultured Planctomycetia bacterium | reverse complement strand
GCCGAACTCGCGCATCTGGTGGAACGCCACGGCCCACGGCACCATGAACACGGTCTCGATGTCGAAGATGATGAACAGCATCGCGACGAGGTAGAACTTGACCGAGAACCGTTCCCGCGCGCTCCCCAGCAGGGGGACGCCACATTCGTAGGGGGTGAGTTTCCGGGCGCGGGGGGCGGGGGAGGGGCCCAGCAAACTCTTGGCAATGAGCAGCCCGGCGCCCATGGCGCCCAGGAGGATGGCATAAAAGAGGATAGGACCGTAGCCGGACAGCATGGGGGCCCTCTCTCGCGGGTACCGGCGTCGAACTCTAGTCCAATCGGGGAAGGTGGTCAACAGATTTCGCACCCCCGCTCGGATCGCGGCGGGATCCGCGGTCGAACCCCCGATGGGCCCGCCCACCCCTCCCAAGGTCATGGGAATTCCCCGGTTATCGAATTCGTTCTTGACATTCATGAGCGGGATTCGTACGCTGACCGGCCTCCCGACCGGGACGCTGCGGGGATGCGCGGTGGAGGGGGTCGGGAGGGTCGTATCGGTCACAGTGCCGTCGACGTGGTCGCCGGGAAAATGGCGGCTGCGGAAGGCGGTCCCGACGGTGGGACCCGAGTTCGCCAACCGGAACCCCGTGCAGGCAAGAGGGAGACCCGATGAGAAAGCTCCTCGCCAAGGCCCTGGGCGCTCGACCGGTGCGATCCGGCGAAGGCCGGCAGGCCGTGCGCTACGAGGTGGAAGAGCCGCTCGAGTTCCACGCCTGGCCGGTCAAGGACGGGCAGGACAAGGTGCTGGGCTACGGCCGGCTCCTCGATCTCTCCGAGACGGGCGTCCGCTTCACCTACTCGGGCCGGATCAAGGTCGGGCAGACGGTCCGGTTGCGCTCGCTCGAGATGGAAGGCTCCCTGCTGCAGGCGGATCCGACGGTGACCGTGCGCTGGACCGCGGACGGCCCGGAGGACGAGAAGCTGGCCGGCGCCGAATTCTGCTCGACCCTCGCGCGTCGCTTCGGACCGTTCCGGGCCGACTAGTCGGTCGGCGAACGACGGGTCGCCCCTCCGATTTCCTGCCGGCCTCCCGCGGCCCCGGCAACGCCGCGCGCGTCCCCCCCTTGTCCCGGACGGGTGTTCCCCGGTACGATGAGGGGAGCGGTATCGGGAGTTTCCCATGATCCAACCGGAACCCGGAACTCCGGCCCCGGCGGTGCGCGCGCCCTTCCGGGAGCGGATTCGCCAGCCTTCCGGCGCCCGCCTGTGGATGTACGAGGCGGTGCCGCCGCGGGAGGACATGCCCCCGGAGAAGCGCCTCAAGCGCGTCCGTCGCATTCGCGAAGCGCTCGGGTCGCTGACCGCGAAACTGTCCGCCTTTTTCGTCCCGGACATCGATCCCCAGGAGACCGGCTTCGGCGAACGGAAGACGGCGAATGCCCAGTGGCTGGACGCCCGCGACTATGCCGAGTTGATCCGGCGCAAGATCAAGGGGATCGAAACGGTCATCTGCCGTTCCTCCGTCCGTCACGACGAAATCACGCAGCGCGCCTGGCTGCACGAGTCCTGGGACAAGAAATTCCGGTCGGTGGTGGCGATCGGCGGGGACAGCCGGACGAAGCGGTTCGACGGCCCCACGCCGGAGGCGTTCGCGCGGCTGGTGGCGGACCTGCGCGCCGCCGGCCGGATCGACTTCGCGGTCGGGGGCATCTGCCTGCCGCAGCGCGGCATGGTGAACCGGTACGACGATCCGGCGTTCCGGCCGGATCCCGACTTCGAGCCGCGGCGGATGTGCGAGAAGAACGCGCAGGGGGTCGAGTACTTCATGATGCAGATCCTCTACGACGCCGAGGACGCCCTCCGCGTCCTGGAGCGATACGGCCGGATGTGCCGCGAACAGGGACGCGCACCCGCCCCGGTCTTCTGCGGCGTCGCCCCGGTGACGACTCCCCAGGACCTCGAGTTCCTGAAGTACCTGGGCGTCCACCTCCCGCCGCGCGCCCTCGAGGCGATCGGCGCCGATCCGGAGACCATGGGGGAGCGGTCGGTCGCCTACACGGTGAAGACGATGCGCGAAATCGTGGAGCGTCTGGATCCGCGACTCGGCGTACCCGTGGGCGGCTGCATCGAGTGCACGTCGCCGCGCAATCTGGCGGCCTCCGTCGACCTGCTCGGTCGGCTCCTGGACGAACTCGGGTAGCGCGCGCGACCGCGTTCCGGAGCCCGGGCGGACCGCCACGGGCCCGCGCCGGGGCAAGGGACTCGCAGGCCGACCGCGCCGGTCACGATCCCCACGGCGGCGGCGAGAGCGCCAGGAACCGGTCGACCGCCTCGGCGAGGTCGGCGCACCGCCACACCTCCGCGGGCGCAAAGTCGCCGGCGCGAACCGACGCCGATTCGGCCGTGCCTTCGCCGGTCCGAACCAGCGCCACCCACCCCACGCCGGCGCGCGCCCCCGCCTCGAGGTCCCCGCGCTTGTCCCCGACCATCAGCGAGCGTCCCAGGTCGAGCCCGAGCTCCCGGGCGGCGCGCAGCAGCATCCCCGGGTTGGGCTTGCGGTCCTCGTGATCGGGATGGCGAAACGGCTCTTGTCCCTCGGGGTGGAAAGGACAGTGGTACGCGCCATCGAGGCCGCCCCCTTCGGCGCGCAGGCGCGCTTCCACCTCCGCCTGCACCCTCCGGTAATCGGCTTCGCCGTAGTAGCCCCGACCGATGCCGGACTGGTTGGTGACCACCACCACCGCCAGGCCCGCCCGTCGGGCGCGGGCGACGGCCGCGAACGCGCCTGGGATCGGACGCACGTCTTCCGCACGGCCGACATAGCCGAGGTCTTCGATCAGCACGCCGTCGCGATCGAGAAACAGGCAGGGTCGTTTCATCGGCTCGCCCCGGCGGATCGGATTCGGAATGGCATGCCGCTCATTATCGGCGATTTCCCGGGCCTGTCCAGCCTCCATCCGCAGCGGCCTTCCGCCGGGAGTCCCGGCCGGGACGGGTCCGGCGTTCCGCCCGATGGATCAGCGGGCCCGGCGCGCGGACCGGGACCCCGGCCCCGAATCGCGCGCGCGCAGCGTCAGGACGTGAAGCGCGGTGGTGGCGGTTCGATCGCCCGCGCCCATTCCGCCGGTCGCGGGCTCCCAACTGCCCAGGGAACACGCCCCGGAGCTTCGACGGGAACGGTCCTCCAGGGTCCGGATCACGGTTTCCTCCCACTCCGCCAGTTCCGCATCCGGAAGATGCCCGTCGCCCGGACGAAGTCCGTCGAGGGCGAGCCGGCTGAAGAACCAGAACTCCGGGGTCCCGCCGCCCTCCGCAGGGTCCCGGTCCGGGAGAGATCGCAGCAACCGCTCCCGCAGCGCCAGGGTCCGGGGCGACTGGAAGTCTCCCGATTCGAAGGCGATGGCCAACCCGACGCCCGCGTCCATGTCGTTGACGGAATACGGGTCGCCGAGACGCTCCTCGATCTGCGCGAGCAGCAGGCTCTTGCGCTGCGGATCGAGGAGACGCGTGGATCGCAGGGTCAGCCACGCCCATCCCTGGACCCGAGCGTCGAGATCGTTCGAATCCGGAAGCACACGATCGGTGAGGTACGCGAGCGCCCGCCGCGCCGAATCCACGAAGAGGGGGGAGAGGGTCGCTTCGTAGGTCTCGACCAGGGCGCAGGCGGCGAGCACGTGGTCCAAGGCGTCCCCGGAGGCCCCGGAGTCGTCCGCGGGGCCGACGAATCCGCCGTCCTCCCGTTGGTGGCGAAGCAACCACCGGTAGCCCTGCTTCATCACGTGGGCGACCCGCAACGGGTCGTCGGGTCGGCGAGGATCGTGCAACACTTCCCGGCTGCGATGCGATTCGCCGGCGGCGAGGAAGGCCAGCAGCGCAAGCCCCGTCCGTCCCGGTTTCCCCAGACCCAGGTTGCCGCCGAAACCGGTCTCGCCGTCGCACCCCTCCGGGACCGCGTCTGCGCCCCAGGCTCCGTCCGCACGCTGGTGCCGGGCCAGCCACCCGAGGCCGGCGCGCGCCGGGTCTTGCGTAGGGGAGGCCGCCGCGGAGCGAGGAGAGTGTTCGTGGGCGCCCTGTCGGTATGCGCATCGGGCGGAAGTCCTCTCCTTTGCATGGGATGGGAAGAGGGAGAAGATGCGGGAGCGGTCCGGGCGGCGATCCGGAATGGTCGCATCGAGCCCCGGTGGTCGCGGCCGCACCGCCGGAGCGTCCGTCCCGGCAGCCAGCAGGAGGATCAGGAGCGAGGCGGCGGTGATCATGTCGATCTCCCGGCAGGGGTCGGTCCAGGCCCAAACGACCGGCAACGGGGAAGGTTCATTCCGGGGTCGCGGCCGAGGGAAGCCGACTTCGCCATCGGCAGTCCGGGACCCGCATGGGGAGGTTGACCGCCGACCGGAGCCGCGGATAGGATGCCGGGTTTCCGATGGTGGAGCGATCGGCCCGGCGGGGGAATTGGACGTGAATCCGGCGCAGGCCGTCCCGCGTCGACTCGGCGCCGGGCGGAGAGGGAGGAGCCGATGGAAGCGAGTTGGGGTGGCCGGGAGTGGACGGCGGCAACGCTGATCCTGTGGAGTGTGCTCGGGGTTGGTCGGGTGATCGCCCAGGAAGATGCGCCGCGTGCGGTTACGCCCACGGACAAAAAAGAAATCGAGCGCATCCTGAAGGACTTCGTCGATGCCGACGAACCCGCGCGCGCGAAACTGGTCGAGGCGGCGGCGGCGTACCACGGATTCGCACCGAAGGACTTCCAGCCTTTCGCCGACAAGCTGATCAAGCTGCGCCGCCGGTATGCCCCGCCCAAGGGCGGTTCGGGGCGGGAAACCCTGACGTTGGCCGACGGGGTGACGTCCTGGACGTACCAGGTGCGCGTTCCGGGATCGTACAAGCCCGGTAAGCCGGTGCCGATGCTCATCTTTCTCCACGGCACCAAGGGGTACGATCGCGCCGAGGACTGGTCGAACGCGGGTCCGGGGGCGGGGTATCTGACCGTGACGCCGCTTGCGCCGTCGGGTTGGTGGGATCGCGGCGAGACGGATGCGCTTCTCTTCGAGACCATGCGGCAGGTGCGGCGGACGTACAGCGTGGATGCGGACCGGATCTTTCTCGCCGGGTACAACCTGGGCGGGTCGGGGACCTGGTACTACGGTCTGCGATTTCCGCATCTCTTCGCGGGGATCGCCCCGATGGCGGCCCATCTCGCCCCGGGCAACGATATTCTCGAGGCGGCGATGCACGTCCCTGCCTACCTTTGGCACGGCGAGAAGGACGAGGAGATCTCCCCGGAATCGAGCCGAAAGGCCGCGGAAACCTTGAAACAGCTCGGTTACAAAGTTCAGTACAAGGAGATCCCCGGGGGGCTGACGACCGACTGGTACTTCAAGAGCCTCAACGACGTCCAGAAGGAACTCTTCGGTCACTTCGCGAAACTCAAGCGCGTGGCCCTTCCGGACCAGCTGGTCTGGGCGCGAAGACCGCCCCAGAAGATCGTGGTGCCTGCGCCGGTTCCCTGGCCGGAGACGGTTTACTGGATCGAGGTTCGGGATGCCGACAAGACCGCTCGCGTCCAGGCGGAGCGCCCGTCCAAGGGGAAGTTCAAGTTGACGACCGAAGGGGTGCGCCGCGTCGTCCTGCTGCTGAACTCGGAACTTGCGGATCTGAACCAGCCGGTCGAGGTGGAGCTGGACGGCAAGCTTGTGCCCGTCGGACCGGTGCGGTGCAACCTCGCCACGCTGTTGAAGACGTGGGGGCGATACGAGGACCCCGATCTGACTTTCTGGGCGGAAATCTCCGTGGGTCGTTAGGATCCAAGACACCCTGCCTGCGCGGCGTCGGAGGGTCCTCGGCGGGCGGGTCGTCACGCGCGGCGGCCGGCGGGGCGGTTCCCCCAGGCGCAGATTGCGGGGCAGCCGGGAGACGGCGCGTCGACCGCCGGGGGAAGGCCCCGGCACCGGCTGCCGCGGCGCGTCATCCCATGGTGCGCCGCGTCATTGCGACCGGACGCCCCTGCGGGGCGGGGACGGCCGCGGGTCATGCCACTCGGGGGAACACACCCCCGACGTTTTCCCCGAGTGTCCGCTTGCCGATCACTTCGTCCAAGGATTTACACACCCGTTTCGGACCCGCCCACGAATCCCCTTGGTCATGATTCGTAGTGATCTTATCCTATTGTAAAATATGATTTTGCGTCCATCGTTGCGGCGAATTTATTCGTTGGCGAGGAACGAATTTTGCGAATCCCGGGGCACTCCGATCGCGAACATGGGTTCGCCTTGCGGACGCAGAATTGGTGAAGGAGTGACGCGAATGATCCGACGCTTTGGTGGAACCCTGGCCGCGCTGTGCCTGTTCCTCGCGCTGACGGTGCCGGCCTCGGCCCACGAGTTCACCCCCGGTTACTACTACGCCACCGGTACGGTGCAGCCGCTCGGTTTCTCCATCTACATGCAGGGCACCCACTACCTTGCGAGCGCCTCGGGCGGGATGATCTCGCTGCTCTCGAGCGACTATTACGATCTGAGCCTCTACGAGGGCGCGAAGGTGACGGTTTCCGGTTGGGTGGAGCATGCGGTCACGGGCAGCGCCGTCCATATGGACGTCTACTACTTGACCGTCCTCGCCTCCGGGAAGGTGACGGTACCGTTCAGCATTCTGGCGCAGGGTTCGCACACGAGCTGGAACACCGGTCCGACGACCAACCGGACGATCGCCATCCGGGATGCCGACACCTGGGAGATTTTCTACCGGACGCACGCGCCCGGCGCGACCGTGCCCAAGGTCGATTTCAAGAAGCACCAGGTCGTCGGGGCCTTCGCGGGCGTGAAGCCCACCGGCGGCTACTCGATCACCATCACCAAGACGGAGAAGTCGGGGACCTCCCTCTACGTGACCACGAAGTCCACCAGCCCGGCGCCCGGCACGATCGTCACCATGGCGCTCACGAATCCGTTCGTCCTGGCGACCACGGTCAAGACCACCGGCAAGGTCCACTTCAACGGCAAGGTCGGTCGCGTCCTCACCGTGAAGGACTTCCAGACTCATCCGAACTCCCTGATCGTCCTCGGCCATGTGACCCTCGGCGCGGGCGTGGACGGCAGCAAGGTCAAAGTCGGGACGTTCTCGATGGACGATCGCGCCCGCTACTTCGTCTGGCCGGGCATGTTCCCGGGCAACGTGTCCTCGCTCGAGTTCACGGGTAACTTCGCCAAGGAGTTTGTCCCCGGCATGACCGATGCCGATCCGCATGTCGGGTTCACGGTCATCGTCTGGGAGGACCTCAACGGCGACAACTCCACCTCCGGGGAGACGATCATCACCTCCGAGGGCTTCCGCCACATGGGCAGCGGCTCGTGGCTCGCGAACTCCGGCGAGACGTTCACTTCGCCCGTTCGCGTCGAACTGGAGTTGATCAAGGAATAGCCGCGACCCCGCGGAGAATCCAACCTGCAGGCGCCGCCCGGGGCAATCTCCTCCTGGCCGGCGCCTGTCTCCTTTTCGGCCCACCGCCCTCCGGGTGGCGAAGAAACCCCGTGAGGGCCGCGGCTCCCGAACCTGCGCGCACGCCCCCCCGCCCGCCCCGGAGGCGATCCGAATCCCCTCTCCCCGCGCGCTCGGAGGCCCACTCCCCGCCCCGGCTCCACGCCTTGACACGGGGATGCATGTTTGTTGTATGAGACAAACGCACAAAAACGAGTTTCCTTGGCAAGGGGATTGATTGCGTAAGCCATTTCAAGTAAAGGACTAAAGCGCATCGTCTCGAAAACGTGAGAGAGCCGCTGATTTCGCCTTGACAAACCCCATGCCCAGGCGTATAATTATTCTCGGTTGACGACGCAACGCCCCTCCCAGCCGACCCGCAACGTGCAACTGCGGGAAGGGGAGGTCGGGGCCTCCGGCAGACGGAAAGTGATCGCCTCAGGGTGGACAACCTCCCCACCCTGGCGCGTGGCACGATCCGAGGCCTTCGAGGCAGCCTGACCGCCGCAGGGAACAGGGCGCTTTGGGTCGACAGCCCGGAAGCCCGTCCTTCTGGTTGCGGTTCAGGCCGGCAATCAAAAGGACGGGTTTTTTGTTTGCCGGCCGCCAAGTCCGCACCCCCCGCTCCGGTCCCGCCGAGTTCTGCGCGAGAAACCGCCGGAACCTTCCCGCCTCGATTCCTTCCTCGGATTCGCCGTGGTTCCCCGGCGGAGGAAAGCGCGGATCCAAGTTCCACTCCGGCTGTCGAAGTGTCCCATCGCGGGGGCTCCAGCGGGAGCGGTGACGACGACATCGGACGCGACGACCTCGAGTCGCCGCGCGAAAACGGAAAGTGGGAAGGGTTTCCCGGGCAGCGGGCGCACCAGACGCGCAGGGCAGGACCGGGCTTCACCGTCCGGCTCGACATCAGTGGGGGAGGCCTGCGCGGGTGGCGCGACGCTGCCGGGGAACCCGGGAGGAGGCCCTGGGTTGTCCCGGCGGGGCGCGGAAACGCGTCCCGGCCGGGGCGCCCCGGGTAACCTTTGCATCAGGCGGTATCGACCATGAATTCGGCCTCCGCGGGATCGCGGGAAGGGAACGTGTGGGTTCCTGCGATCGTCTTCTCCCTGTTCTTCCTCTGCTCCGCCGCCTATCTCGTGGCGGCGAGATTCCCCGATACGGAGCCCTCGGCGCCGGCGCCGGATCGTGCCTGTGCGGAAGCCCTGGCGCAGGCGGGCCTGGACCACGCGTGCGGCGTTCTGCTCCGCCTCGCCGATGCCGGCGGATTCCAACCGGAAGTTTGGGACGCCATCCTGGCCACCGGCGGCGTCGTGCCCGCCCTGGGCACCGAGACGCGCGTCGAAGCGGTCTCCGCGGGCCCATCCATGCCGGGTCGGATGGCCTATCGGGTGCGCGTGCGGATGGTCGAGTCCGCCCGCCGGCGCGCGGGGGACCTCGCGGTGCACATCACCAGCGTCGGGGTCTATGTCCCCCCGGGACCGGGCAGCGAGGAAATCGTGTCGATGGCGGAGACTGCCTTCGAACTCACGCGGCCGACCTCGCGGGCCGACGGGGCCGCCGACGGCATCCTCGTCGCCGCTCGCCGCTAGCGGGGCTCCCACCCGGTTCCACGGGTTGGGCAGGTCGCTTCTCGCGCCGGGCTTCGATGCTCGTCGTCGGAGTTGCCCGGGCATCGTCTCCTCCCCGTGCCTCGTCGGGCGCGAAGATCGACGCGACCGAATCCCCATTCTCGAGATTGACGACCCACTGGGGGTGGCGGGGACTCACCGGGTGGGGTAGACTGCACGGCAGCCGCCGCCGGCGGACGGCGCCCTTCGCGCATGAGGCCTGTCGATGCCCCCGTCTCCTCTCGCTCCCGGTCCCGGCGCGGCCGAAGTCGAGCAAGCGCTCGACCGCGACGGCGTGTGCGCCGTGCGTGTGTTGGGCACCAGCATGCGCCCGACCCTCCGGAGCGGGGATGTCGTCCTGCTCGAACCGGTGGAGGTCCGGTCGTTGCGGTTCGGAGACCTGGTCGCGGTGCGGACGGCGGGCGAGGGGGGCGCGCGCGTGGTGATTCACCGCCTGGTGCGCGCGGCCCGGACCGGTGAGCGCCCGTTGCTCTGGCTCAAGGGGGACGGGCTTGGGCAGATCGATCCCTTCGGCGCGGCGTCCGGGGATCGGTTGCTCGGGCGCGTGCGGGCGGCCTGGCGGGGATCGGTCCCGGTTTCCGGCGTATGCGGAATCGGCGCTCGGTTGTGGGGCGTCACCTCGTTGCTGGCGCTGCCGATCCAGGTCCTGCGCGGACATTGACCGGAGCCGGGATTCGGAACGTCTGCCGGGCCGGGATGCGAGGCCCGCGGCGGTTGCCTTGACGACTTCCCGGTCTGCGGGTAGGGTGGGGCCCATGAGTTCCAGCACGGCCCCCGTCCCAAGCCCGCAGGGTCCGGAGGAGGCGCACGCCGCGGCGCCCGAACCGCGTGTCGATTCGACCCCGGGCGGGTCGGGACCGGGCACCGGCCTCCGCTCCGGCGCGGACGCCCCGGGGTCGTCCGGCGCGCCGTTTCCGACCCCACTCCGCGGCGGTGGATCGCGGCTGACCACCGTCCTGCTGGTCCTGTGCGGGTGCGCGGCGATTCACCTGCTCTGGTGCGGTCTGACCGCCACCCGCACGCTGCTCAACTACGCGCCGATGCGCTCCGCGCTGTCCCTCCCGGGATTCGATCGCGCCGCCCTGCTCGTCCATGTGCAGGCCTCCTGGATCGCGCTGGCGGTGACCCTGAACGCCGGCTACCTCCTCTGGCGCGGATTCGGTCTGGCGGGGCCGCTCAACATGGTTGCCGGTGCGGTGACCCTGTATCTCTACTTTGGGTCCATGATGTGGCAGACCTGGTCGAACGTGCCTCCCGGTTGTCTGGGCGTGCCGCTGGTCGCCGCGCTCGGACTCCTGCAGATCGGCGCGCCGATCAGTCCGGCCTGGCCCCGCGGGGGCGCCGACCGGCGCATCGGGGCGATCGACGTCGTCCTCATTCTCGTGCTCACGCTCGTTCCCACCCTGGCCGGGGGGATGGTGCTGCGCAGCGCGGAGGAGGAGATGGTCCGCTCGCTGGAGGAGGATCCCGAGGCGATCCTGCAGGTCCTCGCCCCCCACGAGGCGCTGCTGCGCGCGGAGATGCTGCTTGACCGGAAGCCCGACGTGACGCGAGCCATCGCCGAGTCCTTGGTCCGTCACCGCGAAGCGGCGGTGCGGGCGGACGCGTGGCGGTTGCTCGGTCGCCCCGGGGTGGACCTGTCTTCCGAGCGCCTGGCCGCCGGATTGGCAGGGGAGCGGGAAGCGCAGGTGCGCCTGGCCATCCTGGAAGGCCTGCGGCGTCGGGCCGACGCGGCGGCCGAGGCGGCGGTGGATCGCGAGGTTCGGGAGATCGGGGGAAAATCGATCGAGCATCTGGCGCGGGTGACGGCGCGACTTTCCGAGGCGGACCCGGAACGGCATGCGCCGTCGCGGATCGAGGGCGCGCGCCGCCTCGGCGCGGCGCTCCTGGACGGATCGTTGGACACGAGGACGTTTCTCGGCGCCCTGGCGCGAGCGGCCCGGCCGGAACTCGAGGGGCTGTTGGTCGCGATCGAGGCGGCGCCGCCGGCGATGCCGGCGCCCAACGGGGAGGCGGAACACGCCGTCCGCGAGGTGTGGCAGGCGGCGGCGCGGCGCGGCGTCGACTTTGCGCGCGATGGGCTTCCGGAGGAACGCCCCCGGCTCCGCCGCCTCCGCGCCCTCGTCCTGGGTGATCTGGCCGAGGCGATCGGACGCGAACGATTTCAGCCGCGCTGGCGCTCGGCGGCGCCGCTTTTGCGCGACGACGACCCCCGCGTTCGCGAAGCCGCCGCCTATGCCCTCTACCGGCTTCAGGCGCCCTCGGTCGTGCACGACATCCCGCTCGCGCTCGCCGACCGGGAACCGCTCGTCCGCCTGTTCGCGGCGATGGCCTGGAGCGAGATGCAGGGGACGGCGCCGGGAGGCACCTTCGAGGAAATCTACCGCGACGAGAAGAGTCCCTGGCGGGAGGAGGCCGCGATCTATCTCTTTCGCTACGGCCGGGACCGGTCCGTCCTTCCGTTCCTCGTCGATCGGGTCGGCGGGGAGACGGGACCGCGCGTACGCGCCGCGCTCGCCGAGGTGCTGGGTGCGGATCTGGGTGAGGATCCCGCGGCCTGGCGTGAACGGTTCGGGGTGGACGCCTCCCGCGGCGGGTCGAAGTAGGGCGTGCCGGCCCGCGGGCTCAGCGCACCCACGGATGGCTCTGCCACCGTCGCCGGACTTCCGGATGATCCCCCGCGTACCGCTCGCCGGTCAGGGTTTCGAGGAGCCGGAAGATCCGCGTCGCGGCGGCGGCCGGCGGGGCGGCGTCGAGCAGACCGGCCAGCGTAGGGGCGTCCGCCGGTCGCGCCATGGACTCCGCCGCGCCCATCACCGCGTCGTACGCGACGGCGAGGTCCTGGGGACCGTACCGGTCGGCCAGGGGGCGGACCGCGCGCACGAGGCGCTCCAGGTCCGCGCGCTCCCCGAGTTCGCCCACCACCCGCGCGGCTTGCGCCCAGCTGCGCGCTGGGACATGGTCGGCCAGGATCTGGCGCGCGATGTCGATCGCCTCCCGGCCGCCGATCAGCAGGAGCGTATCGGCCGCCTGCGCGACTTCTTCCGCCGATCCCTGCCGCAAGAGCCGGATCAGCGGGGGCGGCACCTGGCTGATCGTCTGGCCGGTGCGGCGCAGGAGGGTGATGGTCTCGCGCGCCAGGTCCGCGTAGGTCTCCCCGGGGAGCGGGGAGGTCAGATAGGTTCGGATCGGTTCCCACGCCAGGCTCGGGTCGAAGAGCCGGTGATGACGGAGGAGGATGGCCGCGGCGCGCCAGACCAGGTAGGCGTCGCGGGAGGAGAGGAGCGGCCCGATCCGCCGCAAGGCGCGCTCGTCGGGCGGGAGTTTGGCCAGGGCGCGCAGCAAGTGAGCGGTCACGCGCGCGCCGCCCAGGTCCATCAGGTGCTCGGCCAGCCGGGCGGAGGCCTGCGCGGGCTCGAGGAGTCCGACCTCCCGAAGGTCCTGCATCGCCTCGTCCCGCCCCCCGCGGCCGGTCAGGGCCAGGCGGGCCGCGAAGGGGGCGGCTTCCGGGGGATACTCGAGCCGCTCCAGGGACCCGCGCGCCGCCTCCCGGACCCGTCGGGATTCGGCGTGAACGGCGATCTCCGCGAGGATCGGAGCGAGCGCTTCCTGGACGGAGCGGCGCAGGCGGCCGGTCCGGCGCAGGTGCAGCAGTTCGGCCTTCCGCACCGGGTCGGTTTCGCCTTCGAACAACCGGGCGATCCAGGGGACCAGGTCGGCCCGGTCGAGGTCCAGGAAGTGGCGCAGCAGTTCCGCGGCCGGGATTCCCGGTTCCTCGGGGACGTCGACGATCTCGCAGAGTCGGGTGGAGAACGCCGCCGACGCGATGCGGTGGAGGCGGGCGAGGTCGCGGACGCCCGCGAGCGCGGCGGTGCGCACTTTGACATCGGGGGCCCTGCGCACGGCGTCGAGCAGCACGTCGAGGAAGCCGGCGTGGCCGGTGCGGCCGAGCAGTTCGGCGATCGGGGCCGCAATCCGGCCGGGGAGCGCGGTCAAGTCCGGCGGACAGTGCCGGGCGAGGCTTTCCGGTCCGAGGATTTCATGGATGGCGTGCAGGACCACCGGCAGGCCGTCGTCGAGGTCCTGCTCTCGCAGCAGGGCGGCGAGCGCGGGACCGACCGACCCGTCGTGATGTCGTCGGACGAGCGTGATCAGGACTGCGACGACGTCTTCCCGACGGACGGTTCCGGGGCGGGCCAGCAGCCGGAGCAACCCGGGCGCGAAGGCGGGGGAAGGGCGGAGGCCCGCCTTCTGAACCGCGCTCGCAGCCAGGGCGGGATCGTCCAGCGCGGCGGCGATCATCGCCCCGGCGTGCGGATCGGGGAGCCGCTCCACCGGGTCGAACATGGTCTCGAGCAGGTGTTCCGACCGGGAGCGCGGATGGTTCAAGGCGGCCTGGAAGGAGCGCGCATACGACTCCGCGGCGGGGCCCTGGATCGGGAATCGGTGGAAGCCGCGGGCAAGGAAGCGCGGATAGGCCTCCTCCAGTCCGGGGAAAGTGGGTTCGCCCTCCAGGATCGCCGCCAGGGCCGCGGCCATGTCGATCGCCTCGACCGGGCGACGGCCGCCGGAATCACGCACATCCTCCGGGTCCACGCCGGTCAACGTGTGGGTCGCGAACAGGGCGGCCACTCGCAGAGCGGGGGTCGGGTCGTCGAGAGCGGACCGTACGCAGGAGCTCAAGGCGTTCCAGTCGGCGCTGGTCACCGCAGAGTGTCGGGATCCGGGGAGGCCGGCGTATCCGGCGGCCAACAGCGCGCCACGGAGCAGCGCCGGGGAAGGGGATTTCAGCGTTTCCAGCACGCGGGCAAAGGCCGCCGGTTCTCCCGCGCGGGCCAGATAGGCCAGGGAGGGGAGGCAGGCGAGGCGTCCCTCATCGTCCGCCGCCGCGTCCCATTTCCGCAGGACCACGACGGCCGCGCGGCCGGGCGAGCCCCGCCAGCGCTCCGGGGCCGGATGAGAGGGATGGAAGGCCTCGAGCGCCACGCGGAGATCGGTGCGCTCACGATGCATCCGGTAGGCGGCCGCAGCCACCCCGACGGTCACCAGGAAGGTCAGGAGAAAGCGCTTCATGGGGGCGCTTCAAATGTTGATCGGGACACCCGGGAACAGTATTGTACTCCAACCCTGCGGCCCGGGGCAATCCCGCCTGCCGCCCAGGGCCATCCGGGAGGTGGACGTGGCGCGCTTGATCCCATCCGGGTTGATCCTCCTCCTTCTGGCCACCGCCGGCTGCGCCCTGCGGCCGGGGGGACCCGACCAGGACGCGATGTCCACCCCCGTCAAGGTGCGCGTTCGCATCACCCCCTATTCCCGCGTCGCCGACGTCATGGCCCTGCGCAACGCCGCCCTCAAGGTCGCCCATGTCACTGCCGTCAACGTGCTCGAATTCGGCCAGGTCCCCGACGACCAGACCGACGGCACCCTTCCCGTGTACGAACTTCAGTGCTCCTCCCGCTCCGCGGACGTCTCGCTCCCGCGCCTGTACGAGGCGATCGACCGTCACGGATACGAGGTCACCGACCTTCTCGTCCAGGTTCGCAGCGAGGACGACGCCTACACCGTGCTTCTCGACAGCCTTGCCGACTACGCGCGCACCCGCTCGATCGCGCTGGCGGCCGACGCCCTGCCGGTCAAGGCGGCGGAGGCGATGCCGGAGGTCCGCAGCCTGAGTCGTATGGGCGATCGCGCCCTCGAGCTCGTCGTCGTGAGGTTTGCGACCTCCTATCCCGCCGCTTCCGACGAGACGATGTTCCTCTACGCCTACATCCTGGAGCGCGCCAATCACGCGAAAGCCATCGTTCCCCTGCACGGGTTCCTCCGCCGTGCGCTCGGCGAGAAGGCGGCCGGGAGCCGCGAGTGGAGCAAGTACTCCCGCAGCGTCGATATGGCCGCCCTGGCGCTGCAGCGGCTCACCGGACAGGAGAAGATCGACTACCGCTCCTGGATGAACGACCGCGACCAGCACGTCGCCCGCATCCTCGCCGCCACCGACGCATTCGTCAACGCGCAACCGGTCCTGAAGACGCCGGACAAGGCGAAGCCCGCGAAGACGCCGCCCAGCCTGCGCTGAGTCCCACCCGCGTCCCTCCCTCCGGCGAACCGGCACGGCCCGTGTGGGTTCTCGCGCATCCGCGAGTTCCACGGGTGACCCTTCCTCCGGCGAATCGGCGCGGGCCGCGGGAGGTTTTCTCCACGATCGGTCCCCGCAGGCGTGGCGAAGCTCGACGGGCCTCGTCGCGCGGTCGGCTGCGGGCAACCGCGCGGCTTCGGCGCGGTCCGGTCGCCGGCGTTACTCCGCCAGGTAGGTCGCGCGTTTGCGCTCTTCGTCCAGCCGCCGGGAAGTGCAGGCCCCCAGCAGCACGCCGGTGGCGAACAGGTAGCTCCACAGCGTAATGTAGATCGGCAGCATCATCGTGGCGTACACCACCCGCTCGCTCTCGCCGCGCAACGCGAAGTACGCGATCAGCAGGTACTTCGCGATCTCGAATACGCCCGCCCCCACGGCCGCCCCGATCAACGAGTGCGTCCACCGCTGCCGCGTCTGCGGAACGATCTGGTAGAAGGCCAGGAACACCAGGCCCGAAATCACCAGCGAGAAGGGGAGCGTGATGATCTTCAGCGTGTACCCCTCGTCCAGGTGCAGGCCGGAAAGCCGCGACACCCAGGCCAGGACGATGGAGAAGACGATCGACGCCGTGATCAGGAGCGCGGCCAGGCAGACCATCAGGACGGTATCGACGAGGCCACGCCACAGGGGCTTTTCGTCCTGGTTGCCGTGGATGGCGTTGAGGGCGAAGCTCACCGAAAAGACCAGACCGCGCGAAGTCCAGATCAGCAGCAACAGACCGACGAAGGTGAGTCCCTCCTTGTTTTCCGCGATGCCCCGAATCGCGGGCGCCATGTCCTGCTGCACGACCGGGAAGTTCACCTCGGCATACTTCTGCAGATGCTCGACCACGGGCGTCTGGATCTCGAGTACCTCGGAGCGGGGAATGACGGTGGGTTCTCGCTTGCCCCGTTCCTGCAACAGGTACGACTCGTCGTCGGCCCTTCGCAAGAGGCCGGTCACCGGCTTTCCCCCGCCCCGCAGGACCACCGTGTCTTCCACCATGTAGCCGAGAATGGCGGCCGCGAGGAGGAAGTACGGGATGATCGAGAGCGCGACGTAGGAGGCGATCGCGGCAGCGAGGTAGGTGCTCCGGCTGCGGAGGTACAGTTGCACGATGGAGATCGGCAGGGACAGAAAGGCGATGATCTGGGGAATCCGCGCGCTCAGGTTGGCGGACGCCCGGCGCGCCCGCAGCAGCAGCGCGACGAGGGAGTCGAGGATCCGGTCCTCGATCGAGGCGCGCGACTCCGGCGAGCGGAGGGTCTCGAGCATGGAGGAGACCGATCCGCGCAGTCGGTCGAGCAGCGCGGGACCGCGCGGGGTCCCGGGCGCCGGTTTCGCATCCGGAGCCGGAGAATCGGGGGGGGGCGGCGTGGCGCCGGAGGGGACGGACGTCGGGGGCGGAGCGGCGGACTCCGGGGGCGGGGAGGTGCGCGGCGCTTCCTCGTCGGCCATGCGCGATCAGTCCTCAGGATCCGGGGGAACGCGGCCCCATGATAGGGGGTGGTGGGGGCCGGTTACAACCGAATTGAACCGCCCCCTCCGGCGCACGCCTTGACGCCGGGTGTCGCAGGGACTAGGATGGCCGCGATCCGTCAGGAGGCAGGTGAACGTGGATTGTCCCCAGTGCGCTACTCCGGTCGCCGAAGAAGCCTACGAGGGCGTGCCCATCGCCGAATGTTCCCGGTGCCGGGGGATCTGGCTCGAAGGGGAGCACTTTCTGGCCATTCTGGAGCGTCGGGACCGCGCGTTCGCCGATGCCGACGTGTTCGACGTGCTTCGGCGCGAGGAAAACCCCTCCCCGCCGGCGGCCCCGAGACCCCGGAGGCTCCGCTGTCCGCGCTGTTTCGGGTTCCTCGTCGAATCCCTCCACGAATACTCCACCCGGTTGGCGGTAGACCGCTGTCCCAAGGGATGCGGACTCTACCTCGATGAGGGCGAGTTGGACCACCTGCAGATTCTGGTCGAGAAGATCGAAGAGCAGGCCCAGGACTACGTACTCAAGCACGGGATCTCCACGCCGTCCGGGGAGCTGGTGAAGCAGGTCGAGGCGTTCGGTCGCCAGGCGTCGCTCTGGCATCGGGTCCTGGGCGCGGTGGTCGCTTCGATGCGGCGCCGTCTCCTGAGGGACGAACCGCGGGGGTGACCGAGAGGCAGGGCGTCCCCCAGCCCGGATGATGCACGAAGCCGCGTCCGCGGCTTCGTGCAGCATTCGCCCGCGGGCTGCGGGCGGCGTCCGCAGCCGGGACCGCGGGGCGACCGGCGTGCGACCCACGGTGTCGCACGTTGGGCGAGGCAGTCCTGCGCCGGCCGGCCTTCCTGGCCGGCCGGAGCCGGATGGTTCGCGAACGGCAAAGCGGTTCGTGAATATCCGGGCTAGGGCTGCGGCCCGCCGAGCGAGCGGTCGATCAGAACCCACTCGATTCCGCTGTGGGGATGCAGCAGCGGGGTGCACGTCAGATACCCCCCGGCGGCCTCTTTCTCCAGATCGAACGGCTTTCCCGTCCGGTTGTCGTGGATCGTGGGCGGCTCGAGTTCCGACTGCAGGCCGATGGCACTCAGGCTGGCGCACACATTGCCGTTGACGATGTTCATGAACTCCTTGCCGCCGTCCTGCGCCACCTCATCCGGCTCGCGGAACCCCTCGTCCAGCATGCGCGACGCGATCCGCGTCAGGAGGTCGGAGGTCAGGCTCAGGCAGCAAACCGCGGAGAATGACCCCCGCAGTCCCTGGCAGATCGTGAAATCGTGGGTCCGGGCCCGCGCAAGATCGGAATGGCACGTCCCCGGGCGAACGATCTCGTCGGCAATGCGCTGCATCATCTTGGTGATCAGGTCGGCGAAGATCTCCAGGACCCGGGCGTTGGGATGGTCCCGATAAAGGTCGTGGATTCCGATCGCGATCCCTTCCTGGTCCTTGCGGAAGGCGCGCAGTTCGTCCTCGAGTTCCTCGAGGGCGAGATACCCCTTGTGGACCAGCGCCTCCCCCAGCAGCAGGCGATCCTGCTTCTGCTGGGCCAGCAGCTCCTCCACCTGGGGGCGGGTCAGCATCCCCTGATCGATCGCCAGCTCGCCGAACTTCTTGTCCATCCGTCGCTGCAGCTGATTCAGGCTCTTCACTTGCTCCACCGTGAGCAGACCCCGGTCGATGGCGAGGGTGCCGAGTTTTACGTTCACGTTGCTCTGGTGGCGGACCGCTTCCAGCAGTTGTTCCCGGCTGATCCGGCCGCGCTCGAGGAGGAACTGCCCGAAGAACTTGGCCATCGGCGCGGGCGCCGCCGGGCGGACCAGGCTCCGCAGGGTGCGCAGGAGATCCTCGCGGTCATACGGCTTCATGAGGAAGCTCCGGGCGCCTTTCTGCAGGGTCTCCATCACCTTTTCCTTGGTGCCCAGGGAGGACGACATGATCACCCGCGCCTCGGGATCGATCTTCTGGATCGCCTCGAGCGCCTTCACGCCATCCATGTCCGGCATGACGATGTCGGTGATCACGACCTCGGGCCGGAGTCGGGAGAAGAGTTCGATCGCTTCCGTCCCGCTGTACGCCTCGCCGACGACTTCGTAGTCGCTGTCGGCGAGGAGTTTCCTCAGCATCCGGATCTGGACCTTCGAGTCGTCCACGATCAGGATGCGGGGTCTGGCCGGCTGCGACATGGCGAATCTCCGGGGGTTGCGGAAGGGGAGGGCGACCCGGCAGGTGAATTCAGCCTAAGGACGTCCTCCCCGGAGCGTCAAGGAAATTGACCGGAAGAGGGTTGTCGGGCGGTTTGCCACGGGGCCGCGCCTCCTCCGCGCGTCGCGCTCACCGGGTGCCTTCCTCCGCGCCTTCCGTCGGGAGGGGAGGGAGTTCTTCCGGCCGCCCGGGATCGAAGGGATCGGGGAACCGGTAGCGGCGCCGCTCGGGTCCCTCGATGCGCGCCTGTACCCAGTCGATGGACCCCTGGTAGGACGGGTCATGGAAGCGCTTGATCACATGACCGCGGATGTGCGCCCGCGTCTCGCGCGGCGGCTGGGTGATCGCCGCGGCGACCGCCGCATCGTCCAGCACACGGGTCACCAGGCCGTCCGTGCGCAGCCGGAAGAAGTATCCCTCTTGCGGATCCAGGTCGTGGTACTTGAGGTCGATCTTCTGCACCCGGTAATAGGTTTCGTACGCGCGCGCCAGGTCGGTGAAGGAGGCCTCCTGGCGCGCGAGTTCCGTCCGTACCGCGGCGAACGTGCCGGAGGGAAGTCGCGCCTGCAGCAACTGCCGGAGCCCGTCCTCCCCCTTGTCCACCGACGGGATCTCCGGGAAGTACGGATCGATGCAGTCGATCAGCGGGCCCAGCCGGGCCAAAACCTCCCAGCCCGGTCCGTCGCGGAGGGCCTCCTCGACGAGGTCCTTCTTCGCGACCCAGTCGAGTTCCTTGTACAGAAAATGCGGGTTGTCCTGCAGCGTGTCGAGCACGTACTCCCACCGGCGCAGCAGGTCGCGCGTGATCGGATCCACGTCCGCCTTCCCCGAATAGAAGAGTTTCGCCTCTTCCAGGTATCGGCGCTGCATCTCGAGGGGGGTCATGGCGTTCCCGTTGCGCAGCGGGACCCGCGTGCGCAGCGACGGGTCGCGCGACACCTCCCGCAGGGCGGAGATCGGGTCCTGCAACAGGACGTCGTCGAACCGTACCCCCGCTTCGATCATCTCCAGTACGAGACCCGTGACGCCGAGCTTCAGGTAGGTGGCATACTCGGACATGTTCGAATCGCTCATCAGGAGATGCAGCCGTTTCTTGCGCTCGAGCAGGCCGAAGGGCGGGCGGATGAAGTTCTTGATGTCGTAGATCGGCCGGCGCTTGTCGTCCCAGAAGATGCGGCAGAGGCAGTGGATCGCCTCCACCTTCTGCGAGAGGTGCGACCCGCGCAGGCCGCTCGAGAAGTCGACGCGTCCGCTGCCGGTGAAGATCTGGCGCGACACCAGGAACGGCGTGAGGTAACGGCGGATGACGGGGAACACCAGCGGGGAAAGCAGGATGGAATAGAGTTCGACGAACGGATACACGGTGTACTTGTGGTAGCGGCCCCACCAGCGCACGATGGCGTCTTCGGGGATCCCGGAGGCCTTGTGGGCGACCCAGTCGAGCCCCGCCACGCCGCGCTGAAAGAGGCGGCCGAGGAGCGGGATGAACTGGAGGACCGCGAAGAGGAAATAGAAGGCGATCCCGATGAAGAAGCCGAGGAGGACCACCAGCGCGGGAAGGAACACCACGACCATCAGCAGCGCGTAGAAGACGAAAAAGATCCCGCTCAGCACGCGCAGCGCGGCGCCGCGGAGAAAACCCGGCGGGTCGTCGACCAGGTAGTTCTCATGGCTGCCGTAGTAGTTTCCCTTGCCGTCGGTGGTGTTCTTGCCGAAGGAGACCGAACCGCGAAAGCCGCGCTCGCGCAATCGGGCGCGCAACTCGGGCATCGAGTCCTGGAGGACGCGTTGGCATGCCTCGTGCCAGCAGGTGGCCTGGAGGGGATCGACGCACTCCGGCGTGGAGATCTCGACCATGCCGTGGGCGAACTGGTCGATCTGGGCCTCGTAGTGGAGCAGGCCGCCGTTCTCGAGGAAAAGGCCTTTCTTGGCGATCCGCGATCGCATCGTGCGGTAGCGCCGGCCCACCACTTCCTCGAGGACTTCGAAAATCTCCCGGCGGGTGGGGCAGCGCGCGTGCGCCGACTCCGGATTGAGGAAGAGCGCGTACTCGGTCTCGAGCCCGTAGATGCGTCTGTCCATGCGGGCCAACCGATCGGTTTCGGGAAGGGCTTCGCTCCGGTTCCACGGGGGGCAGGCGGGCGTCAATCAAGCCGGGCAGGCCGAAACACTCGGCCTGCCCGGGAAGCGATCTTGCAACCCCTTGTCTTTTGGGCGGTTGCGTCCGCCGTGTTACTCTCCACCGCCCGGCGCGACGAAGTTCTTCACATACTGCTTGGGCTGGACCCGGCTGTCGGCCGCGATTCTGGCAAAGGCGCTCGGTGCGGGCGCCTGGGGCTTCACGGGAACCGAGGTGGTCTTGAGGGTCGCGGTCTTCTTCTCCATGGAAGTCTCCTTCTCGGGTCACGGGCCGGGTTTTCCGATACCACCGAATTCCCATACGCCAGTCTAGCCCGCGGGGGGGACGGAGTCAATTCAAAATCCGGCGCGGCGTGCGCGGGCGGGGAGCAGGAGTCGGCCGGGGTCGCGGCCGACGGTCGGGCCGGGTGAGCGACGGGCCATGTCAAATGATTGACGTCTGTCGCGATCCGGGGATAGAGTCCGGGGAACCCCACCCCGAGGCCGCCATGACCGACGCCCCCCTGATCGACGCCGCGGAGATTGCGACCCTGGAAGAGCGCATGGCCGGGGAGATCCTGGCCCGCAACGCGGACGGGTCGCGCCTGGCGGTGGTGGGGATCCGGACGCGGGGGGTCGTGCTCGCCAACCGGTTGCGTCAGCGGCTGGAGCGGCGGCTCAACGCGCAGATTCCCTTCGGCGCACTCGACATCACGCTCTACCGGGACGATCTCGACCGCGGGCCCCGGCCGCTGGTGCGGGGCACCGAGATCGAGTTCGACGTGGCGGGCAAACACGTCCTGCTGGTCGATGACGTCCTTTACACCGGGCGGACCGTGCGTGCGGCCCTCGACGAGATCATCGACTTCGGGCGCCCGGCGACCATCCAGCTCGCGGTGTTGGTCGACCGCGGGTCGCGGGAACTCCCCATCCAGCCGGACTACGTCGGCAAGGTCGTGTCCGTCCCGACCGGCGCCGCCGTCCGGGTGCGCCTGGCGGAACAGGACGGCAGGGACGAGGTCGTCCTCTTCAGGCGATGACGATGGAAGCCGCGGAACGCTCCCGCACGCAGGGAGACACGGGAAAGCCACGCGCGATCTGGAAGCGCAAGGACCTGCTCGGGCTGGAGGAGTTGAGCGCCGAGGAGATCACGCTCCTGCTCGACACCGCCGAGGGGTTCAAGGAGGTGTCGACCCGGAACATCAAGAAGGTCCCCGCGCTGCGCGGCAAGGTCGTCGTCAACATGTTCGTGGAATCGAGCACGCGGACGAAGATGAGCTTCTCGCTCGCCGCCAAGCGGTTGTCCGCGGACGTGGTGGAATTCGCGGCCTCGACGAGCAGCCTGTCGAAGGGGGAATCACTCAAGGACACGGCGCGCAACATCGAGGCCATGGGGGTGGACATCGTGATCCTGCGGCACCCCGCCTCGGGGGCGCCGCACCTGCTCGCCCAGACGCTGGCCGCGGGGGTGGTGAATGCGGGCGACGGCACACACGAACACCCGACGCAGGGGCTGCTCGACATCTTCACGATGCGCGAGGCCAAGGGCCGGATCGCCGGACTCAAGGTCGCGATCGTCGGCGACATCGCGCACAGCCGGGTGGCGCGCTCGAATGTCTGGGGGCTGGTCAAGCTCGGGGCGGACGTCACCGTGGTCGGGCCTGCCACGCTCGTACCCGCGCGCATCCGCGACCTCGGCGTGAAGGTCTCGTACAACCTCGACGAGGTGCTGCCGGAGATGGACGTGGTGAACATGCTTCGCATCCAGCTCGAGCGCCAGGCGGCCAACCAGTTCCCCTCGATCCGCGAATACGCCCGGCTCTTCGGGTTGAATGCCGAGCGCATGCGCCGCGCGCGACCGGACGTCCTGGTCATGCACCCGGGCCCGCTCAACCGGGGAGTGGAAATCACGCCGGAAGTCGCCGACGGTCCACGCTCGGTCATTCTCCGGCAGGTGACCAACGGCCTCACCGTGCGCATGGCGGTGCTCTATCTCGTGGAAGCCGCCCGCGCGGGCGCCGGCGGCGCGGTGGCCGCCGAGGCGGACGGGGAGGCGTGAGCCGGAGGTCCGGACCTGCCGCGGGGACCCGCCCGCGGGCGGCGCGCGCCGATCCGGCGTCCCGGATCGCGGCCGCAGCGGCGCCGGACCCGAACGAAGACCGGGGGGCGGTCGCCGGGGGTTCGCGGCCGCGGTGGTGAGGAACCGCATCCATGCCGACCACGTTGATCCTGGGCGCTCGCGTCATCGATCCGTCCCGCAACTTCGACGCCGTCGCCAACATCCTGGTCGACGGACCGAAGATCAAGCACGTCGGACCGCGCAGCGAGCGCACCGACCAGGTCATCGACGCGCGCGGCAAGGTCGTGGTGCCCGGCCTCGTCGACATGCACGTGCACTTCCGCGAGCCGGGCAACGAGGAGGAGGAAACCATCGCCAGCGGCGCCGCCGCCGCCGTCCAGGGCGGCTTCACCAGCGTCGCCACCATGCCCAACACCGAGCCCGCCTGCGACAGCGAGGCGGGGGCGGAGTTCGTCCTCCTCCAGGCCCGGCGTGCCGCCCGCGCCAACGTCTTTCCCATCGGCGCCGTTACCAAGGCCCGCGCCGGCAAGGAACTCTCCGAAATGGGCCAGCTCTACCGCGGCGGCGCGGTCGCCTTCAGCGACGACGGCGCCCCGGTCGAGAACGCCGAAGTCATGCGCTGCGGCCTCCTCTACTCCAAAATGTTCAACAAGCCCATCATCTCCCACTGCGAGGAACGCTCGCTCGTCGGCGGCGGAGTCATGAACGCGGGACACGTGTCGATGTGCTGCGGCCTCTCCGGCTGGCACTCCGTCGGCGAGGAGATCATGGTCCATCGCGACATCACCCTCGCGCGCGTCACCGGCGGACGCGTCCACATCGCCCACGTCTCCTGCGCCGCCTCCGTCGATCTCATCCGCGAGGCCAAAGCCAAGGGCATCCAGGTCACCGCCGAGGTCACTCCCCACCACCTGACCCTCACCGACGAGTGCTGCCGGACCTACGACCCCGTCTACAAGATGAACCCCCCGCTCCGGACCGCCGAGGATATCGCGGCCCTGATCGGGGGGCTGAAGGACGGCACCATCGACGCGCTCGCCTCCGACCACGCCCCCCATACTGCGGAAGAAAAGGAGGTCGAGTTCGCCCTCGCCCCCTTCGGCGTCATCGGCATCGAGACCATGTTCCCGATCCTCTACACCGCGCTCGTGCTGAAGGGCCATCTCACCCTGCCGCAGCTGATCGCCAAGCTCACCCATCAGCCTTCCCGCATCCTCGGCATCCCCAAGGGCACCCTCGTGGAAGGGGCCGACGCCGACATCACGCTTCTCGACATCGAACGCGAATGGGTCATCGACAAGGGAAAGATGCGCTCCAAGAGCCGCAACTGCCCCTTCCACGGCTGGACCGTAAAGGGCCGCGCCGTGCAGGTGCTCGTGGGCGGGCAGACCTTCACCCTCGACGGCTAGTGGGTCTTCAATCTTGAGATCCTAGGTTCGGCCGAGGCGATTTTCGCG
>CAZWCX010000108.1:0-24930 GCA_964632945.1 uncultured Planctomycetia bacterium | reverse complement strand
TCGCGCAAACACGTAGGCCTGCGCGCGACCGATCGAATTCGTACGAGCCGCCGCCCTCCCAGAACCTGCCGGCCACGAAGATCGAGGACCGCGCGCGAGCGGATGCGGGCACACCATCGGTGTCTCGTCCCGTCCGTCTGCGTCTCCCCGTGCCGGTCCCGCAGGAGGCTGCGCCACCGCTCGCCGATCCGGCCTTCGCGCGGGATCCGGTCGATTCCATGGGTGTCCTGTTCCTATCCGTCGAGGGTCGACGAGCAACGAAGGCTGGCCGCGTGTCGGGTCGCGCTCGCGCGCTGGGTGCAACTGGGCCAACGCGCTCCTCGTGGTCCAGCCGGAGTCCGTCGTCCCCTGGCATCGCCTGGCGTTTCGCCGCTTCTGGGCGTGGTTCTCGCGACCCCGGGCGAACGCGGCCGCCCGCGCGTCGATGCCGAGGTCCGCGCGACAATCCGACGCATAGCCGAGGAAAACGCGACCTGGGGCGCGCCGTGAATCCACGGCAAGATGCGGAAGCTCGGCTTCGACGTCAGCGAGCGCACCGTGGCTCGCTACTTGCCCAAGCGTCCGCGCGATCCGGACAAGATCGAGCGCTGGAAGGCGTTTCTGCGGAACCACGCCGACGGCATCGCCGCGATGGACTTCTTCGTCGTTCCGACCATCCCCTTCCGCCGGCGAGCCCGGTCGCCGTCGCGGTTCCGGCCACGGTCCGTTCACCTCGCGTCCACCCGAGCACCCAACCCCCGAACCTGCCGTCGATTCTGGATCGCACGAATGGTGGCAAGGGACAGGCACAACGCGAGGAGGAACCGAAGTCCCGCGCCTCCCGGTCGAAGAGCAACGGGGCCCAGCGAGAATGGCGGCCGGGCCCAACCGCGGGACCAGGGCGAAAGACGCCCTAGCTCCAGTCGATGACGTCGGTGAAGACGAAATCGAACTCAAGGAAGGGCAGGTTCTCCAGGTCGAGCTGGCCCGTCGCCCCCTTCTCCGCCATCGCCTTCATCTCCTGGCCCGCTCCTGCGGACGCCTTGACGGCGGCGAATTCCACCTGGGCGTCGCCGGGACGGCCGAGGCCGAGGAGGGCGACGCCCTTCCAGAAGCGAAGGGCCATGTGCTTGTGAGGTAGATTGGCGAAGGCCTTGGCCTGTTCGAACCGCTCGATCGCGGGGAGGAAGCGCTTCAGCTTCAGGTGATACACGCCGCAGGCGTACGGGTAGGCGGGTTCGCGCGAATCGAGCCGGCACGCCTCTTCCAGGTCGGCACAAATCGCGGACGGCGCGGCGCCGAGCGTGGCCTTCCGGTAGGCGGCCATGTAGCACTGGAACGCCTTGGCGTGGACGGGGTCGGTCATGCCGTTGCCGTTGTAGTAGTGCAGCCAATTGTCCCACGCGTGATCCGGGGCGTACGAGACGCAATAGTACTTGCCGTGGCAGGTCGGGGCGGGACCAACCGCAACCCAGACCCGGCTGGCCTCGGGCTCGAACACCACGCTGGAGATGTTGTGCGGCTGGGAGATGGTGTTGCCCAGGAAGCGGTCGCGCATCAGGTACGGGTCGTGGTGGTCGCTCAGGAGGTCGATCATCTGGCGCACGTCCATCGTCCCCGACCCGGCATCGACGAGTTCCTGGGCGCGGTTGAATCGTCCGAGGGTCTGCGCGCGAATGGAGGTGTTGACCTCGAGCTCCGCGTCCTGCTGGCCCGGGTCGAGATAGTGGTTGGTCTGTACCAGGCGGCCGGCCTCGCCTTCGCGCAGCGTCTGCCGGCCGGCGGAGAATTCGAGCGCCCCGGCGCGGCGGTTCTTGGCGTCGGTCATGATGATGGTGAAGCCGCAGGCGGCCGGGTGGCGCGCGGCGATGCGCACCGCCTCGTCGAGCGAGGTGGCGTTGCGCACGATCTGATCGACGAGCCAGATCATCGGCATCCCGTCGAGCGAGACGTCGCGCGTGGTGTTGATGTGCAACGCGAGCGTCAACCCCGCCTCGTTGGCGCAGGTGACGCCGCCGGTCCCGACGCCGGCGGTGGTGACCGACACGTAGCGCATGCCGTCGGTCGGCTCGAAGCGGATCACGGTCGGATGCCGGTCCCAGATTCCCGAGCCCATGAACTCCAGATTGCGGCCGTGAAGCATCCGCCCGTCCGCGGTCACGGAGCCCCAGGCGGCGACGCTGGTGCAGGCGCTGGCGAGCGGGTAGCAGGCCGACATCAATGCCGGCGCAAGCCGCCGGCGGGTGGTGAAGACGCGGCCGATGATGTACAGCAGCGTATCGCACATGCAATAGCCCCGCAGCAGCCTCTCCATGGGCACGCCGGCGCCGTCCGAGAGACCGTGGATCTCCTCGAGGACATTCTTCGGGGCGCTGCGCGCGAGCTTCGCGAACATCCGTCCGGCGAACACCGACCGCTGCATGAACTTCTTGATGTAGTCGAGGATCGAGAGGGAGCGGCGCTTGAGCGCGTTCTCCAGGATCCGCGCCAGGTAGTTGACGTAGAAATCGAAAATCCCGTCGTGGATCTCGCTGCGGAGCAGGAGTCCGTGCTGGAGCCCCATCTCATACGGGCTGCCGCGCAGATTCAGGATGTTGAACCCGGCCATCCGTTCGAGCCGGCCGCCGCGCGCCGTCCGGACCATCCGCTCTTCCGGACTCACCCAGACCGTGCGCTTGCGATTGCGCGCGCCGCTTGCCGTCGAATGCATCATGGTGACACCTGAATTGCGTCCGTCCTCAGTAGTCCCAGGTTCCCGCCAGCGCGTTCGACGGAACGCCCCGCGTCGCCGCGCGCATCCAGTCGCACGTGTTCTTCGTCATTCCCGGGTCGTAGAGGAACTGGTAGCACTGCGAGTCCAGCCAGTCCAGCACCGCCTCGCCCGGCACCATCACTCCCATGTGGCTGACCGGGACCGGGATCAGGTTCTGGTAGACGCACACCATGGAACAAACGCCGACGAGTTCGCGGGTGTCCTCCAGGAACACGCCGCCGCCGGAGTTGCCGAAGATGGTCGGCGCGCTCACGATCCAGAAGCGCCGGCCGTTGACGTCCTTGCTCTGGTTGGTGATCTCCCCTCGGCTCGGCATCGGGTCGTGACCGAGCGGGCATCCTACGGTATAGATCGACGTAAACGGGGTCATCGCTTTGAGTTTTTCGCGCGACGCGATCGGGGCCACATGCCGGAAGGGCTGATCCGAGCGCACTTTGAGAAGCACGAGATCGAGCTCCTCCTGGTAGGCCACGATATCCGCCTCGAAATCCGCGGGGGATGCGGCCTCCGCCGTCCAGACCCGCAGGGAGGCGGGGTCGCGGGTTTCCCAGGGTCCGCCGGCGGCCACGAAGTCGGAGACCACGTGATAGGCGGAGAGGACGTACGTGTCGAAGCCTCCGGACGGGCCCGGCCGGCTGTAGATGATCGCGCCGGCGCCGATGTCGCCGTCGCAGCGAATCTGCACGGTGGGATAGATCAGGGTCCGGCGGAGATCCTGGGCCGATGCGCGGGAGGGGACGGAAAGCGTTGCCAGGCGTTCGGCCTGAGTGGAAAGGGTGCGTTGCTGGTCGAGCAGGGCGCTGCGCAGGACCCCGACCTGGGCGTTCATGTCCTGCTGGAACTTCGTCGAGGCGTGAGACAGGGCGACGCGCGTCTGACGCTCGATCTGGGTGTGGCGGGCCTCGACCTGTCCGGCAAGACCGGTCAACCGGTCCTCGACCCGGCGGCTGGTGGCCTCCACGCGTGCGTCAACCTCGCAGAGGCGATCGGACTGGTGCCGCTCCTGGTCGGCGACCGTCGATTCGAGCCGCCCGACCTCGGCCTCCAGGGTGCGGGCCCGCTCGTCGGCGGCCCGGGCGAGGTGCTTCAGTTCGCGGACCTGGAACTGCATCACCGCGATCGTCGCCGCAGCCACGACCAGGATCGTCCCGAACATCAGCCGGTTCTTCATCGCTCACGTCCCGGGAGACATCAGCCGTCGCGCGCGGCGGGTTCTTGACTTCGTCCCGCCCCGCCCGCTTTCTCCGGCGCCCGCTTCGCGTTCCGGCGCTTCATCTGTTGCACCTTGTGGAACACGATGGGGGCAACCAAGGCGGGCGGGCGGGCCGCCCCGCGGCCGTCTCCCTTGCGAAGCCTTCCGAGGTAGGTCTCGTTCCCCAACACGAACGCGAGGGCCGCGCGCGACCAGGGCTTCCCGCCCCGCGTGCGGATCCCTCCCATCGCCAGCCATTCCACTAGTTTTCCCAGGCTGCCCATCCGAAGATAGGCGCGAAAGATCGTCTGAATCACCCCCCCTTCCCGCGGCTCCCGCACCAGCACCCAGGCGTTCCCCCGGGGCGCGTAGACCCGTCGATAGCCGAACGGCACCACGCCGCCGTTGCGATGACCGCCCCTTCCTCGAGGGGGGAACGCGGCGGGCTCCGCCGTATTGCGTCGGGCTTTCGTCGCGCGGGAACCCCGCCTGGCCGGAGCGCTCATCCCAAGCCCCTCCTGCGCGCGAATTGGTGGCTTCCGTCTACGTCGACTGGAAAGCCATGTTCCACAATCTTTATACCACGATATTGTCCAAAATCGCGGGTGAAAAAATTATTATTAGTGATATTCGCCGGGCCACCCGAGGCCCAAACGGCCGGGGGTACCCCACGAGTCCGGTCCACGCGCGGAGCGATCGCGGCAGCCGCCGGGAGCAGAGGCCAGGACGGCGGGGAGACCGGCCGGCCGGTGCAGACTTCCGGAGAGTCCCCACGGAGTTTCGGAGCGGCGCGCGGCACGCGGTCATGGAGGCGACGGGGCGGAGGCCGGGGCCTACTGGCGTTCCTTTTCGAACGGCTCCCCGCGCAGGATCCTCGCGAACCGAGGGTCGTCCTTGAGGGGCGCCAGGTCGGGGTCGTCGGCCATGTCCTGCGCGGCGCGGAACTTCGATTGCACGGCGCCCGCCAGATGCTGGAGGGCGCTGTCGAGCGTGCGCCGTCGCTTTTCCCGGTCCCACATGTCGAAGTTGCGGAACTCGCGATAGGGCTCGAAACGGCGGGCGAACACGCAGGCGAGTCCGTAGTGGGCCATGCCGAGCCGCGGATCGAGCTCCAACGCGCGCTCGTAGCAGCCTTCGGCGCGATCGAGATCCCGCGCCATGTAGGCATCTTCGGCCTGGGCGATCCACTCTTCCACGAGGATGCGGCGGTCCCCTTCGACCGAGAGTCGCTTGCGCGCGGGGTCGAGCAGCGCCTCCACCGCGGCGCGGCCGGGGTGATCCTCCGGCGCGCGCTTGAGGAACGCCTCGAAATCCCGGATCGCGTTCGGATACAGCTCGCGCTGAAACGCGATCATGCCGCGGGCCGCGTACGGCTCGCAGAAGTCGGGGGCGATGGCGATGGCCAGTTTGCAGTCGAGGAAGGCGTCCTGCAACTGGCCGAGCTCGTACAGCGCGCGCGCGCGGCAGTGGAAGGTCATGGCCTGGCGCGGATCGAGCGCGATGGCATGGGAGTAGTCCTGAATCGCGGCCTTGAACTCCTTCTTCTGGTGCTTCGCGACGCCGCGGCTGTGGTAGTGCAGCGGGTTGCGCGGATTGAGGGCGATCGCCTTGGTCAACGCCTCGATCGCCTCATCGAACTTGCCGTGCTGGCTCAGGGCCACCGCGAGGTTGTGGAGAGCGGGGGCCGACGCCGGGTCGATCTGCAAGGCGTGGCGGGAGTCGGTCACCGCGTCGTCGATTTTTCCGAGCCCGATACGCACCTTGGCGCGCCGCTGGTAGCCGAGCGCGGACTTGGGCGCGCGCTCGATCGCCTGGGAGTAGCGCTCTTCCGCCTCCGCCGGCTTTCCCTGCGCCTCCAGAAGCGCGCCCTGGGCCAGCAATCCGAGGTCGCTTTCCGGATCAAGCCGGGCCGCCTGTTCGAAATCCTGGCGCGCCTCCTCGGGCCGGTCGAAGTAGTCCTGTCGAATCACGCCGCGCCAGTAGTAGGCGTAGGCCATTTCCGCCTGCTGGGAGATCGCCTGCGACAGGTCTGCCACGGCTTTGTCGTACTCGCCGGTGGCGATGCGCGCCTTGCCCCGTTCGAAGAGCGCCTCGGTGAAGGACGGATCCGCGGTGATCGCGGCGGTGAATGCCTCGACGGCGGCCTTCCCCCGCGCCAGGAGCCCGCGCTCGTACGCGTTGCGCGCCTCCGCGCGCTGGGCCTCCCGTTGCGCGATCGCGGCCTTTTCGTCGTGCAGGCGGTCGTACTGGGTGAGGAAGATCACCTCGCCGACGACGACGAGCACGGCAAAGACCACGAGCGCCGCGGCGAGCGGCTTGTTCTTCTTGAGCCGGCGCCAGCGGCGATAGAGCGGGCCCCCGGGGTCCGCCAGCACCGGCTCGCCGCGAAGGAAACGCTGCAGGTCGTCGGCGAACTCCGCGGCCGAGGCGTAGCGCACCTCCGGTTCCTTGTCCATCGCCTTGAGGACGATCCGCTCCAGGTCGAGGGGCACTTCCGGCGCCACATCCCGGGGCGGGGTCAAGTCCTCGTGCAGGACCTTCTCGATGATCTCGACCTCGGTCTTTCCGGAGAACGGCGGACGTCCGGTGAGCGCCTCGTACAGCACCGCGCCCAACCCGTAGACGTCGCAGCGCGCGTCGATCCGGGCGGGGTCGCCGAGCGCCTGTTCCGGCGACATGTAGCAAGGGGTGCCCACCGCCAGACCCGTTCCGGTCAAAGTGGAGGGGACGTCCATCTCGCGGGCGATGCCGAAGTCGGTCACCCAGGCGTGTCCCTCGCGGTCGACGAGGATGTTGGACGGCTTGACGTCGCGGTGGACCACCTTCTGCTCGTGGGCGTGCTGTACCGCGCGAGCCACGTCCCGCAGCACCTCGACTTTGCGCGACATCGGGGGGACGTCCTCGGCGAGCCAGGAGTCCAGCGGCTTTCCCTCGATCAATTCCATCGTGAAGAAGCGATGCCCGTCCTCCTCCCCGACCTCGAAGACGGGCAGGATGGAAGGGTGAACAAGCCGCGCGGCGAGCTCCACCTCGCGAAGGAACCGCTCCCCCTGCTGGGGATCGTCGCTGCGGAGCACCTTGAGCGCCACGTTGCGCTTGGGGTCGGTCTGATGCGCGCGGAAGACGATGCCCATGCCGCCGCGGGCGATCTCGCCGAGGAGGGTGTATTTGCCGAATTCCCGCGGGAACACGTCCGAGGTCATGGTCGACATGGTTCGGATTCTCTGTGCTGGACCCACCCTTGCGGGGAGGGATCGGGCGCGAAGGCGTCCCGACCCGGATGCGGAGAGCCCTCGGCCTGGACCGGGAAGGCGATTTCGCGGGCCCGGCCGTCGAAAGGACGGCGCCGGGCGGGCCATCGTTCCCCGTCTAAGCCTCGAGGATCTCCTCCAACGTCCGGAGGTCTCCCAACCGCCGGAGCAATTCCTCGTGAAGACGTCCGTTGCTGGCGACGAACTGGTCGCCGAACAGATCGAACGGCCGGTCGGCGAAGTCCGTCACCCGACCGCCCGCTTCCTGGATGATCAGGGCGCCGGCCGCAACGTCCCAGGGATGCAGCCGCAACTCCCAGAATCCGTCGAATCGCCCGGCGGCCACGCAACAGAGATCGAACGACGCCGATCCCGGCCGGCGCACCCCTTGCGCGCGTTGCCCCACGCTGGCCAGGTCATGATAGATCCGGCCGGGCCGCTCGTGAAGATCATACGGAAACCCGGTCGCCACCAGCGCCTTTCCGAGCGAGGCCGTGCGCGAGACGCGCAGGGGCCGTCCGTTGAGCCGGGCCCCGCCGCCGAGGCGGGCCGAATAGGACTCGCCGAGCATGGGGACCCGCACTGCGCCGGCCACCACCGTCCCGCGATCGGCCACCGCGATCGACACTCCCCAGATCGGATATCCGTGCGCGTAGTTCACCGTGCCGTCGAGCGGATCGACGATCCACCGGAATCTCGCCCCCCGGTCCCGGTCGACCGCCTCCTCGCCGAGAAAGTCATGTTCGGGAAACTCCGCCCGGATCCGCCGTGCGATGCGGCGTTCCGACCCCCGGTCGGCCTCCGTCACCAGGTCGATCGCCCCCTTATAGGAGACCCGCCGGCGGCCTCCCGCGCGGGCGCGCAGCCACTCTCCCGCCTCCTCGGCCACCACGCGGGCCAGGGCCTCCAGCGCGACCCGGGTCGGAGATCCGCCCCCGGTCCCCGGCCGCATCTTCGTGTTTGTGCGGCCGTGAGACCGAGACGACGCCGGCCTCCCCCTCCCCTTCGTGGCCGTACTCCTCACGAAATCCTCTCCACGCGGAAGGCCGTCCGCAAGGCCCCGCCGGCGGCCTGCGCGGAACGACTCGACGACTCGTCGAACCAACCCACGCGGCCCTCGGGCGACTGTCCGCGCGCGCGCAATGCGCCGCCGATTTCGTCCAGGTATTCTCCGGGATTCGCCAGCCGCGCCGGCCGGGTGCCCGGATGGCACCAGAACCACCGGATCTGCTGCGCCGGGTCGCCCGCTGCTTCCAGGACGCGCATCACCGCCTCGCGGATCAACGAGAAGGTGCGCACGGCCTCGAAGTCCTCGTCCGCCAGGGATACCCCCACGTACGGAGTGAGCCCGGCCGCGAGCGCCTTCGCGACCTGACGGGGAAGCCACTCCCGCTGGATCCGCGGCAGCCGCCGCGCGCCCGGCAGGCCGAGAATCACCGCCGAAGCGCCTGCGTCCACGGCCATCCGCGCGGACACCTCGCCGGTGTAGGCGCCGGCATCCCACGCGGCGACCGAGTAGACCGCGAGCGCCGGCCACGTTCCGGGGCCCGAGGCGCGCAACCGGGTCACCCATGGAAACGGGACCGCCACCGCCGCGATCCCCGCGCCCCCCGCCTCCACCCTTCGGCGCAGGCGCGCCGTCGCGTCCGCGCCTTCCGGCTGCCAGAGCAGCACCCCGTCGGCCGGCCGGGCTTCCTCCGCAGGCACGAGCGCGATGGCGTGCCGCTCCGCCGTTTCCCGGACGAGCGGCGTCAGGACGTCGCCGGGACGGAGCAAGAACCGCCCGTCCCGCGCCTGCCGGAGGACGTCCTCGGCGGTGACGATACGGCGCGCGCCTTCTCCCCGACCCTCGTTCACGCGGCCCCCTCGAATCGCAGGCGCACGCGCGCCCACCCCGCGCGCAGCAGGACGCCCAGCCCGGCCAGCAGGCCGCCCGCAGCCGCATAGGCCGCCGCGACCGCCATCCAGTCCGGGTAGCGGTACGGGTAGAAACGTGCGATCACGGAAAGCCGTCCGTACATGAGTTCCGCGTGCATGAGGTCGATTTTCAGGATGTCTCCCGCGAGGACGAGCATCGGATTCGACCCGACGACGGCGCCGATCACGGCCGCGCGCGCCTCGCCTTCCCCGCGGTAACGCTCCACCCAGGAATCGGCGGCAAAGACGCCGCCGATCAGGACGACCAGACAGAGGGCCGCGAACGCTTGCGCGCCGGGGGCGTCCGGGTCCGTTCCGCCCAGGAACGACCGCATGCCCGCCGCCAGGCACGACCAGGCGGCGAGGAACGTTCCCGCGGCAATCGCCGTTCCGAGTCCCAGCGGCAGCGCGCAGACCAGGAGCGCGATCCCCGGCGCCAGCACCCCCGCGCACTCCCGCGCGACGTCACGACCCCGGATTCCGGGGCCGAGACGACCGGCCGTCGCCGGCACCCCGACCGCCACCAGGAACGGCGCCAGGAGCGCAAGCATCGTCGTGGCGCCCGCCCCCCCCGTCGCCGGGGCGGTCGCGTGCAGAAGCGCCGCCAGGCTTGCGAACCCCGCACCCCATGCGAGGAGCGGCACGGCCATGCCCCGCAGCATCAGCGGCCTCCCTGCGGTTCCGGCCCGACAGGATATGCGCCACCCGGATCCCTGTCAAAGCAAACGGCGGCCGGCGACCGGTTTTTCGCTGGCGCGACGGGCGCCGTCCGGCCACAATGCGCTGCGAATGGTCGGACCCCCACGGGCCGGACGGGCGCCCCACCGCCGGGCCCCCGACCCGGGACGGCCCCGGGCCGACCCGCCCGTACGGTTGCGGAGCCGCCTGCCATGCCCCGTTCCTTCCTGCTCGCCGTTTCGATCGCCCTGCTCATTCTATCTTTCGGCATCCCGGCCCGTGCACAGGATGGCGCCGGCGGAGTGGACATCCCGATCGAGTGGAACCGCTTTCGCGACCTGGAAACCCTGGTCGCCCGGGTCGAGTCGGAGGGGTCGTATCGAGACAAGGACCGCTTCGAACCGGTGACGCGCCACTCGTGGGGCACCCTCCTTCACGTCCTCCCCGGCCCCGAACTGTTCTATCCCATCGAGACCCCGACGCGCGAGGCCGAGCTCGATTTCTTCTCCGCCTACCTCAAGCAGTACTCCGGGGCCCTGGAGAGCGCGCAGGGGCGGTCGATGGAGATCGCCGCCGAGCATGCCTTGGTGAAGGACGTCGGCGATTCCTTCCCGGCCTTCGCCCAGCGTTTCCTCGGCCGCTACAAACTCGACGGACTGGCCCGCTCCGCCCGGGACCCGGAGTCGGTCGACCTCAAGAAACGCGCCGCCGCGGAGATCGTCCGGTTCATGCAGCGGATCCCGGGCTGGGAGAAGGAATTCCACCCGTTGCGACAGGCCGACGCGGCGGGGTTGACCGCGGAGTGGGAACGGCGCGCGGCGGAAGCCCGCAAGGTGATCAAACGCTTCGACCTCGGCAAGGACGTGGGCACGGGAGAATTGTCGGGCACGTCCGTCTTCGACGTGAAGCTCGGCGCGACCGGGCTCGAATTCGCCAAGAATGCGGTCGGCGGATTGCGCACCTTCCCGGTCGTCGGCACGGACGGAAAACCGTGGAAGGTCAACGGCGAGCCGCTGCTCGTCTGCTCCGAAAAATCGCTCCCGGACGTGAACTCCTACGTGAAGGACGTCCGCCAGGAGTACGTGGTCTTCCGCTACCGCCAGCTCGGCTTCGGCGACACGAAGACCAAGGACGTCATCCGGCTGGTGTGCGCGCGACTCTACCTCGGACCCCGCTACTTCCTGTTCTACCGCGACCGGGTGATCGTGTTCCTCAAGGACCGCCCCGGGAAGTAGTCCCTTGCGGACTGCCCGGGTTCCGGACGGCCCCGCCGACGAGCCCGCGCACCTGCCGCCAGATGCCCGCCCAGAATCCGACGGCCGCCGGCGCGGGCGGTACGGCCCCGCTCGCGGGGACAGGGCGGACGGCCGCGACGCCGGCCGCGGCGGCTCCGGTCCGCGCCGCAGCCACCCCGCACCGCAGATGGGAGATCGCGCCGGCCAGGTCCGGAAAAACCGGGAAAAGCCGCTCCATCCCCAGCGTCCGGAACATCACCTGGATCTTGGGGGACGCATGGACGACCGCGACGCCCCCGCCGGCATCGGCCAACCGCTCCGCCAGCCGGATGGCGCCCTCGAATCCCGTCGACCCCATGTACTTCAAGTCGGGAATGTCCAGCACCACCCGCAGGATCTTGCGCCGCTCCGCCTCCGCGGCGAAGCGCTCGAACTCGGGCCCCGTCGTCGCATTCAGCTTTCCGACCAGTTGCGCCACCACGACCGGCGGATCCCCCGCCACCATCTTCGCGCGGATGACCAGGTCTTCCATCTTCCCCCCCATTTCGCCGGTTCGTCCCGGGAGTATATCCCGCCCTCGACCGACCGAAAAGGGGAAACGGCAACCGGGCGAATCGCCCGGTCGCCGCTTCCCGGGGGACGGAATCGACGTCGGTTGGGTCGGAGTTCTCCTACTGAACCACCCGCCAACCCGAGACCGTGGGGTTGTCGCCCGGCCAGTTGCGCGCCAGCCACCAACTGTTCGTTCCCCAGTCCCGCCCGTAGATCACGCCCCGCTCGTTGACGATGAAGGTGCTGTGCCCCGTCGTCCCGTACCGCTCCGGCCGCGCCTGAATGCCGTACCGGCTGGTGTTCGTCCAGTACTGCCAATTCCCGTCCGGATCGGTCCGGTAGCCCGTCCCCCAGCCGAAGAACGGGGAACTGGACACCATCGCCCGGAACCGGTATCCCGAACGCGCCACCTGCTGCGTCATCGGAATCAGCCCCGCAGCCGAGACCGTCGTCCCCGGAATCCGAGCCCCGAACGAGCCCCACGTCGACATCTTGGCGTCATCCGCCTTCGCCAGCGCCTCGTCGATGGCGGCCACTCCGCGGCGGCTTCCCACGGGCAGCTTCTCCACGCGATAGAGCCCCGACACGTCGGCCGTCCAGTAGTCGGCCACCGTGTTGCGATCCGAGTCCTTCGAGTGAAAGATCGACTCTGCGCTGATGATCGCGCGCAAAGCCCCCACCGCGGACGACTCGTTCGCGCCGATCCGCGCGCGCAGAAGGCTGGGCACCGCGATCGCGGCAATCACCGCAATCACGCTCACCGCCACCATCAGTTCCACCAGCGTGAACCCTCGTTCCGGCCGCGTGCTCATCCTGTTTCCTCCGACTGGTCCACTCCGAACCCGACCCCGTTACTGCTCCTCAACCGCCCGCGACCCCGCGTGCGTCAGCTCCGTGATGCTGAAATACCGCTTCCCGTCCTCGGAGTACTTCTGGATGGTGATCTGCACCAGCTCGCCCGGGAGCCCGCCCTTCGGCGTGAACTCGAAGATGACGCAGTCCTCGAAGTCCTCCTTTGCAGACATTTTCAGCGTGTCGAGGTAGAACAGAATCATCGCCAGGAACGACTCGTCGGTGGTCATTTCCCACATCTTGCCGGACATCGCATCGACGCTCCCCGGCTCGCCGTGCGAAAACGCGCAGGACCCCCGAACCACCGAGGGAGCGAACACGGGCAGCCTGTACTTCGCCCCGGCGAGTTCGGGCAGCGGCGCCGCCGGGTCCGCGCATCCACCGGCCGCCAACGCGACTCCCAGCAGCACCCCCGCCAGCCAACCAGATCGCCTCATGCTCGTCCCTCCCATGAATTCGCCTTGAATGGCCCGAGACGGAAATCCGAGAATTGCAAGGACCATGCCGGATTCCGCCGGCGGTCTTCAACCGGGAGGCGGGGATCGCAAACGAGCCGCAACCTGTGTTCCAGAAGGAGGTAGCGACTGCCCTTGGGCACTGCACCTCCGCCGGCGCCCCGCGGGGACCGGGATCGCCGCATGCGCCATCCTGAAGCAACGCTCGCGACCGCAGCATCCGATGCCGCCTCCAGGCCGGATCGCTGCCACGCATGGTTGGCGGCGGCGCGGGACCTTCCCCTCCCACCCTCTCGTCGTGGCACCGGCCCCGTGCCGTGCGGGACCCGCCCAAGGCCGCGGGCGCCTCTCTTGCCGGTCCGGGCCTTCGCCGCGCGGCAACGATCGACCGGGGTTCCCGGAGCGGGACCGGGCGGCGTGGCCCGGCGTCGGGCCGGGGGACCGCCCTTGCGGCGCGCCCCGGAGCGGTGGTACGTTTCCCGGAGTGGACCGCTTCCGGGCAAGGGGAATTCCGGGAGGATGACTGCGGTGACCGATCCGGGGGACGGCGTCATTGAGCGCATGCTCGAGCAGGGCATTCTCACGCCCGGACAGGTCGAGGAATGCCGCGCAGCATGCCCGGCTGCGGCGAAGCCGGGGGATCTCCTGGCGATCCTCCGCAAGCGCGGGTACCTCGATTCGGTCGAGATGGCGGCGATCCTGCCGCGCCCGGCCTCTTCCCCCCCCTCCGCCCGCACGCCGGACCCGAGGGGAGCAACACAGCTCCGGGACGTACCGTCGGCGGAGGGCGCGGCCCGCGGTTACTCCCACCACCAGACGACCGACGGGGGGCCGGTCGGGCGGGGCGTGATCCCCCGCGATGGCACCCCGCGGCGACTCGGCCCCTTTGAAATCCTGGAAGAACTCGGGCGCGGCGGGATGGGGGCGGTGTGGAGGGCGCGGGACACTCGTCTGGGTCGAATCGTCGCCCTCAAGGGGCTCCTGGGACCGCGCGCCGGAGTTCCGCCGGCCGCGGCTGCCCGGCTGCTGCGGGAGGCCCGGGCGGCCGCCCGGCTGCAACATCCGCACATCGTGTCGATCCACGAACTCGGGGAGATCGACCGCGAGATCTTCCTGGTGATGGACTGCATCGACGGGCACACGCTCCTCGAGCACATCCGCCGGGTCGGAGCCGACCTGCACGCGCGCGTGCGGATGCTCCGCGACCTCGCGCTCGCGGTCGCCCACGCCCACTCCGTCGGGATCCTGCACCGCGACCTCAAGCCGGAGAACGTGCTCGTCGACGTCTCGGGGCACGCGTGGGTGACGGACTTCGGGCTGGCGAAGGATTTCCGGGACGGGGGCGAGGCGCTGACCGCAACCGGGGCGATGATCGGCACGCCGGCCTACATGTCGCCGGAACAGGCGGTCGGGGGATCCGTCGATGCGCGCACCGACGTCTGGGGGCTCGGGGGCACGATGTACGCCGCCCTGACGGGCGAACCTCCGTTCGCCGGCAAGGGTATTCCCGATGTGATCCGATGCGTCACGCGCGAGGAGCCGATGCGGCCCTCGATCCGGAATCCCCAGGTTCCACGGGATCTGGAAACGATCTGTCTGAAGTGCCTCGAAAAGGACCCCGATCGGCGCTACCCCACCGCGCAGGCGCTCTGCGAGGACCTGGACCGGTGGCTGGCCGGCGAGTCGATTCGAGCGATGCCGGTCTCCCGCGTCGCCCGCGCCTGGCGGTGGGCTCGCCGGCGCCCCGGCATCTCGTTGGCCGCCGCCGGCACCGTATGCGCCGTGGCGATCGCCGGCGGCATGGCCCACCAGGCCCTGCGGGAGGCAGGCGCTCTCCGCCGGTCGGTGCTGGAGAGCGAGTTCCATCGCGCCGCCGAATTGCCGCTCGTCCAGGCCATCGAGCGTCGGCGCATCGGGGATGCGGCGGGATTGGAGAGGGCACTGGCGGAGGCTCTGGAGACGGCCCAAGCACGGCTGCGTGAGGACTCCCATTCGGCCGCGGCCTGGTACGTCCAGGGTTGGGTCCACCGGCTCGGCGACCGATGGGGGGAGGCCGACCAGGCGCTCACCGAGGCGCACCGGCTCAAGCCGGGCGACCGGGCCATACTCTACCAGCGCGGGCTGGCGCGGGCGGGGCTCTACCGTGCGGCCCTCGATCGTGCGCGCCGGCGGCTGCACGCCCTCGGGGAAGAGGCGATGATCCTCTCCCCCGCCGTGGAGGAGAGACTGCGCGCGCTCGAGCCGGGACTCGCGCCGCTGCGAGCCCGAGCGGAGGAGGATTTCGCCGGCATGGACGCGGGCGGATCCACGCCGGGAGACGATGCCCTGGACGAGGCCTCCCTCCTGTGCGGCCGAGGCCTGCTCGCCTTGCATCGAGGCGACTTCCGGACCGCAAGTCGCCTCCTCCAGCAGGCCCTCGAGCGGGACCCATACCGTGACGAAGTCTGGGACGGCCTGCTCGAGGCCGCGCGATTCCACGTCTCGGACGACGCGTCGGAACGGCTCCTGGATCTGTATCGACGGGCGGTGGAAGTGAATCGGGGGCGATGGACGCTGTGGGCGGGGTTCGCCGAAGCATACGCACACGCCACGCCCGGATGGATGATCGTGGGCTCGGTCGAGCAGGCCTCGGAATTCCTCCGGCAGGGGAACGAGGCCCTGCTTCAGGCGACACGGCTGGCGCCGGATCAGCCCGAACTGCTCTCCTTGCGGGCCACGCTCCTCACCCATCAGGCTTACGCCGCCGGGCTCGCCGGCCGCGACTCGATCGCGCTTCTCGCGGCAGCCGTCGAGTCCGGACGCGACGCGGAGCGCGCCCGTCCCGGATCGGCCGACGCGCGGTTCACGCTGGGAACCGCGTTGCGCGTCCTCGGGGAGGCCCTGCCCTTGCAGGAGCCCCGCCGGGAAACCGTTCTCCGCGAGGCGATCGCGGTCCTCGACCGGTGCGTCGAGATCGCGCCGGGTCTGGTCGCAGCGCGACTGGAGCGCGGCCGGGTCGGCTTGGCTCTGCACGAGACCTTGACCGGCGCCGCAGAAGCGGAAACGAGTCTGCAGATGGGGATCGCCGACTTCGACGCCATTCTGGAACGACATGCCCACGTGGTGCTTGCCTGGCTCTATCGGGCGGAAGGATGGATCCTGCGGGCTCGCACGCAGGACATCGGCGGAGAGGACGCGGCCCGCAGCCTGGGGGAGATTGCGCACGCCCTGGCGGAGGTCGAACGCCTGGGGCGCGGGAATCGCGCAGACTGCTTGCAGCGACGGGTCGCCTTGTCCCTGCTCCAGGCCAATCGAGCGCGAAGGACGGGGCAGGACTGGCTCGACCCGGCAGCGAGAGCCGAAAAGGACTGCCGGGTCCTGCTTTCCCGTCTGCCGTTCGATCCAGCAACCTGGACCAGTCTCGGCCAGGCGATCGCGCTGCGCGCCGACGCGTTGGAGCATGCCCGCGGCGATCCGCTGCCGCTGCGCCGGGAAGCGCTCGGGATGGTCACCCGCGCTCTGGAACTGGAACCCGGCGAACCGAATGCGAGCCTCCTGCGCGCCAGGTTGAGGCTGGCCCTCGCGCGGACCCGCGCAGGGGACGCGGCCGCGCGTCGGGAGTGGGCGCGCGGCGCTCTGGCCGATCTTCAAGTCCGGATCGACCGCGGGCCCGCCGCCCCCGAGGTCTGGTGGCTCCGCGGTGACGTCCACAGACTGTCGTCCGGGCTGTTGGCGTCCGACGGCGGCGACCCGCGCCCCCTGCTTCGGGAAGCGATCGAAGACTACGACCGCGCCGTGTCCCTGGATCCCCATGACGCCTGGGGCATGCAGCGCAGCGGCGAAGTACGCATCGGTCTCGCGGACGCCGAAACCGACCGGGGCGGGGATCCGGAACCCGCGCTTCAGGACGCCGTTGAACGGCTGACCCGCGCGCTCCGCTTGCGACCCGGATACGTTCACGCCCTCACCAACCGGGGAACCGCACGCAAAGGCCTTGGTCTGCGGGCCGCCAAGGCCGGTCGCGACGCGACCCCCTGGCTCGAGTCCGCGCTGGAGGACTATCGCGCGGCAACCATGGCCGACCCGAACTTGTGGCCGGCCTGGGTACATTCGGGGGAGACGCTCGAACTCCTCGACCGTCCGGCGGAGGCGGTCGCCGCCTATGAGGAGGCCTCGCGCCGGGGAGCAGAATCATTCCCTCCCTTTGCCGATATGCTCGCGCGCGCACGCACCCGGGCGGCCCGAAAGGGCCGGTAACCGTCCGTCCTCGCCGATAGGCCTCCCGATCCGCTTAGGATACCTGAACCGTCGACTGCCAACCGCAGTCGCCGGCCCGCCATACGCCGAACGTGGCCCGCCGCCAGCCCACCTCATCCTCCTTCATCAGGAGGACCAACCGGTCCATCGCGGCGAGAAGACCGTCGCTCGGGGCGACCACGCCTCCTCCCCCCTGCGGATGGTAGATCATGTGGGAACAACACTCCCCCCCGCAGGTGCGGAAGAGGTCCATCTCCAGGATGGCGGAATCCCAATCCGGCGGCACGGCCTGAATCAACTCGCGAGTGATCTCATCGTGCGCGGAAGACTGTCGAACGCAAAAATCGGCGGACATGATTCCGACCTCCCATCGGCCTGCCCCGGTTCATCCGGCGAAAAACGCCAGCCACGAACACCCCGCCGCCCCGATCGCGCAACCGAGCGTGATTGCCGACCAGCGCTTTCGGATCCCGGAGAGTTGCGCCCGTTCCCTGGCGGAGAGGACCTCCACGGAAGGCTCCTTGTGGCACATCGCGCAATGGAAGGTGGTGAACACCGCCTTGTACAGCGCCCCCACCGAGGTCACGGCCAGGGCGATGGCGATGACCCCGTAAAGCCCGATCAGGACCCCGATCCGCCGCCCGACCTGATCGGCCACGACCGCCACCACCGCCCCGCCGAATCCGAAGCGCGCCTCGGCGCCCCCGCCCTTGCTCTCCCCGAATTGGGCGTCGTGCAGCACGACCGGTCCGGAACAGGATCGGCACCGCCGTTCGTGCCGGTCCTGGTCCCAGCCGCAGTGCAGACAACGGCGCAGGGAGGCGTGACCGCCGGCGAGCGGCCTGCGGCAGGATTCGCAACCAGACCCGGCCCGGGTGACGGACGCGCCCTGCGTCCTTCCCTCCCGGCCGGGGATCGCCGCGGGCGCGGGGCGGGCCAGGACCGCCACTCCGCCCCGGGTAGCGTTGCACTTGTAACAACGGGCATCCAGCGGGTCATTCAAATGGCCGCAAGCCTGACACTTTTCCATGGCGACCTTCCTCCATCGACTCGTCCCGAATTCCCGGGGCGTCTCTTCGCAACGCCCGTGCCGCCGTCGTCGGGGCGGGTCTGGGCGCGGACGACCTGGATTCAACCTCTTCATCGCAAGGATCTTGCGACGAGCAGCGCGAGATCCGCGCGCCCCGGGCCCGGGAACCAACACCCGCCCAGGCTGGAGCCCGGACACCGACTCTGCGCCACCCTGGTGCACGCCACGGGAGGTTCGCGAGTCCGCGAACGGGCCGACCTGATCGGCGGGTGCCTGCCGCGCGAAACTTTGACATCCCTGCCCACCGCGTCTATCTTTGCGCAGGTCCCGATTCTGGAGGTACCGCGAGTGTCCCGGGTTCGATCGCTCCTGCCGGCCGGCCAGTACGCCGAGATTCACGGCGCCCTGAACGACGCTCGCCGATCCGCCGACTGGACGCACCTCGATGCCGCACAGGCGGCGTGGGAACTCGGACTGGGGGATCGGGCGCGGAAGGAGGCGTTGGAGGCGCGGCAGATCCTCCTGAAGGAAGGCGACAAGCGCCGGCTGGGGGTCGCCTACCTGTGGCTTGCGCGCTGCGAGGCGTACTTCGGCGACGATCCCCGCGCGGCGGGGATCGCGCTCGAAAAGGCCCGGGAAATCCTGACGAAGCAGGGATCCGGAGACGAGCGCGCGCTGCTGACGTTGGTGAGCGCGGAGGTCACGGGGTCGACGGGAGAACTCGGGGAAGCGGAGCGACTCGCGGAGGAAGCCGGCGACCGATGGATCCGAGGGTGGGCGGCGCAGGAACGCGCCACCGCCGCTCTCGCCGCGGGGGAGAAGGAGGACGCCGCCCGCGCGGCCCGCGCGGCGCTCACGGAGTGGGAATCCGATCCCGACCGGCCCGAGGTCAACGACCTGACCTGGCGGCTCCACGCGATCCTGGCGGGCGCCGTCGACGCCGGGCGCTTCGAGGATCACGCCCGAACGGCGCAAGAATCGCTCCGCTCCCTGGTGGCCGGCCTCCCCGACGCCGTCCGCGCCCCATTCCTCGCGCGCAAGGACCGCGCGCGCTTCTCCCGCTGGGTGGAGTTGCCGTCCGGGCAGCGAACCGGTCCCCCGCAGGAGCGCCCGATTCGCGACCTGAAGACGATTTCGCGGGTCATTCGGGCCATGAACACCGAGTCCCGCATCGAGTCGCAACTGCGCCTGATCATCGATTCCATGATCGAGTGCACGGGCGCCGAGTCGGGTCTGCTGGTGTTGATCGAGCGCGACCGGGTCTCGCTCGCAGTCCGTCGCGGACTCGGTGGACGGGATTTGACGGCGGGGGAAGCCCCGCTCTCGATGCGCATCGCCCGCGACGTCGCCGCCGGCGGACAGACGATCTGCCTCGAGGATGCCGGACTCGATCCGGTCTGGAAAGCGGCCCAGAGCGTGGCGGATCAAGGGCTTCGCTCCGTTCTGTGCGTGCCGTTGCGATTCCGCGAGCGCACGATGGGCGCCGTGTTCCTGGAATCGCGCGCGCGGGCGGGGGCCTTCCGGGACGAGGACCGCGATATCGCCGAAGTGCTCGCGGACCAGGCCGCCGTGGCGCTCGAGAATGCGCTGCTTCTCGCCAAGTCGATCATCGACCCGCTGACCGGAGCGGCGACCCACGCCCATTTCGAGCGGCGCCTGGCCGAGGAGGTGGACCGCGCCGTGCGGATGGGCCGGCCCTGCTCGATGCTGCTGGTCGACCTCGACCGGTTCAAGCAGATCAACGACACCCACGGCCACGACGCGGGCAGCCGATTGCTCAAAGAGGCGGCCGAAGTGCTCCGCCGCGAATTGCGCATGGCGGACGTCACCGCGCGCAGCGGCCCGCCCTCCTCTCTGGTCGGCCGCTACGGCGGGGACGAATTCGAGGTCCTGCTCCCCGACACCTCGCGCGACACGCTCCCGGCGGTCGCCCAACGCGTCCTCCATGCGCTGCACGAGACCCGTTTCGAGGTCAACGGAAAGCGCGTGGCGATCGCCGCCTCGCTGGGCGGCGCCTCGTGTCCGGAGGATGCCCGCACGGCGGAGGACCTGTTCCTGCGCGCCGACGAAGCCCTCTACGGGGCCAAGCGCGCCGGCCGGGACTGTTTCATGGCCTTCCACTTGCTGGCGCAGACGACCTCGTCCGACCAGGTGCTGCTCTCGCGCTACGGCAGCGAAGTCCTCGCCCTCATCACCAACGTGCTCGAGGGCGGAGAGGACCCGCAAGCGACCCTCGACCGCGCCCTCCAGTCGGTGGTGCAGGTCACCGGGGCCGAGCGCGGCTTCATTCTGATCTACGAGGGAAAAGACCGCATCGCCACCCGCTCGGCCTTCCAGCTCCGGGAGGAGGAATTCGCCCCCGACCGGTTCCGCCTGTCGTTCGGCGTAATCACGCGCCTGGTCCGCGAAGGCCAACCCTTGCGCGTGAACAACGCGGGCGCCGATCCGCAGTTTCAGGCCCACAAAAGCGTCCAGGAACTCGGCCTGCACTCCTTCGTCGCCGTTCCCGTCCCGGGAAAGACCGGGCCGGTCGGACTCCTCTATCTCGACTCCACCTCGCCGCGCAAACAGTTCACGTCGGAAGACGAGCAACTCCTGCTGCGCTTCGGCGAGTTCCTCGGCAAGGCACTCGGCCTCACCGCCGTCACCCTGCAGAAGTCGATGCAGATCGCCCAGCTCCAGCACCTGGTGGCTTCCAGTCTGAAGGACCTGCAGTCCCAGTACCGCTTCGATGCCCTCATCGGCGACAGTGCCGCCCTCCGGCAGGTGCGGATGACGCTCGACCACATCGCCCGCTTCTCGTATCCCGTGCTCATCCTGGGCGAGACGGGTACCGGCAAGGAACTCGTCGCCAAGGCCATTCACGGCAACAGCACCCGCAAGGACCACCCGCTCGTCGCGGTGAATTGCGCCGCCCTCTCCCGCGAATTGCTCGAGAGCGAACTCTTCGGACACGTGAAGGGCGCCTTCACGGGGGCCGATCGGGACCGGCAGGGGCTCTTCGCCGCCGCGCACCAGGGCAGTCTGTTCCTCGACGAAATCGGCGAAATGCCGGAAGACCTGCAGCGCAAGCTGCTGCGCGTCCTCCAGGAGGGGGAGTACCTGCCGGTCGGCGCCACCGTTCCGGTGAAGTGCGACGTCCGCATCCTCGCGGCCACGCATCGCGACCTGGAGAAGGAAGTCCGGGACGGGAAGTTCCGCGAGGACCTCTACTACCGCCTGAAGGTCTTCAAAGTGCCGCTCCCCTCGCTGCGCGAGCGGCCGGAGGACGTCGCCCTGCTGGCGCAGCACCTGCTCGAGAAGACCCTGCGGGAAAGCGACTCGGGCAGGCGAACGCTCACGCCCGAGGCGATGCACGCCCTCGCGCGCCACGCCTGGCCCGGCAATGTCCGCGAGTTGGAGAACGCAATCCGGCACGCGGTCGCCTTCAGCCAGGACGCGATCCGGCCGGAGCACCTGCCGAGCGAAGTGCTGGCGCAACCGCGCAGCCAGATGGTGGCGCAAACGGTGCAGGCCTTCGTTCCGACCGGGACCGGGCGCGCCGTCGACGAACTCTGGAAAATGCTCGTGGCCCGGACCCTCGACGAAGTCGGCTGGAACCAAAGCGCCGCCGCCAAGGAGCTGGGAATCTCGCGGAACACGCTGGCGCGCAAGATGAAAGCCTACGGCATCGAGAAGCCGCAGTAGGCGCAGGTCCGGCGGAACAGGAGTCTCGCTCTCGAACGCGTCTTACCGCGATTCCGATCGCGACTCGGCATTCCGGCGGGCGATCTCCAGCTCCGCGGCGAGCGTTTCCGACAGTCCGGGATCGATCCGCAACGCTTCCACAAAAGCAACGGCCGCTTCGGCCCAGCGCTCGAGTTTCGCCAAGGCGCGACCCCGGAGGACCCGGGCGCCGGACGAGCCCGGAAGCAATCGCGCCGCCCGGACGGCATCCTCGTGGGTGCCCTCGGCATCTCCCGCAGACCAGCGCGCCGACGCCCGCCCGAGCCAGGCCACGGCCAGTCCGGGATCGCGGATCAGGGCATGGCCGTACTCCGCCTCCGCCGCGCGCCAGTCCCCCGCCCCCCGCCGTCCGGTTGCCAGCACGAAACGGGCCACCGCGGTGTCCTCCCCGCCCTGGACCGCCCGCACCGAATCGTCGATCGACCCGCGGAAGTCGCCCGCCGCGACCCGCGCGGCCGCCCGTTCCAAGCGCCAGCGGGCCCGGTTCGGCTCCTGCAGAACCGCGCCGTCGAGATCGGCAAGCCGGCCCGACACCTCCTCGGCCAACGTCCCCCGCAGGTGTCGAAATCCGGCGACGTGCCCGCCGTGGCCGATCTCCGCATCGCAACCGGCCCTCGCGGCCTCCCGATCCCCCTGCAGCCGCGCGCGCCAGAGTTCCAGGAGACGGCGGCGGGCGGAGGGCGACTGATCCCGCGGCAGGGCGCCGCACTCCCGCACCCACGACTCGCCATCGACGCCCTGCTCCCAGCGCCGCGGGTCGGGACCGTCTTCGCACTCCGCAGCCAGACGGGCATCCATCATACGCTCCAGGGCCAACGCCGCCGCCTCTTCCGCCGCCGCCGGCTCGCCCGGCGAAAGTTCGAGCGCCTGCCGCACCGCGCGCTCGGCCGCTTCTCGATCCCCGGCCAGCCGCAGCGACCGGCCATACGCCAGCCACAACCGGGGATCCTCCGGACGGTCCCGGAGGACCGCCAACCACCGGCTCGCCGACTCCCACGCCTTCGTCCGGACCTGCTCGGGCGCCGCTCCGGCGTCCGCAAGGTCCGCTTCCGCCGCCGCGAATCGTGCGAGCGCCGTGTGCTCCGCGACGGCGGCTGCCCGAGACGATTCCGCTTCCTCGTGCAGTCGCGCAATCTCGGCGCCGCGAGCCACATACCCCAGGGCCAGCAGGACGCCCGCGCCTGCCAAGGCCAGCCCACAGGCCGCCGCCAGCGTCGCCTGCGGGCGCGTCCGCATCCGCCGCCACCACCGAGTCCCCAGGCCGAGGGGACGCGCCTCGATCTCATCCTTGGCCAGGAACCGGCCCAGGTCCACGGCAAGCGGACCGGCGGAGGCGTATCGGCGCGCCCGGTCCTTCTCCAGCGCCTTCAGGCAGATCGCCTCCAGCGCCGGCGGAATCAGCGGATTGATCTCCCGCGGCGGCTTCACCTCCTCCGTGAGGACCTTCAGGATCACCGCCACCAGATTCTCCGCCTCGAACGGCCGGCGCCCCGTCATCGCCTCGTACAGGACGGCGCCCAGGGAATAGACGTCGCTGCGCGCATCGATGTGTCGACTGTCCCCGCGGGCCTGCTCCGGGGACATGTAATGCGGCGTCCCGAGCACCTGCCCGGTGCGGGTCAGGCCGTCGGACGGATCCGTCCGACGGACCCGAGCGGCGATCAGTTCGGTCGCGCGCCCGTCGAGCTCCTTCGCGAGCCCGAAGTCCGCAACGCGCGGATGTCCGTGCGCGTCGACGAGGACGTTCCCCGGCTTGAGGTCGCGGTGCACGATGCCGTGGGCATGCGCGTGCTCGACCGCTTCCGCGACCCGACGGACGAGATCCACCCGCGCCCACAACCCCGGACGCTTGATCGCAAGATGATCGTCGAGCGGGTGGCCTTCGATGAACTCCATCGCCAGGAACGGTCGCCCCTCGATTTCTCCGACGTCGTACACCTCGACGATGCCCGGATGGCGCAGCCTCGCCGCGGCCTGCGCCTCCCGCCGGAAGCGCTCGACTTCCTCGGACCCGGCCATGGCGCCGCCCGAGAGGACCTTGAGCGCCACCACGCGGTCGAGCGCGCGATGGCGCGCGCGATACACCACGCCCATGCCGCCGCGCGCCACCTCTCCCAGGATCTCGAACCGCTCCTCGACCGGTGCGGGAAGACTCGGGGCGGAGGGGGGCTTGCGCGCCCGGCCGGGCGTCATCGCCACGGTCGCCGGCGCATCGTCCTCCGGGCCCGTAATGCGCAAGATCTCCTTGACCCGCTCCAGGTCGCGCTCCGAGAGCGCCCCGCGCTCGCGCAGCAGGTCGGCCAGCGGCCGCTCCGGCGCATTCGTCCGCTGCCAGTCGAAGGCGCCGGCGACTTGATCCGGCGTGGCGGCGCCGAGGGCGAGCACGATTCTCGCGAAGCGGCGATCTTCATGGATCGGCATGCGCGGATGATAGCAAACGGCCGCCCTCGACACGAGCGACCCTGGATCGGGCGCGGCGGAATTCGTTCCGGATCCCGGTGAACCGGCCGGGTGGCCCGTCGTTGAGGGGACGCAGAGATCGCGCGTCCCCTGTGGGAGTTCCGCCCTTGCTCCCCCCGCCGCCCCGTGAGGACACCCGCCTCGACGCCAACCTGACCCCCATGATCGACGTCCTGTTCCAGTTGTTGATCTTTTTCCTGTGCGCTACGAAGTTCCGCCTGCTCGATGGACGCCTGGCAACGTTCCTGCCGGATCGCGGCGAGCCCTCGGCGTGCGTGACCCTCCGCGAGGAACTGCGCCTCGTCCTCCGGCAGGATGCCGGATCCGGCGCCACCCGGGTCCTCCTCGGCGAGCGGACGCTGCACTCGGAAGACGAGATTCGCACCACGGTCGCCGTCCTGTACGACGAATTCCGCCGGGTGGGGACGAAGGTCGACGTGTTGCTCGAGTCGGATCCGTCCGTTCCGGTGCAGGCCGTGGTCACCGTCATGAATGCCTGCATTCGCGCCGGGATCTCCGACGTGGGATTCGCCGCATCGGGCGGCTAGCCCGGATTATTCATGAAGCCGCGCCAGCGGCTTCGTGAAAAATCCG
>CAZWCX010000107.1:0-24952 GCA_964632945.1 uncultured Planctomycetia bacterium | reverse complement strand
CGGATTTTTCACGAAGCCGCTGGCGCGGCTTCATGAATAATCCGGGCTAGCCCGGCCCCCCACGCCGGTCGCCCCTGGTTCTGGATCCGTCGGAATTCGCGGGAGGAGCCGGCTCGTCGGCGCCCTCGCCGTCCCGGGGACTCCGGCGATGCCGCTCCGGCGATCTACTTGCCGTGCGCGAGCCGTTCGGCGAAGAACGGGTCGAGATCCGGGATTTTCCGGATCCGCTCCTGTGTGGTCGCGACCGGGTAGGCGACGCGCACGTATTGGACCAGCTTGCCGTCCCACAGAACGTAGCAGGAGCGGGGATCCCGATCCCTCGGTTGGCCCACCGAGCCCACATTGACGATGTGCTTGGCGTCGCGGCTCACCTCATAGCGGTGGTCGATGTCCGCAGGACGCAGGAAACGGCCGTTGGGCGTGATCACACCGGGTTCGTGGGTGTGCCCGACGAAGCACACGTGCTGCGCCATCCGGCTGAAGTTTTCCCGGATCGGGGGCGTCGGTCCCGCGGTGCCGTCCGAACACAACCGCGGCAGCAGATACTCGTTCAGCGGATCGCGGGGGGAGCCGTGCACCAGCAGGGCGCCCTCGAGATCCTCGGTGGTCGGCAGATCGCGCAGGAATCTCCAGCGGGAGCGCGCCGGCCCCATGGACCAGAGACGGGGCTTGAGGAGATCGCGGGTCCAGTCGATCGCCTTGCGCGCCGGGGGATGGAAACTCGGCGCCTCATTGATCGTCGCATCGTCGTGGTTTCCGCGAATCACGACTTTCCAGTGCATCGCCAGGTCGATGCAGTCGGCCGGATCGGGGCCGTAGCCCACCAGATCGCCGAGACAGATGATGCGGTCATTCCCGATCCCGCGGTTCCGCAGGTCGCGCAGGACTGCGTCGATCGCCGCCAGGTTTGCGTGCAGGTCGGACAGGATGGCCCACATGCTTTCGTCTCCTCTTCCCCATTATCGGCAATTCGTCGCCACATCCCGATCCGACCTTGCACTCCAGACCAAAATCCCGTGACCGGGATACATGGTTTTTCGCGAGATTTCAAGGGCGGTTCGGGTCACGGGGTGATTCCCGGCCGGTAGGGGAGGTGGAACGCGGCGGAGGGAAAGGCGGAGCGGTCGTGTCCCGGCGGGGAAAACGCCCCGGGGGTGGTGGTTCGCGCGGACGGGACGCGCGCACCGGAGAATTCGGAAGTCCAGGCCTCCCGTGGGGTTCCGCCCCTGTCTGGGAGGCGCATCCCGGCCGGACCGCCGGCCGGGTCTGAAGCCGAATCTCGCTATCGCCCCCCGGGGGGCGTCCGTATAATGGGATCGCCATGAGCTTGATCGACCCCGCACCGGATTCCGGCCCTGTCCCCGTCCCGCCTGCATCCGCGTCGGACGTCGGGGGCGAGAAAACCCGCGCATCGGACCTTGTCCTTCCCGAGGGCCCGGCCGGTTCCGGGAGTGAGTCGTCCACGGGCTCCGAGTCCGGTCGCATGCTGGGCAAGTATCGGCTTCTGCGGCGGATCGGACGCGGGGGCATGGGGGAGGTGTACGAGGCGGAGGACACCGTTCTCGAGCGTCGGGTTGCGGTGAAACTCCTGCCCATCTCGGTGGCGGGCGAGCCCCGACGGTTGGAGCGCTTCGTGCGCGAGGCGCGCGCGGCGGCCCGCCTGAACCATCCCCACGTCGTCACGGTCTACGACGTCGGTCAGGAGGCCGGCACCGCGTTTCTGGTGCTCGAACTGGTGCAGGGGGAGACCCTGCAGGGACGGCTGGAGGCCGGCGGCGGAATCCCTTGGCTGGAAGCCACGCGGGTGATCGCCGACGTTTCGCGCGGTTTGGCTGCCGCGCACGCCGCCGGGATCATCCATCGGGACATCAAGCCCTCGAACATCCTCCGCACTCCCGACGGGATCGCCAAGCTCGGCGACTTCGGGCTGGCCAAGGCGCTCGATGCCGAAGGGGCCTCTCTCACCGGTTCGGGGTTTCTGCTGGGCACGCCGCACTACATGAGCCCCGAGCAGTGTCGGGCGGAACCGACCGACGAGCGCAGCGACGTCTATTCCCTGGGGGCGACCTACCACGCGCTGCTGACCGGGCGGCCGCCGTTTGCGGGTACCACCGCGATGCAGATCCTGTTTGCGCACTGTTCGAATCCGCCGCCGGATGCGCGCGACGCGGTGCCGGACGTTCCCGATCGGTGCGTTCGCATCGTTCAGCGTGCGATGGCCAAGGAGGCGCGGGACCGGTTCGCGAGCGTTCCGGAACTGCTCGCGGAAGTCGAGTCGGTCTTGACGGGAACCCCGGCGGCGACGGCGCTGCGCGGCCCGGCCATCGCCGGCGGATCGGTTCTGCCGCAGCGCTCCGAGCCGCTCCCGGAGTCGCCGGCCCGCGTGCCGACGCGACTTTCCGGCGGCCCCAGCGAGGCGATCCACCGGGTTCGCGGTCGGGACGATCTCTTTGCCGATGCGGCGGTCCTCAACCGCTACCTCACGCAGGAACAGCTCGATCAGGCGCGCTCCGAGCGCGACGCGAGCGGCGAGGACATCGACCTCGGCGTCCACCTGCTCGCGCGGGGGCTCCTGTCTCCCGACCAGGTGGAGAAGCTGCGTCACGCCGTCGAGGTCGTCTGGAAGCGCCGCCAGGCGGAGGCGGCCGCCGACCCGGCCGATCCGTTGGTGGGGAAGGTGCTGGCCGGTGAATTCCGGCTCGTGCGGCTGATCGGTCGGGGCGGCATGGGATCGGTCTACCTGGGCGAGCAGCTTTCCCTGGGCCGGAAGGTCGCGGTGAAGCTCCTGCCGATGGTCGCGATGTCCACGCCCGACCTGCGCGCCCGATTCGATCGGGAGGCCCGGGCCGCCGCGCGACTCCAGCACCCGAACATCGTGCAAGTGCACTTCTGCGGCGAAGACGCGGGCCAGCCGTTCATCGTCATGGAACTGGTCGAGGGTCGCTCGCTCGGCGAGCGGTTGGCGCAGGAGGGCAGACTGTCGCCGAAGGAGGCGCTCGCCGTCTCCCTGCAAGTCGCCCGGGCCCTCTCCGCGGCCCACCAACAGGGGATCGTGCACCGCGATCTCAAGCCGGACAACGTCTTCGTGGGACAAAACGGTTCGGTGAAACTCGGCGACTTCGGACTGGCGCGCGACCTGACGGGACTCCCGGTTTCGCTTTCGGGCGAAGTCATGGGCACGCCGCGGTACATGTCCCCGGAGCAGTGCCGGGGACAGCGGGTGGACGGGCGCGCGGATCTGTATTCCCTGGGGGCGACCCTGTTCCACATGGTGGCGGGCCGACCGCCGTATGACGGCGATTCCCTCCTCGAGATCATGAATCGGCATGTCTCCGCGCCGGTGCCCTCCCTGCGGGAGATGGATCCGGCGGTTTCCGACGGGCTGGATGGGCTCGTGCAGCGGCTCCTGCAGAAGGACCCGGTGTCGCGTCCGCAGACGGCGGAAGAAGCGGTGGGGCTGATCCGGTCGGTGATGGCGGGGAAGCCGGTGGCGGCGCCGACCCCCGCGGCGCCGATTTCGCAGCCGGGCCCGGAACCCGCGACGGCGACTTCCGAGGGCGCGGCCCTGGAACGCGCCGCGCGCGCGCGTCTGGCCGAATGGGAATCCCGTCCCGCGCGGCGCGACGACTCCCTGGATGAATTTCAGCAGCGGCGCGTGCGCAGCGCCGTCCTGGGCGGAGGGGTCGCCGTGGCGTTGGGACTGGCGGTGCTCTATGCGGTGGCGCCCACCCCGGACGCCACCGGTCGCGGGCCGGAGCCCTCCCCGGCGAATGCCGCCGTCACCGGCACGGACACGCCGGTCCCCGCAAACCACCCGGCGCTCCCCGCGCCGGAACCCCCGGCGTTCGCCATGGCGCGCAAGGCGCTCGGGCAGGAGGATTGGCAGGCGGCCGTGGAGCTGCTCGAGAAACTCCCCGCCGAAACGCGCTACGGTCCGTTCGAGCCGACCTGGAAGGCCCTGCGCGAAGAGATCGCGACCCGGGCGCGCGAGCGCGCACAGCCCCTGTTCGATCGCGCCCGGCGGGATCTCGCGGCCGGGGACCACGCGTCCGCCCGGGCCGCTCTGGACGAGGTCGATGGACTCGGCTCGCCCGACCTGGTGGCGACCGCAACGGAAGAGCGGAAGCGCCTCGAGGCCGCCGTGGCGGCGGCGCGCGAGCGATTCGAGGAGGAGCAACGGCTCCAGGCGGAAGCCCTCGCGCAGGCCGAGCGCGAACGTCAGGAACGCGAACGTCAGGAACGCCTCACCCGGGAGCAGGCCGAGGCGGCCTGGGCCGCGCTCGCCCCCGAGGCATGGGGATGGGCGATGAAGCGAAACTGGAAGGAGGCCGTCGCACGGACGGAAAGCGCTGCGCGAGAGGCGGCCCTGGCGCCCCACGCCGCGCGAGTCGCCGCGCTCGAGCGACTGCTGCTTCTCGGCCGCGCCGCGAACGACGCCGTCGTGAAGGGATTGCGCACGGCCGTCGGCCAGGAGGTCCGTCTCGTCCGCGCGACCGGTGGGATGGTCGAGGGCATGCTCGAGCGGATTTCGGAGTCCGGCACCCTCACGGTACGGTTCAAGGGGGTGAATGCCGGCACGGACCTGGCCCCCGCCGACCTCTCCGCCGCCGAGCGGCGGCGCTGGGCGGAAAAGGCGCTCACCCGCGACGTCCAGGGCCTGGCGTCGGCCGCCGTATTCGCTCTGGCCGAAGGGGAGTCGGCTGCGGCGGATGCCTGGCTTCGACTCCCGGCCTCCGATCGTGCCCCGGTCGCGGCCGACCTCGCCCTGGCGGCGGAGGGTTGGGACGCTCCCTGGTCGCCCGAAGCCGTGGAGAGCCGGCGGCCCGCCCCCCGGTCCACCCCGGGGTCCGGACCGCCGGATCCGGGGGACTCCGCCCCTCCCTCCGCTTCGGCGGGGGGAGACTTGCGGTCGCTGAGCGACGAATTCTCGGATGGCGCCGCGAGCTCCCGCTGGAAACGGCTCTGCAAAGAGGAGCGCTGGGGATACGACCCGCTCGAACACTTCGGCGTTCGCGAGGGCTGGCTTGCGATGAAACCGTACTCCTCTTCCTGGTACATGGAAAACCACGCGGAACTCACCTATCGGGAAGTGGAGGGGGATTTCATCGCTACCACGTCGTTGGTGGTTCGCAACACCGCCGGCGACGGGGCGCCCGCGTCAGAGTACTCCCTCGGCGGCCTGATGGCCCGCGCGCCGCGCAAGATCACGCCGGCCGCGCGCGAACCGGGGGGCGAAAACTACGTCTTCGTCGCCCTCGGCATGGCCTGTACCCCCGGGCAGATGGACTGGGAATACAAAACCACCCGCGACAGCAAGTCCGAGGTGGGGCAAATCCCCGCCGGCACGTACCGGGGAGAGGTCCGCCTGGTCCGGATCGGATCGGCGTTCCTGATGCTGGTTCGGCCGGAGGGGGGACGCTGGAAGATGTTCAAGCGCTTCGATCGGCCCGACCTCCCCGTTCGACTTCAGGTCGGACTCGTGGCCTACACGGATTGGCAGGCGTGCCGGGACGCGGGGGAGGAGCGCCACAACCGCGGCGAGCTCAGCCGGAAGGGCGTAGGCAGCCCGGACCTGGTGGCCCGATTCGACTACGTCCGATTCCGGCGTCCGAATCTGCCGGCCGCGCTGTCGGCGCGGAAGCTCACGGACTACGGCGCCGTGGGGAATGACGACCTGCTCCCGTTCCTCGGCGAGGCGGCCGACGGCAAGTGACCGCCCCCGGCGCGGCGGGCGCTATCGTTCGAGCAGGATTTCCTGGCTCTCCCAGGCATCGACGGCGTTGCAAAAGGCGCGGTAGGCCGCGTAGTCGGCCGCCTTGACGCGGGTGACGCGCAGCTCGAGCTCCTTTTCCACGCTTACGTGCCGGCCGTCGGGATCCCGGACCACGCGCGCGGCGAAGAGGCCGAACGGCGTCTCCAGCCGCACGGGCTCGGGCGTTGCGGCCGGGCGCCAGCCCTCGGGCAACCGCAGCCGGACCCGTTCCACGTCCCGCCACGGCACTTCGAGCAAGAGGTCGTGCTTGCGCTGTCCCAGCGTGCACGAATCGGAGAGCCGGTGGATCTGCCCGCTCGGCCGCAGCGCCAGCCGTCCCCCGGAGCGCGCGCCCACGAGCGCGGGCAACGCGGCGGAGTAGGCGAAGTGCACCGGTTGTTCCATGCGCATCAGGTTGGCGAACTCGGTCTTTTCCACCCGCACCTCGCCGAACGCCGCGGTGAGGTCGCGCTCGAGTACCTGACTGCGCTTCTCGGGCAGAGAGTAGCGCCACCGCACCTCGCTGGCGCGCGGCCCGGTCATCATCACGCGGCCCACCACGTGCGCCGGGGCGTCCGCCGCCAGCACCACTTCCAGCGCTTCCTCGCGCACGTTGTCCGCGGGGGATCCGAGCGGCGTCGACGCGATGCTCCCGCCTTTCTCGTCCACCACCAGCACCGGCGCCCCCTGGTCCATCGACGGCAGCGTGTTCATGCCGTGGAAAGTCGCGGTGCCGTCCAGGTAGATCACGCGCCCGTCCGCGAGGGTCACCTGCGAGATGCAGTGATTGAATCGCTCCACCAGCGGGAAGGGGAGATCCAGGTGCCCGCGCTTCTCTTCGGCATAGATCAGGACCGGCCGGGCGCGGATGCCGATTTCGCCGAGCATCACGTTGATCAACAGCGCCTTGTCCTTGCAGTCCCCGAATCGCCGGTGGAAGATCTGCGTCGCCGGGTAGGGCTGGTATCCATGCACGCCGAATTCCCAGGCCACGTACCGGATATCGCTCAGGACCCAGTTGTAGATCGCCCGGATCCGCTCCATCTCGGAGGAGCGGGCTTCGGTCAGTTCGCGGACCTTCGCGCGGATGGCGTCGTCGACTTCGAACTGTTTCCGGATCAGGCCCGAGTACCAGGTGGCGAAGGCCTGCCAGGTCGGGAACGTGCTGATCTCCAGGCTCGGCACCGCCTGGTCGATCGGGGGCATGTCGGGCTCCGGTTCGACTCCGGGCAGGTCGCGCAGTCGCCACCGCCGGACCTCGTAGCGACCGTCCGGCGTCGTCTCCCGCTCCGGCTCGACGGCCAGGTTGACGGGACGGAGATAGATCGGACGCCCTTTCGGAACGACCAGGGTGTAGCGAAAGTCCGCGACTTCGTAGCCCAGGCCGAACGTCACCACGTCGCCGAAGTAGTCCCCGAAGAAGGTGGGCTCGAGGTCCTCGATCAGGTGCTCGACCTCGACCACGTCCCCGACGTTCAGCACCGGCAGATCGACGGGAAACCGCCGCCACTGGCGGTCCTCGCCGCGTCCCGCCCCCCCCGCGCGTTCCAGCCGGGCGTCGTCCCGCGTCCCGTCCGGATGATGCACGCGCGCGGAAAGCACCGACAGCTTCTGCTCGCCCGCGACGTACGGGATGCCGACGTAGTCGAAATCGCGCACCCCTTCGGTGCTCGTGATCACGAAGAAGCGCTGCTGCCAGTGCGCCCGCGTCCCGTCCCGGTTCAGGCGCACGGCTTCATTGTGCAGCAGGCACGTCGCCCCGCGTCCCGGCGGCAGCAGTCCTTTCGGGCGGCCGGCGAGAACCGTCTGGGGATCGACCCGGTACGGCTTCTCGAACGACTGTTCCGCCCCCGCGAGCGTTTGCACGTATTCGCGCAGGTTGATGTTGTTCGGGTTCAGCCGCAGGGCTTCCTGCAGGCGTTCGATCCCCGCCTCCGTGCGCCCCTCCTGGAGCTCGATGGTCCCGAGCCGCGTGAGCAACGCGTCGTCCTCGGGGCAGATCGCCAGCGCCTTGCGCAGTTCGGCGGCCGCCTCGGCCCAGCGGCCCCGGGACTCCTCGAGGCGGACTTTCTGCACGTAGGCGGCCAGCGCGGTGGGATCGATCGCGAGGATTGCGTCGAACTGGGCCATCGCCTCGTCCGCCCGGCCGCGCCGCAGCAGCACCTCGACGTACCCCAGCCGGGCATTGGCGTTGAGTGGATCGGCCGTCACCGCGCGGCGGTAGAGCGCCGCCGCCTCCTCCAGGCGGCCCCGTTCCGCACTTCGCTGGGCCTCGCGGGCGAGAACGAGGGGATGGTCCGGCAGGCGTCGCGCGGTTTCCTGCGCCTCGACCTCGGCCGGCGCCGACAGGCCCCCGGCCTTCAGGAGTTCCGCGTAGAGCACGCGCGAAATCGCGTTGTCGGGACCGATCCGCACGGCGGACTCGGCGTAGCGCAGCGCCTTGTGCAGGTTGATCGTGGTTCGCGAGTAGTACCAGGCCAGTTCACGCGCCGCGGCGGCGTGGCGGGGAAACAGGCGCAGCGCCTCCTCCAGTTCCTGGCGGATGCGGTTCTCCTCCCGCTCGGCGCTCATGGCCACGTCTTCCTTGAGCGCGAGGGCGAGGAAATAGCGGTAGTGCGGGTTCTGCGGCTCCCCCAGGACGGCGTTGGCGAAGTGCTTTGCGTGCGAGGACTTCACCCGGTCCTCGGCGTGGGAGGCCTGCGTCAGGATTCCCCGGTGGAAATGGAGGCGCGGATCCTCGGGATGCGCCTGCGCGCGGCGGGTCAGCAGCGTCACGGCGTCGTCGGGGAGGGCCGGCGGAGCGGCCGCGCCGGGAGGGAGCTTCGCCCCCGCCGGATCGACCCCCGCGGGCGGGGCGTCGGCATGTTCCAGTGCTGCCAGCGGTGCGCCGGCGGGATCGGTCAGCCGCGCGCGCAGTCCCCACGACTCCTTGGCCTCCGCCACCTGGATCAGCAGCCGATTCCAGCCCGGCGCCAGCATCACCGGGATGCGATCCTGGTCGAACCCGAGTTCCCGGTGTACGTCCGCCGCATGAACGAGGACGCCGTTGAGCCAGACCTTCACGCCTTCGTCCGAACCGAGGCGCAGGACGGCGGGCGTCGTCGCTTCGGCGCGCACGAAGGTGAGGGCGTAGGCGAGGACTTCGTCGTTGGGGCGGAAGTGGGCGTCCAGGTTGAGCGCGCCCGCCGGTTCGTCGGCGCGCGCCACCCGCCAGGAGACCTTGCGCACGTCGCCGTCGAAGGTCCCGTCGAGCGCGGGGTCCGTTTCGGGCGGGTGGACCTCGTGAAATCCCCGGCCGGCCTCATTGTCGAACGGGCCGACGATTCGCCACGCGCGCAGAAAGCCGAGCCGGTCGAAGCGCGCGCGCGCGTCTTCGCTGCGGCCGCAGCGCAGCAGTTGCCGGGCCAGGATCCAGTCCCGCAATCCCTCGAGTTCCGGCGCCGCGGGCCGCCCGGCCAGCCGCTCCAGGCTTGCGGCCAGCCGCTCCCATCCTTGGGTGCGCGCGAGCGCCTCGGCGCGGTGGAGGTAGACCTCGCACAGCACGCGCTCGACCGCGGCGGTCTCCCCGGCCTTCCCGGGGGCGCCCCAGAGCGCGTCGAGCCGTTGGAGGTAGAACTCGAGCGCGCCCGCCTCGTCGCCCACCGCTTCGCGCTCGAGCGCGACGCGGTCGTCGAGCGGATGGGGACCATCCTGCGCGCGCGCGGTCGCTGCGAGCCCGGTGATCGCGGCCAGCAGACCGAGCGCGACGAGAAAGGAGGAGCGGGGGCGGTGGGACATGATCGCTACCGGACGAGACGCGCGGCGGCCCAGGCGGCGCGGTCCAGCGAATCGCCGTCGCCCGCAAAATCGACGATCAGGGTGAGCGTCCCCTTCCCGTCCACCGGCACCGTCACGTTGTCCGGCGGGGTGGACCACAGGTGGACGCCGCTCTCCCAGACTTTTCGGCCGTCGACCCACACCGAGAAGCGGACCGAGGGTTGCGCCAGTTCGGTGGGCGCGGCCGAATCATCGAGGCCGGCCACCGCGTGGAAGGTCTTGAACTTCCCGTTCAGGGCGAAGTGCAACTCGCTGTACGCGTGGATGCCGAGGCCCTTCCGGTATTCCTTCCCCTTCACCGAGATCTTCCCCCCGCCGGCGACCGACTGGTCGCGGCGGTAGGGGAACAGATGGTCGACGCCCGGAAGTTGGTCGGACACCTCGAAGAAGGGCCGTTCAACCACCTTGTCGGGGGAAAGGTCGGAGAGGAAGACCACGCGGCCGTTCTTGAAGTAGAGCGAGGCGACGGCCCCGATCGGGACGGCGTGGGACTCCCCATAGAGGGACTCGAGGACGATCTGCGTGCGCGAGATCTCCTTGAGGATCCCGCGGACCCGCGAACCGCGGTGTCCGCTCAGAATGGCGATCAGCCGGTCCCCCTCGGCGGGAGGTTCCTGCAGCCGGCTGAATTGCACCGCCGCGAGGTCGGCGAGCGGGATCACCTCCTGCCGGTTGAACAGGCGCGAGGTCAGGGTGAGCTTCTGCGCGTCGAGGCTCTCGATCCCGCCCCGGTCGCTGTCCTTGTTGCGCTTGAAGACGATGTCGAGTTCCTCGGGGCCCTGTCCCGCGGGGATCATGGCCTCGCCGCCGGGGAGGACTACGCGGTCGAGGTTCTCGAACCGCGCCTCGACGATGCCGAGGTCGGGACTCTTCACCCGGGCGCCGGCTTCGGTGGACTCGGAGACTTCCCCGAGCCAGAGATCCCCGTTGGTGAACTCGAAGCGGACGAGATTGGCATTGGGGCGCGAGGCATCGCGCGGCCAGACGATTTCGGCGATGTCGGCGCAGGGCAGGGTCACCGCGCGCCCCTGCAGGTCGCTGAAGGTGACGGAATGGCCGCCCGTGAAGGAGATCTCGCGGCACGAGTACGAGCGGTTGTCGACGTCGAGCACGACGACCTGGGCGTGCAAGGCGGGCGCGGCCACGATGAGCCACGCGAGGAGAAGCAGACGCAAACGCATGTCGGCAGGGACCTCCGGGACGGGCCGGCGGCCATTGTAGCCGCGGGGAAAGAGAACGCGCAAGCGGAAATCCGGCGCGCGGGCCGGGGCCGGGGGTGTTCCGGACTCCGTGGCGGAAACCGCCGGCCGTGAGCTCCCTTGACGGCCGGTACACCGTTCGATATCCTCCACCCCACGAGTGACGCCTCATGGCTTCCGAGGGTCCCCCGTCCCCCGGAGAACGGCCGATGGGAATCCCAGCCGGTACCGGAATCGAGTGGATCCTCGACGCCTGCGGCTGCGACCCCGCCCCCCTGCGCGACCGCGCGCGTCTCGACCGATTGTTCCGCCGCTTGGTTGCCGATCTGCACCTGCACGGGATCGGCGCGCCGATCTGGCACCGCTTTCCCCGGACGCGCGGCCTGACCGGCGCCTGGATCCTGAGCGAGTCGCACCTCACCTGCCACACCTTTCCCGAGCACGGCGGCTTTTGCCTGAACCTCTATACCTGCCGACCGCGGCCGGCGCCCGATTGGTCGGCGAGCCTCGCCTTCCTCGGCCCCGAGGCCCGCCTCCGGGTCCGACGAGTTCGGCGACGCTACGCCCTCCGGCGGAGCCAGGCGCCATGCTGAACGCCAACTGCCCGTCCTGCGGGGCCGGGATCTCGTTCGTGAACAAGGCTTCGCTGGTCACGGTGTGCGTCTACTGTTCCGTGACGGTGCTGCGCGAAAACCTCAACTTGCGCTCCCTGGGCAAGACGGCGGAACTGCTCGACGACGGAACCGTCATCCGGATCGGCACGGAAGGGCAGTGGGGCGAGCGCAAGTTCGTGGTCGTGGGGCGGGTGCAGCGCTCCTATCCGAAGGGCTTCTGGAACGATTGGTACGTCACCTTCGATCGCGGCGAGGGCGCCTGGCTGTCGGAGGCCATGGGGTTCTACAGTCTGCTCTCCCCCGCTCAGGTCGAACCCGGCGTTCCCCCGCTCGATGCCGTGATTCTGGGCCTCCAGGTCAAGATCGGGAGCAAGGCGCATCACGTGCGCAGCATCCTCGCCGGCGAGTGCGCGGGCATCGAGGGGGAGTTGCCGTTCGTCCAGGAGGCCCACAAGCACGGGACCTTCGTGGACCTGACCGGTCCGGAGGAGCATTGCGCCACGATCAGCTACCTCCCCGACACGACCCGGGTGCTGGCCGGGCGGTACATTCCGTTCGACGACCTGGCGTTCAAGAACCTCCGCGCGCCGGAGGGCTGGTAGATGCCTCCGACCCGATCCGCCGTGGTCCGTCCGCGCTCCTTCAACTGTCCGAAGTGCGGGAGCGGGGTCGAGGTCCACTTCCCCGGGCGGGCCCGCGCGGTCGTCTGCGGGTCGTGCATGTCGATCCTCGACACGTCGACGCCCGAAGTGGCCCTGCTGCAGGAGTACGCCTCCAAGATGAAGCGGACTCCGTGCATCCCCCTCGGCACGCGCGCGCAGTTCGACGGGATCCCCTGCGAGGTCGTCGGCTTCATGGTGCGGGGCGGCCGCTCCGAGGGGTATGCCTTTTCCTGGGACGAATACCTGCTCTACAACCCGTTTCTCGGCTACCGATTCCTCGCCGAAACCAAAACGGGCTGGCAGGTCACGGCGATGACGAACCGGATTCCGCCCCCGCCGGACGAATTCTATCGCGGCGTGGTCCTGGACGGCGCCCGGTACCGGTTCTCGGAGGTGTACGACGCCTCGGTGCGCTTCGTGCTCGGGGAGTTCTACTGGCAGGTGCAGGTGGGGGAATCCGTCCGCTGCTACGACTTCAAGCGCGGGAAGCGGATGATCATGGCGGAGGCGATGCCGGAAGAATACACATGGGCCGCGGGCCGGGAGGTCGACGCGCGGGAGGTCTGGGAGGCGTTCCGGCTCGAGGGGCCGCCCCGGTCGTACGATAAGCCGGATCGGGAGTCTTCCGGCGGGCCGGAGCAGGTGCCGCCCATCGTCGTGGCGGCGTTCGTGATCTTCGTGATCCTCATTCTCGCCTTCGGTCTCGGCGCCGGGGGGTCGGGAGGAAGCGGAGGAAGCTCGGGAGGATTCTTTGGGGGAAAATGACGTGAGAGAGCTGTTCCAATCCATGCCGCCGCTCGCCGCGGCCGTCTATTCGATCCTCGGACTGGTCCTGTTCATGATCGCGTTCTGGGTCATCGAGAAGGTCACGCCCGGAAACATGTGGAAGCAGATCATCGAGGAGAAGAACACCGCGGCGGGCATCATCGTGGCCGCCGCGCTGATCGGAATCTCGATCATCATCTCCTCCGCCATCGTGGGCTAGGTCGTGACCCGAGCGCTCTATCTGACCGTCTTCATGGTCGCGGTCTGCGGGCTCGTCTACGAGCTCGTGACCGCGGCGGTCGCGAGCTACCTGCTCGGGGACAGCGTCACGCAATTCTCCACGGTGATCGGGACCTACCTGTTCTCGATGGGCATCGGCTCCTTCCTGTCCCGGTTCATCGAGCGCGACGAACTGCGGCGCTTCATCGAGATCGAGGTGCTCGTCGGGGTGGTCGGCGGGCTGTCCGCGCCGCTCCTCTTCCTCGCCTTCGGATATCTGGGCGCCCTGCGGTCGGTTCTCTATCCCGTCGTGGCGGTCATCGGCATCCTGGTCGGTTTGGAGATCCCGCTGCTCCTGCGCATTCTCAAGGACCGGCTGCAATTCTCGCGGCTCGTGGCGGACGTCCTCGGGTGGGACTACGTCGGCGCGCTGGCGGCCTCCTTGCTGTTCCCGCTGGTGCTCCTGCCGCGGCTGGGACTGGTGCGGACCTCCCTCTTCTTTGGGTTGCTCAACGTCGCCGTGGGGCTGTGGACGCTCTGGCTCTTCCGCACCTTCCTGCTTCGGACCCGCGATCTCTGGATCCGCTCCGTCGCCTCCTTCGTCGGGCTGGCCCTGCTGTTCGCGTACGCGGACTCGTTGACCCTCGCGGTCGAGGAGCGGTACTTCGGGGCGCCGGTCGTGCTCGCCCGTTCCTCCCCCTTCCAGCGCATCCTCGTGACGCGCGAGAACGCGGACGTCCGCCTGTACCTGAACGGTCACCTGCAGTTCAGCACGCAGGACGAGTACCGGTACCACGAGGCGCTCGTGCACCCCGGCCTTGGTTCCCGTCCGTGGGCGAAGCGGGCGCTCGTGCTGGGCGGCGGCGACGGGATGGCGGTCCGCGAGATCCTGAAGTACCCCCACGTCGAGTCGATCCTCCTCGTCGACCTCGATCCGGAGATGACGGCACTCTTCCGCGATCACGAACTGCTGTCCGCGCTGAACGGGGGGGCGTTGCGGTCGCCGCGCGTCACGATCGTCAACGAAGACGCCTTCGTGTGGATCGAGGCGTGCCGGGAGACGTTCGACTTCGCCGTGGTCGACTTCCCCGACCCCACGTCGTACTCGCTCGGCAAGCTCTACACGACCCGGTTCTATCAGGCCCTGCGGGAGCGATTGCACCCCGAGGGGCTTGCCGTGATCCAGAGCACCTCGCCGCTGTCCGCGCGCCGGTCGTTCTGGTGCGTCGTGGAGACGGTGCGGGCGGCGGGATTGCGCCCCTTCCCGTATCACGCGTACGTGCCGGCTTGGGGGGAGTGGGGGTTCGTGATCGCCGTCCCGCGGGGATTCGAGATGCCCGAACGCCTTCCCGACGGCCTGCGGTTCCTCACGCCGGCCACGCTGAAGACGCTGTTCGAGTTTCCGCCGGACATGGGGCCGATGGCCGTGGAGGTCAACCGGCTCGACAACCAGGTCCTGGTCCGGTACTACGAGGCCGAATGGCGATGAAGCGGATCACCCGGCGGGCCCTTCTGGCCGGCTCGGCCGCGGCGGCGCTGGGCGCCGCGATCCCGTTCGCGCGACCCTTCCTGCGCCGCCGGCGCATCGAGGGGCGGATCGTCGGGGCCTCCGCGGAACGCGGCCATCGGCTGCGGGAAGGCGGATTCCCTTCCCCCAGCGCGGTCCTCGAGGTTCCCGTCGCCATCTTCGGCGGAGGCATCGCCGGCCTGGGCGCGGCGTGGTGGCTGGACCGTTGCGGCTGCGAGGACTTCCGCCTCTTCGAACTCGAAGACTCCGCGGGGGGAAACGCCCGCTCCGACCGGAACGAGGTGACTCCCTACCCGTGGGGCGCGCATTACGTCCCGGTTCCGGGCGCGACCTCCGGGGCCGTGCGCGACCTGTTCCGGGACCTCGGCGTCATCACCGGGACCGACCCGGCCGGCGCGCCGGTGTACGATCAACGCTATCTCTGCTTCGAGCCGCGCGAGCGTCTCTTCCTGGACGGACGCTGGGAAGAAGGGCTCTTCCCGGAGCGCGGCGCCACCGATCGGGATCGCGCCCAGATGCGCGAATTCCACGCCTGGATCGAGACGCTCCGGCGGGAGGGCGGATTCTCGCTGCCGGTGGAGTCGTGCGCCGCGGACCCGCGCCTGCGCTCCCTGGACGGCGGCAGCATGGACGAGTTGCTGCGGGCGCGCGGGTGGGACTCGCCGCGGCTGCGGTGGTTCGTGGAATACGCCTGCCGGGACGACTACGGGTGCTCCCTGGCGACCACCTCCGCCTGGGCGGGCGCCCACTACTTCGCGGCGCGCACCGGACCCGAAGCGGAACACGAGACCCCGTTGCTGACCTGGCCGGAGGGGAACGGGTGGATCGTGCAGCGGTTGGTCGAGCGCTGCCGGCAGCGCCTTGCACCCGGCTGGGTCGTGACGCGCCTGGTCCCCGAGCGGGATCGCGTCATCGCGGAGGTCTTCGAAGTCGCCCGCGGGCGCACGGTCGAGGTGCGCTGCCGGCACGCGATCTGCGCCCTTCCGCGGTTCGTCGCCGCGGCGGTCGTGGAGCCCTACCGGGCGAGTCCGCCGGCGTGGATGCGGGCGTTCACTTATGCCCCGTGGATGGTCGCGAACCTGACCGTGGACCGCGTGCCGGCCGGCGTCGGGTTCCCGCCCGCCTGGGACAACGTCTTGTACGATTCCGACTCCCTCGGCTACGTCGTCGCCACCCACCAGAGCGTCGCCACCGCGCCGGGTCCCAGCGTGCTCACCTATTACCGCCCCTTTGTCGGCACCGAGCCGGCCGCCGAGCGGCTTGCCATGGCCCGCCGGACCTGGACCGACTGGCGGGACGAAATCCTCGCGGACCTCGCCCAGGCGCACCCCGACCTGGCGGACGGGGTCCGGAGACTGGACGTCATGCTCTGGGGGCATGCGATGATCCGTCCGGTTCCGAAGTTCGTGTGGGGACCGGACCGGCCTCCCGCGTCGGAGTCGCTCGGGAATCTCCATTTCGCGCACTCGGATCTCGGCGGCCTGCCGCTGTTCGAGGAGGCGCTGCACTGGGGGGTGAAGGCCGCCCGCCTCGTGATCGAGCGCATGGGGTGAGGCCGCTCGCGCGGGACGGGGCCTATCCGTTCCGCTGCCGGTCTTCGATCCCGAATCGGTTGCGCAGGATCGAGCGGAGCATCTGCGCGTCTTCCGCGAGTTCCGGGTTCCCGTATTGCTGCGGATCCCGACTGGCCCAGGCTTCCCGGGCGACGACGTCCCCGCCTTCGGGTTCGAACCGGATCTGATAGATGCAATAGCCGGTCCACGAGCGGTGAAAGTGGACCCAGCCGTCTTCGTGGAAGACGAACCACCGGTCCTCCATGCAGTCCGGAATGAATCCCCGCCGGAGTCGTTCGAACTCGCCGCTCGTCAGGCGGAGAGGGAAAGGAAGGGAGACGCGCGCGGCCGGCATCGGCGTCGTTCGCCAGGAGTCCCGGGTTGCCGCGTCTCGAGTCATGGGCGAGTCCTTTCTGCGCCTCCGATCCGCGGACGTCTCCCGACGCGGGGCGGACGGCCGGTCGCCGGGATCGGGCGATTCGCCGGCGGATTCTGCAAGACGCCGCGGGCGCGGCCTCTGGAAGCATCCAGGTTAGACTGCGGGCGGGTTCGGCTTCGTCTTCGTCCAGGGCGGGATCAGCTCGGCGATGGTCGGCACGTCGTCCTGGTCCGAGCGCGGCGGCGCGCCCTCTGCGCCCGGGCCGGGGCCGCCCGCGGCCGCGGGGGACGGAGGCGGTTCGACCGGAACGGGATCCTTCGCCGCCCCCGCGGGCGCGGCCGTGTTGATCCGATCCTGCGCCTTGAGCACGGCCCGGACCTGCTGCGGACTCAGTTTGCCCGATTCCAGGAGGAGCGCGCCGAGGCGGGGGATCGGTTCGCCGCGCCGGTGTGCTTCCGCCTGCTGTTCGAGTCCGGCGCGCACGTCCTTCTTGGCGACGAATCCGTTGTCGACGGCGATCTGGCCGAACTGCAGATCCTCGTTCCGCATGGACTGGTAGTCCCGCGCCCGCAGGATCACCGGCACGTCTTCGGGTTTGAGCACGCCCCGGGCGAGGAGCAACTCCCGCATCGTCATGGGCACGCCCTGGGCGGCGTACTTCTTCTGCTGCGCGGTTGCCTCTTCGTACTGAGCCGGGGTGACGAATCCGTGGGTTACCGCCAGCTGCACGAATCTCTCGTCGGCGGAATCGACCATGGTCGCTAATCCTCGGCAGGCGCCTCCCGTCGTGTAGCACATCGCCGAATTCGTGTCAATGCGTCGGCTCCGGGGCGCGCGCGCATCGTTCGGTGGGACCTCGATCCCGCCCCCCCCCCGTGCGTTGCATCCGCCCGGACCGCGTGGTAGGATCGCGCCGCCATGGATGAGACCGAACTCCCCGCCCCGCCCCCCCGGGTGCCGCGCAGCCGCGGGCTCCTCTACCTTTGCATGGCCTTCTTCGGCCTCGGGGTCTACCTGCAGATCTCGTTCTACCTCGTGCTGGCGGGTTCGGTCCTCGCGCTGCTGGTCCTCTCGCACCTCTACGCCCGACGCACCCTGGCCCAGTCGCGCTGCGCCCGGAAGGTGTATCACGGCGCGTTCGAGGGAGAGGACGTGCGCGTCAACGTGGAGGTCAGCAACCACGGGGCGCTCCCCGTCTTCCTCCCCGAGATCGGGGACACGTTCACGCCGGACAAGCACACCTCCAAGGAGGTCCTCGCCCCCGTCCGCCTGGACCACGGGAAGGTGTGCCGCCGGACCTACTTCGCCATCTGCTTCCGTCGCCGCGGCGTCTACAAGCTCGGTCCCATGCGGGTGCGCACCTCGGATCCGCTCGGGATGTTCGACATGGAAAAGGAAGTCGCCGCGCCGGCCGACTACTACATCTATCCGGGGACCTTCCCGATCCCGCGCTTCCCCTTGATCGGACAGAAGGCCGTCTTCACCACCGGATACGACATGATCCCGCGCCAGGGCCAAAGCCAGACCTACATGGGCACGCGGGAGTACCGGCCCGGAGACGAGATTCGGACCGTCGACTGGCGCGCCACGGCCCGCTTCGGCCGCGTGATCGTGAAGGAATTCGAGACCGACGTGGATGCCGAGGTGACCCTCTTTCTCGACCTCGACGCGACGCACGCCCAGGGCGTCGGGCAGCGTTCGACCCTGGAGACCGGGGTCAAGATCGCCGCCTCGCTGGCGATGACCTGCATCGCCGCGCGCGCGTACGTCCAGTTCGTCGCGCTCGGGAGCCGCTACCATTACGTGCCGTTCGGCTCGGGCGAAACCCACCTGATCCGCCTGCTCGACCTGCTCGTGCACGTGAAGCAGGACGGGGCGGGAAGCTTCGGCGACTTCCTGGCCTTTACCCGGGACCTGGTGCGCCCGGGCTCGACGGTGTTCTTGATCTTCACTTCGATCCAGATCGATGAGGGGAAGATGGCGCCGGTGTTCGCGTCCTACCGGGCGCGGAACGCGCGGCTCTACGCGGTCGTCCTCGACGACGCCGCGTTCTTCCAGTGGAAGGCGAAGCTGGATCTCGACGCCGCGCTCGAGGTGCGCAACCGGACGGTGCGCTTCCTGGAAGGCGAAGGATTCACGGTTGTTCCCGTGGACGCGGAGCAACCGCTCGAGGAGCAATTCGCGCAGGCGGCCGTGGAGGCCGATCCGGTCACGCAGACGGGCGCGGAACTCGCCCGCAAGATCGGCGCGCATCGCGAAACGGTGGCCTGAGGGGGCGGACGATGGGACGGTGGTTGCGTCGGGCGACGATGCTGCACGCCACGCTGTTTTGCGCGTGGGCGATGTGCACCGTCTCGTCGATGGCCGCCGCCGATCTGGACGCGCGCCCGGTCGAGGACCTTGGGCTGCATCTGGGCCGCTTCGGCGTCCTGTACGCGCTCCTGTTCACCCTCGCCCACCGCTTTCGCGACCTCGCCCAGGTCGTTTACGATGCCTTCGTCTCCTCCCATGCCCACCTCTTCGTCAAGGGGTTGCTGGTCCTCCTGGTCCTCTACGTCGCCGTGGTCCTGTGCCTGCTCCGGAGCACGCAGTGGGCCCTGATGATCGCGCCCGCGTTCATCTTCGCCCAGGCGATCCTCGCCCTCTTCGTCGCCGCGGGACCGGGATTCGACCGGCTGGCGTTCCTGGGCCTGTGGATGCTCTTCGTCCACGGGGCCTCCGGAAGCCCGCGGGACTTCGGCTACGGCGCGGCCTTTCTGGCCGCGGCCGTGCCCGGCTACGCCGTCTCCCACTTCCATGCGATCCTCAAGCGGCACGACGCGGAAGACCGCCAGCCGGTCGTCAGCGGGCTCGCGATCGGGGCCGTCTTCGCCGCCCTGGTCCTGATCGTCTACACCGGGCTCTATCAGGGCATGCCGCGGCTTTACGGCATCACGCACGACTACATCGACCCCACCGTCCGCCGCATCGAGGGATCGCCGGTGGTCCCGACCAACGAGTCCGGCGCCGTCGATCGCGGCGACGGCGGGTGGGTCCGCCTCGCTCTCAACGGGGCCACCCTGCTCGGCGGCGTGGCGCTCGTCGTCCTCCTCCTGCGCGGCCTGCGCCGGCGCGGACCCGCCGATGCCACGGAAGAGGAGGAGCGCACCGAGGGCTCCGTGACCGTGGTCGAGGACCTCCCGCAGCCGGCGGCGGTCAAGCGACGCAAGACCTGGCTCAAGACCCCGCGCGCGCTCGTCATCATGTACTACAACTCGCTCACCGACCGGCTCAAGCCCTTCGGCGTCCAGCGCCTGCCCCACCAGACCCCGGCCGAATTCGCCGACGCGGTCGTCGCCGCGCGTCCGGAAACGGCGCAACCGGTCGACCGGCTGACCCGCACCTTCCGCCGGGCAAAGTACAGCCTCGACGCGGTGACCAAGCAGGACGTGGACGATACGGCCGCGTGGGTGACCGCGATCGCCGGCGTGTTCGAGCGGACGAACCGCTGAGGCGCCGGGCCCCGGCGTGTCCGGGGCCGGGGCGGCACGTCAACCTCCCGCACCGGCGTCGAGCGCGACGACCGGCCTACTTGGGGTCGACGGGCTCGTTGGCGGGCGCAGGGGCCGTTTCGCCGCCCTTCCCGGCGGCGACATTCGACGGCGGCGTTCCCCGGCCGTTCCCCGACTTCGTCAGCGTCCCCAGAACCTCGATCGTGCCCCACGCCAGTCCGCCCAGCATCGCGATCACGGCCAGGATCATCGACCAGCGCACGAACGACGGGTTGGTGACAAGGGCGACGGTGTGCTCCACGGGACGCGCGGAATCGTGGAAGATCATCTTCGCCTGGCCGATCCGGATCACGTCGCCGTCCTTGAGCGGCCGGCGTCCCTGCAGCAGGACTTCGTTCACGTACGTGCCGTTCCGGCTTTGCAGGTCTTCCACCACGTACTTCAGGCCGTCCCGCTCGATCCGGCAGTGCTTGCGAGACGACGAGTCGTCTTGAATCTGGACGTTGCAGGAGATCTCGCGACCGATCGAGACGAAGTCTTCCTCGATCTTGAACGAGCGCTCCTTGCCGCCCTCGTGAATGTCGATCGATGCCATGCTCCCGCCTCCCGTCCCCGAAAATGCGCCGAGAGTGTACCAAATGCCGGCGGAGATGCAATCGCAGGAACGTCCCTCCGGCAGGACTCGAGAACCCGCCGGGCGAGCCGTCCGGATCGGTTGCCCCCCGGCAGGGTCGCCGGCGAATCGCCGCGCGCAGGGCGCCCGGCGTCGCGCGAGGGTCCGGCGCGTCGGGGCAATCCGGCGTTGCCGTGCGGGTGTCGCCGGTCCCCAAAAACTCTTGCAAACAGGCCGTGCCAGACTATAATCAGCGTGCCGCACTGGTGCGGGCGTGTCGTTACCATTTACCGCGCAATGGGTTGCGTTGCAACCTCGACTCTGGGAGGAGCGCCGCGCGGATGAGCCTGTCGGCGATCGGGGGCGTTGCGGCGGCGGCCGCGATCGCCTATTTGGTCGGCGGAATTCCCTTCGGCCTCCTGGTGGGAAAGTGGGCCAAGGGGGTGGATGTCCGCGAGCACGGCAGCCGCAACATCGGCGCCACGAACGTGGGCCGGGTGTGCGGGTGGGGTTGGGGCGTGCTGGTCCTGGCCCTGGATGGGATGAAGGGTTTTGCGCCGGTCTGGTGGCTGGCACCGGCGATGGCCGGGGCGCTGGGGGCGGATGCCTCCTCCGCTCGCGCGGCCGGACCGGCGGCGGGACTGGCGGCGATCCTCGGGCATTTGGCGCCTCCGGCGCTCGGCTTCAAGGGCGGCAAGGGGGTGGCCACTTCGGCCGGGGTATTCTTGGCGCTGGCGCCGGTCACGACGGCCATCGCCGCATCGGTGTTCGCGCTCGTGGTCGCGCTTTTCCGCATGGTGTCGCTCGGGTCGGTGCTGGCGGCGCTCGCGTTGCCGGTTGCCTACGTCCTGCGGCCTCCGGAGGGCGCGACGCTGCCGGACGCCGTGCTGGCGCTGTGCGGGGTTGCGGCGGCGCTGGTGGTGCTTCGCCATCGGGAGAACCTGCGGCGCATTGCCGCCGGGACCGAGCCGAGGCTCGGGGGGAGCAAGAAGTGATCGTCAAGACCGTCTCGGTCCTCGGCGCCGGCGGGTGGGGCACCGCCCTCGCCATCCACCTCAACAACCGCACGTTCAAGACGCGGTTGTGGGCGCGCAATGCCGAGTACGCGGCCTGGCTCAAGCGATACCGCGAGAACACGAAGTACCTTGCCGGCATCAGCATCCCCGAGTCGGTGAAGATCACGGCCGACCTGCCCGAGGCGCTCGACGGGACGGATCTCATCGTCCTGGCCGTTCCCAGCCAGTTCTGCCGCTCGGTGCTGATCCACGTGATGGCTTCCTACCCCAAGGACACCCCGGTCGTGTCGGTGGCGAAGGGGATCGAAAACGAAACGCTCCTGCTGCCCACCGAGGTCGTGAAGGACGTGATCGGGCGCGTGCGCGTGGGCGTGCTTTCCGGCCCCAGCCACAGCGAGGAGGTCGCGCGCCACCTGCCTACCAGCGTGGTGGCGTCGTCGAAAGACGCCGATCTGATGAAGACGCTGCAGCAGGTATTCACCGGCGATCGCCTCCGGGTCTACACCAACCCCGACCTGATCGGCGTGGAGTTCGGCGGCGCGTCCAAGAACGTGATCGCGATCGCCGCCGGTATCTGCGAAGGCATGGGTCTCGGCGACAATGCGCGGGCGGCCCTGGTCTCGCGCGGCCTGGTCGAGATGGCGCGCCTGGGGACCGCGATGGGGGCGAAGAAGAACACCTTCTTCGGCCTGTCCGGCATGGGCGACCTGGTCACCACGTGCTACAGCCCGTACGGCCGGAACCGCGATGTCGGCTTCCGGATCGGCAAGGGGCAGAAGCTCTCGCAGGTGCTCAACGGCATGTCCAAGGTCGCCGAGGGGGTGCAGACCTCGCAGTCGATCCTGCAGTTGGCCAAGAAGCACAACCTCGAGATGCCGATCTCTCACGAGGTCTACCGCATGCTGTTCGAGGACAAAGACCCGGCCGCGGCGGTGAAGGACCTCATGGTGCGCGCGCCCAAGAGCGAGGTCGAAGACCTCATCTAGCCCGAATGGTTCGAGAACCCTCCGGGTCAGTCGGTCGCCCGCGGGGGTTGGGCCCCGGAGCCCGCTTCGCCGAGGTCGACGCCCGCTCCGTATTCCCCGCCGGACGGTACGTAGCCCGCGTCGGCCATTCCCCAGGTCTTTCCGTCCCCCGGGTACGGCAGGGCGTACGTATCGGTCCCACCCCCGTCGAGGAAGAGGCCGAGGCAGCGCATCTCCCGCCGCAGCGACGCGCCGCCCGAGATCCGCGCGGCACCCAGGGTGATCGACTTTCCCACCTCGTACCGGTCGTTGCCCGCCCGGTCCCAGAAGATGCCGATGCCGTTGTCGTTCCCGCCGCCGAGGCTCAGGTTCGGCGCCTTGTACACGTCGTCCCCGGCCCCGTCGATCAGCATCCCCAGCGAGAAGTCGTGCCCCGCCCCCTGGGCCATGTTCATGGTCGCGGTATACCGGTCGTTGCCGGCCGCGTCGGCCAGGACGCCGATGGCGAAATGGGCCGGCGCCCCCTGCGCGTACCAGACCCCGTGGTACTCGTCGTCGCCGCCGCCGTCGAGCAGGAACCCGCAGCCGTACCAGTAGCCGCATCCCTGTCCGAACACCCCGCAGCGGTACCGGTCGTTCCCGGCATGGTCGACCAGGATGCCGACGCCGCCCGCCAGGGAGTGGCCGTCCAGGTAGTCGGCGCGTTTGCCGAATCCGCATCCCTGCGCCATGGAGACGTTGTGCTCCTTGCTCTGCGCCGACGGATTGCGGATCTCCGTGTCGTTGGCGGTGTAGGTGTCGTCGCCCGCGTGGTCCACGAGGACGCCCCCTCCGAGCGTGTACCCGTACGCCTGCGAGAAGCTGAGACAGTCGTACGTGTCCTTCCCCGCCGTGTCGACGAGGACGCCGGCGCCCGCGAACGCCGCTGCCTGTCCGTATGCGAGGCAGTGATAGGCATCGTCGCCCCCCGCGTCCCAGAGCGCCCCCGCGCCGAACAGGCCGCATCCCTGGGTGAACTCTTCTCCCCGGTAGACGTCGTTGCCGGCAAGATCGATCAGGAAGCCGCACCCCAGCACGCCTGCGCCGAAGGACCCCGGCGCGCCGGGCGGGGACTCGTACCGGTCGTCGCCGGCGAGGTCGAGCAGGATCGAGACCGGCCGATCGGGCCCGAGCGCAGAGCCGCCGCACTCATAGACGTCGTTCCCGCCGAGGTCGATGACCAGGAGCGGGCGCAAGTCGAGGGGGATCCGGTCCTCGCCGTCGCCGTACACCCGCACCGGTCCCCACGGCGTCTCCGCCGCGAACGAGAGGTTGCGCGGCCCGGCGTACGTCCGCAACTTGTTGGCCGCGCCCGCCGCCGCCAGCGCGAGGTCCCCCGCGCAGGCGGCCAGGTAGGCCAGATCCACCCGCGCGAGCGCTTCCTCCACGAAGCGCGCCTCGTCCGGACTCGCCTGTCGCGTGATTGAGGCGAGACGCGGGGCCGCCCCGGCGAGTTGTTCCTGCTCCGTGCGGGAAAGGGCGCGGAAGGCCAGGGTGTGGTGCCGGTGCGCCGCCGCGACGACCCGCAGGAGGAAGGCCATCGGCTCCGCGAGTTCCGCCGGCACCGCCGCGCAACGCTCCGCCAGGTCCGCTTCCTCGGCCGGCAGGTCGGGCGTCCCCGCCGCGCGCGCCGTCGCGCGCACCGCCCGGATCGCCGCCAACAGCGCGTCGGGCGCCGCCGCGGCCTTGGCCGCCGCCGCGTTCGGATCGCCCAGCAGGTCCCGCCGCGGCGCCGCACCCACGCGCCCGAAGGCGAAGTTCAGCGGACCCACGAACCCGCGCTCCGGCGCCGCCAACCCCTCGCGCATCCGCTCCGTGTACGAGGGCACTTTGAACGGGTCGTCCATGAACACCTGCCAGGTCGTCGTCCGGTACGGTCCGCCCCCGAACATCTCCACGTCGCGCGGATCGATGCGGATCTGATCCCGCCGCAGGCCGGCCTTGGCGAGCACCGGCGCGAACGCCGCCGCATCGCTCTCCGGCCGCGGGTCGGCGCCGCCCGGCCGCGGGGAGAGCGCAAGCGCCACGGCGAGCGCAAGCGGGACGGTCAGGGCGAAGGCGCGGCGGGAGGACCGGGGTCGGGGGCGGGAAAAGGCGCGCGGCGTTCGGGTCATGGGTGGCTCCATGGCGGGGCAGGGAGCGGCGGCCGGCGGGCCCCGAATCGGGGCCTGGCCCGGCCGACCGCAGGAACGCGAGCGGAGTATAGCATGGGGCCGTCCGGTGCGCGAGTCCGTGCATTTGGCTTGACGGCGGCGGGCGGCCGCCTTAGGATGAGCGGTCCTGAACGATCTCGGGGCGTGGCGCAGCCTGGCTAGCGCGCTTGAATGGGGTTCAAGAGGTC
>CAZWCX010000106.1:0-25219 GCA_964632945.1 uncultured Planctomycetia bacterium | reverse complement strand
GTGGACCTAGCGGTCCAACTGGCGCACCAGGGGTCCGTCCTTCCTAATCCTCTCGTACTAGGGAAGAATCCTCTCAAACATGCAGCGCCCACAGCAGATAGGGACCGACCTGGCTCACGCCGGTCTGAACCCAGCTCGCGTACCGCTTTAACTGGCGAACAGCCAGACCCTTGGGACCGCCTTCAGCCCCAGGATGCGATGGGCCGACATCGAGGTGCCAAACCGCGCCGCCGCTATGGACGCTCGGGCGCGATCAGCCTGTTATCCCCGGGGTACCTTTTATCCGTTGAGCTACGGCGCTTCCACACGCAACCGCAGGATCACTAGAGCCCACTTTCGTGACTGCTCGACCCGTCGGTCTCGCAGTAAAGCCGGCTTGTGCTCTTGCACTCTCGGCACGGTTTCCATCCGTGCTGAACCGACCATTGCGCTCCTCCGTTACTCTTTTGGAGGAGACCGCCCCAGTCAAACTGCCCGACACGCACTGTCCCTCGCCCGGATTCACGGGACGCGGGGTTAGGCCACAAACGTAAACAGGGTGGTATTTCACATTGTGGCTCAGCCCAAGCCGGAACAAGGGCTTCGAAGCCTCCCACCTATGCTACGCAGTCTATGCTCGTGACCAATACGAGCCTGCAGTAAAGGTCCACGGGGTCTTTCCGTCTTGCTGCGGGTAGGCGGTATCTTCACCGCCACTTCTATTTCACCGAGTCGGTCGTGGAGACAGGAGTCCAGTGATTACGCTATTCATGCGCGTCGGAACTTACCCGACAAGGAACTTCGCTACCTTAGGACCGTCATAGTTACGGCCGCCTTTTACTGGGGCTTCGATTAGGAGCTTCGCCTTGCGGCTGACCCCACCTCTTAACCTTCCAGCACTGGGCAAGCGTCAGTCTGTATACATTGGCTGCTTGGCCTTAGCACAGACTTGTGTTTTTAATAAACAGTTCCCCAGCCCGATTATCTGCGACCCCATCGCGCTTCGACCGCGAGGGCCTACACGCAACAGGGCACTCCTTGTCCCGAAGTTACGGAGTCATTTTGCCTAGTTCCTTAACGAGGCCTCACTCGAGCGCCTTAGGATACTATCCCCGCCTACCTGTGTCGGTTTTAGTACGGACACCCAGATTCGTCCCAATCGAAGCTTTTCTCGCGGGCATGGCATCGGTGACTTCGGTACAAAGCGACCTCCCCATCACCTCTCGGTGTCGTCTCGCGACCGGGATCCCGGATTTACCTAGGACCCCCACCTACGGGCTTGGACGGACACTTCTAATCGTCCGCAACACCTAGCCTCCCCTTCCCCTCCGATTGGTAAAGCCTCCTCTGGGTGGGGCCGGAATATTGACCGGCAACCCATCAGCTACGCCTTTCGGCCTCACCTTAGGGACCGCCTAACCCTGGGAGGAATTACCTTGCCCAGGAAACCTTAGGCTTTCGGCGGAGGAGCTTCTCACTCCTCTTCATGCGCTACTCAAGCCCGGATAATCACTACCATACACTCCAGTGGTGCTTCCGCTCCACCTTCGCAGCGGTATGGTACGCTCCCCTACCAACCCAGGGGAGAACACAGAATCCAGAGCCTAGGTACCGCTCAGATTCTCTCCTCATGGAACGCGAGATACTCTCTGCTCTCGCCTGCACAAGGAGTCCATCTCTGCGCAATACCCGCGGCTCTAAACTCTGTGTTCTCCCCTGATTTACGCAGCTTCGGCAACCGGCTTGAGGCCCGATCATTTGTGGCGCGGTGTTGCTCGACTAGTAAGCTATTACGCACTTTTTAAATGGTGGCTGCTTCTAAGCCAACATCCTAGCTGTCTTAGCAACTCCACTTCCTTAAGCACTTAGCCGGTATTTTGGGGCCTTATCTGGCGCTCTGGGCTGTTTCCCTCTTGAAAACGAAGCTTATCCCCCGCTTTCTGACTGCCGTGATACGGTTACCGGTATTCGGAGTTTGGTTGGGACTGGTAGCCTGGTGGGCCCCAAATCCCATTCAGTAGCTCTACCCCCGGTAACTATTACACGACGCTAGCCCTGAAGCTATTTCGGGGAGAACCAGCTATTGGCCAGTTTGATTAGTCTTTTGCTCCTACCCACAAGTCACAGGATAACTTTTCAACGTTATACCCTACCGGTCCTCCCCCCGGTGTTACCCGGGGTTCAACCTGCTCATGGGTAGATCACTGGCTTTCGGGTCCACTATACGCCACTTGACGCGCTGTTAACACTCGGTTTCCCTACGGCTCCGTCCCTGAAGGACTTAACCTTGCGACGTACAGTGAGTCCCGGGCTCATTAAGCAAAAGGCACGCCGTCAGGCCTTCCCTTGCGGGCATAGCCCTCCGACCGTTCGTAAGTGCATGGTTTCAGGTTCTTTTGACTCCCCTAACGGGGGTTCTTTTCACCATTCGCTCGCGCTACTTAGTTCACTATCGGTCGCCAAGGAGTACTTAGCCTTAGGCCATGGTCGGCCCGGATTCACACGAGCTTCCTCTTAACTCGTGTTACTTGGGAGTCCCAACAACGAAGACCGGCTTTATTCGCCTACGGGGCTGTCACCCTCTATGGCCGAACTTTCCTGAACACTTCGGCTCAAAACCGGCTTTCTGACTTCGCTCCGGGGCCGTACCCCCAGACGTCAGGACCCCACGACACCGAATACGCAACGCGCACGGGCTTGACACGTATCCGGTTTAGGCTCGTTCCCTTTCGCTCGCCGCTACTCAGGAAGTCGATGCTCTTTCTTTTCCTGCAGGTACTAAGATGTTTCAATTCCCTGCGTTCGCTTCCCGTGTTGCCACGGGATGTCACCGTATGAACGATGACGGGTTTCCCCATTCGGACATCTCCAGATCAAAGCCTGCTTGGCGGCTCCCTGAAGCTTTTCGCAGCCTGCCACGTCCTTCATCGCCTCTTGGCGCCTAGGCATCCCCCATGCACCCTTAGTAGCTTGACCACATATTCTTCCCACTGACACGAAACCCCGACCGTACCCGCCGATCCGTCCCGGAGTCGTCCGGCACCGCCCTGGTTTCCCGTCGAGATAGAATATGGCATGCAGAGGCTCATCGCCACGACCCCGACCGGTCATTACGTCAGGATCGAGGTGCTCCACCCGACAGCACTCCCCCGTCCCCCGACTCCCTTGCGGAAGCCAAAGTCCGAGGTCGCACCGCCCGGCTTCACACGCCACCCCGCTTGCGCGAGGTGCGCGCTGAATCCTACTGGCGCTCCTCTGTTTTCGCAGCTCTTTGGAACTGCACACCGAATTGTCAAAGATCAACCGCTTCGGCTTCAAGACGCACGAAGCGTTCCACGTCTCGTCGTGGGAAAGAGGATTATATGGTTTTCGAACTCGAAGTCAATAGGATTTTGCACCAATCTTGCAGATTTCGCGGCCCTGCCAACCCGGGCTCCCCCGCCCTACGATCCGGCCGGAACAACGACGGTAGTATTCGCGCCGGCAAAGTTTATGGCCGGGAGCTGGATCGAAACCGTATGCAGAATGCCGAAGGCGTCGATCGTTTGAACGATCGGCAGGGTCCGAATTGGCTGCGCCAGGTCGCCCGAACTCGCGTGCACCTCGAGGGTCACGTACTGGCTCTCCAGGATCGCCCGGATACGGTACTGCTCGTCATAATATCCGAGTGTCCGGGAAGCAATTTCGTCGATGTTCATAACCCCATACTTGCGCCCGAATTCCAGCATCTCTTCATACGCAGCGCGGCGCTCATCCGCACGCGGCGAACTCATCTTCGCGGCCAGCCGGTTGAGGCCGCGATCGACGATCGCCAGTCGCTCCCTCTCGGCATCCCGCTGGGCCAACAGCTCGGCCCGCTCCGGGCGTACCCAGCGATCCTGATACTTCACGAACCCTTCGTCGAATTTGATCTCGTCCGGCGTCATCCAGCGACCCTTGAATTTCTCGTACCCCAGCGCTTTCCGCGCCGGCACGAAATCCGGGTCGAGCTCAAGAGTGCGATGCAACTCGTTCGCATACTTGTCTTTCCACCCCTTCCCCAGGCACCATTGCGCGAATGCGAACCGCCCGGCCGCCGTGTTCAGATCCGCGGCGTCCGAGCGCGACAGATATTCCTCGTACGCGGAGGCCTGCTTCTCCACCCGGTCGATCTCGCTCTTCGGAATCTTGATCCGGATGGAGAAGTTGACCAACTCGATCGCGTCACCGAGGTCGCGAATCTGCCCCTCGACTCGAGCCCCCCCCTTGAGCAACACCACATCACCATGGACCGGGCCGGCGAGCAGCAACAGCCCGAGCGGCAGGGACACGAAGAGGCGAGCGACGGATGACATGGGCATGGAGTGTCTCCCGGCATCAAGAGGCGCGCACCCGGGAACGTCCCCGGTGCGGCTCCGTCCCGGCCACGCAAGCCGGACGGACGACGCTTCCCGGAGAAACGCAGATGACGGCGAACAGGCCGTCCACCACAATGATTCTACGCCCCCCCTAGGGGGCGTGCAAGAGTGGAGACGACCGGGATCGAACCGGCAACCTCCGGCTTGCAAAGCCGGCGCTCTCCCAGTTGAGCTACGTCCCCCGGGGCGCGCTTTCGGGATGCGCGCCTTCTGCTACCGGGATTCGAACCCGGTGACGATTTCGCGAATCTGTCGGGAACCGGCGTTGGTCTTCATCACCTGTTCCGAACGGACCTCCCCTCCCGGAACCTCTTCGGACTCCCACAGGGTCTTGGTGAAATTGGGCCCGTCGCCCGTTTGGACTTCTTCGCGGACGATGCAGGGGATTTCCCGATTCCCCACTTTCACCTTTTCATCGAAGCGCAGGATCTGCCGAATGACCTTCACATGCTTGCCCTCGCGTTCCGCCTTCGATTCGCTGCGCAGATAGTAGCCGGGCTTGAGCGAAGAGAACCAGATCTTCATCGAAATGTTGTTCTTCCCCTCCTCCCGCTTGTACTCGCGCACCTCGCATTCATACTTCTGTCCGCCGATGTCCAGCGTTTCCTTGGCATGAAGGCTTTCCTCGCCCTCGGGGCGCAGGGACGCGACCGCGGTGTCGAGCTTGGTCATCTGCGTGGGGCGTTTGGAGTCCTTCGTGGACATGTCGACCTTGAGCGTGGCCTGCTGCTCGGTCTTCTCCACCATCTCCATGCGGAGGGTCCCCTCGACCACTTCTTTTCCCTGCTCGATGTGGACCACCTTCTCGACCCAGGTTCCGGCGGCGAACTTGCCCCACGGGTGGGGACGGGGCGATCCGAACTCATCCTGCTGTGCGAATGCGCCGACGGAAGTGGTGAAGGTCAAAAGGACGATGAGCGGCCAGACGCCTCGGAAGTTCATGCCTCACTCCTGTGACAGCGATCACGGGACCGGTCGAGAGGGGTTCGGACCGGAGCCTTCGATTCGGGGCACGCCGGTCGTCGGGTGCCGATTCCCCTCCGGATCCTCCGCGTGGGTCATCGTATCCGGCGGCCCGCGGCCGGGCAAGTCAAAACCCCGGGCTATCGGGTTCGCGCGGCTTGCGGATGGTCCCGGACGAACTCCGGCTCGAGCAGATCCGTTCGCACCTCCCCCGCCAGGTCGGGAGGGACCTCGATCCCGAGCAGGTAGAGGATCGTCGGCGCTACGTCGACCAAGCGCAGCGGGGGGGCGGCAACCCCCGATCGAAACGGATATCCCGCCGCGAGGAACACCCCCTGCGGGCCGTGGGCATGAATGAGCATGGGCCAGCGTACGCCGAACCGAATGCCGTGGTCGCTTGCGATGATCAGTACGGTCCGCGCGGGCAGGGCGTCGGCGAGCCGGCGAATTCGGGCGTCAAGGCTGCGATGATGCGCTTCGACGATGCCGGCGTGTCGTCGGACTCGTTCGGGGTCGACCACCGGAAATCGCTCGGGCCAACGGCATTCGACGAACCAGTGGTTGATCTCGTCCTGGAGAGCGGTGACGAAGAAAGTCAGGTCCGGCGTGGCGGTTTCCATCAGCCGGCGGGCGCAGGCATGCACGTTCTCCTCCACGCCGATGCTCCACGCCAGGCGGAAGACCGGGGACTCGGCCGTGCGCGGGTCGTCCGGAGGGAGCGCCAACTCCCGGCGGTCGGCGTCGTCGAGCGGGAACCAGGTCGCGACTTCGGTTGCTCCGACGGACAACGGGTCGCGCAGGACGGGACCGACCTGTTCGGCCACTCCGCGCGGTTGCACCTGGTCGAGGGGGAGCCGCGGCGGGAAGCGCAGCCACAGCATCTCGCGAAAAAAGGCGTCCCCGATCCATGCGCCGCGCAGTGGACTTGCCGGTGTCGAGGCATAGGCATTGAGCACGACCGCGGAGCCGCCGGCCGTCGAGACACGCTCCCAAAGGTACGGGACCCGCACCTGGTCGCGCGTGATCGGCGTGGTGTGTCCGATCCCGGCCCGATGCAGGAGTTCGATCATGGCGAAGAAGGGATAAAGCCAATGCGCGTCGGGAGCTTCCACCGGGACGAACCGGCAGCCGGGCAGGCGGGTCAGCAGGAACGACCGGATCCCGTGTGTCTCGCACGGAACTCCCGTGGCCAGGGTGGTCCAGGCAACGGGAGATTGGAAGGGCGCCTCGGACTCGAGGATCGCGGAGACTCCGCGGGCGCGCATCTCCCCGAGAAACGGCATGCAGCCGGCTTGGATCATGGGTGTCCACACGTCCCAGGCGGCGCCATCGACTCCGATCAGGACGACGCGAATGCCGGTCGGGAGGGCCCGGGCCGGAGCGGGATCCACCGGCGCGTCGGCCTGGGCGAGCGTCCCGGCCGGGGGCAGGGATACGGGGGCCGAACTCTCCATCGGCCGGTTCAGCGGAATCACGGCGAGTGCGAGTCCGGTGAGAAGGATCGCTCCGTGGGCCAACAGGGCCCCCCTCGGCCGGGAGCGGCGCGCGGAGACCTCTCCAAAGAAGAGGAGGGCTGCGGCGGGGAATATCCCGGTGAGCACGCCCGCAATCCACCACCGGTGCGGATAGAGGGCGCGTTCAGCGCGAAAAAAAACCTCTCCCATCCGGTGATCGGCGAGCAGGTGGAGAACGGTGAGCGCGAGCACGACGGCGACCCAGGAATGGACCCATGGACACCCGCAGCGCGGCGACGGGTCCAACGACCCGGAGCTTCCGCGGGCCCAGACGAGGAGGGGGCGAACGAGGCAGCCGAGCAGCGCGATGGGCAGGGAGACGCCGGCGAGCGCGAGGGCGATCCATCCGGCCAGGACGATGCGGTCGGGGAAGGGATTCGGGAAGGTGGTGACTCGAGTCACGAGTGCGGCGTAGGCGGCGCCGGCGGTGACCGTGGCGAGAACGGTCCAGGCGAGGGTGCGCGCGGGCTCGCCGATCAAGGTCCATTTCCGGTCGGGTTGCGCGTGGGGCGGGCTTGAGACGAGGTCGGCGGACAGGGTCGTCCCCTCCCCCCTTCGACCCGCGGGCGCGCGGAAATGAAGGCGGCGGCCTGGAGTCGTCGGATCCAGGCCGCCGCGAATTCATGGGCCCAGCTGGACTTGAACCAGCGACCTCACGCTTATCAAGCGTGCGCTCTAAACCAACTGAGCTATGAGCCCTTGGCCAGACGGCTTGTTACAGCCGCTTGCCGTACTCCTCGTAGGTGAGGTTGTCCTGGGGCTTGATCAGCACCTCGCGGGTGATGTCATCGTCCAGGTACGCCTCGATGTTGTTGCGGATGTCGGAGGCCGTGCGCGGGTCCTGGATTTCCAGCAGCCGGATCCCCGGATGGCGCACCCCCGAATCGAGCAGCCGCGCGCGCAGGAGCCGGAGCTCGATGAGCGCGTAGCAATACTTGTGATCCGCGGCCTCGCGTTCCTTGCTGAGGCTGTACGCGGCAGACTGATCACCATTGTTCACGGCCACTTCCAGGCGCCGATTGAGCTCCTTGAGCTCGACTTCCTGCTTGTTCACGTCCTGGAAGCGGACCTGGTACTCTGCCATCATCTCCGAGCGATCCCAAACGTCCGGTCGGAGCTCGCGATGGCGCCCGTCACGCTTCTGGGTCCAACGCTTTCCGGGTCCCTGATATTCGTTGCTCTTGCAGCCGACGACGCCGAACGCCACGAGGGCGAGGACGACGCAGGCGCGCACCCATCCGGGCAGGCCACGTCCAGACATAACCCCCCCTTACAATAAGGCCAAACGGCAAGATCCGCCTTCGGCCGATCCTCGTGAATTCTATGTCGGGGCCGGGAATTTGCAAGCAAATTCTGCCCCCCGGCTCGCGGCCGGCCGCCGCGAATTCCATCGGCCGGTGGGCGGGCTTTCTGCACGGGAATCCGCGCACGTTCTCGCGCGACCGACACCTGGGCCCGCGAGGGGCGGTCGCGGCGCTCCCGCTGCGGGCAGGGGCCGTCCCGGCGACCGGGCCGACGCGGCACGACCCGCCCGGGCAGGACGGTGAGTTTCGACCTCCCCCCTTCGGGGGCCTGGCGGAGGATTGCACGCGGCGCGAGGAGAGGGGAAGCGATCAGACGTCGATGACGGAGCCTTCGCGGGCGGCGAAGACTTCGAAGCGGTGATCCGGGAACGCACGTGCGGTTGCGGAGGCCCGTTTCTCGATCGCCTCGAGGTCGCCATCGGTGCGAATCGGTTCGTGATGGAACAACGCCAGTCGCTTGACGCGAGCGCGATGGGCGAGGCTGACGTTGTGCTCTACCGTGCTGTGCCCCCACCCCTTCTTCTCCGCAAACTCATCGAGGGTGTACATGGCGTCGGAGATCAGCAGGTCTGCGCCCTGAAAAAAGGCCGCGAGTTTGGCGTCGTGCTCGGGGACCCAATCCTCCACCCCTCCCGGGCGCGGTTCGTCGTACAGGGCGCTGTGGTACGGTTCCCAATCACCGGAGTAGACGAGGACTTTGCCGCCGCACTCAATTCGATAGGCCAGCATGTAGATCGGGTGGTTGAGAAACATGGAGCGGAGTGTCGCGTCCTCGATTCGGAACGTCTCTTCACCGAGGTTGTGGTAGGTGATCCGGGAGGACATTTCACAAGTGCGCACGGGAAAAAAAGAGTAGTCCATCTGGGAATTGAGGACGTCCTCGATGCTCTTGCCGCTGTGGACCTGCAGCGGTCCGTACACGTGCAATTCGTTCCCGGTGGTGTAGGCGGGCCGGAAGAACGGGAAGCCCATGATGTGGTCCCAGTGGGTGTGGGTGATCAGCAGATGGAGCTTCACCGCCTCATTGCGGGCCATGATATCGTTGCCGAGTTCCCGGAGGCCGGAGCCGGCATCGAGGATGATGCGGGCCTTGGGGGTGTGAACTTCGATGCAGGCGGTGTTCCCGCCGTACTTGACGAATTCCGGGCCGGGGGCGGGGATGGAGCCGCGCACGCCCCAGAACTTCACTTTCATGGTGGGGCCACCCCTACGCCAGCCGCCGTCCGGTCTGCTCCGCCCCGCACCGGTCGATTCCTCAAGTGGACGCAATACTAGAAGTTGCGGGCCGACCGTGTCAAGGACGGGGCCTCCGTGTTGGATCGTTTTTGCCGCGACGACGTTCATGCCCGTCGAGACTCGGGCCTCGGGCTCGGATCGGTTTCGCTGGGTGAGATTTCGTCCGACGGCCTTGGCCGAAGCCGCGAGGATCCCTTCCTTCCGGGCTTGCGGGCTCCGGGACGCCCCGGACCGGCTTTCCAACCGGGGGTGCAGACTCGATGTTTCGGATCATGCGGGCAGACCGGGGCAAGACGCGACTCGCCACCCTCGCGCGACGATTCCCGATTTTCGGCGGGAGAAGAGGTCGAATGCGCCGGGTCGGAGTACAGGATCGCGGGAGTCCCGGGCCGCGGCGGGACAGGGAAAGGGCCCCGAGAGGCCGTCGGGGGTCGCGGGGGGGAATCCGCATCTCGCGAGGGCGTCCGGCTCGGGTCGCTGCCGAGGCGGTTCCGGTGCGTCGGGCGAGGAAGGGAGAAACGGCGGGTCACTTCCCGCGCTTGCCCTTACGCGCTTCCGGCGCCGGGGCGCCCAACCGCGGCTGCCAGTGCGCGGCGCGCGCCGCGGCTTTCTCCGCGTCCATCCGCGCGAGCACCCGGACGGACTCGAGACCTGCCTCGATGCAGTCCTTCTCCGCGCGCTCCTTGGTTCGCGTATCGATGAACCGGTTGGCATGGCGGTTGGCGTACGCCGCGCACACCGCGCCCGATCGCAAACCGCGGAAGGTCGCCAGGGTGAACAGGGCGCTGGCTTCCATTTCGAAGTTGGTGACGTTCATGCGTTCGAGCTCGCGATCGATGTCGCGGTAGCGCGGGGGCCAGCCCGGCACTTCACGGCCCTGGGCCCCGTAGAAGCCGGGCGCACTTGCGGTCAGCCCGACGTGGTGGCGGAAGCCGAGCCGGCTGCAGGCCTCCAGGAGGGCGAGCACGACCTCGTAGTGCGCGACCGCGGGGTATCCCTCGGAGACGAAATAGAGCGAGGTGTTCTCGAGGCGCACGGCACCGGTGGAGACGATCAGATCGCCGAGGCGGATCTCCTTGCGCAGGGCCCCGGAACTGCCGATCCGGATCACGGTCGGGTTGGCGACGATCTGGGTGAGTTCGACGAGAGCGATTTCGGTATTGTCGGGGCCCATGCCGGTGGCCATGACCGAGACGGGGATGCCGTCCAGGGTGCCGGTGTAGGTCCGGTACTCGCGATTGGCGCGTTCGACGCGAACCCGGTCGAAACACGCCGCGGTGCGGCGGGCGCGCTCGAGGTCGCCGCACACGAGAAGGTAGGGCGCGACCTCGCCGGGTCCGAGGCCGATGTGGTATTGCTTTCCGGAAGCGGTCTTGACGATTTCCGCGCTGTGGAATTTGGCCATGGAATCGGGTCTCCTCGCGGGTGGCGGCGCCCGGGCATCGGAGGTCCGGCGGGCGGCGGCGGAACAGGACCGCGCCGTCGCGCGCGGATTCCCCGGCCGACGGCGCGGGAAGTCCGGGCTCTGCCGCGGGCGATTATCCGTCGGCCATCGCCTGTCTCAAGAGCTCTTCGCCCGCGCGCACGAGCGCTTCCGCGCGCGGACGGGTCATCGCGTCCGAGTATACCCGGATGAGGGGCTCGGTGCCGGATTTGCGCAGGAGCAGCCAGGCGTTGTCCTCGTACACCCGCTTGAATCCGTCGAGCGTGACGTCCTTGCGGCGGCCATCGAGCAGGCTCTTCTGCATCCGCTCGGCCACCCGGGCCATGGCGCGGTCCTTGACGGCGTCTTCGCAATGGACGGTGTGTTTCACCTGGTGGAACGTCGGGTACGGCGCCGCGAGCGCCGACAGAGGAGCCGTTTCGGCGGCGAGGATTTCCAGCATGCGCGCGGCGGCGTACAGTCCGTCGCACCACAACGCGCGTCGGCAGAAATAGTACTTCCCGGACTCCTCGTAGGCGTAGTCGGCATTCCGATCCTTGACCACTTCGACGGTGGAGGGTTGTCCCGGAGGGCAATCGACCAGGGAGAAGCCGGTGCGCCCGGCCGCCCATTCGATCAGGCCGGACGAGTTGATGGGGACGACGCATACGCCGCCCGGGCGGCCTCGGAACAGACGATCGGCGAAGAGCGCGCCGACCAGGTCTTCCGACAGGACGCTGCCGTTCTCGTCGATGAACAAGACGCGATCGGCGTCGATGTCGGTGCAACAGGCGAGGTGGGCGCCGGTCTGGAGGAGTTTCTCGCGCGCGGCGCCGAGCACCGGGGCGCGCGGCTCGCTCGGCCGCTCGGGCATGGGGCCGGCCTTGCCGTGCACGAGGTGCACCTCGCAGCCCAGATCCCGCAAGACGTCCGGCAACACTTCGGAGGCCGTGCCATTGACCGGATCGACCACGACGCGAAAGCGCCCCTTGCGGACCCTCTCGGCGTCGACGGATTCGCGCAGGGACTTCCGGTAGCGCCCGATCGGGTCGGGTTCACGACCGGCGCGGCCGATCCGCTCGGGGCCTACGTCGCTCCGTTGCGTATCGAGGACCTCGTACCGGGCCTCGACGCTGCGGGCGATCGAATCCGGGATGTAGGCTCCGTCGGGAAGGAGGCAGATGATTCCGATGCGGTCCCACGGCGTGTGCGACCCCGTGATGAGGATCCCGCCGTCGTACTTGCCGTCGCGCAGGAGCGTGCAAAGACCGCCGGTGGGGATCACGCCGCAGTCGCTGACGTCGAGGCCGGCGGACAGGAGTCCGGCGGTGGCCGCGGCCGAGAGCATTTCGGCGCCGTAGCGTGTATCCCGGCCGATCGCGGCCCGGCCGTGGTTGCCGAGGTGGTCTCCCCAGGCGCGGGCGATGCGCAGCGCGAGGTCGGGGGTGATTTCGCGATTGGTGAGGCCGCGGATTCCCGCGGTCCCGAACATCTTCCTGGCCACGGCGTGCTCTCGCGGAGAAGGGGTCGATCCGGTCTCCGGGTTGGCGGGGGCATGGTACCCCCCTCCCCCGGGTTTTTCATCGTTTTTCCGCGCTGTCCGGAGCGGATCCGTGGGCGCACCCCGCGCCGGGCCCCCGTCTCCCTACCGGGCGCCCGGCGGGTCGGCCGGGAAGCGATGCGGCGGAAGCGGCAGTTCCGGATGGGCGCGGGTGAGCCAGGCTCGCAGGGCGGCGTGGCTGCTGTGGAACGCGAGCTCCGCCCAGGGAATCGCGTCCGGGGCGAATGCCTGCACCTCGACGACGTCGTCTGCGGCGGTAGGACTTCCTCCCAGGACCTCGGACCGGTAGCTCGCCACCGCGACGCGAATGTGGCCGTCCGGTCCGGGAAAGGTGTAGATCCCCAGCAGCTCCGCGATGCGGACCTGCAGGCCGGTCTCTTCCTCGGTTTCGCGCCGGGCCGCATCCTCGAGGGTTTCGTCGAGTTCGACGTAGCCGCACGGGAAGCTCCACAGGCCCAATCCCGGCTCCACGCCGCGGCGGACGAGCCAGACCTTGCCGTCGCCGACGGGAACGGTGCCGGCCGCGATCTTCGGTCCGATGTAGTAGACGTGGGCGCAGCGGGCGCAGACCTTGCGCGGACGGTGATCTCCGGTCAGGCGACGGTCTTCGAGCGCGCCGCCGCACTGGGGGCAGAACTTGGGAAAGGCCCACGCGTAGAGCACGGAAACCTCCGGATCGATTCGGATGCCCCTCCCCGCCTGGTTCCGGGGGGCGGGTCAGCGCCGGACTCCCGCCACGAGAAAACCGAGCGTGAGGACCACGAGGAGCGCCGCGAATCCCAGTGCCCAGGTCGCCCATTGCGATTCCCGAGCGAAGATTCGGGTTCGCGGGGACGTGCCCAGACGCCACGCCGCCGCGCACAGGGCGGCTGCGGCGGGAAAGGTCCAGAGCGTGGCCGGGACACGTCTTCCCCAGAGCGGCACGCCGGGTGCGGTCGAAAAATCCCACAAGAGGAGGCGCACCAGCGATTCCGCCAGGACGATCCAGCCGACGGCGCGCAGGACCGGGTCCCGGAGGACGGCGGAGATCCCCAGCAGGACTGCGGACTCAAGCAGGAATCCCCCGGTTCTCCCCTGCGCATCGGGGGAATTCCACACCGCCAGGTTCCAGGCCAGGGCGGCAGAAACGGCGGCAATGCGGAAGCCGGACATGCCGAGCGCGGGCTCCCAGGCCCAGCGCACGGCGGCGTTGGTCGCCAGCACGGCCCCGAGCACCCGGTAGAGCCGCGGCAGTTCTTCCGGAAGGACGGTGAGCATCCACTGGTGGGAAAGGACCAGCAGCGCCGCGTGGTTCAGCGCGGTGAGGGTGTCGATCGCGCGGAATCCGGAGGGCGGGTCGGCGGCGGCGCGGCGGACGGCGGCGAGTTCGAAGAGGAACCACACGGCACCGATGGCGCACTGCGCAGGGAGCCACACCTCTCCGCCCCGCGCCCCGCCGAGCGAGGCCGGTTCGATCATCCAGGCGGCGGTCACGGCGAAGTGGGCGATCAGGCCGAGCAGCGAATAGCCCGGGAACTCGCGGCGGTCGGCGAGGAGCAGGAGCGCCGCGGTCAAGGCGGCCGAGCCGATCGGGACCCACGGTCCGATCGGGTAGGTGCTCAAGGCCACGTAGAGGACGGAAAAGACGATGGCCGGTCCGCCCAGGCGTCGATAGCGCAGGGAGTGGATGATCGTCCCGACGCCGACGATTCCGAGCAGGCCCGCGCCGACGTGCGGACTCTCCAGGACGCGCAGCGCCGGGAGGTGGACCATGGCGAGGACGACGGCGAGCAGGAGGACCCAGCCCGCGGTGAGGAGCCGGGTCGGCAGATCGCGAAACACCGGGCGGCCTTCCGCGGCTGCACCGGCCAGGATGCAGCCGAGGGCCGCTGCGAGGCAGGCGGCAACGCGCCCCCACGGGCCGCCGTGGAGGATGGTCTCGCCCAGGAGGATTCCGATCAGCAGCAGGAGCCCCGCTCCGCCGGCGAATTCCCGCAGGTGGCGGCCGAACCACTCCTCTCCCGAAAGGACGGCCGGGCCGGGCGTCAGGAGCGACGAGGTCTCCGGGGTGTCGAGTGCGGGCATCGCACCTTCCCCGAAGAGCATGTGAAGGACATCTTCGGGACGCGGCGGCTTCGACTTCGGGTGCGGCGCGAACAGCCGGCGGCCGCGACCGGAAGTGAGCGGTTCGAGAAACTCGCGGGTGGAGAACACCAGATTCGAGCCGACGCTGAGGTCCTCGTCTTCGACGACCGCGATGGCGGTCGGTTCCGGGGTCGGGGAGGGTGCGGCGGCGGAGAGGGACTCGATCAGGGTGGAGAGGCGGCGCAGTTCCGCCTCGAGCACGGTCACCCGGGCCTCCGCCCTTCGTTGCCCGTACCAGGCCGCGACCACCACGGCGAAGAGGGGCAGGCTGCCGAGGATCAAGGCGCTGCAGAGGTGGGCTTCGACCATCGGCATGCCTTCGCGTGAGCGGGACTTGCGGGGTCGGGCGCGTGTCAGTACTTTCCCCCGCCGCGCGCGCCGGAATCTCTGCCGCCGATGATCTTGACGCTGGCGCTGGCGCCGATACGGGTGGCGCCGGCCTGCACCATGGCCACGGCGGTTTCGGTATCGCGCACTCCCCCGGAAGCCTTCACGCCCATCGCGGGCCCGACGGTGGCGCGCATGAGCTGAATGTCCTGGACGGTGGCGCCGCTGGGCCCGAATCCGGTGGAGGTCTTGACGAAGTCCGCCCCGGCCTCCCGGGCGATCTGGCAGGCGATCACCTTCTCGCGGTCCGAGAGGAACGCGGTCTCGAGGATGACCTTGACCACGGTGCCGTGATGGGCCGCATCGACCACGGCGCGGATGTCGCGTTCCACCAGGGCCTGGTCGCCGGACTTGAGCGCGCCGACGTTGACGACCATGTCCAGTTCCGTTGCGCCCCGGTCCAGGGCGCCACCGGACTCGCGCGCCGTGTCCGCGGGGGTGGGGGGGCCGGAGGGGGCGCCCCTGAACGGGCACACCCTGACGGGCGAACGCACGAGCAGGCGCGCGCAGGTGCCGACCCAGGCCGGGTTGACGCACACGGAGGCGAATTTCCAGCGGTCGGCCTCCGCGCACAGGACTTCGACGTCCTTGCGGACGGCATCGGGCTTGAGCAGGGTGTGATCGATGATTTCGGCGAGGCCGCGCACGAGGTCCTGGGCGCCGGGGATGCTGCCCACGCGGACGGCCCCGGCGGCCAGGATCCTCTGGACGATATCGGGGCAGCGCGTGGCGCAGGCCCCCGGGAGGGGGCAGCCCATGCATTGACCCTGTTGCGCGACCGGGAGAGGAAGGACGGTGGCGGTCATGGGGCTACCGGCTCCTGCGTCGATCGTGTTCGCGGTGGGCGGCTTCGATCTGGTCGAGTGCGGCTTTGATTCGTCGGAGCTCTTCCTGCTGGCGGGCCTTGGCCTCGTCGAGGGGGGGCGTGGCGCGGACCGCTTCCGGCGCGGCGGGGACGGGGGCGGCGGTGCCGGACGGTTGCGCGGCCGGGGCCTCGGCCACGGGCGCGGCGGTTCCGGACGGGTGCGATTCGGCGGCCGGCGCGGCCGCTTCGGCGGTCGCCGCAGGCATGGCGGGCTCGGCGGCGACGGGCTTGGCGGGCCGGGCGGTCGCCATGTCGGCTTCGACCTCGCGCGCGCGCGCCTTGATGTCGGCGGCATCGCGCGCCGCGGCCGCGGAGAGATCTCCGCCGCCGTGAGCGGCCGTGGCGACCGGGCCGCCTTGCGCCGGCACCGGGTGGCGACCGTGACGGTGCTGACAGCCGAGCAGCAGGCCGACGCCGAGAACGAGTGCGATGATCCCCAGACCACGGTTGCTCATGAGCCTTCCTCCTTGTCCATCAGGCCTTTCCCTCCGGCAGCTTCGCCAGGGCGGGGTCTACTTCGATATTATCGACCAGACCTACCACCACGGCTTGAACGGGGATGACCTGACTTTCGAATACGATGCGGGCTCCCCCGCCCTCTTTGTTGACGAGGACGAGGTCCCCCTCCCCGGCGTCGACCACGTCGAGGGCCACCAAGGCGGTCCCCTGGGCGCTCAGGCGCAGGTCCACCGGTTGCACCACGAGAAGCCGGTGCCCCTCGAGGTGGGGGTTCTTCCGGGTTGCGACGACCGTTCCCGTCACGCGGCAAAGGATCACGGAGTTGCCTCACTGGATCTGGTCGCGCACGAAGTCCACGATGCCGACGATGGTGGCGTCCACCGCGCAGGTCGCGTCGATGTCCCCTTTGAGGGCAAGGACGCCCTCGCGGGCGGTGATGATCAGGACGGTTTCGCCAGGGCCCGCACCGACGGTGTCCGCGGCCACGGCCGGGGCGCCGACCGGCTTGAGGTCGCCGTCGAGGTACCGCACGAGCAGGAGCCGCTCCCCCTCGAACGACTCCTGCTTGCGGGTGGCCCAGAGGGACCCGATCACGCGGGCGAGATTCATGGGCGTTCCGCTCCCGGCCGCAAATGGCGACGCTCGACGGCGACCAGCTTGTCCACGCGGCGCTGGTGGCGACCGCCGCCGAACGGCGTTTCCAGCCAGGTCTTCGTGACCTCGACCGCGGCGGCCAGGTCGATCATCTTGGCGCCCAGGGTGAGGACGTTGGCGTTGTTGTGCTCGCGGCTGTTCCGGGCCGCCGCGACGGTGTGGCAATTGGCGGCGAGCACCCCGGGGACCTTGTTGGCGGCCATGCACGATCCGATGCCGGCGCCGTCGAGGACGATCCCGCAGTGGGACCGGCCGCGCGCGACCGCGAGCGCCACCGCCAGGGCGAAATCCGGATAGTCCACGGCTTCTTCGGAGTGGGTGCCGAGGTCGTCGACCTCGATCCCCCACTCGCGCAGGGCCGGCAGGAGATCTCGTTTCATCGGGAAGGCCCCGTGGTCGGCGGCGATCGCGAGTCGGATGACATGCCCGGCGGGGGGGCGCCAATCCCACCGATGGCGCGCATCGTGGGGGACCACCGTGACCTGGTAGAGCCGCGCCGCATCGGCCGCGGCTGCGGTCAGGCGCGCGCCCGGATCGACCACCACCGCCTCCCCGCGGTCGCGGGCGCGCAGGACATCGGCTTCGGTGAGGAAGCGGGGGGCGTCCATTCTTCCGTTCCGATCAGGGTCGCCATCGACCACGCGGAGGGCGGGGCCTGGAGATTAGGATTCCTTCAGTTGCTTCAGCCGCTGCTCCATCTCCCGGCTGCGCTCCTCGAACTGGCGCTGGAGCTCGGCCTCCTGGACCACGTCCAGCCGGTCGACGATGGCCATGATTACGGCATCCACCGGCCGATCCTTGGAGGCCGCGGTCTGGCGGGCCGAGCTGCCCTGCGCCACCAGGACCGTCTCCCCCAGGCCCGCGCCGACCGCGTCCACCGCCACCAGGAACGGATCCTGGTTGCGATTCTGCAGGTCGACATTCTGGACGATCAGGAGCTTGACGTCGTTGAGGCGGGGTTCCTTCACCGTCGCCCAGACGGTGCCGATGACCTTGCCCAGCAGCATGAAGCGGTTCCTCGACGGGGGGCCAAGGCGCATTGTAAGGCGCTCCGCCGCAAAGTCGAAGAAAAAGGAGCCCCCGCCGACGGCTCCGGACCAAAACCGGGCCCCCGCTCCGACCGCCGTTTGACTCCGACGAGGATATCCGTTACCATGCCTGCATGGTGGGAACCGCGCGGCGGCCGTACGGGGGACGGGGGAGAGCATGGGCACGAACGTCACTCCCGCGGAAAAGGTGCTCGGGCACCTGGATGCCATCCCCACTCTGCCCTCCGTGGTGATCCGCATCCTCGAGATCGTGCTGGATGCCTCCTCTTCCGCCCGCGACGCCGGCGAGGTCGTGGAAGTCGACCAGGCCTTGACGGCCAAGGTCCTGCGCATCGTCAACTCGCCGGCCTACGGATTCCGCCGCAAGATCACCAGCGTCCAGCACGCCATTTCCCTCCTCGGGTTCTCCTCCCTGAAGAGCATCGTCCTCTCGGTTTCGGTGTTCGACAACCTGCTCGACCAGCACAAGGCCGCAGCGCTCGACAAGGTCCTCTATTGGCAGCACTGTCTGGCGACGGCGGCGGCGGCGCGGGCGATCGCACGCGGCACCGGGTACGAAGAACCGGACGACGCCTACCTGGCCGGCCTGCTCCATGACGTGGGCAAGGTCGTGATCGACCGCAACGCCCCGGAGGAGTATCTGAAGGTCGCCCAGCGCCTGAAGGAGGAGCCGGTGGAGGCGGTGGTGGCGGAGCATCAGATGCTGCAGACCGACCACGCCGTCGTCGGGGCGCTCCTCCTCGAACGGTGGCACCTGCCCACGCAGGTCGTACAGGCGGTCCGTATGCACCACAGCCTGGGAGGGGGGTTGCGGGAGAACGCGCTCCCGGTGGCGGAGAAACTGGCGGCCATCGTCGCGGCCGCCGATTTCGTGGTCTGGACCCAGGGCATGGGTTCGGTGGAATCGCTCCGGCCTCCGCTGCTCGAGGGTAGGATCCGCGATCTGCTTTCCTTCGACAAGCTGAATCTCGAGGAGGTCACCGGCGAGATCGAACGGGAACTGACGCGCACCGCCGAAGTGTTCCGGATCCCGGTGCCGGACTCCCAGCAACTGCGCAAGGCGTTGCAGAAGGCGAACGTCGAACTGGGCAAGATCAATTCGCTCTACGACGAGGCCCGGCGCCAGCTCGAGTTGCGCGTGAAGGAATTGACGGAACTCAATGAGGCGATCCGGCGCGCCCGCCTGACCCTCGATGCGGACGAGGTCCGCAGCACGATCGTGGGCGTGGTCCATTCCGGACTGGGATTCGATCGCGCCTCCTACTTCGCCGTCGACTGGGAGGGGCGCTGGATCGCCGGCCGCGACGTGCGCGATTCCTCGCAGATCCAACCGCGCCAGGCCGAGATCTTCTTCGCGCTCGAGTCGGAGGACAACTTCCTCGCCCGCTGCGCGCTGGAGGCGGCTCCGTTCGTCCTGCGGGTGGCCCACGAAAAGGGGCTGGCGGCGCGTCTCCTCCACTACTTCGACGTCACCGAGATCGTCATAGCGCCGATCTTCAGCCGTTCGTACCTCACCGGGCTGGTTCTGGCGGACAACGCCTTCTCCGGCTACCCGATTGCCGAGGCCTCGGTGCAGACCCTGGCGATCCTCGCGTCGGAGGCCGGGATGGCGATGGAAAACGCCATGCTCTTCGAGAAGATGCGCGAACTCGCCATTCGCGACGAACTGACGACACTCTTCAACCGCCGCCATCTCATGGAGTCGCTGACCTACGAGATGGAGCGCGCGCGCCGGTACGGTCGGCCGCTCTCCGTCGCGCTCTTGGACGTGGATCACTTCAAAGCCTGGAACGACTCGTTCGGGCACCAGGCGGGCGACCGGGTCCTCAAGGAGGTCGCCGGAGTGATCAAGTCGGTTTCCCGCGACGTGGACATCGTGGGCCGGTTCGGCGGCGAGGAGTTCCTGGTCCTGCTCCCCGAGACGTCGATCGACCATGCGGCGAGATATGCCGAGCGGCTGCGCGTGGCGCTGGCGAAGCGCGGGGACGAGCTGGGGCGGGAATTCCCCGGCCGCCCGCTGACCGCGTCGATCGGGCTGGCCGACTACCTCTTCGGCCGGGACAAGACCCGCGACCAGTTGCTGCAGAGAGCCGATCGCGCGTTGTATGCCGCCAAGGCCGGCGGGCGCAACCGCGTGGAAGTGGCCGTGGACGCCCCTCCCCAGCCCAACTAGTCGGTCTTCAAGCTTGAGATCCCGGGTTCGGCCGAGGCGATAGGTGCGCCCGGCGCGGCACGAGGAGAAGTCGATGCCCCGGGGCATCGCCGACGACGAGCAACCAAGCCCGGCGCGAAAGGCGGCGGACCAACCGGGGAAATCAAGGTAAAGCGCTCACCCGGTCGCACGCATGGCCGTCGCCGGGCGGATCGGCACACTCCCACACGGCCTCTCCGGTCCCGCACCCGCCCCAGGCCCGGGGAGTGCGGGGCCGCGCATCCCGCCCGACCCGAAGCCGATCGGCGGATCACCCGGCGCTGACGTCGGGTCTGATCATCTCGTGCGTTTGGACTCGAAAAGTCGTTTGAATTCCGGAGAGCGCTTCGTCCGCAGGTTCCCGAAGTCCGGGTCGGTCTCCAGACCGGTATAGATATTGAACGGGTCGTTGTTGGACAGGGACTCTCCGCCCTTCGGTTTCGAAGCGGGCGCCGATGTGAAGATGTAGTAGATCTGGACGCTCTGCTGGAGGTTGTTGAGAGCGGGATCCAGCTGGTCCTGCTTCGACAGCAGCGCGGCCAGATTGTAGTGGGCCATCATGTGGCGCAGGAGATCGTGACTCGGGGCGGAGTTGAGTTCCTGCCCAGGGGGCACGCCGAGGAACTCGTGGAGCTTGTTCAGCCCCTTCAGGAACGCCGCGATCGCCTTTGGCTCGTCCCCGTTCATCATCGCTTCGAAGGCGGCGTCGAAATCGCCGGTCGGCTCCGACGCGATGGCCTTGTCCAGCGCCTCGAGGGCGCCCTGAAGCCCCGGGGGGGCATCGGGCATGAGCGCCTGGAACTTCCGCAATTCCTCGCGGGCGCCGCGGTAGTTTCCGATGGAGAGATACAGCATCCCGAGGGCGTATTGCGAAAACAGGTTTCCGCCTTCGACGGCCTGTTTGTAGTAGGACTTCGCCGCTCCATAGTGCTTGGCGCGGTCGGCCGCCCCCCGGCCGGGACGCGTGGCCAGGGTCGATTCGATGTTTCCGAGGAGATGGAGCAGGCCAGGGTCGTTCGGGGATTCCTTGAGGGCCTCCAAGGCGCGCAGCTTGGCGCGCAGGAGCAGGCCGTCCACCTCGCTCCCGCCTTCGCCCGACAGGATCTGGTGCCCGGCGATGCCGGACATCGCCCGCAGGAGCCCGCGCTGCGCCCCCACGTCCTTGGGGTTCTTGGCGAGCAGTTCTTCGAATGCCTTGATCGCGTCCTGGAAGTTTTTCACCGGGGACTTGCCCGCCGCCGCCGCCTTTTCTCCCGACAGCAGGTTGCCGAACGCGCCGATGCGAAGCGGCGATCCGGACTCCATGCCGAAGGGCTGGACGGGGCCCTGCTGGTTGGTGCGCGCCGCAAGGTCGGCCGCGAGGTTGCGGAGCGCTTCCGCGAACGTGGCGGTCTGCGGTTGCGGGAAGTCCGGGGTCGGGGGCGGTTCCTCTCCCCCGCCATAGAAGCACTGCGCCAGGGCCGTGGTCGCCCCGCCCAAGGCGAACACCGCGACCAGGATCACCACCCAACGCTCCAGCGTGCGCATGGCCATACTCCCCTCAATCTCGTCCTCGGACACCCCGGGTGAATCCCACGATTCTAGCCCTTCGGGCTGCGCAGGGGAAGACAAAGCCGCTCCCCGACGATCCCCGAGGCGCCCAGCCCCTTACTCCTCGGCGGCTTGATCGAATCGTTCCAGCACCTTCTTCCAGCGCGGGTCGCCGTGGATCGGGACCAGATCCTTGTCGGCCTTCGCGGCATCCACGAGGCGTTTGTCCTTCACCACCTTGTCCCCGGCGCCGACCTTCTGACCGTAGCCGTACTTCAGCGCTTCCTCGAGTTGCTCGAAGGCCTTCTCCACATAGGTCTTCGCCTCTTCCGGAGTCGGCTTCCTGGAGCGTGGCTTACTCCCCCCCTGCCCCACACTCGCCTGGGCGTAGATGCAAGCCAGGTCATAGGAGGAACGCGCGAGATCTCCCGAGTAACGCTGGAGCGCCGACTTGGCTTCTTCCTCCGAGCCGACCTTGAGGACGGCCTTGAGCTTGCGCAGGCCGAGGACGTATTTCTCCTCCGCGGCCTCGTACTCCCCCTTGATGGCCAGTTCCTTGGCGTCGTCGAGGTCCTTCTTGAGCACCGTCGACTGGTCCTCCTCGAGGCGCCGGATGACCACTTCGAGTTCGGGATTCGGCTTCGGCAGACTGGACTGGAAGGAACGGAGGGTCTGCAGCGCCTTGGAATCGTTGCCCACCGCCAGATACAGGAGTGCGAGGTCGTGCCAGGCCGGGGTCCGTCCCAGGTCCACGGCCTTGCGATAGTGTTCCTCCGCGCGTCCGTAGTAGAGGGTGCGCTCCTCGCGTTCGGCGGTTTCGTGGGTCGCGATCATGGCCTCGGCCATGCCGAGGAGGTGCCACAGTTCCGCGTCTTCGGCGGCCGTCTTGAGCGCCTCGACGAGATCGGCCTCGTTGCGCCGGGCGTACTCCATCTTGAGCTCGGGTCGTCCGGTCAGCGCGTACCGGCCGGCCATTCCGCCGTGGGCCCGCAATCGCATGCGGCGGGAGGCGAGGTCATCCGGGTTCTTCTCGAGCACGACGGTCAAGTCCGCGGCGGCCTTCTCGAACGCGGGGAGGGGCTCCTCCTGCTTGGCGGCCAGGCTCTCCGCCAGGGAGATCCAGGCGGATGCGCGCCGGCGGCGGATGCGCAAGGGGTCGACGGGAGCGGTGCCGTTGTCGTCCTGAAGCAGCGTGGTGTAGTCCTCGATGGCCGCCTGCAGGGATGCGCGCGCGTCGAAGTTGCGCCGGCGCATCTCGTCGGCCAGACGCACGTACGTCTCCGCGCGGGCTTCGAGGTACTCGTCGGATCGCCCGGCCTGCAGTCCCTTCGTGTAGGCCGCGACCGAGTTTTCGAGCGAGGCGATGGGTTCCAGCTTGAGCTCGACCTCGGCGCGTGCGAGATGCGCCCAGATCTTGGCCTCGAGGAAGTGGCGCTCCGGCCCGGCGGGGGCGCCCGGCTTCCCATCCAGTTCCCGCAGCCGGCGATTGGCTTCGATGAGCGTGGCCTGCGCCTCGGTGGCGGACCCGGCGCCCGTGAGCGTGTAGCGGAAGAGAATCCAGGGTCGCAGGGCCAGCAGGCCGGTCGCCTCCGGGTCGAGCGCCTCAATCCGGTCCAAGTCGGGCAGGGCCTCCTTGAGCGCCTTGGCGACCGTGCCCTCCCCCGCGTCCGGTCGGAGGGCGGCGAGGACGGCCAGAATCACGCGATCCCGGGCGACCGACAATCGCCCGCGGTCCGCCCGCGCCACATGGTCGTACGCGCCCAGGGCGTTGAATTCGTCGCCGCGCCACTGATACGCGACCGCGAGCCCCAGCCACGCTTCATCGAGTTCGTCCTGTTTCGCCGCGCTCTTTTCGAGCCGGGCGATCGCCTCGGTCGCATGGGCCGCGGGGTCGGCCAGGAGCATCGCCAGGGCCTGGGCCACGTCGGAAGCCGGCTGTTCGGGGAGCACGGGCACCTGGCCCAATTCGCCGGCGGCCTTCTTGCGGATCGACTCGAGCTCTTCATTCCCCGGCACGGCTCCGCCGGGGGCGAGCAGGCGGGTGAACTCGTCCGCCGTGAGCGGCTTGCCGAGGAGCAGGCGCCGGAGGGAAAGCGACCGGGCGCGGGCATCGACGACGCCTTCGATCCAGCGATCGAAGTGCAGCCCGCCGGCGACGAAATGGGCGCGACCATGGGCGGGCTCGGCGGCAAAGACCGGGGCGAGGGCCTTCAGCGCCGGCTCGTATCCGCCCTCGACCCGGTGGGCCTCGGCGCGCACCACGTGCGCGTCCAGGAGGGTCGGGTCGAGTTCGAGCGCCTTGGCGGCGAGGGCCTCGACCTGGCCGGCCAGGCCGGAGACGGTCTTCAGCTTCCCCTGGCGGCGGGCCAGTTCGGCCTCGTGCACGATCTTCTGGGCCTCGTTCAGTTTCAGGCGCGCCTGATTGAGGCGTTCGCGGGATTGGGCCGCGCGCTCCTGGCGCTCCCGTTCTTCCTCGATTCGGATGCTGGTGTAACCAAAGTAGCCGGCGATCGCGATGGCGGCCGCAGCGACGGAGGCCCACATGACGACGGCCCGGTGCCGCCGATTCCAGCGGCGAAACTTGTGCATCATGGACGGGGCGGCCGTCTTGATCGGTTCGCCGCGCAACAGACAGTCGAAGTCCTCGGCGAGTTCGGCGGCCGAGGCATAGCGGCGCTTCTTTTCCTTTTCGAGGCACTTGAGGATCACTTCCTCGAGCTGCGAGTCGATGCGCTTGATCACCTTGCTCGGCGGCGTCGGCTCCATGTGCATGTGCTTGACGAGCACGGACATGGTGTCGTTGCCCTCGAAGGGCGGCCGGCCGGTGACCAGTTCGTAGGCGATGGCGCCGAGGCTGTAGAGATCGCTCAGCGCATCCACCTGCCCGCTTTCGCCGGCGCCTTGTTCGGGCGACATGTAGAGCGGCGTGCCGAGCGTGATGCCGCTCTTGGTGAGGCGGACGTTCGTGTCCGCCATGTCGAGGGCGAGGCCGAAGTCCGTCAACTGCACGGTACCGTCCGGGGCGACCATGATGTTGGCAGGCTTGAGGTCGCGGTGGACGAGGTCGTTCTTGTGAGCGACATCGACGGCGAGGCAGATGTCGCGCATGATGCGCAGGACGGTGTTCATCTCGAGGCCCGGGTTGCGTCCGTCCGCGGGCGGCTCGCCTTTTTGGAAGATCAGGGGTTCCGGCGACTTGATCTCCTTGTCCAGCGAGCGGCCCTCGCAGTAGTGCATGACCATGTAGTGGGTCTTGTCGATGGTGCTGATGTCGTACACCGGCACGACGTTGGGGTGGCGGAGCTTGGCCGCAGCGCGGGCTTCGCGCCAGAACCGCCCCACCATCGGGTCCTCCTCTCCCCCCTGGGCATTGAGGAGCTTGATGGCGACGAAGCGATTGAACTTGGTGTCGTAGGCCTTGAAGACGGAACCCATGCCGCCCTGACCGAGCTTGTCCAGGAGGTAGTAGTCGCCGAAGATCTTGCCCTCGGCGCGGATCTGCGAGAGCATCTCGGGGGTGAATCCCCGGACCGTTCCCTTGCTGGGCCGGCGCGTGGCGGCGGCGAGACCCGACGGCCCCGCG
>CAZWCX010000105.1:0-25970 GCA_964632945.1 uncultured Planctomycetia bacterium | reverse complement strand
TACCGGTCGGCGCGGTCGAGCCGGGAGACCCGGCGGAGATCGCCCTGCCGCGCGCCGTTGGCCGCTCCGTGGGGGCGGCGGCCGCGGACGCCGCCCGACACCTGGAGGCCGCGCTCGCCTCCACCGGACTGACCGCGACCGAAGCCGCCGCGGCGGTGCGCGGCGTGTACGACCGCCTGTTCTTCACGCCCGGCACCCGCGTCCTGTTCGTTCTCCCCGCCGCCGAAGCGGAGGCCCGGTTTCCGTTCGAATCCTCTCCGGCGCCGCGCAAGACCCTGCGCGCCTGGATCGGCTGCATCGAGGCCCTCGATCCCGCGCGCGAGCAGGCCGTGGAGACGACGCTCGAGGAGTACGTGGCTTCCCTGAAGTCGGATCCCTACACGCGCCTTGCCCACTTCCGCCTCGCCCTCCTGCGTGAAGGACGGATGCTGGAGCCGCTGCTGCGGGTCGCGACCGCCTCGACGCGAGAAGGGGTGGCGGAGTTCGCCCGCCGCCTGGTCCGCGCGCTCGGCAATCCGAAGTCGGAAGAAGCGCCGCTGCTCGGACCGGATCCGGTCCTGATCCCCGAACCCGGCGCCGACCCCCGCGCCCTCCCCGCGGCAGCGCGCCGCGCCCGGATCGAGAGTCTGACCGCCTGGCTCGCGCGCTGGGAACCCTACGCGAAACGGACGAATTGCACGGCCAGCGGCGTGCACGACGGCCGGGTCGAACTCGGGATGCTCACGCGTCTCGAGGAACGGGCGAAGGCGGGCATCCCTTCGGAGGACGTCCCGCTGCCGCTCCTGCCCGTGGCGCTGCCGCTCGAGTCCGCTCCCTGCGGCTGCGCGGGGGCGCGCGAGACCGGCGCACTTCCGCGCGAATAGCGGGGCCGGGGATTCCACGAACCGGGGGGCGGAGCGACCCGGGGGCCGACCTGCCGCGTTGCGGGCCCCGGCGTCAACCCTGGAGGTCGACGATCTCGCCCAGCATCTCGTCCTGGGCCTTGAGGACCGGCAGGTTGACCTGGAAGGCGGTGCGGTTCAGGATCGTCTGGACGATCTCGGCGGCCAGGTCGACCCCGGAGGATTCCAGCGCGCCCGCAAGCAGGGAACCGAACCCGCCCTCCCCGGGCGCGCCGGAGATCGGCGCACCGGAAGCGGCGGTCGGGGCGAACTGGTTGTCGCCGACGGACGAGAGGCCGCCCGGGTTGTTGAACCGGCTGACGCGCAGCCGGCCCAGATCCTGCAGCGATCCGTCCGCCGCGATCGAGCGCACGGCGCCGTCGGCAGAGATCTGCAGCCCGCGCGCGTCGGCCGGAATCTGGATGCCGGGGCGCACGAGCCCGCCGCCCGCGGTGACGAGACGCCCGGCGCCGTCGACGCGAAACGAGCCGTCGCGGGTGAAGCGCGTCCCCTGGGCGGTGTCGATCTCGAAAAACCCCTCGCCGCGGATCGTCACGTCAAGCGGACCGCCCGTGAGGTCGATCCCGCCCGGACCCGGGGCGCGTCGGATCGACGCGATACGGGACCCGCCGCCCGCCTGATCGACCTGCCCGGCCCGGGAGGGCTGGAAGGCCGGGGTCAGGGCGTTGGCGAGGTTGTTCGCCGTCACATCCTGGCGGATTTGCGCGGAACGCAGGCCGGAGAGCGGCGCGTTGAAATCGGCCACGGTCGGCTCCCGATTCAAGAGGACGCAGACAGCCTATCAATTTCCCGGCGCGCGGGCAAACGGGAAGTCCGAACCGGCCGCCGGGCGGCCCGCCGTCATTTTGCTTCCGCGCATTTCCGGGCTCTGCTACGATGCGGAGGAACTTGCGAGCGAGCCTCCATGAAGCCGGTGATCCTCGTCAACTGCGACTTTCTCGACAAGCCGCGCCGACGGGTCTTCCTCAACGAAACCTACGTCGACGCGGTCGTGCGCGCGGGGGGAATCCCCCTCCTCTATCCGCACGTGAACGACGCCGCCGCGGCGCGCGCCGCGCTGGACCTGGCGGACGCCGTCCTGTTCACCGGCGGAGACGACCTCGACCCCTCGCGCTGGGGGGAGGCGCCGCACCCGACCCTGGACCGGATGGACCCGCGCAAGGAATCCGCCGACTTCACCCTCATCGGGGCGGCCGAGGAGGCGCGGATGCCCCTGCTCGGCATCTGCGGCGGGCTCCAGTTGCTCAACGTCTTTCGCGGCGGCACGCTGGTCCAGGACGTCCCCTCGGCGGTCGGTCCCGACGTCGCCCACCGGGGCAAGCCGGACGTCCCGGCGGAACATCCGGTCAGGGTGGCCTCCGGGACCCGGTTGGAGCGGGTGCTCGGCTCCCTTGCGCCGCAGGTGAACAGCGCGCACCACCAGGCGATCGCGCGCGTAGGCCGCGGACTCACGGTCAACGCCCGCTCCGCGGACGGAGTCATCGAGGGGGTGGAAGGGGACGATCCGGCCCGCTTCGTCCTCGCCGTGCAATGGCACCCCGAACGGATCATCGACTGGCCGGGCCAGCTCGCACTCTTCGAGGCCCTCGTCGCCGCCGCCTGCGCCTTCGCCTCGGGCGGGGAGCGCGAGGTCACGTCGATCCCGCTCTAGAGGAGGAACCACCGCGCCGTGAAGTCGGAACAGGCCAACGTGGTCATCGTCGGCGGCGGCATCATCGGCGCCAGCATCGCGTGGCACCTCGCCAAGGAAGGGACGCGAGACGTCGTCCTGGTCGAGCGCGAGGCCGTCCTCGGCGTCGGCAGCACCCGCGCGGCCGCGGGCGGCATCCGTGCGCAGTTCTCCAGCGAAATCAACATCCGGCTGTCCGTGCCGAGCATCGAGCGCTTCGAGGCATTTTCGCGCGAGATGGACTGCCACGCCCCGTTCCACCAGAACGGGTACCTCTGGGTCGCCACCCAGGATGCGCACCTCGAGGCGTTCCGTCGCAATGTAGCGTTGCAGAACCGTTGCGGCGTGCCCTCGCGCCTGCTGACCCGGGAGGAGGTCGCGGAACGCGCGCCCTGGCTCAAGCAGGACGACGTCCTCGGCGCCGCCTTCTCCCCCAAGGACGGCTACGCCTCGCCCGCCGACTTCCTCGCCGGGTACGAATCCCAGGCGCGCAAGCGCGGCGTGCGGATCGAGACCGGGTTCGAGGTGACCGAGGTGATGGTCCAGGACGGGCGCGTGCGCGGGGTGCGCTCCGCCGATGCCGAAATTCGTTCCGGGATCGTCATCAACGCCTGTGGGGCGTGGGCCGGCGAACTCGGCCGCCGCGCGGGGGTCGACGTGCCCGTGCTCCCCTATCGGCGCCAGGTCTTCGTCACCCAACCGTTCCCCAAGATGCCCAACAACATCCCGCTCACGATCGACTACGCCACCGGCCTCTACTTGCACAGCGAAAGCGGCGGCTTCCTGCTCGGGTGGAGCGACCCGGAGGAGCCGTCGAGCTTCAGTCGCGTCACCGACGAGCGCTGCCTGGAAAAGATCATCGACCTGGCGACACGCCGCGTGCCCCTCCTCGAGGAGGCGGAGATCCTGCGCGGCTGGGCCGGGCTGTACGAGACCACTCCGGATCACCACCCGATCCTGGGCGAGGCGCCGGAGGTCAAGGGGTTCTGGCTCGCGGTCGGCTTCAGCGGCCACGGCTTCATGCACGCGCCGATCACCGGGCAGCTGATCACCGAGATGCTGACGAAGCGGTCGTCCGCGATCGACGTCTCCTGCCTGTCGCTCCGGCGCTTCCGCGAGGGGAAGCTGATCAGCGAGAAGAACGTGATCTGACGGGGGCCGGGCCGCGGGCGCGCGCCACCCGATTCCGCGGAGCCGAGCCCGATGGGAATCACCGCCCGGATCGTCCTCCCGTTCACGCTGCTCTTCGGCACGGTGATCGCCGCCTCGAGCTGGTGGGCCGTCCGCGACGCCACCCGCGGGGTCGAGGAGCGGCTCGAGCGAATGACCATGGACCTGGCCGGAATCTCGGCCGAAGGCGGGTTCCTGCTCACCCCGCCGTTCCTGGCCCGGATCAAGGCGGCCTATCGGGCCGACGCGGCGGCGACCCGCGGAGACCCGCCGCGACTGGAGGCCTCGACGTTCCCCGAGGGGACCTCGGCCGATCTGCAGGCGGCCCTCCGCGGCGTCGCCGCGGAACCCGGCTTGCGCGAGAGGGTCCGCGTCGGCGCACGCACCTATGTGATGACGTGGAGCCCGGTGCGCGCGCGCGACGGCGCCGCGCCGCAGGTCCTGCTCCTGTTCTTCCCCGGCGAGGAGATCTCGCGCGAGAAGCGCGGCGCGGCCCTCCCCCCGGTCGTCGTCGGTCTCATCGGCACCGTCCTGGTTACTGCGCTCGGCTACTGGATCGCCCGCTCGATCACGGAGCCGATCCGCATCCTGGCGGAAAAGACCCGCGAGATCGCCGCCGGGTCGCTCGACCGTCCCATCCAGGTACACAGTTCGGACGAGCTGGCCAAGCTTGCGCGCGCGTTCGAGGGCATGGCCGGGGAATTGCGGGAACGAGAACAGGAGCTCGTGCGCGCGGAGCAGCTCGCGACGCTGGGCAAGGTCACCACCCGCATCGCCCACGAGATCCGCAACCCCCTCGCGGCGATCCGCCTCACCGTGCAGATGCTGCTCAAGAACACGACCGATCCCCAGGCGCGCGAAGACCTCGAGCGCATCCTGGCGGAAAACGAACGGCTGCACCTGACCGTCGACGAACTGCTGGGAACCGCCTCGCCGGTGGAGCTGCAGCGCTCTCCGTCGGACCTGCGCTCGACGGTCGAAGACACGCTCGGCCTGCTTGCGCGCCAGATCGCACACCGGAGCGCGACCCTGGCGACGGAGTTCGCCGATCTCCCGCCGGTGCCGCTGGACCGGAACCGCTTCAAGCAGGTCCTGCTCAACCTGACCCTGAACGCGCTCGATGCCATGCCCGGGGGCGGGACCCTGACGATCCGCACGACGCGCGACGGCGACGCGGCGCGCGTGGAAGTGATCGACTCGGGGCCCGGCATCCCCGCCGACCTGGCCGAGCGGGCGTTCGAACCGTTCGTGACCTCGCGCCCGGGCGGAACCGGTCTCGGCCTGCCGCTGTCGCGCGCGATCGTGGAGAAGCACGGCGGCACGCTGCGTTACCTTCGGCGCGACGGTCTGACCGTGTTCGAGATCCGGCTGCCGCTGGAGGCGACGACGGACGGGAACCCGGGCCGCGCTTCCGATTCGCCGCCCCCCCCCCGGGACGGCGCCGCCGGCCCCGTCGGGTCGTGATCCGCGTCTTCCGCGGACGGGGTCGGTTGACACCCCGGGGCGCGCTCTGCTAGGGTTCGCCCTGGCGCCGTCGCCGGGAGATCCGCCATGTCCCTCGCCTTGTTCGCGTCCGCGGTCCTGGTCTTCCTGGTCGCCGGGTATCTCCTCTACGGGCGGTGGGTGGCGCGCATCTTCGCGCTCGATCCGGCCGCCGCCACCCCGGCCCACACGCGCAGCGACGGCAGCGACTTCGTGCCGACGCGCCCCTCCTACCTCTTCTCCCAGCACTTCTCCGCGATCGCCGCGGCGGGCCCCATCGCGGGGCCGATCATGGCGTGCCAGCAGTTCGGCTGGCTGCCGTGCATCCTCTGGATCGGGCTCGGCGTGGTGTTCATCGGCGCGGTCCACGACTTCTCGGCGCTCGTCGCGTCCGTCCGGCACGAGGCCGGCTCCATCGTCGAAATCGTGCGTCGCAACATCGGCGTGCGCGCGTCCACGGCCCTCATGGTCTTCATCTGGCTCTCCCTCATCTACGTCATCATCGCGTTCACCGACATCACCGCGAAGACGTTCGTGGGCAAGAGCCCCGAGGTCGACTTCGAGCAAGGCGGCGCGGTCGCGGGGGCGTCCTCGATGTACCTGCTCCTCGCGGTGGGGATGGGATTCGCCCTGCGCCTGCTCAAACTGCCCCTCGGCCTCGCCACCGCGGTCTTCGTCCCGGCGACGCTGGGCGTAATCTGGCTCGGCACGGTGATCCCCGATCTCTTCGTGCTCCGCTGGGCCGGCGCCCTCCCCGATCAGGCGCGGGTGTGGGCGATGCTCATCCTGGCGTATTGCTTCGTGGCCTCGCTGACGCCGGTATGGGCGCTTCTGCAGCCGCGCGGCTACTTGGGCGGATTCCTCCTCTACATCGCGCTCGGCGTGGGAGTGGTGGGGATCTTCATCGGCAGCCAGCTGCCCGGGTTCGCCGGGGACTTCGAGGTTCGACAACTCGCCTTCCGGGGATGGGAATTGACGCGCCCGGACGGAACGACGGTGCCGCTCTTCCCCTTCCTCTTCGTCACCATCGCATGCGGGGCCTGCTCCGGGTTTCACGGGCTGGTCTGCTCGGGGACCACGTCCAAGCAGATCGACAAGGAAACCGACTGCCGCCCGATCGGCTACGGCGCGATGCTCATGGAAGGCTTCGTCGCGCTGATCGCGCTGGCCACGATCATGATCCTGGCGGACGACAAGGCCCGGGGGGTGTCGCCGGGGACGGTGTACGGGAACGGACTGGGGCGGTTCCTGACCGTGATCATCGGCAAGGAGCAGATTCTCTTCGCCGTCACGTTCGGGGCGATGGCGTTCTCCACGTTCGTCTTCGACACGCTGGACATCTGCACGCGGCTGGGCCGCCTGATCCTGATGGAAGTGTTCCGCTGGGAAGGCCGCGGCGGGATGGTGGCGGCGACGCTGGCCACCCTGGCGCCGGCGGCGTTCGTCCTCTGGACGACCACGCGGCCGGCGGCCTACATGGACTACTGGGTGCTGTTCGGGACGAGCAACCAATTGCTCGCCGGGCTCACCTTCCTGGGCATCACCGTGTGGTTGCGCAAGACCGGGCGTCCGATCTGGTTCACGGTGGCGCCGATGGTCTTCATGATGACGATCACGCTCTGGTCGCTCGGGCGCATCCTCCACGGATCGTTCTTCGGCGCCGTGCCGGTCGGGTTCAACCCCACGACCGTCAACGGCGTCGTGGCCGCGGTCCTCACCCTGCTCACCGTGCTCCTGCTGTGGGATGCGCGGCGCGCGATCGAGGCGGCGAGCCCGCCGAAGGCGTCGGCGGCCTGAAGCCCGCGGTGGAGCCCGCCATGTGGATCGATCGCGTCGTCGTCCGGCACGCGCGCCTGCCGCTGCGCTTCCCGTTCGAGACCAGCTTCGGCCGGGTGCACGACAAGGAGACCGTGATCGTCGCCGTCGAGTCGGAGGGGGCGGTCGGCTGGGGGGAATGCCCGGTGGCCGCGTCCCCCGGATACTCGTACGAGACGGTGGTTACGGCCCAGCACGTGCTGCGGGACTTCCTGGTCCCGATGCTGCAGGCCGGGCCGGTGGCGGACCCGGCGGAACTGACCGGCCGGTTCGGCCGGGTGCGCGGCCATCCGATGGCGAAGGCGGGCCTGGAGGCGGCGTGCTGGGACCTGGTCGCGCGCCGGCGCGGGCTTTCCCTGGCAGCCGTCTACGGCGGCGCCCCGCGCCGAATCCCCACCGGCATCAGCCTCGGCATCGAGGCGACCGTCCCGGCCCTGCTCGAGCGGGTGCGCGCCGCGCGCGCCGCGGGCTACCGACGGGTGAAGGTGAAGATCAAGCCGGGATGGGACGTCGACGTGCTCTCGGCGCTCCGCCGCGAGTTCCCCGAAGACCCGCTGACCGCCGACGCCAACGGCGCGTACCGGCTCGCCGACGCCGACCACCTCGAGCGGCTGGACTCCTTCGCCCTGGTCTACCTGGAGCAACCGCTCCACTTCGAGGACTTCGGCGACCATGCCGCGCTCGCTCGCCGGCTCGCCACGCCGCTCTGTCTCGACGAGAGCATCCGCAATGCCGGCGATGCCGCGCACGCGATCGCGATCGGCGCCTGCCGGATCGTCAATCTCAAGCCCGCGCGGGTCGGCGGCCCGACGATGGCCCGAGCGGTCCATGACGCCTGCGCCGCGCGCGGAATCCCGGTCTGGTGCGGGGGCCTGCTGGAAACCGGCATCGGCCGCGCCCACAACCTGGCGATCGCCACGCTCCCGGGATTCACCCTCCCGGGCGACCTGTCGGCGAGCGATCGCTACTGGGACGAGGACCTGATCGACCCGCCCGTCCGGCTCGAGGCCGACGGCGGCATCGAGGTTCCCGGTGGGGTCGGCCTGGGCTACGAGGTGCGGGCGGACCGTCTGGAGCGGGCCACGGTCGGGGCGTGGGAGGCAATACGGGGGTAGCGCGATGCGAGCCGCGGAGAGTCTCTCCCCGGCTCAGCTCCCGGATCCCTTCGACCCGCCGCCGCTCCCGGACCCGCCCGACCCCGTGCCGGAGGCGCCGGACCCGCCCGTCCCGCCGGCGGGGGTTCCGGGAGTTCCCGCGGGGGCCTCCATCGCCTTCTCCTCCGCGCGTTCCTGCGCCTTCTTGAGTTCGTAGTGGCTTTGAAAGGCGTCGAGCCAGTTCTGCCGCTGCGTTTCCGTCACGTAGGTGGTGGAACTGTGCCAGACCTGGTTGATGCCGTATTCGATGTTGATGAACTTGTCGAGGAGGCCGCTGGTGGAACCGAGGCGGGCGCGCTCGACGGTGCGCGAGACGCCGTCGCGATTCACGGTGACGTAGCGGATGCCTTCGGCGGTGGGCCGGCGAAGCGCGGCGAGGTCCACGTTCGAGGTCTCGGGCATGTTCCAGAACCCGCTGTCGGTCAGGTGGCGAAGCAGGGTCTCCATCACGTCATCCTCGACGATCTTCAACCCCGGCTTGGCGAATTGGAAGAACGGTTCCGTGTAGGGACGCTTGTGTTTGACCCAGGAGGGATTGACGAGCATCAGGTAGGTGCCCATGTATTCTTTGTGCTGGAACTTGCCCTTGGTGAGGGTGAACAGGGAGACCCGCACGTCGCCGATGCGACTCGGCGGCGGGGCGGTCTTGCCGCTGGCGGGTTTGTCGGCCACCGGGTTGGCGGCCTTGGCCGCGGCGGCGGACTTCTCCACGGGAGACGTCTTGCCGGCGGCGGAATTCTGTGGCGAGGGACTGGCCGTGCCTGCCGGCGCGGCCGCGTTGGCCGCGGAGGCGGAGGAACCGCCGCCCGACGGTTCAGGGGCCGAGGCGCAACCGGCGCCGACCAGCGCGCCGGCGACGAGGAAGAGCGCAAGCCAGGACACGGAAGATTTCATGTCGGTGGATCCTCGCAGAACGGTCCCCCGGGTACGGTTTCGTCAAGACGACCGGGGGAACGCAGGGTTAAAGCAAATCTCGACGCCTTTGCCCAGTGGAAAAGCGCCTGTCGGGCTGCGGACCCGCCGGACGGGACGCGTGACGCTCCGGGGATCCGGCGCCCCTCAGGCGCCGACGGGGCGGGGGCGGGCCCGGGAGGCGGATCGTCCGCGGCCGCGCGCGCCGCCTCCGCCGCTAGCGCCCGCCGCCCGGATTCGCCGACCAGGCGGGGTCCAGGGTGCCCGTGATCTTGATGCGCGTGATCGACGCCTTCGATTCATAGAAGCCGATGAACAACTGACCGGTCGTGAGGTCGTCGTTGTCTCCGCGCAGCAGCACGCGATTGCCGTAGTGCACCGCGTGATGTTTGCCCGACTTCTCCACGCGCACGCGGTGCGAGCGCCCGCCGAGCACCGTGCCGAGGATCGATTCCTGTCGGATCGCCTCGAAGCCCTCCGACGGGGAGCGGGTCTGGATCGCCCGCTGAATGTCGATGCGAATGATCCGGTCGGGCTTGATGTTTTCGATCGTGTTCACGATGTTCGGCCAGGCGGACAGCAGTCCCCGCAGGTAGTCCTTCTCGTTGGCCAGACCGGCGAGATAGCCCTTGTGCTGGCGGGCATCCTGCCCGCCGACCGCCTGGGCATGATAGAGGACGAAGAAGTTCTTGAGGGGCGCCGCCGGGTGCGGGGCGAAGTCGATCTCGACGATCAGGTCGCCGGTCAACTGACCTTTCCAGACGATCCCGCCGTCTTCGAGGATCGGCCGGCCGCTGCGCGGTTGGCGGTACCACTTGGGTATGGAGCCGAACCAGGTGCCGCCGCCGATCGTCCAGTCGTCGAACTCCGCTTCGTTCTTGAACTCGTACTCCCAGACGGTGCGTCCCCCCTCGGCCCGCCCCTCCACGGCGAAGCCCCCGGTCGACGGTTTCACCGGCCCGCCCGCCGCGCTCAACTCGCGCTCGATGGTCTTGAGCATTTCGCGGATCTGCGGAGTGTGCTCCTTGACCCAGGTCATCGAGGCCCACCCTTCCGGATGGTTGGGATCGATCAGATCCTGGAGGAGGGACCGCGCGTTTTCCCACTCCTTGGCCTTGAAGGCGGCCTCGCCCCGGGCATACCGGTCGCGCGCCTCCTTTTCCTTGGCCGACACGCCCGCGGCCGCCGCGTCGAGCTGATCGAGGAACGTCTTCGCCCGCGCGGCCCGCACGGGCAAACCGGCCTCCCCGTAGTCGCGCACCGACTTCTCGAACCACTTGCGCGCATCCGCGGAACCGCCGTAGTGCTCGAGCAGGCCCAGCTTCATCGACGAGTCCGGCCCGCCCGTCTTGAAGGCGGGGGCCTCATTGGCCAGGAGCAGTATGTCGTTGACCGTCAGGCGGTCCAGGTTGAGGGCGGCACGAACCTCGCCGCCGCCGGAGGCGGCGAAGGAATAGTCCCACGCCCCCGCGGTCTGCGAGAGCGTGAACTTGATCGGCATTTTGTTGTTGATGCCCTCGAGCTTCACGGCCACGCCGCGCTTCTGGACTTCCCCGATCCCGGAGAAGACGTCGTCGCGGAGGGCCGCCAGGAGCGCGGCGTCGATCCAGATCCCCCCCTTGACCTTGTCGGCGATCGGCTTGAGCTCCCCGGCGAGGAGTTCCTCGCAACGCGCCAGCGCTTCCGGATAGCGGGTGAGCTTCCGGCTCGACAGGATGGCGGCCAGTTCCGGCTCGAACTTCTCCGTGAAGGCCATTTCAGCGGCCCGCGTCAGGCCGGCCTCGTAGGCGCGCCGCTTGGCATCGACCTCGGCGGTCTTCTCGAGCGCGGTCTTGACCATCAGCGCCGTGCCGAAATCGGTGACGCGCTGCAGCGCCGCCGTCGCGCCGGCGTAGTCGCCCTTGTCCAGTTTCGCGTCGCACTCGGCGAGGGCATCCCGGTAGGCCTGGTCCTGGGCCACGCGCGCGCGCTCGAGCGTCTCCCGCAGGCGGCCGACCGCGTGCGTCTTGTGGAACGCGCGCGGGATTTCGACTTCCACGGCGAGGGCTTCCGAATACCGACCTCCGTCCAGGGACGCCCGGATTTTCGCCTCGGCCCCGGTCACCCACTCTTCCGCGCGGATCTGGACCGCCTCCTCGAAGCGGTTGCGCAGGATCTCAGCCTTGCGCACCACCTCCGACCCCTTGTGCGTGATCAGGAAATCCGCGTACCGGAGACGGACCTCGTCGAGGTCCTTCAAGTCCTTGAGACACTGCTCCTCGAAGGCGACGATCTTCTCGAGATCGGCTTCCGCCCGCTTGAGATCGGCCCCGCCCGGAACGACGGGGGCGGTATTCGCGGGAGGCGTCGTGTTCACGGGCAGGGGGCGGTTGGCGACGACGGGATGATTGGTCGGCGGGTTTTCCGCCTGCCCGCCGCGCGGGTCCTTGCCGGCGAGCAGGAATCCGACCAGGGCCGCCCCGGCGATCCCCACGCCGATCACGACCGTGGTGAGCGCGCTGGAGCGGGGAGCGGCGTGGCGTACGGGCCGAACCGCTCGCAGGCTCGCCGACGACGGCGTCGTTTTGGACGTGGCGCCCGAACTCGACCGTCCCCCGCGCAGTTTTGCGTGAATGGGAGCATCGCCGCGCAGGACCGCCTCCAGGTCCTCCTGCATCTCGTGGGGGGTCTGGTAGCGGTGCTCGCGCATCTTGGCCATCGCCTTGACCACGATCGCGTTCGCCCCGGGCGAGATCGCGGGGTTCCGGCGAATCGGCGGGACCAGGTCTTCGGTGACGTGCTTCGTCATCACCACGGTCGCCGTCGGTCCGTCGAACGGCACTTCACCGACCAGCATGTGATAGAGGCTCGCGCCCAGCCCGTACACGTCGGCGCGGATGTCGACGTCCTTCTCGCCGCGCGCCTGTTCGGGGGCGATGTAGTGCGGCGTGCCGACCGAAGTCCCCGCCTGCGTCAGCGACGAATCGCTGCGGATGTCCTTGGCCAGCCCCAGGTCGCAGAGCTTGGCGACCCCCTCCCGCGTGACCATGACGTTCTCGGGCTTCACGTCGCGGTGAACCAGCTGGTTCTTGTGCGCGTGATCGAGCGCCTTGGTCATCTGCAGGCCGATTTCGAGGGCCTCCGCCTCCGGGACGCGCCCCTCCTTCTTGAGCCGGGTGGAGACCGGCTCCCCTTCCACATACTCCATCACGAAGTAGTGGATTCCCTTCACTTCGCCGACGTCGATTCCCTGGATCACGTTCTCGTGATTGAGCTTGGCCGAGGCCTTGGCCTCGCGCTGGAAGCGATCCACGAACATCGGATCCTTGGCGAAGCGCGGCGGCAGGATCTTGATCGCCACCAGCCGGTCCATGCTGACCTGCCGGCCCTTGAAGACGGATCCCATGCCGCCCTGTCCGATCTTGGACAGGATGGCGTAGCCCGGGATCTGAATGACGTTCCCCTGCGTGGTCTTCGGGGGCGGGTCCGCGGGTGGTGCCGCGGCCGGCGCAGCCAAGGTCACGGCCGGAGCGCTGTCGCGCGACAGGGCTTCGAGCTGGGTCGCGTTCAGAAAGCCCTTCTCGACCAGGATCTCCCGCAACCCCTTCGGGACGATCCCCATCTCGCGCATCTTCTGTTGGATGCCCAGACACTCGGAAATCTGGTCGAGCGAGACGAGCTTCTTCTCGAGCAGCAAGGCGCTGAGCCGGTCGTCGCTCGATTCGAGCATCGGCGGGCCGTTCCCAAGGAGGGGAATCCCCGGTCGCCGGATCGCCTCCGGTGCGAGTCGGGATCGAAGGACCGGGTGGAAGGCGCGTCAACCCGTGCATTCTAGGCGTCCCCGACACAGGGATGCAAGCAAAATTCATTGACTCACCCGCCCCCCCGTATAGAATGAACACCGCCTCAACGCCCACGAGGATCGCCACCGGACGGCGTGCCGGTCGGGGAACACCGGCGCCGCGGGGGCAATCCGCATTCCATTGAAGATCATCGGTTTGCATCAAACCGAAGTCCCCGTTCCCGTGTCGGGGCGTCCGCCGGGACGCCACGGCGAAAGGGTCGTCCCGGAAGGGCGGCCCCATCCGGCGAAGCAGGTGCTTGGGGGGTCGACCCATGCCGGAAGCGCCGCCAGAACGGCGTCGAAAGAAGCGCTTCGGAGTGAAGGGGTGCACGATCCGGTATCGGCGCACCGGACTCGCCGGCTTCTTCGAAGAGTACTCCGACCGATACCTGGTGCTCAACATCAGCGAACAAGGGGCGCACTTCATCACCAAGGAAGAGCTGAAGGAGGGGCAAGCCCTCAACTGCCAGGTCGACGCGCCGGGGATGCAGGAATCCGTGGAGTGCCAGGCGAAAGTGGTCTGGGTGCGCAAGTCGGCAGAGTTCAGCGCGTTTCGCGTGGGAATGGAATTCACCACCGTCCGTAAGGGGGACCAGCCGCGGCTGAAGGTCCTCTTGGACAATGCGGTCCTCGACAAGATCGACATGGCCACCAAGATGTACCTGAAGGAAATCCAGAAGCTGTAGGCGCCCCGCCGAGTGCGGAATCCGTGATGCGGGACGGATCGGCTGCGCGGGGAACGCAGCCACGGGGGGAGGTCGACGCCATGCCGAAGATGGTGGTCAAGCTCACCCTGCCCGGAAGGCTGATGCGGGAACCGGTGATCTACACGATCGCCCACGACTACTCGATCACCTTCACCATCCGCCGCGGGCGATTCACCGAAAAGAGCGCCTGGGTGCACGCGGAGATGGAAGGGACCAAGCGCGAGATGCGGAAGGTCCTGGACTTCCTCGAGGAGAAAGGGGTCCGGATCGAGATTTGCGAGACGTAGACGGTGCCGCAGGATGGTGGGACCCCGAACGCCGGTGCGGAGGGCGCGGGAGCCGGTACGCAACCCCACGCGGCTCCGGGCGGGTGATGCCTCCTGCCGGGTCGCGCCGTCCGATCGGTCCCCTCCCCGCGGGCCGCCCCACCCCTTGCCTCGAATTCGTTGAAGCCCATCCCGCGCTTGGTCTAGGATGATCGGCCACCCCTTCGCGACCCCGCGAAGGCGCCCGCCCACGCATCGGAGACCCCCCATGCTTTCCCGTCTCGCGTGCCGCCTCTTCCTCGCCGCCCTTCTCTTCGCCCCCGTCCCGGCATTCGCGCAAGGCCAGGGCTACCTGCGCCATCCGGACCTCCACGGCGACCGGGTGGTGTTCACCGCCGAGGGAGACCTTTGGCTCGCCCCGGTTGCAGGGGGAGCGGCGCGGCGGATCACCACCCATGCCGGCCAGGAAACGATGGCGCGATTCTCGCCCGACGGGACGTCGATCGCCTTCACCGGCGACTACGACGGGAACCGGGACGTCTTCGTGATGCCCGCCGCCGGCGGCGAACCGCGCCGCCTCACCTGGCATCCCGCGCCGGAAGAGGCGATCGGGTGGACCCCGGACGGCGCGCGCGTCCTCTTCCGCGGTCGCGGCGAGGAACCGTTCGGCGAATGGGAACTCTTTTCGGTGCCGGCGTCGGGGGGAGACCCCGTCCGGCTTCCGATCGGCTACGCCGGGCGCATCGACATCGATCCCGAGTCCGGGGTGTGGGCGTTCAATCGCACGAGCACCGAGACGCGCACGTGGAAGCGATACCGCGGCGGGACCGCGATGAAGCTGTGGATCGGCCACCCGGACCGCGCGGACTTCCGCTGCGTGACCACGTTCGAGGGGACGGAGGCCTTTCCGATGTGGCATCGCGGTCGGCTGTACTTTGTCAGCGATCAGGGGGGGACGGCCAACCTCTGGTCGATGATGCCCGACGGATCCGCGCGGACGCAACACACCCGATTCGACCGGTGGGACGTCCGCTGGCCCGCCATCGGCCCCGACGGCCGCATCGTGTTCATGCTCGGCGGCGACCTTCATCTGTTCGATCCGGCGGACGGGAGCGCACGCGCCCTGCCGATCGAAACGGCGAGCGACCGGGTGCTCTCGCGCAAGCGCTGGCCCGAAGCGGCCAAGACCATTTCCGCGTACGACCTCTCCCCCAAGGGGGACCGGCTGGCGGTGGTGACGCGGGGCGAGATCTTCTCGGTGCCGGTGAAGCCGGGCGTCACGCTCCCCATCACCCGCGGCAGCGGGGCGCGCGAGTCGTGGGCCTCCTTCTCGCCCAAGGGAGACCGGCTCGCGTTCGTGACCGACGAGAGCCGCGAGGAGTCGATCGTCACCGCCGACGCCTGGGGGCGGGCGGACCGCGCGGTGGTCAAGGCCCCCGCGGAGCGCGGCTGGCACTTCCCGCCGCGCTGGTCGCCGGACGGCCGCTGGATCGCCTATTCGGACCAGTCCCAGACCCTCTACGTCGTTCCCGCCGCGGGCGGCGAACCGCGCACCGTCGACCGCAGCCCGCATGAGGAGATCCGCGAATACGTCTGGAGTCCGGACGGACGCTGGCTCGCCTACACCCGATGCCCCCGCACGGAATTCCGCTCCATCCACGTCTACGACACCCAGGAGGGGGTCGCGCGGCCGGTCACCGGGCCGACGACCAACGACACGTCGCCCGCGTGGGATCCCGACGGGCGTTACCTGTACTTCCTGAGCGATCGGTCGGTGAACCCGCTCATGGACGGCGTCGATCTCACCTTCGTCCTGCTCAAGCCGACGAAGGTGTACGCGCTGCTCCTGCGCAAGGACGTGCGCCATCCGCTGACTCCGCGGGAGGGGCTGCCGCCCGAGCCCGGGGAGGCGAAGAAGCAGGAACCGAAGGAAGAAGGGGACGCGGAGGGGAAGGAGGGCAAGGAGGCAAAGGAGGAACCGCCGAAGCCGGTCGTGATCGACTTCGACGGACTGGAGGAGCGGTGGGTCGAGCTGCCGGTGGAGGCGGGACGGTACACCTCTCTGGCGGCGACTTCCGCGAAGGTCTTCTTCCTGTCGAATCCCGTGCAGGGGATGGCCGAGGAGCCGGACTGGTGGTCGGGGGAGAAGCCGCCGCAAGCGACGCTGATGGCCTTCGACTGGGAGAAGAAGAAGGCGGAGCCCTTCGTGGAGCAGGTGGCCTCGTACGTGCTGTCGGCCGCGGAGAAGAAACTGGCGGTACAGCGTCAGCCCGGCGAGTTCTTCGTCGTCGGCGCGGATGCTCCGCCGGGGGAAGGGCTGGAGGAAGGGCGGGTCGCCCTCGACGGCGTGGTGGTCGAACTGCACCCGCGCGAGGAGTGGGCGCAGATCTATCATGAGGCGTGGCGGCACATGCGCGACTTCCACTGGGAGTCCACGCTCGGCGGCCTCGACTGGAAATCCGTACGGGACCAGTATGCGACGCTCCTGCCGCGCCTGGCGACGCGCGACGACCTGCGGGACCTGCTCGGCGAGTTGATCGGCGAACTGGCCACCTCGCACACGTACGTGTGGGGCGGGGATCCGGGCGTGGAACCGGCCCGGCAGTCGACCGGCTTGCTCGGCGCGGACCTGACGCGCGCGGACGGGTGCTTCCAGGTGACCCGGATCTACCGTGGGGATCCCGCGGACGGGGTGCGCTCGCCGCTGCGGGAACCCGGGGTCGTGGTGCGGGAAGGGGACTTCCTCCTCGCCGTGAACCGCCGCCCCTTCGCGGCCGACCGGCCGATCCATGCCGCGTTCGAGGGCCTGGCCGGGAAGACCGTCCTGCTCACCGTAAACGACAAGCCGTCCCTGGAAGGCGCGCGCGACGTCGTCGTGACGCCGCTCGAGTCCGAGCAGGAGTTGAGGTACGTCGACTGGGTGCGCCGCAATCGCGAAGCGGTGGCGGCGAAGACGGGCGGGAAGATGGGTTATTTGCACATTCCGGACATGGATACGGACGGCCTCGTGCGGTTCGCGCGCTGGTTCTTCCCGCAACTGGACAAGGAGGGGATGGTCGTCGACGTGCGCTGGAACGGCGGCGGGTTCGTGTCCCAGATCATCCTCGAGCGACTGCGCCGCACGGTGATCAGCTTCGACCGCGCCCGCGGCGGCGCCGTCTACACCTATCCGTACCGAACGCTCAACGGCCCGCTCGTGGTGCTGACGAACGAACATGCCGGCTCCGACGGCGACATCTTCCCTGCGGCGGTGCAGTTGTCGGGCCTCGCGCCGGTGATCGGCGTGCGTTCCTGGGGCGGCGTCGTCGGCATCCGCGCGGACAAGCGCATGGTGGACGGCGGAATGTTGACCCAGCCGGAGTTTGCGTGGTGGGACGCCCGGCGCGGCTGGGGCCTGGAGAACCGCGGCGTCGATCCCGACCTCGTCGTGGAGAACCTGCCGCAGGACTGGGCCCGCGGCCGGGACGCGCAGCTCGAGAAGGGGATCGAAGTTCTGCTCGACCTGCGCGCCAGGCGTCCGCCCGCGCAGCCCGACTTCGGACCGGCCCCGGTCAAGACCCGCGAGGCATTCGGCGGGGAGGTCCCGGCGAAGTGACGGCCCCGGGAAGCGCGGGAAGCGGCGGATTTTCCGTTGCGCCGCGGCGTCCAATCCGTTGAAGTGGCGCCATGATTCCCTGCCCGCATTGCCGTGCCCTCTTCCCTGCGGGATCCGCTCGCTGCCCCCGTTGCGGGCACGTCGTCTCCACTGCGGAGACGTCGGTCCCGGTCCCCGCCCCGCTGCCGGAGGAGCGCGAGGAAACCGAGCGCCGCCCCTCCTCCGCCCACACGGAGCGCGTGGTCGACCGTCACTACCGGCTGCTCGAAATCCTCGGCAGCGGGGGCATGGGAACCGTATGGCGCGTCGAACACCTGATGTTGCGCAAGCAGTTCGCCCTCAAGCTGCTCTCGCCACAGCTGTCCGCGGACCCGCAATTCCGCTCCCGTTTCCTCAACGAGATTCGCACCGTCGCTTCGCTGGCGCACCCGGGCATCGTCCAGGCGATCAACGCGGGGATCTCGGAAGACGGACAGCTCTACCTCGTCATGGAACTGGCCCCAGGCCGGACGCTGCGCAGCGTCCTGCAGGAGAACGGTCCCCTTCCCATCCCGGCGGCGGTCGCGGTCGGGTGCGCGGTCCTCGACGCGCTCGAGCACGCCCACCGCAATGGCGTGGTCCATCGCGACCTCAAGCCCGAGAACATTCTGGTCAGCGGCCTGGCCTCCGACCATCCGGTGGTGAAAGTGCTCGACTTCGGGCTGGCGCGGGTCCTGGAAGGGAGCCGCAATCCGGCCGACATCGACCATGGCGCCCAGCGCGGCGCCGCCGGGTGGGGTACCTTCCCGTACATGAGCCCGGAACATCTGGGCGGGCACGCCACCGACCATCGAACGGACCTCTATTCCGTCGGCGTGATGCTGTACGAGATGCTCACGGGATGGCTGCCGCATTCGGCGGCGAACGTCGCCGAATTGCGCGAAAAGGTCCGCACCTCCACCCCCGATCCGGTCGGCGCCCTGCGCCCGGATGCGCCTCGCGCGCTCGAACTCGCCGTGGCCCGCGCCCTCGGGAAGCGCGCCGACGACCGCCCGGCCTCCGCGGCAGCGATGCTGACCGACCTGAAGCGCTGCCTGGCGAACCCCGACGCCGAACCCGCCCCGCCGGCACCCCAACCGGTCGCGGTGACGCCGTCCCGACGCCGGGAGGGGGCGTACGACAGCCCCCAAATCCTCTACCTGGGAAAAAATGCCGAAGGCCTGGAGGAGTACCGGCACGCGCGCACCGGCATCCTGCTCGTCCTGATGCAACCCGGGACGTTCGTGATGGGCACCCCGCTCGGGGCGCCGGATCGCGAGAGCGACGAACTCGAACACCGCGTGCGCATCACCCGCCCGTTCGCCCTCGGCAAGATGCCGGTGACCAACGCCCAGTTCCGGTACTTCCGAATCACCCACTCGAGCGGCGCCCATCGCGGTCACTCGCTCGACGGAGACGATCAGCCGGTCGTGCAGGTCGACTGGGAGGACGCGCGTGCGTTCTGCGAGTGGGCCGGCCTGCGGCTCCCCACCGAGGCGGAATGGGAACTGGCGATCCGCGGCGGCGACCGGCGCACCTATCCCTGGGGCACGCACTGGCCGCCCCCGGCCGGGACCGGGAATTGGGCGGACGCGTCCACCGTCCGCGCCTTCGCGAGCGAAGTGGTCCCCATCCGCGACTACAGCGACGGCTACGCCGTCACCGCCCCGGTCGGCCGCTTTCCCGCCAATCCCTTCGGACTGCATGACCTGGGGTCGAATGTGCGGGAATGGTGCGCGGACTGGTACGGCGCCTTCGGAACCGATGTGGAGGCGGTCGACCCGCGCGGACCGGAGACGGGGACGTTCCGCGTCGCTCGCGGCGCGTCCTGGTACGACGGCGCGCGCCGCATGTTGCGCTGCGCCTGCCGCGACGGACGGCCGCCGATGCACCGCGGCAACAACATCGGCTTCCGCGTCGCCCTCGACCCGGAAGGTTGGGGCGCGTAGGCGCGCGCGGAACCCGCCTCCGCCGGCCTAGGCCGACGTCCCCACGCCACCGGGGCCGGCTTCAAGTCCGCTCGTCCCCGTTGCGCCTCCCCGGCCGGCGGATCCCACTCCCGCGGAATTCGGCTCCGCCCCCACCCGGGGTCGGCCCCCGGAAGGAACCTCCTGCGCTTCCGACAGCGCCCTTCCGCAGCGCGGACAAGGCGCCTTCCCCTCCAGGTCCTCGACCGTCAGCGGAGACCAGTGTCCACAGCCACGGCAATGCACCTGAATCTTCATGGCGACTCTCCCTTGCGCTCCTCCCCCTCCAGAGTACCCCGAGCCCGACTCGCACGGGAAGAGCCTACCGGCCGCCGGGACGGCCGGGTGCGCAAGGGCGAAGGCCCGGCAGCCGCGCCCTCGCAGCCTCTCCAGCGCAAGGGCGAAGGCCCGGCAGCGGCGCCCTCGCAGCCGCTCCAGTCCCGGGCACCCCGCCTCCCCACGAATATCGAGGTAACGATTCGTAACGGCCCGTCCAAGGACTTGCACAACCTTTTCCCTCGCCGGGACGAATAAATACCCATCTTGTATGTCGTAATATATTGTTATTTAAAGACTTAAAAGTTTCACGAATCCGTGGACCCGGAATTGCGTATCTCCAGCGCAGCCCCCGACCTCGCGGAGCCTTCGGGGACAACGAACCAAGGAGATCGGCGCATGGCCGCAGGTCGGTCCAACCTCTTCTTTGCGGTCTTCCTCGGATTGGCCGGTCTGACCGCCCTGGCCGTGTCGCTCTGCTTCCTCCTGCCGCAGCGGACCCGATTCGAACTGGCGCAGGGCCGGGAGACGGAGAACGCCGCCACCGCGCCGGCGATGCGGCCGCCACAGGAAACCGAATCCCGCACTGCCCCGCTATCCTCCCGGGTGACCCCGGCCTCGGCGACCGCCGCCCCGAAGGCTGCGCCCTCGCGGGTGGATCAAGTCCGCGCGGCCTTGGCCGATGGACGCCTCGATGCCGCGCCGAACCAGGTGAGCGATGAGGAAGGCGCGGCGATCGTGCGCCGGATCGCGGAAGGGCTTGCCTCCGCGGGGGACCTCGCCCGGCTCGCCCGAACGCTGGCCGACGACCCGCGCATGTCCGACCTGTTGCGGCCGATGGCCGAGGAATGGAAGTCGTCCACGGACCCGGAAACGCGCGCGCGCGGACTGCTTTTCCTGGCCGCACTCGATGCCGCGAATACGACGGGCCTGTGGCAGGCGGCGCTGGACGGCGAGCGCGATGAGCGGGTGCGAACGGCGCTCCTGGAAGGTGCGCCGCTGTCGGGCAGGCCCGAGACCGACGCTCCGGTGGTCGAGGCGCTCCTGAGCGTGGCCGCGCGGGACGGTTCCGAAGCGGTGCGCGGCGCCGCGGTCCGCGGACTGCCCGCGGAGATGGGCGCCGAGCCTGTCCGCAAGTTGGCCGCCGCCTTCGGGCGCGAGCGCGCCCAGGGCGTGCGCCTCGAAATGCTGCGCGTGCTCGGCCGGTTGCGCAGCGACGACCCCAAGGTGATCGAGACGCTCGAGGCCACCGCCTTTCAGGAGGGCGAGGACCTCGAAATCCGGCGCGAAGCCTTCGGTGCGCTCATCCGCGCCGACAACGAACACCCCGGCCTGCTGTCCGAGGAGAAGCTCGCGCGCGTCGAGGAGACGCTCGGCAGACTGGGACGCACCCCGTAACCCCCGGACTCCGCGGGGACCGCGGAGACGAGATTCGATCCCCCGAAAGGAGACGCAAACCCGATGATGACCGTCGCCCTCCCCCGCCGCTGGACGCGCCTTGCCGCCGTCGCGCTGGTCGCCGGCACCCTGGCCGCCGGCTGCGAGTACACCGAAATCACGCTGCAGGCCACGATCGATTCGTTCTGGAAGACGGCGAGCGAGAAGGCCAAGCTCGAAGCCGACGTCGAAGCCAAGATGCACACCGGTCTCAACGACTTCCTGACCGGGAAGAAGGTCCTCGACCTCTGGCTCTACAGCGTCTACATCCACGACGTCGAGAACGTGGACGTGAATCTGGGCAGCGTCGGCCCCAAGATCAAGGTCCCGAGCAGCAAGTTCTGGGGCACCCCCGGGCACCTCTGGTACAGCTTTCCCTGGGCGCTCACGTGGGCGAAGGGGAACGGCGCGAAGGCCAGCTTCAAGCTCGATCTGCGCCCGGCGTTCCCGGACCACACGGTGAAGCTGTCGAACCTCGACGTGGTTGCGTCCGGCGACGCCCTGATCGATCTCGACGTCAAGACTGGAAAAGTGACCGTCGAGGTGTTCACCAAGACGATGGCGATCGACCTCAAGGCCGAAGCCGAAGGCTGGTTCTGGACGCTCGATGTGAAGGACAAGGTCAAGAAGGAGATCCAGAAGGCGCTCGACGAGAAGGTGATCGACAAGGTCTTCAGCAAGGCGTTCGGCGAGAGCTAGACCCGCCGCCGCGAGCATGAACTCGACCGGGGCGTCCCGACCAGGGGGCGCCCCGGTGTGTTTTCTCCCTCGTCGTCGTCGCCGAGGCGGGGCGGCCGGGTTCGGTGCCGCCGCGGAGTGTCCGCACGGCACGGGCGCGGTCGATCCTCACGGAGGCGAGGGCTTTCACTCCCGCCGGATCCACCCCGTCGCCGTCGGCTCGGGACCGGGCCAGACCTCGGTGTTGTCGGGCCGGGCGTCCCCGAAGTCGCGCGCCCAGGTCGTGCCGGATTCGTCGACGAAGAGCGTCGCCGCGCCCGTGACCGCGTACCGCTCCGGACGCGCCTGGAACGCGAACCGGGAGCCGTGGGTGGACGACTCGCCGTTGCCGTCGGGGTCCTGACGATAGAGGGTCCCGGGCTCGATCCAGCGGATCGCCCGATACAGGTATCCCGAGCGGGGCGCGGTCTGCAGGAGCGGCAGCAGGGCGGCCGGGGGGGTCCCGGTGTCCGGCATCGGCGCGCCCACCGCGCCGATCCCGTTCATCGCCTTGTCGTCGTCGGCGCGCGCCAGGTCGCCGTCCAACAACGCGATCGGCACCCCGCCCCCCTCCGGCATCCGCTCCAGGCGGTGCAGTCCGGACAGATCCAGCACCCAGTGATCGGCCACCCCGTTGCGATCCGCATCCCCCTGACGGAAGCAGGTCTGCGCCGCAACCACCGACCGGAGCGCCCCCCCGGCCGCTGCCTCGTTCGCCGCCATTCGCGCGCGCAGCATTCCGGGCAGGGCCATGCCCGCCAGGACCGCAATCAACGCCATCACCACCAGCAACTCCACGAGCGAGAGTCCGGATCTTCGACCGCTCATCCTCGGATTCCTCCATCGCGTCTCCGGAAACGAGACGGCGGAGGGGACGGCTCGTGACCCGAAATCCGCGGTCCGGATCGGTCGGTCCCCGGAACCGGGTCACTCCGGTCGGTGGGGGCGCGCGGCCACGCGATGGAAGGTGACGCGCGTCCGGTACGCCCCGATCCCCAGGCGATCGGGATCGCGCAAGCGCGCGGTCGGCGAGCGCGAGGCGGCCCAATCGGGGGCGGTCCACTCGCCGGCCAGGCGGTCGTCGAGGAAGGCGCGAACGCGCCCCGCCCTGATCTCGATCCGGGAAAGATAGCGGACGCCGGGGACCAGGGGACCCAGGTCGTTCCGACCCGTTCGATTCGGTTCCTCCGAGTCCGCATGAACGAAACCGAACCAGGTGAAGTCGTAGTACCACATGGCCCAGCGGGCGTACCCGCTCCCGGGTCCGCCGGTGAACACCTGGAATACCTCGCCCTGGCCGAAGCCGTCCCGATCATCCGCGGCGACCGAAAAGATCACCTCGAAGTCGTATTCGGCCGCGGGCGCCTGCCCGAGTTGGAGCCGCGCGAACGAGGCGTCGTCCGAGCGCACGCCTTCCGCCGTCCTCGTCCAGGACCCCACTACGGCGTCCCGCTCCGGATCCACCCCAGGCAACAGGTCCACCCAGGGTTCCGCCGCCGGGGCGTTGGCCGACGGCCGATCCTGTTGCTGCGGCAGCGCGTGGAACTGGGCGGCGATCCACACGCCCAACCAGCCCAGGGCCGCCAGCCCGACCGCCGCCACCGACCAGGTCCGCACGGCCCTTCGTCGCGGGAAAGCCGCCGCCCGCGCCGCCGGGAGGACATCCGCGGGCAGCCTCGATCCGCCCGAAGACTCCGGCCCCGCGCCGAGCAACCGCTCCAGTTCCTCCCTCGCCTCCGCCGCGGAAGCCGGCCGGCCCGACGGCTCGCGCGCCATCCATCGCAGCACCAGAGAATCCACCGCCGGTGGGACGCCGGGACCATGGCGGCTCGGCGGCGGGGGATCCTCCGTCAGCCGCCTCATGGCCACCTCGTACGGAGACTCCCCGTCGAACGGCGGCCGGCCGGCAAGCATGTGATAGAGGGTCGCGCCCAGGGAGTAGAGATCGGATCGCGCGTCGACATGCTTCGCGCTGCGCGCCTGTTCCGGCGAAAGATAGTTGGGCGTCCCCATCGCGGAGCCGGTCCGGGTGAGCTGCGTCGACTCGGGTGCGATGTCTTTCGCCAATCCGAAGTCCGCGAGTTTCACCGTCCCGTCCGCCTCGAAGAGGATGTTCGACGGCTTGATGTCCCGGTGGATGATCCCCTGACCGTGGGCATAGACCAGGGCGGACATCAGGTCGCGGACGATCCGCAACGCCTCGGCGGGCGGCAGCGCACCGCGCTCCCGGAGCCGACGTTCGAGATCCCCACCCTCGACGAGATCGAGTGCGATCCACTGGAATCCGCCGTCTTCCCCACAGTCCCGCGTACGAACGATGTGCGGATGCTCCAGTTTCGCCCCCAGACGCGCTTCCCGGCGGTAGCGGCCGATCACCGACGGATCGGCGAGAATCGGCAGGGGAATCACCTTCAGCGCGACCTCGTGGCGCCCGGTGCGATGTCGGGCGCGCAGCACCCGTCCCCCGCCACCCTCCCCCAGGGTCGCGATCAAGTCGTACGGGCCGAGCGTGCGATGGGACGAATCCATGGGGAGCGGGGACCTTCCGGCAGGCGACGAACGTCGGAATCCGATCCGGGGACATGATACGGCCGCGTTCGCGGCCGGTTCAAGTGCTCCGGACCCGGCCGCCCGCTCGGACCGGCTGCGCTCGAGGGGAGTGCCGGATTGCGTCGCCGCCTCCTCGCTCGCGATCGGGTCCCGGGCGATCCCCCTGCCCTTCCGTTCATCGTCGACGCTTACTCCGAGCCGTCTCATGCCGACCTCCGCCTGTTGCGACGCTCTCGGGACGGGCCACGGCCGGCGCTGTGACCGGAAAAACGCGCGGAAGTGGAAACTCCGGGAAGGTCCCTCCGATCCCATGGCGAGACTGTGCCGCACCTTCAAGGCCGCGATTGCGCTTCTCCGGCGAGGGCGGGGTTTTTATACTGGCTGCGTCCCCGTTCCGGGAGTCGCCCATGGGAGATCGTCCTGCCGCTCAACCCGGGGACCCGCCCCGCCTGGACTCCATTTCCACGCAGTGGGCGGCCCTGCTCGACCCGGTCCGCTTCGTCGACCGCTACGCGTCCGCGGTGCGCGCCTATCTTCAGGCGATCTTGCGCGACCCGGATGCGGCGGAGGAAGTGGCGCAGGAGTTCTTCGCGCGACTGCTCGCGCGCGGCATCGCGCGCACCGGGCCCGACCGCGGCCGGTTCCGAGACTACTTGAAGGCGGCCGTCCGCAATGCCGCGATCTCGCACCTGCGCGCCCGCAAGCCGACCCTTGCCCCGGATGCGCTCGACAGGCTGGCCGCGCCCGCGGCGGAAGGCGAGGGAGACGATCCGTGGGCCACGGAGTGGCGCCGCTGCCTGCTCGACCGCGCCTGGATGGCGCTGGACCGCCGCGAACGGGAGGCCCCCGAAGGACGGGCCTACACCGTACTCCGCCTCGCAACCGAACATCCGGACCTGGACTCCGCAGCCCTTGCCGCGCGCGTTCCGTCCGGCGCCGGCCCGCCGATGCGCGCCGATGCATTCCGCAAACAGCTCAGTCGCGCGCGCCGGTGGTTTGCGGAGGCGGTCCTGCGGGAGGTGATCGAATCCCTGGAGCAAGCGTCGCCGGAGCGCGTACAGGAGGAGCTGATCGACCTCGGACTGCTCGAGTACGTGCGCGACTTCCTGCCGCCAGAGTGGCGCGAGGGCGGACGACAGCAACCCTGAGTGCGGCGTCGCTCCCTTCCCGCGGGCGGGGGACCGGCCGAGGCGCCACGGTCCTCGAGATCCGCGCGGCGAGGGACTCCCCACCGTTTGTCGACCGTGATCATGCAGAGTGGATACCCCGCTCAACGACCGGGAACGGTAGCCAACGAGCGGGTTCCCGTCATGAATTGGATGGCATGACTTTGTACGCGCCTACACATATTGGAGTTACGAGCGCGCGAAAACACAAACGTGGGCCGAGAGACAAAAACCCGCGCGCCCGACGCGGGGCGCTCACGGAGACACGCGACACCTCCGGGCCGATTCTCGTATCCGTCCGGCAAACCACACGGCTGTTCACACCACGCGATGGCATCGCCTGT
>CAZWCX010000104.1:0-26386 GCA_964632945.1 uncultured Planctomycetia bacterium | reverse complement strand
GAGGTCGAACTGCGTGCGGCGGACGATCACCTCGTGCCGGTGCGCGATGTAGTGCGCGAGCACGTCCCGGAGCGGCATGACCTTCGGGACCAGCTGGCGCGTGTGCGCATCGGGCACCAACGCCAGCATGATCACGCCGAATGACGCCTGCATCTGCGTCTGCTTGTACAGCTGGTTGAGGACCACGCGGGGAATGGCGTCGCGCTTCAGCTCGACCACGATGCGCATCCCGTCCTTGTCGGACTCGTTGCGCAGGTCGCTGATCCCCTCGAGCTTCTTCTCCTTCACCAGCTCGACGATGGTCTCGACGATCTTGATCGGGTTCACCTGGTACGGCACCTCGGTGATCACGATCTGCGACCGCCCGGTCGACTCCTTTTCCTCGATCATCGCCCGGGCGCGCATGACGATCTTGCCGCGCCCGGTCTCCTGGTAGTCCTTGATCCCCGCGCGCCCGTAGATGAAGCCCCCGGTGGGGAAGTCGGGCCCCTTCACGTGCTTGCGCAGTTCGGTGGCGTCGAGCTCGGGATTGTCGATCAGGGCGATGGTCGCGGCCACGATCTCGCGCAGGTTGTGCGGCGGGATGTTGGTCGCCATCCCCACGGCAATGCCTGACGAGCCGTTCACCAGCAGGTTGGGGAACGACGCCGGCAGCACCTTGGGCTCCTGCAGGCGGTCGTCGAAGTTGGGGGCGAAATCGACGGTGTTCTTGTCGATGTCGGCCAGCATGTCGACGGCGATCTGCGTGAGCCGAGCCTCGGTATAGCGATAGGCCGCAGCCGAGTCGCCCTCGATGGAGCCGAAGTTCCCCTGCCCGTCGACCAGCGGATAGCGCAGCGAGAAGTCCTGCGCCATGCGCACCAGCGCGTCGTACACCGACGAGTCGCCGTGCGGGTGGTACTTGCCTAACACGTCCCCGACGACGGTCGCCGACTTCTTGAACGGGCGCCCGGGGGTGAGGCCGAGTTCGTTCATCGCGTACAGCACGCGCCGGTGCACCGGCTTGAGTCCGTCGCGCACGTCCGGCAGGGCGCGCGAGACGATCACGCTCATCGCATAGGTCAGGTAGGCATCCTTCATCTCCTCCTCGATGAGGAGCGTCTGGATGGGTTTTTCCTCGTTGGCCATGCGCAGGGAGTCCTCCCGGTATGGGGGTGTGAACGGAGGATTCTATCATCCCCTGGACCGTCGCGCCAGCAATTGAACCGGCCCAGGTTCGAATGCTTTGACGGTTTCCGCGCGCGGAATTATCATCGCCGCGTCCCCATCGGAGCACGCCCGTGACCGCGCAACTCCTCCTCGGCGACCCCATCGCCGCGCGCCTCCGCGAGGAGACCCGCGCGCGCGTGGCCGAGCTCGCCGCCCGCGGAGTGCGACCCCGGCTGGTCTCCCTCTTCGCGGGGGAAAATGCGGGGATCCGCCTCTACCTCCGCAAGCAGGCGCAAGCCTGCGCGGAGGTCGGCATCGAGCAGGTCGAGCTCGGACTGCCCGCCGAGGTCACCCGCGAGGAGTTCCGCGCCCGCATCGAGGACCTCAACCGCGATCCTGCCGTCCACGCAATGATCCTGCACACGCCGCTGCCGGAACCGCTGGACGTGCGCGGCCTGTGGGACGCGATCGACCCGCGCAAGGACGCCGAGTGCATGCACCCGTTCAACCTCGGATCCCTGCTCGGCGGCACCGCGCCGGTGACGCCGTGCACGCCGATGGCGGCGGTGGAACTCCTGCGCTCGGTGCGGCCGTCCCTGCGCGGCGCCGAACTGACGATCGCCGGTCACAGTACGCTGGTGGGGAAGCCCCTGGCGCTGCTGCTCCTCGAATCGAAGACCGAAGCGCCCACCATCACGGTCTGCCACGTGGCGACCCGGGACTTCGCCGCGCACGTCCGCCGCGCGGAAGTGCTGATCGTGGCGGCGGGCAAGCCCGGCCTCATCCGCGGCGACATGCTCCGCCCCGGCTGCGTCGTCATCGACATCGGCCAGAACGTGATCGAGGTGCGCGACGCCGAAGGGCGGCCGGTGCTGAACGAAAACGGGAAGCCGCGTCGCCGCACCGTCGGCGACGTCGACTTCGAGGAGGCGAAGGAAGTCTGCTCCTGGATCACGCCCGTCCCCGGCGGGGTCGGGCCCGTGACCGTCACCCTCTTGCTGCGCAACGTCGCGGCCTGCGCGCGCCTCGCCCTGGGGGCCCCCGCGCCGGTCCGCATCGTGTGATCGGAGGTGTCCGTGTTCAATCTCGAGATCCTGCTGACCTTGTGCCTCTTGCTCCTGATCGGGAACCTGTGGTTCATGGTCTCGTACCTGAAGTTCTCCCGCATGGTGGAAACCAAGCTGCGCGAGGCGTTGGCGAACAAGCGCCGGTAACCGGTCCCGACGAAAGCCGATTTGGAGTGCCGGACCATGGAATGGGTGTCCGATGTCCTGCTGATCGTGGTGCTGCTCCTGGTGGTGGTGCAGGGGTACTTCCTGCTGCGCTTCTCGACCTTCGCCGCGCGCGTGGAAGAGTTGCTGACCGACCTGGCGCGCAAGTAGCGGGCGGCCCGGGCACGATCACGCCGCCGCCGGCTCCGCCGTCGACTCTTCCTTCTCGGGAGGAGGCTCCGCCCAGTCCCCGCGCAGGCGGAGCCAGCCGATGGCGCCGACCATCAGATTGGCGGCCACGACGGTCCCCCACACCGGCACCGGCAGGGGACCCGTCAGCGCCGCCAGGTCCGCCAGGATCGGCGAGGTCGAGCCCAGGGAGCGGTCGGCGGCGTCGAACAGCCCGCAAAAGGGGTTGATCGACCCCGCCACGGCCGCAACGACGTGGAGGGGCGCCTGCGCGAACGGCGGGAGCGAGCCCATCGTCCCCGCCATGCGCGCGATGTAGGGCAGCGCCAGTCCCGCCACCGCCAACGTCCACAGCCAGCCGCCCGCCCCGCCGCGCCCCTCCCCCGTGCGCCGGCGAACCGAACACGAGATCCCGAACAGCCCCCAGCCGAGGATCGTCGACCCGGCGACGACCCCGGTCAGCGCCACCAACCGCACCGCCGAGGCCCCCGGCGCCTGCCCGGCCAGCAGCGTCGCGTGCACCGCCAGCGGCAGGATCAGGGCGAGGAGATACGCGGGCGTGGAGCCGATGCGGTGGCGCAGCATCCGCCCGGGGCGGATGAATGCGCCCCACACGTTCGCCCATCGCCCCTCACGGTCCTCCGGCAGCGCGTCCCCGGAGGTGAGCGCGGGAAGCAGAATCAAAATCGTCCACGTCCCGGCGGCGATCACGAACGCATACACGGCCAGCGGCGCATCCGCGGGGACGGAAGGCCACAGGCTCGCCATCAGCAGGAAGAAGAGCGTGTGCGTGAAAATCCCGCACAGCCATCGCACCCCCGGTCCCTCGTCGAGGTGGCGCCCCTTCACCATCCCGATGGCGAGGCGGTAGTAGAGCGCTGCCAGCAGGGCGTGCAACGCGATCGCCGGGATCCAGAACGACAGCGTCCCGCCGAAGAATACCATCGGCTCGCGCACGGTCAACGCCAGGACCGGGATGAACGAACCCAGAACCTTCAGACGCTCCACCAGTTCGAGCGCCGTCGCCACTACCCCCGGCAGCCCGCCGCCCCCGATCGCCGTCGTCGTGATCCCGATCATCGTGTAGACCGCCGGGATCACCATCGCCACCCACAGCCCCATCGCCTTCTGCTGGGCCAGTTGCGACTTCGTCATCGTCGTCTGCATCACGCTGCCGGCCAGCCGCGGCGGGCGATGCGGCAGCGTCGAAAAGTAGACTCCCGCGGAGGCCAGAAAGAAGTCGTGCAGGAGCAGCAGCACGAGGAAGAGCGGCACCACCTCCAACGTGATCCCGCCCAGCAGATAGGCTGCCACCATCACCGGCGCCAGCGCCAGTTGCGCCAGCGCGGTCACGTACACCGGAAACAGGACCTTCCCGCGCACCAGCCCTTCGGGCCGCAGCGGCGACGAGATCAACCCCTCGAACGTGTGCTTTTCCCGCTCGACCGTGATCGACGTCGCCGCCGGCACGATCGCCTGCGCGCACAGCATCCACTGCATGAAGCCGAGCACGAGCAGCGCAATCTGCCCGACCCCGCGGGAGATCCCGGAGGCGAACGACTTCAGCACCAGGCAGAACACCAGCCCGAAGGCGGCCACGAACGCCACCCCGAACAGCCGGTACGACAAGCGCTCGTGCCGCAGCCAGGGGCGCAGCTCCTTGAGCAGGACCGGATTCCAGTCGCTGGTCATGCCCGCCCCCCGGAAGAGACGGCAAGACCCGACCTCGCTCCCGGCCTCGCGAACCCGCGCCCGTCGCGGGCGCCCGCGCGGACGATCACGTCACTTCCCCCTTGGTCAGGTCCATGAACACGCTCTCCAGGCTGCGGTCCTTCACCTCGAACGAGAAAACTTCCAGCCCGCCCTGGACCAGCGCCCGCAACAGCCCCGGGACCTCCGCGCGCGCGCCCTCGAAGACGAGGGACACGCTCCCCTCCGCCGCCTCGACATGGCGCACGCCGGGAAAGGCCTCCACCGCCGCGCGCAGCCCGTCCACCGGACCCAGCGTGCGCACCACGATGCCGATGTGGCGGCCGAGCTGTTCCACGATCTCGTGGACCTTCCCGCTCGCGACGATCCGCCCCGACTCCAGGATCCCCACCCGGTCGCACAGGTCGGAGAGCTCGGACAGGATGTGCGAGGAGATGAAGACGGTCTTCCCGCGCGCCCGCAGCTCCTTCAGGATCGCCAGCAGCTCGATGCGCGCCCGCGGATCCAGCCCCGATGCGGGTTCGTCGAGCAGCAGCACCTGCGGATCGTGCAGGATCGTCTTGGCCAGATAGAGCCGCTGCCGCACCCCGCGGGAGAGCGTCGAGATCACCGCGTCCCGCTTGTTGCCGAGGTCGGTGATCGCCAGCACGTCGTCCATCAGCCGGGACCGCCGATCCGCCGGCAGCTCGTACACCCGGGCGAAAAAGTCGAGATACTCCCAGACCACGAGGTCCTCGTACATCCCGAACATCTCGGGCATGAAGCCGATCAACCGCCGCACCGAAAACGGGTCCTTCGCCACGTCGTGGCCGGCGACCTCCACCATCCCCGTGCTCGGAGTTTCCACGCTGGCGAGGATTTTCATCGTCGTCGTCTTCCCCGCGCCGTTGGGGCCGACATAGCCGAAGATCTCGCCCGGCCGCACCTCGAGATCGAGCCCGTGCAGGACCTCCGTCGCACCGTACGACTTGACCAGCCCGGCGATCCGAATCACTTCTCCTCCTTCAGACTGATCGATTGATAAAGGAGGGAGTCGTCGCGCCAGCCGGGCGACCCGCCGACGTCCAGCCGCGCGTCCGGGGGCAGGCTCGTCCAGCCCGTGATGTAGGCCGTGCGCGGAGGCTCGTCGGGCTTCGGCAGGCGATCGAGATCGAGCTCGTCGTACATTTCCTCAAGTACGGCCGCGCGCAAGTCGGGGGCCTGGTCGGACCAGATCCCCGCCGGCGTCGGGGGGACCCAGTCTTCCAGCGGGAGCGGGCGGCGCTCGAACACCTCGCCCGCCTTCCAATCGCCGACCAGGGCCTCCTTGCCCACGAAGGCGATCCGCACGTCCTCCAGGTCGAAGCCGGTGCGGTTCTGTCCGCTCACGACCCACCCCTCGGACGCGACGTCCCGCTCCACGCGCACAACCCAGGGGCCGGCGAGCGTGCGCGACGAGGAGATCAGGAACGTGCGCGGGATCGCGGGCAGCAGCCTCACCCCGTCCAGGCGACTCGGATCCTCCTGGCGGTAGGTGTATCCCGCGGCCAGGGCGAGGTCGAGCTTGTTGCCGCACTCCTGATCGACCACCGCGTCGGGCTCGTCGAAGCGGACCGCCGTCTGGTGCTCGATCGGACTGAAGAGCGTGAGGTAAGTGTGGGACTCCGCAAAGGCCGAGTCCGGCTGGACGAAGAGCACCCCCAGCGTCCGCGCCGCGGTCGTGCCGCGCGGGGCGAAGACCACGAACGCCGCCACCAGCAGCGAAACCGCCACCGGCAGTCCCGGCATCCACAGGACGATCCGCCGGAGCGTGACGGGCGGAGTGAACAGCCGCCGCTGGATCGGCCGAAGCGCCGCCACGTACGCAACCAGGAGGACGATCAGCCAGACCGCCACCGACCACTCGAGCGCATACTGGGCCGACAGGTCGCGGGCGAGCCGGTTGCCCAGGGAGTAGTCGAGCGTCTCCCACAGGTTCTTGACCCCGCCGGCCGGCAATTCGCCGAACAGCCGGCGGGCGGAAGTGTGCTCCTTGAACGGGGCGGACTGATAGTCGAACGCCACGGCCGTGACCCGTCCTCCGCCGCGGCGGATCGTGCAGCTGAGGACTTTCCCCGCCTGCGCGGCGTCGGCCCAGGCGTGCTCGCGCGGCTCCAGACGCGCAACCGCCGTGCGCCGGATCGGCGTCGACGGATGGCCGTAGCGCCGGTCGAGGTCCGACAGGGAGTCGATCTCGACGTTCCCCGCCACCGCGCAGGGCAGGAGCGCGTCGAGCCAGTTGCCGTCCAACGTGACCGGACGCGTGCCGAGGACGACCGCGAGGTGTCCCCCCAGCTCGACCCAGCGCTGGAGCGCGCGCACCTGCGCGTCGCTGAACCGGGCCGGCTCGGGCAGGTGCAGCACCACGAAGTCGACCCCCTTGTACGCCTGCCAGTGCACCGGGGCCTGGGCCGGGGTGAAGTAGGAGATGTCCCAGGCCGCGGCCTTGGGGCCGCTCTCCTTTTCGGCGTCGCCGGGGTTCGCGGTCAGCGGCTCCAGGCCTCCGCTCGACTCGGTGATGACCAGGATCAGGCGCGACCCGGAAACCCACCGGGTCTCGAGCGGGAACTCCTCCGTGCGCCCGTCGGCGGCGACCGCGCGCAGGATCACCTGCCGACCCGGCGCGTCGATCGGCACGCAGAGGGAGACCGCCTGCTGCGAGCGCGGGGGGACGCTGACCCGGCGAACGAGCGCCGTGTGGGGCTGCTGAAGCCGGTAGTGGACGCGCAGCTCGCCGTCGAATCCCTCGTCCGTGGTCTGGATCGTCACGCGCACGGGGGCGTACCCGCCGCGCACGCTGCGCTCGAACCCGGATTCGACGGTGATTCCCGGCGGCGCCGCGCCGATGCGACCGGCCAGGCCGACGAGCAGAAGGACCGCCCATCCGGCGACCGCGAGGAGGGTGGAGCGAGGCAAGGGGAGCATGGCGCGACTCCACGGCCCGCGCGACGCTTCGTGCGTGCGAAGGCGCGGGCGATTATAATGCCGGACGCCGCGCACGGGCAGGAAAACCGCGCAGTCCTTCCGCGGGCAACACGAAACGGTCCGCGAGGACCCCGACGCGGCAGCGGCGTGTTCGGCCCCGGGCGGGGTGACTGCCGGAGGGCCGCACGACCCGATCGGGACTCTTTCCGGGGATTGCGCCCATGGCGCGGGTCCTGCTCCTGCTTCCCACCACCACCTACCGGGCGCACGACTTCCTCGAGGCGGCCCGGCGCCTGGGCGTGGAGGTCACGGTCGGCTCCGACCGCCGCCAGGCGCTCGAGTCGCTCGCCCCCGGCAAGACGCTCGCCCTCGACTTCGTCGACCCGGCGGCGGCCGCCGCCGTCGCCCGGGAGTTCGCGCGCTCCTACCCCGTCGACGCCGTGGTCGGCACCGACGACGACACCGCCGTCGTCGCCGCCCACCTGGCGCGCGCCCTCGGCCTTCCGCACAACGACCCCGCCGCCGCCGAGACCGCGCGCGACAAGCACCGCCGCCGCGAATGCCTCCACGCCGCCGGCCTGCCCTACGCCCGGTACGAAACCGTCCCGCTCGCGGACGGCCCGGAACCGTGGGCCGCCCGCGTGCGCTACCCTTGCGTCCTCAAGCCGCTCTTCCTCGCCGCCAGCCGCGGCGTCATCCGCGCCGACGACCCCGCCGGCTTCGCCGCCGCGTTTCGCCGCATCGCCGCCCTCCTCGCCGACCCCGCCCTCGCCCGCAAGGGCGGCGACCGCGCCCGCGCGATCCTGGTGGAGGGCTTCCTCCCCGGCCGAGAGTTCGCCCTCGAGGGCCTCCTCACGAACGGCACGCTTCGCACCCTCGCCCTGTTCGACAAGCCCGATCCGCTCGACGGGCCGTTCTTCGAGGAGACCCTCTACGTCACGCCGTCCCGGCTGCCCGAGCCGACCCAGGCGGCGCTCGCCGACCAGACCGCCCGCGCCTGCGCCGCCCTCGGCCTTCGCCACGGGCCGATCCACGCGGAACTCCGGCTCGGCAACGACGGCACGGTCTACGTCCTCGAAGTCGCCCCGCGCGGGATCGGCGGCCTGTGCGCCCGCACGCTCCGCTTCGGCACCGGGCGTTCCCTCGAGGAGATCATCCTTCGCCACGCCCTCGGCGATCCCGCCCCCGTCCCGCCCCGCGAACGCGCCGCCGCGGGCGTGATGATGCTGCCGATCCCGCGCGGCGGCCTCCTGCGCGAGGTCCGCGGCGCGGACGCGGCCCGCACCGTCCCGGGAATCGAGGACCTGCAGGTCACCGTCCACTGCGGCGAGATCCTCGTTCCCCTGCCCGAGGGACACCGCTATCTCGGCTTCCTCTTCGCCCGCGGGGAAGCCCCGGCGGAAGTGGAAGCGGCGTTGCGCGAGGCCCACCGGCGGCTGGAGTTCGTGATCGAGGGGGACTGGCCCGGATGACTCATGAAGCCGCGGCAGCGGCTTCGTGAAGAATCCGCCCGCGGGTCCGCGTTCGACGCCGCCGGGCGATCCGCCCGACCGATGATCGCGGCGCGCGTCCGGGCCTTCGCCGCTACTTCCGCTCCTTCGGTGGATGCGCCACGGCGTCGAGGGCGCGCTGGAGCAGGTCCTTGAACTCAGGCTTGGCGACGCAGGTCAGGTGTCCCGCCCCCTCGATGACGTGCACGGTAACGTCGGGCCGCAGCTCCTTGAGCGGCTGAACGTACATCCGCTTGCAGGGATCCCGATCCCCGACGATCACCGTGACCGGGACGCGAATCGCCTTCACCTCCTCCTCGGTCACGGAAAGCCGGGAGAATCCACGCGGACAGGCGGCGGGGACCCGCCCACCGTCCCGGCCCATGTTCTCGAACACCTTCTCCAGCAGCCCGCCGGCACGCAGCATCCCCATCCCGCCCAGCACGACGGACCGGACCCGCGCGGGGTGCTTCACCACCATCTTCAGCGCGATGATTCCACCCATCGAGTAGCCGGCCACGTGGGCCTTGTCGATCTCGAGGTGGTCGAGGAGCCGGATCACGTGCTCGACCATTTCCTCGCCGTAAAACTCGTCCGCCTCGGGCTTTTCGGACTTCCCGTGCCCGGGACAGTCGAGTCCGATCACCTGGTACTCCTGCGCGAGCCGGTCGACGACCCCCGGCAACTTCCAATTCGTGGCGACGCTGCCCCCGAGCCCGTGGATCAGGACCACCGGTTCGCCCTTGCCCTCGACCACGTAGTGGAGCCGCACGCCCTTCGAATCGAACTCCTCCGCGTGCGCGGGGACCGAGATCCCGAGGGCGAGAGCGACGACGAAGACGAGCGGAAGCGCGCGCATGGGGAGCAACCTCCAACGGGCGACTTCAGGATCAACCCCCAGGGGCCGGAGAAGTTCCGGTCGGACCCGCGCCCGCCGGCCGATCGGACGCGAACGCACCCGGGGAACGTAGGCGAAATGAGGGGTGAATCATCGGGGACTTGGTTCGACCGGGCAGGCGCGTCGGTCGGGCTGTGCGCCATTCGAGGTCCCCATGGGCGAGGCTTCACTCGTTTTCCGAGTACAAGTCGCGCGCCTTGCAGGCGCCTCGCATTCGCCGGAGACCGCGGCGCTCGCCATGCGCCCGGATCCGCTCCTCGCTGCCCGCGCAAATGAAGAACCGTCGGCCGAACTCCTTCACCGCGTCCAGCCAGTGTGCCGGATCCAGGCCCAGGCGGCTCAGGAGTTCGTGGGACGCCGCCGGGAGTTCCGGGGGACGCGCGCCCGGCTTTCCGGCCAGCAGCCCCCGGCACGCCCACCGGACCAGCGCCAGGTAGTCGCCGAAGCTCACCGGCAGGCGGGCCGCCGTCGCCGATGCAACGTTGCGCATGGAATCCGGGCCGGCAGGTCGCGTCGAAGCGGACGATTCCCTGCGGAAGCCGGCGAGCCTCACCTCGGCAGGGGAAGACATCTCGCCCGCGATCCTTGCCCGTCGCCGCGCGCCCTTCGCCGCATCCCCCCGCTCTCCCTTACCACGACGCGAGCCCTGCCGCAGCCGCTGCTGAATCGAGGTAAAGTCCCAGCCCTCCAGGCTCCGGGCAAGCCCAGCCCGCACCGGATTGAGGTCCACGTAGCACATGCAGGTCAGCAGCGCGGCCTCGTCGAGCAGGGCCTGCGACTTGTACCGCCCTTCCCAGAAGCGGCCCCTGCACCCGTCCTCCCGGTTCGCCCTGCGCGCGACCGATTCCCTCAGGCAGCGCACGAACCAGCCGATGTCGGCGAGTCGCGACCGGAAAAGCTCCAGCCGATCCTTCACCTCGCCGGTCGGCAGGCCCTGCATCCGATCGTGCATCAGGGGGAAGAGCCGGGCGTGTCGTCGATCGAGTTCCTCCCGGGTCAGGGCGGCTGCCGCAGCCGGGTCGATCCGCAGGACCAGGTGGACGTGGTTGCTCATGACCGCGTACGCGCAGACGCGAATGGTGAAGATCTCCGCGACGGCGGCGAGCCGATCGACGATCCAGCCCTTCCGGTGATCGAACGTCTTGCCGGTGAACGGATCGCTGCCGCAGAGGTAGGCATGGCGCACGCACCGGGCTACGCAGTGGTAGTAGAGCGTGACCTCGGGATCGATCAGGGTCTTTCGCGCTTGGGTCATGGCGTGGATGATAGCGCGGAGGATGGAAATGTCCAAAATCAAATGGATGTCCTGGATCTCCGCTTCGTGGGTCGCGCGGCCGGGTCGGAGTTCGGCCGCCGTTTCTTCCGCGGCGCGTGGAGGATCCGGCGACATGGGCCGTCTCGATCTCGAGCGGGTCGAGTCGTCGGATCACGTGTTCGACCGTCTCCTCGCCGGAGATTTCCTCCGCTCCCGGTCTGGCGGATTTCTCGAGACCGGGACCATCGAGCGCGATGACTCGAGAGTCCCGCGCGAGCATCTCGAACGCCCCGGACAGCCTCCCGTCGGTGGCGATGCTCCCCCCGAGCCCGCGGATCAGGACGACGGGTTCGCCCTCGCCCTCGACGAGGTCGTGAAGACACACCCCCTGCGAATCGAACTCCTCCGCTTGCGCGAGAACTGCAACGACGGAGGCGAAGCTGCGCCCGGGATCCATGGTTCTCGACGAGGCGTCGGACCGCCATGGATCGCGCAGCGAGGGTGGGGTCCACGATGCGTCGCGGAGACGGTTGCGTCCGCGAACCGGTCTCCACCGGCACCGGCTATCGGCCGCCGTCCGGATCGGCCGGCCCCGGGCGCATCAGGGATCGCGCGCGCGCCAGGTGGCTGGCGGCATCGGTGGCCGTCGGGTCGATCCGGACGGCCGCCTCGAACTCGCGGATCGCCTCCTCGAGAAATCCTTCCATGGCCAAGGCGAGGCCGAGATTCCGCCGCGCATGGACGTGATTCGGATCCAGGCGGATCGCCTCGCGATAGCAGGGCAGGGCGCTCTTCAGGTCCTTGAGGGAGAAGTGGACGAAGCCCAGATTGTTGTGGGCGTTCGCGGATTCGGGCGCGGCGCGGACCGCGGATTGCCAGAGATCGCGCGCATCTTCGAGCCGACGTTCCCGGTACAGTTGCCGGCCCAGGTTCACCTGCGCCAATTCCAGCTTGGGGTCGAGCCGCAGCGCGTTCCGGAACGCCTGCTCCGCCTCCGGCCAGCGCTCCAATCGGTCGAGGGTGACGCCGAGGTTGTTGTACCCCATGGCCCATTCGGGGGCGAGGCGGGTCACCTCGCGATAGGCGCGCTCGACGGCGGCGAAATCCCCCGCCTTCTCCCACATCTGGGCGATCCCCAGGTGGACCGACACGTCGTCGGGATTTTGGGCGAGGGCCGCATCGTACCAGAGTCGCGCGTCCTCGAAGAAGCCGGCGCCCACGGCGTTCCCGGCCAGGGTGGCCCACTCCGCCGCGACGGGCTCCCGGACCCATCGTCCCGGAAAGGGGAGCGCGCGCTCCCGGCGGCGCGCCGCCGGTTCTCCGAGAGTGCGGACGTCCTCCAGCAGCCGAGCGAGCGGAATCCGCCCTTTGTACACCACCGCCAGGCGACCGTTCGGCTCCACCAGGAACCCGGTGGGGATCGGCAGCGGCCGGTGGAAGTCGAAGGCCTGTCCGAGCAGGAATTCGAGGCGATCGATCGTCTCCTGCGTGGCCCGGCCGCCCTCGAACGGGAACCCGAGCCGGCCGAGGAAGGCGCGTGCGCCCTCGATGGCCTGCCGCGTGTTCCCGGTCACGCCGTCCACCCCGAGCGCCAGGACGTCCAGGCCGGCCGCTTGGAGGTCGTCCGCGTGCCGGGTCCACTCGCGAAGTTCCTCCACGCAAGGGCGACAGGTAGCCGACCACAGGTTGACCAGCAGGGGACGCGATCGCGGCCAGCGGAGTTGGGGCAGGCGGCCGTCAAGGTCGTTGTAGTAGATCGTCGGGAAGGGGAGCGGCACGAGGAGGCGGACGCGGACGGCGGCGGGGGGCGCCGGCGTGGCCAGCGGACCGGCGGCGGGGGCGGGCGGCGCCGACGGACGACGGACGGGGCGCGCTCGTCCCTCTCCCTGTCGAAGTTCCTGGAAGGCGTTGGCCTCGACGCCGACGAACTCCTCCTCCGGCCCTTCCGGCCAACGCACGACCAGGCGTTCGACTCGACCGGCGGGCCCCAGTCCGAAGTGCATCCACTTGCTCGATTGCGCCAGATAGCCCTCTCCCGCGCGAAGCGTGCGCACGAGGGGGCGGAGTTCCTGCCGCTCCCGGTCGCGGATGAAGACGGTGACGCGCGCGCCGATCGCGTCTCGATTGCGGGTCTTGCCGACCAAACGGATCGCGGCGAAGGCGCCGCCGGCCGGCGCGTCGTTGCGAAGGTAGCGCAATTGCGGACCGGTCCGGTTGGCGAACCAGAGGTCCAGGTCCCCGTCGAGGTCCCAGTCCACGACGCCGACGGCGCGGCCGTCGTCCGGGAAATCGATCCCCGTGACCGCGCTCACGTCCGCGAATCGGCCGTCGCCGATATTCAGGAACGCGCAGTTTCGCTCCCCTCCGCTGAACGAGCGGCCCTGTTGCATGAGCTGGAACAGAACCCGCCCGGCGCCCGGTCCGTCCAGGGGATCCCGACGCTCGATTGGCACTGCCCGTCCTTGCGACACGACCCGTCGCCAGAAGAAGCTCTCCAGATCGCCCGGGTCGGGTCCGGTCAGATACCCGTTGGCCACGACCAGGTCGAGCGCGCCGTCCTGGTTGAGATCGACGAAACTGGAGCTCCGTGCCCAACGCCCCATCGCCACGCCTGCCTCATGGCTGACGTCCTGAAAGACGCCGTCCCCGCGGTTGCGAAAGAGAGTATTCCCCTTGGCGAAGCGTTGGTACCGGGCTCGAAGTTCGGCGTCGGCTTCCGGTTTGAACCGGTCCTGAGCGGTGATGCGGCCGCCGGCGGACGAAAACATGTTGCCGACGTAGAGGTCCGGGCGCTGATCGCCATCGTAGTCCCCCCAGGCGACCGACATGCCCGACCCGAAGTCCTCCACACCCGCGGCCTCCGCAACGTTGACGAAGCGGCCGCCGTCGTTCCGGTACAGGCAATTGCGCCCGTAGTCGTTGGCCACGTACAGGTCGGGGTCGCCGTCCGCGTCGAAGTCTTCCCACGCGGCCCCGAGGCTGCGGCGCCGGTTGTCCGCGTCCATTCCGGTCTCGCGGGTGACGTCCCGGAAGCGCCACTCGCCGTCGTTGCGGAAGAGCACGTTCGGTCCGCCGTCGTTGGCGTCGTGGTACACGAACGGCACGCGAGGTTCCCAGGGGAGATTCGGCGCGTCCGCGAAGTCCACGCAGACGTAGAGGTCGAGGTCGCCGTCGAGGTCGTAGTCCGCGGCGCACATCGACTGGACGTCGGCGGAGCAGGGGAGGGACCCGCGGACCCGGAAACGCCCGGCCCCGTCGTTTTCGAGGAGCACCACTCCCGCGGACGTCGTGGCCACCGCGAGGTCCTGGTCGCCGTCGCCGTCCCAATCGACGATCAGCGCGCTGATGCTCTGGTCGAGCAGGTCGGCGCCCGAGTCGGCGGATGCGTCCGCGGCGGTCCCGTCGGGACGACGGAGGTAGAGCCGATTGGGAAGCCCCCCCGGTTGGGGCACATAGAGGTCGTCCCAGCCGTCTCCATCGAGGTCGCCGACCGCGAGACCGTAGCGACCGAAGAACCGCATTCCCGCGGCGAAGTCGATCCGTTCGAGCCAGTGGTTCAGTCCGAACGCGAGTTGCTCGTGAACCGAGGGGTTGGATCCGAGCACGGTCCCGGTCTGATCACGGAAGGCTGCGCCGCCGGTCGCCCGGGCCTCGACCTCTTCGTATTCCTCGACCTGGATGCGGTGGAGCCGCGGGTCGACGTTCGCCGATCCGGTCGTCCAGCGGCAGACCCAGGTGGCGGTGGTCTGGACGGCCGCCGAGTCGGTCCGCCCCGAGGCCTCGACGTGGACACGGGTCAGAAGGGCGCCCGCCGCGGGCTCGATGTGGTGGATCTTGAATGCGATGCGGCGGTCGCGCGTGCCGTCGAATCGCGCCGCGTGCGCTCGCGCGGCTGCCAGGAGGCCGTCGGAGCCCACGTGTTCCGTATTGGAATCGGCGGGGGACCCGCGGGAGGGGCGGCGTACGCGATACGCGCGGTCCCGATGCGCTTCGGCCAGGTCCGAGGGACGCAGGGGGTCGCAGCGGAAGTCCCCGGCGACCCACGCCCAGGGTTCTGAGCGGGCCTCGGACTTCACGGACTCACCGAGCAATTCCGGCCCCAGGAGCCGTAACCGCCGCGCGGCCGCCGCAGCGAACACTTCCGAGTCCCAGCCGTCCACGGACGGGTCGTCCGCCCGGACGGGATCCAGCAAGAGCCGGCTCGGCACGGCGGGGGCGGGTACGGGTGACGCCGTCGTTCGGCGACGAGTCGCGGACTCGGTTCGGGCCGACACGAGCAGGCAGAGCCAACCCAGGCCGAAGGCGGTCAGGATGGCCCCCGGCACCAGAAGGGTGTGCAGGGGTGGTCGAGGGGCAGCCATCGTGGATCGTCGCCGAAACTCGGGGATCGCTACCGTCTACTTCTTGAGGAGCGCCTGGATGCGGGCATGCTGCTCGCGCACGTACGGATTGTCCGGCCCCGCGCGCAGGGCCTGGCTGAGGTGGGCCATGGCCTCCTCGATCCGGCCTTCCGCGGCCAGGAGACGCCCCATCCCCGTGTGGGCGAGGGGGTGATCCGGTACGAGGGACAGCGCCTTTGCGAAGGCCGCGCGGGCCTCGTCGATCCGGGACATTTCGAGGAGTACGACCCCGACATTGTTGTGGAGATCAGCGAACGTCGGGTCGCGCTCCAGCATCCATCGATAGTGCTCGAGGGCCTGTTGGTACCGGCGGAGGTCCACGAGCGCCTTGCCCAGGTTGTTCTGGGCCAGGTCGAGATTCGGGTCGAGGTCAATGGCCTTCTGATAGAGGGGGATCGACTCCTCGAGCCGACGGAGTCGGGTCAGGGAGTAGCCGAGATTGTTGTAGGCCATGGCCGAAGTCGGGTCGTGCTGAAGGGCCCGCCGGTACGCCGCCACCGCGCGGTCGGGCCGATCGAGCCGATCGAGCGCAAGGCCGTAGTCCAGCCATCCTTCCGCGTCTCCCGGGTAGGCGCTGAGATAGTCCTCGAACATGTGGAGGGCGTCATCGACGTACCCCTCGTCCATGAACCGCTCGCCGAGATCGCGGAGGTCGAGCGGGTCGGGTTCCCGGAACCAGCGGCCGGGGAAGGGCGCGGTCAAGGCCCGGACTTCCTGCGGCGACGCCTGAAGGAGTTTCACGTCCGCCAGCAGTTGGTCCACGGTCACGCGCCCGCGGTAGAGAACCGACCATCGGCCGTTCGCGTCGAGCAGGAAGCTGGTCGGAAGCGGCAGGGGGCGATTGGAGAAGAAGATCTGGCCGTGGAGCATCTCGAGCCGGTCCAGGAGCGGGACGGTCGCCAGCCCGGTCGCGAAGGTCCAACCCGCCTCGGTGACGAACTTCCGCACCGCCGCGGGCTCCATCGGGTTGGCGGCCTGAATCGTGTCGATGCTGACCGCGACGATCCGCAGACCGGCGGCTTCCAGGTCCTTCGCGCGCGCCTGGAATTCTCCGAGTTCCTCGAGGCAGGCCTTGCAGGTCGATCCCCAGAGGTTGAGGAGGGTCGGGCGCGGCTCGTCGCCCGTCACGCGCACCTGGGCGCCGTTCCAGTCCTGGTAGCGAAGGTGCGGGACCGGGTACCGGGACGAAAGCAGGACGCGTCCGGCGCGCACCGGGGCGGGCGGTTCGAGCGGCGCGGCCTGCATCCGGCTCTCGGCGGCCGGGGGGTGCCAGCGGTGCGCGCGACCTTCGCCCTGGACGACGTCGTAGAAGCCGTCGGGAAGGACGCCCTCGATGGTCTCGGCGGATCCGCCGGGCCAGCGGACCACCACCCGGGTGACCTTCGGATCGTTCCGCCCCAGGCCGAAGTGGACCCACTTCGAGGATTGGGAGAGATAGGCATCTCCGGCGCGCACGGATCGGATCAAACGCCGGCTTCGGCCTTCCGATTCGATCTCCAGCTCGACACGGGCTCCGATCGCGTCTCGATTGCAGCGCACCCCCCGAAGTCGCAGGGCGACGAAGCGACCCCGGTGAGGCGTATCGTTGCGGAGAAGCCGCACGCGCGGGGAACTCCGATTCGAGATCCAGAGGTCCGGAGCTCCGTCGGAGTCCCAGTCGGTGACACCGACGGCACGGGCGTCATCGGGGAAATCCAGTCCGGAAACTGCCGAAACGGTTGCGAATCGGCCGCCGCCGGTGTTCAGAAAGGCGCAATTCCTCTCGGATCCGCTGAAGGACTGTCCGCGCCGGATCAGCCGCTCCATCGTCCGCAACGCGTCCACGTACCGTTGAGACTTGGCCGGCTTCAAGGGCGACTGCGACACGACCTGTCGCCAGAAGAAGCTTCACAAGTCCTTCGGGTCGTCGTTGGTGAGATAGCCGTTGGCGACGACGAGGTCCTCCCAACCGTCGTTGTTCCAATCCACGAACTTCGAGGCCCAAGACCATCGACCCATGGCGACCCCGAGAGACTCGCCCACGTCCCGGAAGGTGCCGTCGCCCATGTTGTGGTACAGATTGTTCCCCTGCGCCATCCGTTGGAAGGGCTTGCGATCTTCCGGGCGGCTCGAGGTCATGAATCGATGCTGGAACGTGATCCGGTTTCCCGCGGAGGAGAACATGTTGCCCACGTAGAGGTCCATCCGGCCGTCGCCGTCGTAGTCGGCCCAGTCCGCAGACATCCCGGATGCGGCCGCACCCACTCCGGCGGCTTCGGCGACGTCGACGAAGCGGCCGGCGTCGTTGCGGTAGAGATTGCTCCGGCCGTAATCGTTGGCGACCAGGAGATCCGGATCCCCGTCGTCATCGAAGTCCTCCCAGCACGCGGCGAGGGAGAACTTGCGATTGTTCTGGTCCAGGCCGGTTTCCGCCGTCGCATCGGAGAAGGTCCAGTCGCCCTCGTTTCGCAGCAGGACGTTGCGTCCACCGTTGTTGGCGTCGTGGTAGGGCAAGGGTACCACGACTTCGCCGGTGTGCCGGCGGACGTCGCGGTAGCGTAGCACATAGAGGTCCAGGTCGCCGTCCAGGTCGTAGTCCGCGGCGACCACGGCTCCGTCCCAGAGATCGGGGAATGTACGGACGAGCTTGAATCGCCCCTTTCCATCGCCCGCGTGGATCAGGAGTCCGGAAAGCGTGGCGACGACCAGGTCCTGCGCGCCGTCGTTGTCGAGATCGACGATGAGGGCGGCCAGGGTGCTGTCCAACCAGTCGACCCCGGCCTCGGCCGAGACGTCGTGGGCCTTGCCGTCGGCCGCGTGCAGCAATAGCCGATTCGGCAGGCGGTTCGGTTGGCAGACGTAGACGTCGTCGAGTCCGTCCCCGTTCACATCCCCGACCGCCAGACCGTGGAAACCGTGGAAGTCGATTGCGCCCACCTCCATCCGGCCCAGCCAGGACTGGACCCCGGCCAGCAACTGGGGTGCGAAGAAATCATGGTGTCCGATCGCCGCCCGGGTGCAATCCGAAAACCAGGGCTCGCCGCCCGCGATGCTCTCTACTTCCTCGTAGTCCTGGATGCGCAGTGCTACGAGTTTCGCGGGGCCGCTCGAAGGGATCGTCCATTCGACCGACCACGTGGCGTTGATCTCGAATCCCTGGTTCGGACGTCTGCCCCCGAGGTGGAATAGAGCGACCGTGGCGACCCGATCATCTGAACGGGATACCCGGATGACCTTGATCTTGTGGTGCAGGTCCGCAGCCCCTGCGATCCAATCCAGAAGGGGCTTGATTGCGGTACGCCATGCGTCCGGCTCGGGCTTCGAATCGGGCCCGGGCTCCGGCGTTCCCGCGGTTTCCGCCGGACGTCTTACGTGGACGGTTGGATCCTGGTAGACGAGATCCAGACGCGCCGGCCGTAGAGGGTCCGCGTGAAACTCCGGCGCGAGCGAACTCGGCGGCTGCGATTCGCCGGAGGCGGCCGAGTCCACGAGCCCCCGGACGAGCGCGGACAAATCCTGCGCGGCTCGGTTCGAGAACACCTCGGTGTCCCATCCGTCCCGGGAGGGGTCGTCCAGAATCGGTCGAGAGTGAGGGATCAGATCGTTTTCCAGTGGGAGGGGGGAAGGGGGATCCGCGTGGACGGAAGCCCACAAGCACGACGTCGTCAACGTGAGTGAAAGAACGGCTTGTTTGATTCGCATCCGTCACCTGAGCTTGTGGGGTCGGATCGATGCGGAATTCGCGGTCGGCGAGCACGGACCCGGAAACAGGACCGGGAGGGTCTTCGCCGAAGCGGAAGACCCTCCCGGGGGTGTTTTCCGTGACCCTGGCTGAGCCGCTAGCGGCTACGCGCGTACACGGCGGTCACCCATGCGAGCAGCACGGCGATGAGCAACATCCCCAGCCCGCCCTGGGAACCGTGGATCGTCGATACGAAGCACTTGTTCTTCTTGATGAACTTCTTGAAGCCGGAGCGACCATCGTCGTCGTCACCCGCTGCCGCGCCGCCGCCCGCCGGTGCCGGCGGAGCGCCGGTCAGCAACCGGCCTACCGTGACCACCGCGGTGTTGACGAGCGCGCCGGTGTGGAAGGCCTTGAGGGTACCGCCGTTCACGGGGGAGAGGGCGTCCGCGAGCCGGCCGCGATTGTCCAGCGTGCCGGTCAGGGTGACGTTGGCGCCGGAGATGAGGATTCCGCCGCCGGCTCCGCCGCCGCCGCGAAGAGCCCCGCCGCCACCGTTGTTACCCCCGCCGCTCCCCTGGGAAATGATCGTGCCGGAGACAGTGATGTCGCCGGTCGCTCGCAGGGCGATTCGCGCACCACCCGCTCCGCCTCCGCCTCCGCCGCCTCCGGCGCATGCTCCACAAGCGCCGCTGCCGAAGCCGCCACCACCGCCGCCACCGCTACCGACCAGAAATGAGGTGTCCGTAGTCGTATCGCCATTGATGCCGGGGGATGCGTAACCACCGTTGCCACCCGCCGTTGTCGTCCCGCATGCCCCGCCGGAGGCCCCTCCGGCGCCGGCCGCTGCGCCTTGTCCTGCCGCGCCTGCGTTGGCTGCGACCGCATTGGCGCCCCCACTCCCACCACCGCCGCCGCCGCCGCCGCCACCGAAGCAATTCCCGCCGCCGCCGCCGCCGCCGCCAAATCCGGTTCCGCCCAGTGCGGCTGCGGCGCCGCCACCCGCTCCGCCACCGGCCGCCGTACCAGCAGCCGACAAGAAGGGAACGGCCGGCCCATCGTCGCCTGGTAGCCCGTTCGGCCCGCCTCCACCGCCGCCGCCGGCATCTGAGCCTGCTCCGTCGTCATTGTTGGCACCGCCGTCGCCGCCCGATCCGCCTACCCCACCAAACGCGGTTGCCGTTCCGGCATCGCAACCGTCGGCGCACCCCCCCGCCCCGCCGCCGAAGCCGCGGCCGGAGCCGTCGAGCGTGCCGGCGATCGTGATCGTCGCGGCGCTGATGTCGAACGTATTGCCGCCGGGACTCGCCTGGTTCATCCGCACCGGGTTCGTCTGTCCCAGCGGGATCACGAAGTTGCCCACGTTGGTGTGGACGCCGCCGATCTCGACCCCGGCGCCGGGCGTGTAATCCGCCCCGCCGTGGTCTCCGCCATCGGCATCCGTGAACTGGCCGAACGCCGCGCCCGGGGCCAACCCGAGCACGACCGCCACCAGGAACCCAACCCACCGCCGGTGGTCACTCTGCCTGCTGCTCAACTGCACACCCTCCCGAAATCCGTGGTCGTTTCACCAACGTCCACTCGATCGTCGGATGTCCGCCCCGAAGAGCGCCATCCGATCCGCCCGAACCCTCGGGCGGACCCACGATTTCATCGACTTTCAACGCGCAGAACCTACAGGTCGTCCGCGCCCATTGCAACGAATTCTCGACGCAATTCGTCCGAAGATATGGTTACGGCCCCCGGTGGGTGGGGTACCCGGCCTCGACCCACCCCTTCAGGTGCCCTTCCAGGTTCCACACCTGTTTGAACCCGCGCAGGAGCGCCTTCCGGGCCGCGAATCCGCTGACCCCCTCGGACGCCCCTTCGCAACAGCCGCAGTAGAAGATGACCGTCCGATTCGGATCCAGCTCCGCCAACCGGGCGTCCACGAGCGGAAACGAGACCTGGATCGCCCCGGGGATGCGACGATCGCGAAACGTCTCCTCGGCACCGACGTACAGGACCGTGACCGGTTCCCCCGCATCGAGCATCGCCTTCACGCGCGCCGCGCTGATCAAGGGCGCCTCGGGGGAGCTGTCCCGCGCTTCCCGCATCTCCCGGCGCATGGCGAGGTCCTTGGGATCCGCCGCGGGCCTCGTCGCGACCTGGGGGCGCTCGATCCGGTCCATCACCGCCTCCCAGCCGGGGGCGACCAGGAACACCTCCTGGCTGCGCCGCGCCAGGACCCGCCCGAGGAGCCCGTCCCGGTCTCCGTACAGAACCAGCGCGGTCCCGAGATCGGCGAGGTTCCGGGCGACGGCTTCCGTGTCGAGCTGGTCCGGATCGACCGGCAGGGCCGTGGGAATGCGCGCGTCCTGATACGCTTCCGTTCCCCGCAGGTCGAGGATCTGAATCCGGCGCCCGCGGAATGGATGCCCCGGCGGCAGCGGCGCGAGACGGCGCAAGACCAGATCGAGGAGGAAGTGCGGATCGACCCGCGGCGGGCTTTGCGTCAGGTCCAAACCGACGTGCCCACCTCGGGAAGAGGAAGCGGGGCCCGCGCCGAAGACGCACCATCCCCCGAACAGGATTCCGGCCGCCACCAGGGCCGGGATCCAAAGTCCGAAGCGGGGCATGGGTCGCTCCTCTTCTCGTCCCAGCGGTTCACCTGCGCCGGTTCGGGGTCGTCGCCTGCGCGGTGGGAATGTTCAGGGCCGGCGCGGGGGCGGTCCCGCTCGGCGGGACGATCAGTTGGTTGAAGGTCGCCGCCTGGCCGGCCGTCAGCAGGCTGCGGAATCGCTCGTTCACGTCCCGCTCCGTCGCGAGGATCGCCGTCACGGAGGCGTACGGGAGTCGCCGATTCGTGGCCCGCTCTTCGGTCAGTGTCACCTCGTCCACCTCGGCGCGCAGCCGGTCGTACGATTCGCGCTGCGTTGAATTCAGCTGAAGCATGTGCGCGAAGTACTCGACGCGCTGCCGTCGAAGCCGGTCCAGCTCGGCGCGGCGCGCGATCCATTCCTCCGCCTCGCCCTCCGACCCGTTGTCCTCGTTATCCTTGGGTCGGGGAGGTTCCACTGCACCGGCCGATTCTTTCCGTCGGCGGCCGGTGAGGAGATCCGAATCCCGATCCTCGACGGACCGGACCGTCGATCCAGCCCCGGCGGACGAGTCGTCCGAATCCGCGGCGCCGGCATCACGGTCCTTGCGGGCGTCCGCCTCGGTCGGGTCACTCTCGACCACCGTTCCGGTGATCTTGCCCCGGGAGGACTCGAATTCGCGGCTCGATTCCGTCGCGCCCCGTGCCGAGGTCGGCCGGGACGCGCGGGCACGGCCGGCGAGGCGGGCCACGCGACCCCCCTCGATCGACGCAAGTCCATTAGAATTAGATGGTTCCGATGTGACGAGGAGCAGCGTGGCGACCATCCCCGCAGCGACGCAAACCCCGAAGAGGACGCCGAAGGCGAGCCACTTCAGCGCCGGGTTGGTGCCGCGACTCGGGCGCATCGACCTTCCTCATCGTGGATGAATGTTTCGAACGGGGCATCCCTAGCAGAGTTTCTCCCCTCTGTCAAGAGAAAGGCCCCCCCACGGGTGATCGACCCTCCGAGCCTGCCGGCTACAGGTGATTCGCTCTCCGGGATTGGTCTTGGTGGCCGTTCGTCTCCCCGCGGGTGCGCGCAAACTTCACTTCCTCGACACCCGTGCCGGCCGATGTCCTCTCCAGGAGGCGCAGCCCTGGGGTTCTCGGGATGGGGTTGCGTCGGTTGGATCGTCGGGGGGGGCCCGGTCGGTCCGCGGTGGACTCGCAGGGGGGGCGCTTGGGCGGGTAGGGATTCGTCCTGGGCCTCGTACCTGGGTCCAACGACCGTCGCCCGCAGCCTCTCGGCGAGGTGCCGCCGCTTCGACGGGCTTACGAGTCTCCCTCGACCACGTCCTGCAAGAGGACGATGTCCCGCGCCGGATCCGCCACCGGTCGCTTCGGTTCCCTCGCCTGCGCCGCTCGCCCAGGGCTGCGTCACGGTGGCGTGGACATTCGGGCCTCGGAGAAGTACGCTTTCCGTGGTGCCGCCCGAGGCGGTGTGCAGGTACCTGCGGGGACACCTGCACACGGTCTGGGGGATCTCCAGTCGGTTGGGAAGATTTTCAGGTTCCGATCCGTCCGTCGCGAGTCCTGCCATAAGCGGGAACGGGCGCTGCCGGTCGCTCGGGACCTCGTCCCACCGTTCCCACCGGATTTGACCGACCCGACGAGAGAAGGTCTCCCATGCCCACCTGGGTGGTCGTTTGTTTCGTCCTCGCGGCGGTTGCGCCGGTGGTGCACTCCCGCTTCGGGACTCGGGCCGGGTGGGTGCTCGCCGGGTTCCCGGCGGCGATCTGCGCCTGGTTGATCGCACAGATTCCCGACGTCGCGTCCGGCCAGGCCGCAGTCGCCAGGATCCCCTGGGTCCCTGGACTCGGACTGGACCTGGCGTTTCGGCTCGACGGGCTTTCGTTGCTGTTCGCCCTGATGATTGCCGGCGTCGGCGCCCTCGTCCTGGTCTACTCCGGAGCCTACCTGGCCGGCGATCCGCGAGCCGGAAGATTCCAGGGATTCCTGCTCGGGTTCCTGGGCTCGATGCTCGGCCTGGTGTGGGCGGACAATCTGCTGCTGCTGTTCGTCTTCTGGGAACTCACCAGCATCACGTCGTTTTTCCTGATCGGCCACCATCATGAGCGTCCGCAGGCGCGGGCGGCGGCGCTGCAGGCCCTGATGGTGACGGGGGGAGGCGGGCTGGCGCTGCTGGCGGGCCTGCTCCTGCTGGGCTCGGCGGCGGGCTCCTGGTCGATCACGGAGCTGGCCGGGAGGGGGGAAGCGCTCGCCGCGCACCCGCAGTTCCGCCTGGCGTTCTTCCTGCTGCTCGGCGGGGCGTTCACGAAATCGGCCCAGGTTCCGTTCCACTTCTGGTTGCCCAACGCCATGGAGGCGCCGACTCCGGCGAGCGCCTACCTGCACGCGGCGACGATGGTGAAGGCCGGCGTCTACCTGCTGGCCCGGCTGAGCCCTGCTCTGGCGGCGACTCCGGAGTGGCGCTGGGCGCTGCCCGTGGTCGGGGGGACGACCTTCGTCCTGGGGGCGGCTCTGGCGCTGGGGGCGGTGGAGTACAAGCGCATTCTGGCATACACGACGGTGAGTGCGCTGGGCGGGCTCGTGTTTCTACTGGGGCTGGGGACGGCGGCGGCCGCGCAGGCGGCGATGCTCTTCTTCCTGGCGCACGTTGGGTACAAGGGGGCGCTCTTCCTGGTTGCGGGAATCGTCGATCACGAGACGGGCGAGCGGGAACCGGAGCGTCTGGGCGGGCTGTGGCGCGCGATGCCGGTGACGGGGACCGTCGCGCTGATGGCCGGCATGGGGATGGCGGCCCTTCCGCCGTTCCTCGGTTTCGTGGCCAAGGAGCGTCTCTACGAGGCTGCGCTGGCCCTGCCCGCCGGAGCGATCCCGGCGGTGCTGGTGGCCGCCGTGGCAAGCGCGCTGACCCTCGTCGCCGCCGCGGTCACCGGCGCCCGTCCCTTCCTGGGCACCCTCCGTTCCACCGCCCGCCCGCCCCATGAGGCGCCGCCGGCCCTGCTCCTCGGCCCGGCCGTTCTGGCGCTCGGCGGCCTGCTCGTCTGCCTGTGGCCGGCAGCGGTCGCCCGCGCGCTGGTGTCGCCTGCGGTCTCGGCGGTGGCCGGGGTTCCCCTGGGGGCCGACCTGGCCCTGTGGCATGGTCTTACCCCGGCCCTGGGATGGAGCCTTGCGACCTTCGCGGCCGGCGCCGCCGCCTGGTGGGCACGCGAGTCCCTGCGGCGCCTCGGCAGTCGGTTCGCCGGCCTGGAGCGCTTTGCTCCGTCCCATGGGTACGAGACGGGCCTGCAAGGCATTCTGGGGTTCGCGCGGCTCCAGACCCGCCTGCTTCAGAACGGGTATCTGCGCACCTACCTTCTGGTGATCGTCCTGGCCAGCGGAGCGGTGGCGACCTGGGCCCTCGTCCGCCTCGGGCTGCCGTCCTGGCCGGTCGATCCGGGGCCGTTACATCTGCATGAGGCTGCACTCGCCGGCATCATCCTGGTCGCGACCGGATTCGCGCTCGTGGCGCGGTCACGCCTGGCGGCCATCGCCTCGCTCGGCGTCGTCGGCTACGGAATCGCCCTGCTCTTCCTCGTCTACGGCGCGCCCGACCTCGCCTTGACCCAGATCGTCGTGGAGTCTCTGACCGTCATCCTCCTGGCCTTCGCCTTTTACCACCTGCCGCACTTCCACGATCGGTCCACGCGCCGGACGCGCCAGCGCGACGCCGTGGTGGCCGCCGGTGCGGGCGGACTCCTGTTCCTGCTCGTCCTGGTCTGTCTGGAACGCCGTTGGTTCGAACCGATCTCCGAGTACTACGCGCGGGCCAGCTTACCCGAGGCCCACGGGCGCAACGTCGTCAATGTGATCCTGGTGGATTTCCGCGCCCTGGACACCCTGGGCGAGATCACCGTCCTGGCGGTCGCCGCCGCCGGCGTCTTCGCGCTGCTGCGCTCGCGACCTGGGGGGAGAGAATCCGTATGAACCCCTTGATCCTGGAGACCGCCGCCCGGTACCTGCTGCCCCTGTTGCTCCTCTTCTCCATCTTCCTGCTCTGGTGCGGCCACCACGAGCCGGGAGGCGGATTCGCCGGTGGCCTGATCGCTGCGGGCGGCATCGGCCTGACCGCCCTGGCGCGGGATCCGGCCGCGGCCCGTCGCGTCTTGCGGGTCGAGCCGGACGACCTGGTCGCGACGGGGCTGCTGGTCGCCCTCGTGGCCGGTCTGGCCGGCCCCCTGGCGGGGCGGCCGTTCCTCACCGGAGTGTGGGTCGCTCTGCCCTTGCCGGACGGACGATCCCTGGACCTCGGCACGCCGCTGCTCTTCGACCTCGGCGTTTACCTGGTCGTGGTGGGGATCGCCTCCGGGATCATGCTCACCTTCGCGGAGGAGCCGTGACATGTCGGTCGTGATTGCCGCAGTGGTCGGCGCCCTGTTCGCCGCCGGCATCTACCTCATGATGAGACGCAGCATCGTCAAGCTGTTGATCGGCCTGGCGCTGTCCGGCTATTCGACGAACCTGCTCCTGTTCATTACCGGCGGGCTGACCCGGGGGCGCTCGCCGATCGTGCCCGCCGGCCATGAGGCCCTGGTCCCGCCGCACGCGGACCCGCTTCCCCAGGCGCTGGTCCTGACCTCGATCGTGATCGGCTTCGGCGTACTGTCGTTCGCCGCGGCCCTGGTCCAGCGCGCCGTGCGTACCCTGGGAACCGATGACCTGGATGACATGAGGTCGACCGACCGATGATGGGACATCTCGTCGTGCTGCCGGTGGTCCTGCCGCTGGCCGCCGCCATCCTGCTCGTGTTCCTGCGCCGCCGACCGGAGATCTGCCGGGGCGTCTCGGTGGGTGCCCACGCGCTGCACTTCCTGGCTGCCGCCTGGCTCCTGCGCGAGACGGCTGGAGGCGAAATCC
>CAZWCX010000103.1:0-26609 GCA_964632945.1 uncultured Planctomycetia bacterium | reverse complement strand
GAATAATCCGGGCTAGTGGGGCTTCAACCTTGATTTCCCAGGTTGGTCCGGTCGCGTTTCGCGCCGGGCTTCGTTGCTCGTCGTCGGCGATGCACGGGGGCATCGCCTCCTCCTCGCGCCTCGCCGGGCGCGAAAATCGCCTCGGCCGAACCTGGGATCTCAAGATTGAAGACCCACTAGCGACCCATGCGCCCCTGAAGCTTGAGCATGATTTTCAGCCAGTCGCGTTCCCCCGCGTCGAGCATCTCCGCGGTCGCGTTCAGCATCTCGCGCTGCTTCGAGTCCTCCACGGTCGGGAGCAGCCTCCGAATGACCGGAGAGGCGGAATCGGGGGAGACGCGGATGAGCGAAAGCAGCATCATGCCGCGCTGCTCCTGCTGCGTCTCGCGCGCAATCGCGATTTCCAGCGCCGCCACGACCTCCTCCTTCGACTCCTTCGGCGCCAGGATGGCCAGGGACTCGACGGCCTTGCGTCGCATCCGGTCGTCCGGATCGTCCTGCAGGACGCGCAGCAGGACGCTTACCGTCTCGGGGGAATCGTGGGTGCGCACGGCCTCGAGGGCGGCGAGGCGGGCATCCACGGCCTCGTCGCCGATCTTGCCGGCGACGTCGCGCAAGGCGGCGAACACCTCGGGTCGATCCGTAAACTTCTGCAGCAACTGGGCGGCTTCGCGGCGCAAGGCCGGATCGGTGTCCCAGCGCAGCAGCGACACGGTCGTACTCAGATCTCCCGAGGTGATGAGCGCCAGGGCGCCGGCATCGCGTTGGATGGCGCGATTGAGCCAGGAGAGCGCCGCCCGCTTGTGGGCCGAGTCGGGATGGCTGCGCAACAAGCCGAGGACGCGCGCGCGTAGCCGGGCGTCGCCGAGGAGTTCGTTTCCCCGCACGGCCTCGTAGGCGTGCGCCACCAGTCGCGGATCGGTCTCTCCTTCGGCCAGGGCGAGCAGGCGCAGGGCGGCGTCTGGGTCTTTGTCGACGAGCTTGCGCAGGACTCCCGCCAGGCGCTTGGCTTCGGCATCGTCGCCCGACGCCACGGCGGCGCGCAGGTCCTCGAACGCCTGCTCGACCGAGGCCGGTTCGCCGGGTTTCGCCGAGGGGCGAACGGCGGGCTTTCCGGTGGCGAGGGCCGTGGCCTCCGCCGACTCCAGGCGCGCGCGCAGAAGATCGAGTTCCCCGCGCAGGCGGGCGACTTCCTGCGCGTCGGTGGTCGGATCCGCGGAGGCGTCCGGCGCCGGATGCGGGCGTGCGGGCGCCGCCGCCTCCTCGCGCGCGTGCGGCGCATTCACGATCGGACGCGAAGCGGGAGGCGCGGTCAATCGACCCAGCGAGAAGGCGAACGCCAAACCGGCCGCATAGAGGCACAGCCCGGCTCGGGAAAACCCGAACGGGGTCCCGGTCTTGCGAAGGGGGGTGCCCGGTGCGGACATCAGGCGCCTGAAAGAAAGGTTTCCCGGGGAGGATTCGAACCTCCAATGAGGGAACCAAAATCCCTAGTGTTACCAATTACACCACCGGGAAACGTCGTTGGAGAGTCATTGTACGGCAAGCACGGATGCATCGACAATCGAAAAGCCCGCGGTTGCCGCCGGTGCAGGCGATCGATCACTTGCCCGGCCCGAGGGCGGGGTCGCCGGCGGGCGTGTGGGCCGTCGCCTCCTGCGAACTCGGCGCCGCCCCGTCGGGACCGAACGGGAGTCCGGCATCCCGGGATGATTCCGTCTCCAGGACGGGTTCCACGGCGGTCGGACGACTCGTGCGGGCTCCAGATTCCGGGGACCACAGCGTGCGCAGGTCGACCTGGGGGGTCTGGATCATCCCGATCACGATTCCGGCCGAGGTCACCAGGCCGGCGACCAGAATGAGGTAGCCCGAAAGGCGGAAGATGAAGCTGAGAAACCCGAGCCCGGGATATCGCGGACCGGTCGGACCGGGACGCGTGTTGTGAGCGATTTCCACCCAGACGTCGAACATCTCCGCTCGCGAGAGCAGGAGCAGACAGAGGATTGCCCCGCCGGCGAAAACCACGCCCGCATGGAGCCAGGGGGAACCAGCCGATGCGGCATCCATGGGACCGCCTCTCCGCGAAAAAATCCTCCATTCTCGTGTATCGGCCGGTAACCGCAAAAACTTGCGTCGGGTTGCATGGAAACCGTGCGGGGACTCCCGCGGTCGGAGCGACGTCGGTGCGTTGGTGGGGCGGAATCAGGCTGCATGGGGGGGCGGCGTGCGCACGGGACCGGATTGGTGCGTAAAACGGCTGTGGAAGTGCCGAGGAGGCGGGGGGAAGAACGAGGTGACGGTTTGCGCGCGTTGAGCCGACGGAGCGGGGCACTTCCGACCGCAGCGCGTGCGCTCCCGGCAGGCCGGACTGAATCTCGACCGGCCCGCATCCTCGTCGCCGGGGCCGGCGTCAAATCACGAGCCGCAGGCACTCGAACGCCTCCGCGGCGTTCACGGAGATCTCCCGCCCGCGTGTTTCGGCGAGGAGCCGCAGCGCGTCGATTCCGCCCTGGTGCGGGGAGGGGCGGACCTGAGAGCGGTGGCAGCGGTACGCCTTGAGTTTGAGCTCGAGGACGTCGGAGATGTCGACGTAGAAATTCGGATGGAACGATACCCGTCCCCAGGTCAACTGCGGGGCGTCGGCGACCAGAACCAGGTTCTGGAACGACTTCATGTCGGGATGATGGGGCCTGCAGGCGGTGATTCCCGCCTCGTAGACCGCCACATGGTCTTGATTGAAGCTCGGCGCCGGGAGGACGATCATCGTCGGCCGAATATTCTGGGTGGAGAGCCGGGAGGTCCGCTCGATCCGCTGAACGAGCTCGATCCGCGGCAGAGAGTCCATCCGCATGACCAGCGCGGGATCGTGGAAGAGGACCTCGAAATCGTCGACGCGAAGGACCTTCATCGCCTGTCGCAATTCGTCCACGCGGGTCTCGCCCTTGATCGGTGTGGACGAGTTGTTGAAGTGATACAGGTCGCCGACGTTGAACACGATGACGAAAGCGCTGCCGCCGGCCGCCTTGACCCGGGCGATGAGGCCTCCTGCCCCGATGGTCTCGTCGTCGGAATGAGGCGCCAGCACCAGCAGGCGCTGGCGGGACAGGAACTCATCCACCAGGGTCGTCGGCTTTTTCTTCGGCATTTTCCGGATCCCCTTTTCATGCAGGGCCGACGAGCGCAACGCAGCATGCGTCGCGCACGCCATCGAACGATTCCACCAGGATGGTCAACGACTCCGGGACCGGCTCCCAGAGCGCGATCGAGAATCCGAATTCAACGGCCCGATCGACGTTCGGCGGCAGCGGACCCGACTCCGCGATTTCCCAGCGATCCGCCAGGTCGAGGCTAAAGGTGACGCGTTCGCAAGGTCCGCCCACGGCTCGTACGGTGCCGTGAATGCGCACACCCCAGTAACGGGCTTCCGACACCGAATCGCGCGATCGCTCCGCGCGCAAGTTCGTGACGATGCGGGGGCCGGCGGGCGCGGCGCCGGAACGCCGGTGCCAGGCTCCGACGGCAGCCGATCGAACCCCGGGTGAGGGGTCGCGGAGTCGTTCTCGGGCGATGTGCCCGTCGGTCGGGTCGGCCAGCCGCTCCAGGGCATGAAGCGTCCATGCGCGCACGGTCGGATCGGCGTGGCCGGCCAGCCGCTGCAGGGTATCGGGGGATACTCGCCCGCCGCCGCGCACGAGGGCGCGCAGTGCCTCGAGGAAGACCGGATCCCCGCAGGCGCGGGAGTCCGAGAGGTTCGGCCACAGGTGCCGACGGCCCGGTGCGGGCGCCGGGGCGGGGATGCCGAGGTCGACCCAGGATTTTCGCGTGGACGGACGGAGCCGGGCGAGGACCGAATCCGCCGACTCGGGGTGAACCAGGAGGAGCGCGTAGGCGCCGGCGGAGCGAATGCGATCGTCGTCTTCCTCGAGCGCCGCCTCGAAGTGCGACCGCGCTTCCCGGTGCCCCCGTTCCGCCAGGGTTCGCAGCAGAGCCGCGAGAGTCGCAGGATCCGGAGTGGGAAGGTCGGCCGCGAGGCGCCGGAAGAGCGCATTCCGGAGGTCGGCCCCGCACGGGACGGCCGGATCGGACAAGACGGTCAGCACCGCGTGCAAGGCAGTCGAGTCCTCCTCCGCGACGAGGGCGCGCAGGAGTCGGCCCCGTTCCGGTTCCTCCAGCGAACGAAGGCGGGCGACCACCTGCGACCGGAACGCGGGATGAGCGGCTGCGATCCGGAGGTCCTCCTCGGCGTTCGATTCGTTTCCCGCCGTCGCCCCGGACGAAGGCGCAAGGACCGAACCGCACGGACCGGACGCCGCAACGTTTGCCGAACCGAGGGACTCGCGAAGCCGCGCCAGCCGCTGCGCGATTTGAATCCGGTGCTGAGCCTCCACGTTTTCCGCACCCGGCGGGTCGGGATCCAGGATGAAGGCGCACTCCGCTTCGGGGTCCGGGATCGGCAATCGTGCAACGGCGCTGCCTCGTGCGTAGAGAAGCCCGTCCGGGCCGTCGAAAAACGGTCCCTGCAGTCGATGGAGCCCGGATTGTTGGCGAAAAGTGCGGACCGTTCCGTCATGCGGGCGGTGCATCTCGATCAGGCCGGGTTCGCCGGCGATCACGACCGACCCGCCGATCGCGTCCCACGGGCACTCGGAGACGGACGCGATGTACTTGCGCTTGAGCAGGCGGCGACCGGAAGGGGAGATGACGAGCAGGTGGTCCTTGCTGCCGATGCGGCGGCGGAACGCGATGGCCCGACCGTCGGCGGACCACGAAAGGTCCAGGAGGGCGCAGTCGTCGGTGGTGCGGGACGTGCGCTCGAAGATGCGGCGAATCCGCCCGGTTTCCGGATCCACCGTGGAGACGCCCGTAATCCAGGTCCGGTCGTCGGCGCGGAGGGCGGAGGAGAAGGCGATCTTCGACCCGTCGGGACTCCAAGCCACGCCGGCCATAGCGCGACGACCCGGGCCGGGAGCGCGATCGATCCACAATCCGCGGTCCGTCAACCGCCGGGAGACGCCGGCGGAGAGGTGGACCAGCCACAGGTCGTACGATTCGGCACATGCGCCCAGAAATGCCACGCGGTCGTCCGTGGGCGCCGGCGAGGCGCATGCCACGTTTCCGCCGAGCGCCGTCAGCCGGCGGTGCGGGCCGCCGTCCAGGGTCACGCGCCAGAGTTCTCCCGCACCGCTGCGGCTGGATGCGGCCAGGAGCGCCCGCCCTCCCTCGATCCACGCGGGCGACCAATAGGCGTGATCGAGATGGCCAAGCGGATTCCGACGGCCGGTCGCGCGGTCGAAAACCCAGAGCGCGCCCTCTTCCGCGCCCGCCGGCGCCAGCACATAAGCCAGCCGCCGGCGGTCCGAAGAGGGGCAAAGGGCGGTGACGGCATATCCCTCCTCCGCCGCGCGGAAGAGGATCCGCTCGCGCACCAGCGCCCCTCCCGACATCGCCTCGAGCCTCGCGGGGGTCAACGAGTCAGCCAATCGACGATCGAGCGCACCACCCCGAGCCGCTGCGGCAACACGATCGCGGTCAGCGACCGTCGCACGGCGTCGCGAATCTCGTCCGGCGTCGTCCCGGCAATCGTGGTTCGGCCGGCGCCGATGCTGCGGTAGTCGTGTGCATCACTCGAGCCCAGCACGGCAAGACCGAATCGGTCCGCGAGCGACGCGATCGCGTCATCCCCGCGCGGACCAATGGCCGAGCGGTTGCGGTCGTAGCGGGCGTTGAACCCCTCGAGCGCGTCGACTTCCCGCAACAAGGACTCTTCGATCGTGTGCCGATGGTGCATCGGGTGCGGAAGGACGGCGATTCCGTTGCGATCCTTGATGAAACGAACGACCTCGATCGGATCCTCCGCTTCCGGGCACTCGGTCATGAACAGCCCGATGATGTCCCCCGCGCGCGTTCGCTTCTCAAAGCCCGGGATGACGAGGAAGTCGGGCGTCGAATACTGCATGGCCTCGACCCCGCCCGCGGCGGTCTCGTGATCGGTAATGGCGATCCCTCGAAGTCCGCGCCGGCGCGCGAGTTCGACGACGCGTGGCACGCTCATGGTGCAATCGAAGGAGTGGCGTGTGTGGCAGTGAAGGTCGAATTCCATGGCGGGCCTTCCCTTGCTCCAATGTCCGAGCATTGTACCGGCGCGGGTCCCAGGCGGCAAGAGACGGGTGCCTGCAGGATGCACTCTCCGGATCCTCCCCACGGACCCGCCGGCATGGCACCGTTTTCGGGGAAGAGGGACCGTCCGAGCGGGGCAGCGGGGCGCCTTTCGTCACGTCTGCCGGGGAACGCCAGGCCATCCCGTCGGGGTAGAGCCCGGTGCGTACTCCGTCGCCTGCCGCGTCGGGAAAGTTCTTGATGTCGGCCGTGCCGCGGGGAACGCGCAGCCCCGGGCCCGGATTCGCTTCGGCCCCCCGGCGGGCGCGTGATAGGATGCCCGAGACCTTCGATCGGGGCGGGTTCGACAGGGGGCAATCCATGGCAATTCCGTCCGTCACGCGACCCGGGCAATCCTGGGTTCGGATTCTCGGTGGCTGGATACTCGCCGTTTTCGGTGCGCTGGTCCGCGTCCACGCCGCAGACCTCCCTCGGATCGATGGGGAGCCGGACGAGTGGGGCATTCACCCCATGGTGTACGACGGAGTCGGGGACTCGCGGGGCGGATCCGGAAGCGACCTCCTTCACATGAGTCTGACCGACGATGGGGTCAACCTGTACGTCGTGCTCACGGTCGGCGGCGGACCGAATCTCGGTCCTGGACATCTGACCTACAGCGTCGCCGCGAATGCGGAGGCCGATTACTACAACCGCCAGGTGACGGTGTGGGGGGAGAATGACGAACCTACCGGCTCGGTTCTGTATCGCTGGGAATCCCGGGAATCCGATCCGATGGCGAGCGCTGCGACCGGTCTCGAGGCGGCAGCGGGTTCCGTGATCGAGCTGAAGATCCCGTTCGCGCTCTTGGGGGGAGTACCGACCTACGCCGTTTGGATCAAGGCCAGTTCCGGCGACTTCTCGACCGGCGCGACGCTGGACGAACTTCAGTACCAGTACCGTGCCGGGGCCGGGATGCGGATCTGCCATCCTGCCCGCGAAAACTCCGGGAGACCCCGCGCAGGAGGCCCGGAGGAGGGGGCCGGACGTGAATCCGTCGGCGAGGCGGCCGCCGTCGCGGCGGATCCCGGTCGCGCCGGGGCGGCCGGAGCCGCTGCCCCACCCGGTGCGACTCCTCCATCCGGCGCTTCCGGCAAGGGTGCCGCGGAGTCGGTTCCTGCCTCGACCGGGTCCGACCCTCTCGCCCCCGGGCGGATTCGGTTGCCCGGCGTCCTGCGGATTGGAGACTTCAGCGAGTACCGCCTGCGCGGCGGGTCGTCGGTTCGCTGGTCGGTCGTTGGACTCGACGCCGAAGGGATTTGGGTGGAGAATCGGCAGACCTCCGAGACCGGCACGAGTCGGGTGCTTCGATTTCTCGCGGATCCGCAAGGCAAGGTCTTGAGGGCGTGGGCCGGACCGCCCGGCGGACCTGGGGCGCCGATCGGTATCGACGGCGGTCTCGCGGCTTGGCCGGAACCGGAGCGAAGGCAGGGGCCGGATCACACGCTCGAGACGCTTCTCGAAGTCAAAGAGTCGCTGCGGGTGGCCGGCGGAGCCTTCACTTGCCGGCGGGTTGCGACCCTGCTCCGGGATTCCGCAACCGGAGCCCGAACTCCGTGGCGGACGGCTTGGTATGCCGAGGGTGTTCGATATCCTATCGTCGCGGGGCCTCCGGAATCCCCGGGTGGAGCGGTCCTGATCCTCGATGCCGAGGGTGCGGCGATTCTCGAATTGACCGTCAACGGCTCCGACGCTACGTCCGAGTTGTCGATCCGCTGAACCCGGTGGACCCGGCGGCCCGGGATCCGCGCGCGGCAAGGCAGCGCGCATCCGGCGAGTTCCTGAGCCGGGTCCAGCCGGCGGCCCGGGATTCACGGGTTGGCGAGTTCATCCATTGCGCATCCACCCAAAGCCGTCCGGTCCCACGCGTGTTGACGATCGCGAGGTGCGTCGACGCGAGCGCCCCATCGGCGTCCGGGGTGACGTCGTGGAACGAGGGGCAGAATGGGTTCCCTGCCGGAAAGGGGCGGGCGGTCCCCGTCAGGGCAGAGCGCGTGCGCGGAAGTGTCGCCCCGACTCGGCGACGACGTCCTGGTAGACGCTCTCCAGCAGGTCCACGGTGTGCGAGAGCGTGAATCGACTCTCGACCCGGGTCCGGGCGGCTGCGGCCATGGAGCGGGTGTGCCCTGGGTGCGCCAGCGCCTGCAGCATCGCGGCCGCGAGTTTCCCGGGGTCGCCCGCCGGTGTAAGGGTTCCGGTCACACCGTCCTCGACGACTTCGGGGACGCCGCCCACTCGCGTGGCGATGACGGGACATCCGCAGGCCATTGCCTCCAGGAGCACCAGACCGAACGCTTCGTAGTGTGAACCCTGCACGAGAAGGTCGAGCGCCGCATAGACGCCGCGGACATCCGCCACCGATCCGAGGAAGCGAACGCGCGAGGCGAGCCCCAGTCGAGCCGCCTTCGACTCGAGTGCAGCCCGCTCGGGCCCGTCGCCGGCCACGAGCATCCGCAGGTTCGGTCGGTCCGAAACCGCGCATCCAAAGGCGTCGAAAACCAGGTCGTGCCCCTTTTCCCGGGCCAGTCGACCGACGACCCCAATCCAGGGGCCATCCGTCTCGAGTCCGAGGTCCTCCCGTGCCCGCGCCCGATCGACCGGGAGTGGGTCCAGCCAGACATCGGGCAACCCGTTCGGCACGACCAGGGTCCGATCTTCGCGCGCGATGCCCAATTCGATCAGGTCGCGCCGCTCGAGCTCCGTCAGGGCCAGGGTCCGGGCGGCCAAGCCTGCGGAGACCCGCTCGAGGAGGTAGAACAGGCTGCGAAATCCCGGCCGGTCGTTCACCCCCGGAATCCGGGCGCCGGCGGCGAAGACGTGACCATGTGGGGAGTGAACCACGTTTCGAACGCCGCTCGCGCGCGCAGCCCAGCGTCCCAGCATCCCCGCCTTGGAGGTGTGGGTGTGGACGAGATCGAATCTCCGGCCGCGCAGTACCCCGCCGATTTCGACCAGGGCGCGGACGTCGCGCACCGGATCGATGTCCCGAACGAGATGCGGGATATCGAGGAAGGGGATCCCGGCGGCACGGACTTCCGGCTCCAGCGTCCCTTCCGGACCGCGGGAAGGCCCCGAAGCGATCACGAGATCGTGTCCGCGCGCGCGCAGTTCCCGTGTGATCGAGAGGAGGAGGCTCGCCGCGCCGCCGCGGATACAGCGCGTGATCAGGTGCAGGATTCTCAATCCCGGCCGGCCGGAGTGGACGGAGGCGCTTCGGAAGTGCGGGTCGTCGTGATGCGGCACGGAGTTGGAAGGCCCCCTCTTCGGTCCAGCCGGGGCTTCCCTGCCACCGGTGGACGATCAGGACTTCGGCTGCTGCGAGTGCGCTGCAAGCCAACGTCCCAGTTGCTGCGCCAGTTCCTCCCCGTTGCGGTAGCGTTTCTCCGGTTCCTTCTCCAGGCAGCGCATGACCATCGCCTCCAGTTCCGGATCCACGTGCGCCGGATAGGGGAGGCAGGAGGGCTGAACCGGAACCGTATGGAGGATTTCTTCGAACAGATCGTCCACGTCCAGGGACTGGAAGGGGGGTTGTCCGGCCAGGGCCTCGTACAGAATGACGCCGAGCGCCCAGATATCGGCCTCGGGGCCGATGAGTTTGCTGTCGGCTTCCACTTGCTCGGGGGACATGTATTTGGGCGTGCCGATCTGCATCCCCGGTTCGGTGACGAAGAGGTCGGCCTCCTTGGGGAAGACCCCGCGCGCGTCCGGACCCGCAGCCAGACCTGCGAATCGCGCGACACCAAAATCGGAGAGAAACGCCCGTCCCTTTACGTCCAAGAAGATGTTGGACGGCTTCACGTCCCGATGGACGATTCCTTGCTGATGGGCGGCGCCCAGCGCCGAGGAGATGTCCCGGAGGATCCTCACCGTTTCCGGAAGCGCCAGGAGGTCGAGTTCTTCCGCCAGGGAAACCCCCTCCACCAAGTCCATGGTGTAGTAGGGGATGTCTCCCTCCATGCCGACGTCATGAATCCGGATGACGTTGGGGTGGGCGATTCGCGCGGCCAGAACCGCTTCATCGACGAATCGCATCGACAGTTCCGCGTCCAGGAAGCCCGCAGGAATGACTTTGATGGCCACGTCCCGCTTCGCGACCGGGTCGTGGGCACGATAAACCGTCCCCATCCCCCCCGTGGCCAGGTGACGGAGGATCTGATAGCGGCCGAACTGCTGTCCCTCCCGCAGGATGGTCGACCCGTCATCCTCTTCCGCCTCGCGGTTCTTGCAAAACGGACAGACCGGGGTCTCTTCGGCGATCCAGTAGCCGCAAGTGGGACACGTGGAGTTGGCCGGCAGGGGGGGCTTGTCCATGAAGTCCGATTGCCTCGCGGGCGGGTCAGTGCACTCCGGCGGGCTCGCAACCGCGCCCACGAAGGGGGCTGCTTGCAGACAGCGAGCGCAAGTCGAGTCTATCAGGCCCGAACGTCCCAAGTCAATCGAGTGGTGACCGGCTTCCCCTTGGCCTCCCCGCACGCGCGTCCCGCGCGAGTTCGATCCAGGGTCTCCCTCCCCGGACCGCCGGATCAACCGGCGTACCCGCACCTGGTCCCCCGCGTCGATGCCTCCACTCGCCGGGTGGGGGATCGACCCGGCTCAGGGCCAGTCGATGGCCGTGCAATCAGAACACCGACACCGCAACATGGGAAGAGCCTCGCTTGCACCGGATCCCCCGAGTCGACCACACCCGCGCGATTCGAGAGTCCGGTCATCCGTTCAGCAAAACCCACCCGGTCCGCGCCCGCCATGACCCTGCTTGCACACCCTGGGCGCTCCGGGTCATGGCCGCCCCGATGGGTCGATCGGGATCGGCAACGGTCAAGTCCGCGGCGGCGAGGGCGCGATCACACCCGGGTCCTCCGACCGGGGTTCCCCCTCTCCGTCCTCGCTGTTCAGCATCCTCTCCTGGCGAGCCTCCCAGAGCGCCCGAGCGGCCACGAACGAGCGCGCTCCGCCCACACCGCGCGCCCAGATTCGCTCGGCGGCCTCCAGCGCCTGGTACACCTGCACGCGATTCCAAAGCGTCAGCCCGATCTCGCGCTGACCGAGCGCGCGACCCCGAGCGTCCACCAGGAAGACCCAGATGCGACTCTGGCGGGCCAATCCCTCGAACTGGCGCCGATCCGCCTCCTCTTCAAAGTCGAACAAGAGGCTGAATCGATACCCCGGAAGGCCGGGCGCGTGGCCAGGCGCCGCGCTCCCCGTGACCGTGTGGCCCACACCCAGCGTCAGCGACAGAAGCGGGAATCCCGCCTCTTCAAAAGTCTGAATCTCTGCATACGTTCCCACCGTGTCGAGAAAGGCGCGCACGTCCCAGTTCTCACGCAGGCGAACGACGAGCGCGGTATCCTTGCGATGAGGACGGACCCAATCCACGGGAACGACTCCGTCGGTTTGCAGTCGAACTTCCTGGAGTGGACCCCAGGCATACGGACGCCGCAGCGCCCGGGCATCGGACGAACGCGCGTCGAACAGCGACGGCTGGGTCGGTTGCGCGTGAAGCTTGCGTACAGCCATGATACACACCTAACAGATACCGAACCACCAGAGGAAAAAGAAAACCGCCCGTGAGCGGTCCCGGAATCAGCGATTGGACCCTTCAATTCGTTCGCTTGAACACCTTCATTATATTCGGCTGCCCTCCAAAGTCAAGGCGAAATCCAACCGCTGCGGAGGATTCGAAGGGGGCGGTCGAGGAGGAAACCCGCTTCCAAGGCGAAATCCGACCCTTGCGAAGGATTCGAACGGGGCGGTCGAGGCGGAAACCGGCTTCCCAGGGTCGGGCGCGTACGGGAGCGCAACGGTCCAACTCCCGCGGGGACGCCGGGAGTCGGACGGCTTCGCGGGCGCGTGCCCGGTCCGTCACGCCGGCCACCGGCAAGCCCCGCCCGGACGCTGGTGAGGGAAGGAACCCACGGTGGAGAGGCGGTGGCGACTTCGGCGGCCGCCCGCGGGTCCCGGCGCGGCCCGCGCCGACGCTGATCCCCCCGTCGAGGCGGGGATCGTGCTATCGCTGGACCGAGATTCCGCCATTCTGCTTCGCGAGATCCTGCATCAGCCGGCTGGCCGAACCGATGCAGATCGTATGGATGACGACCTTGCGGGAGCGGTTCAGCTTGCGGACTTCGCGCAGGATGTCTCCGGGTTGTACGAACTTCCCTGCGCCCGGGGCTCCGTCCGAGAGCAGGAAGAGGGTGTCTACCTCCTTGTCCATCAGCGCGAGTTCGATGGAATCGTAGATGTTCGTGCCTCCCCGGGGGACTTGACGGTCGAGGAACTTCTTGGCTTCCAGGCGCGCGGCCGGATCACCGGCGCGGAGGCTCTTCTCCCACGGTTCCTGACGATCGTCGAAGAAGACGAGGTTGAACCGGACATCGCGCGGGAGCCGATCGAGGGTGTCCGCGAGTTCCTTCTTGGCGACATCCAGCCGCGTCGTCTTGTTCTTTTCGTTCTCGGCATGAGTTCCCGGCATCGGCTGGGCGGCGCTCATGCTGCCGGAGATGTCGAGCAGGAAGCAGATGCGCTTCGAGACCACGGGGATGCCGTAGTACTTCGTTTCCCCTTCCTCCTGCGCGATCTCCTCCGCTTCCACGGGGGGGAGGTGAAACGCGGCCCCGTGGTCATCCCACCAGCGTTGCCAGACGTTCGGGTCGGCGCCGAGATTCTGGCCGGTCAGTCGTCGCAGGGCGGTGGCGACATCGTGCCTCAGCCGGCCGTCCTCGCGCCCCAGCCGGGCGATGAGGGCGGGGATCGCCTCCTTCCGGCGCAGCCGCACCAGGGCCTCGACGGTTCCCGCGCGGACTTGCCAGGCCTCGTGGTCCAGCAACGAGACGAGCGGAGCAAGCGCCTCCGGCACCCGCAGTCGGCCGAGGGAGTTGGCGGCGGCGAGCACCACCTCCGCCCGCCGCGAGCGGAGCAGGGCGAGAAGTCGCCGCGCGACCTCCGGGGAGGGCTGTTCGACCGCGCCCAGGGCTTCGATGGCGGCGGAGGCGAGTTCCGGGTCGTCGCCGCCCGCGATCTGGAGCAGGTCGGCCTCGGCTTCCCGCGCCCCGAGTTCCACCAGGGCGTCCACCGCTTCGAGGCGCACGCCGGAGTCGGGATCCCGCAACGCGCGGAGGAGGGTCTTGAGCATGGTCCGGTCGCGCGTGCGGCCGAGCAGGGCGACGGCCACGCGGCGCAGGCCCGCGTCCTTGTGGCCGAGGCCCTGCGCCTGGACCCACTTGCGGGTGGCGGGGTCGTCGAAGGTGAGCAGCGCATCGATCATCGCGCGTTTGGTGACCTCGTCCATTTCACGCCCGGCCGCCTCGAAGATCAGGACGAAGGTCTCGTGGCCGCCGACGTGTTTGAGCGGTTCGAGGGCGGCCTGGCGGACGGTCGCGGTGGGATTCTTCGCCAGCGCCTCCCGCGCCGCGGCGACGACGCGGCGGTCCTTGGTAGGCGCGAGATGTCGCAGCGCCTCGGCGAGCACGGGACCATAATCGTCCGGCAGCACCTCGAAAAAGAAGCGGTCGACCTCCGGGTCGAATTCCGGCCCGCCGAAGTTGCGCATCGCCTGCACGGCGGCAAGGCGTATGGAGGGGTCCTTGCGTGCGTCCTTGTACGCACCGACCACCCTCTGGAAGGCCTCGACGGAGCGGAAGCTGCCCAGGGCCCGCACCACGGCCGCGCGGGCGCCCGCGGCGTCTGCCGTCATGGCGTAGCCGGCGACCAGGGCGCGGAACGCCTCCGGGGTTCCGTTGACGCCGAGGGCGGAAGCGAGGTACGAGCGCACGGCCGGATCGCTCTCCGCGCTGAAGGCCCACCGCAGGAACTCGGCGGAATCCCGCGTGCGGAGCTGGCCGATCGCCTGGATGGCGGCGTTCCGTTGCGCGGCGGGGTGCGTCCGTTCCTTCTGATACCGCTCGCGGAGTTCCGCGAGCTCCGGACCCCGGGCGGGCGTCGGGCCACCGCCGGGCGTTCCGGCATCGTTGCCTCCGGGCGTGGCGCCGCCCGCGCCGCCTGGGGGGGCCTCCGGGCCGACGGACCCGCCTGCCGTGCCCGGTCCGGTCGCGGTCCCGTCCTGACCGGCGCCGGCGGGGGGGCGCGCGGGCACTTCTTCCGTGGTCGCGACGACGACCACCGTATCCCCCGCGGGAGAGATCGACTTCACTTTCCAGTTTCGTCCGCCTGCCGTGAACGGCTCGGAGGCGAGCCGGCCTTCCGCCGATTTCCTCGGATCGCCGTCGAGCTGACCGTCGCCGTCGGCGTCCAGGGCGAATCCGGTGGACTCGAGGTCGTCGAAGACGCCGTCCACGTCGTCGTCCGCAATGCACAGGCGGTACGTCTTCCCCTCCAGTTCGATCGTCCCCTCGCGGTGATTGGCGCGGTAGCAGAGCACCTTGTCGCGCAGCTCGGCCCGCGTGGAAAAGTCGCGAAACCGATAAAAGCGGATGAAGAACGGGGCCGTGACCTCCCCGCCGCCGTCGGCGGCATATCGGACCTGGAGATCCTGGTCGCGGATGAAGTTCGTGGCGTTTCCCTTCGGCCACTCGCCGCCGTCGTCGTTGGTCAAGTCGTTGTCGTTGTTCGCGTCCACGTAGAAGTAGGACACCTTCCCCTCCTCCGGTTCGTCGAGCACGATCGTGACGATGCGGTCGCTGCCGTTGCCGAGGGGGAGGGCGCCGTAGAGGGGGCGCGCGGAGCGGTACTCCGGCTCCTTGACCAGCGTTTCCTGTGCGCGCTCGGAAAGCGGGATGCGCAGGGGTCGATAGTGGGCGAACGGCCCGGTCGGACCGGACGATTGGGCCACCGGGACGAGACGGGCGGTGGCCTCCTGCGCCTCGGCGGCCGCGCCGAGGAAGAGGGCGAAGGCGCTGACCAAGAGCGCGCATGCGCGGGACAGCCGGGGCGGCGACGGCATCGGGATCTCCTGCAACGGGGAACGGCGACAGGATAGATCGGCCTCGCCGACCGCGCAAGCACCAGCCGAGACCGGATCAGCGGCTCCGCTCCAGCAAGTCCGCGAAGCCCGGGTTGCCTCGGAGCGGCGCGAGAATGTCCATCTCGTCGAGGGGCTCGAGAGTCTCATCGAAGCCGAGCCTCAACGCGTGTTCCAGGTGCTCGAGGGCGCGGGCGATTCGTTGCTCGCGCTCCCGGGGGGGAACCTCCGCGGACGGTTCCCCCGCGCGCTCGCATCCGACTGCGGCCTGGGCCTCGATGGCGGCCATGGCGAATCGCGCCTGGGCCAGGAAAGACAGGGTCTTCGGGTCGCTGCCCGGGGCTCCGGCGCCGCGTGCAGGAAGATCGGCGCCGTCCGCGGACGCCCGCGCCAGGCCCCGTTCCAACTCGATCCGCGCCTCCCGGAATGCCCCCTGCTCGAATTGGTGCAGCCCCTGGCCGATCCACCAGCGCCAGCTGGCCCGCCCGTCTTCCGCCATCTTCGTTCGGGCGATTTCCTGTCGGCACCAGTCGGCGTCCGCGGGGGATTCGATCGCCGCCTGTTCCAGGCTGGCGATCGACTCCGCATAACGGCCCATGCTGCGGTAGAGCAGGCCCAGATTCATCCGCGCCGTCTGCGGAGTGCGCGCGATCACGGCGAGATAGTCGGCCTCCGCCCGGGCGTAGCAGTCCGCGGCCGGCCGCCCGCCGGCCTCCTCCACCAGCCCCAGGCTCCACCAGGCGATCCCTCGGTTGTTGTGCGCGCTGGGCAGCCCCGGGGAGAGCGCCAGGGCTTCATCGAACTGGGCGATCGCCCGGCGGTAATGGGGGGTGGGATCCTCTCCGCGGCGTTCCGCGACTTCCCCGAGGTTGTGATGCGCCAGTCCACGATTGTTCCACCCCGGGGCGTGGCGCGGATTGAGCTCCAGCGACTGCGTCGCGTCCTGCACCGACCGGAGGTAGAGCGGCTCCGGATTTTCTCCCCGGGCGTGGGCCGCGTCTCCCAGGAGCATCAGGACCCCGGCGCGGTTGGCCCAGGTCGCCGGCTGGGCGGGGTTGGTGCGCAACGAACCACCGTAGTCCTCCAGCGCCCGCTGCAGTTCTTCTTCCGCGTCCCGACCGCGCGCCAGCAGCCACTCGCCGAGCCGATGACGGACCTGGCCGCGATTGAGGAGCGAATCGGGTTCTCCCGGAGCCAGCTCCAGCGCACGGTCGATGTCGGCCTGCGCTTTCGCGTACCAGGGGAGCGGATCCTCTCCTCGGGCTTGCGCGGCCATCGCCCGGTACACGTGGACGTTGCCGCGGTGGTTCCAGGTCAAGATCATGTCCGGGACCTCGGCCAGGGCTGCGCTCAGCGCCGCGGTCGCCTCCTCCAGCCCGGGAACCGGATCCGCCCCGGCCTGGATTTCCGCCTCGGCGAGCGACAGCAACGAACGGCCCAGGTTGCTCCACGCCAGCGAATACCGGGGGTGGATGGCCAGCAATGCCCGCAACGCGGAGATCGACTCTCGATAGAGAGGCCGGGGGTCGACTCCGCGCGAGGCATCGTAGTCGCCGATCAAGGCCGGGATCGTCGCCAGATTGTGTCGAGGGGAAACCATCGAAGGATCCAGAGCGAGCGCGGACTCGAAGTCCGCGATCGCGGCCCGATAGTCCGGCATGGGGTCATGACCGCGCCGCATTTTCACCTCGCCCATGCTCTGGAACACGTTGCCGCGATTGTTGAGCAGGTATTCCTGGATGGCCGTCCGGCGGGACAGGGCGTCGAACTCCGCGCGCGCCTTCTCGAGAGTCGAGAGCGCATCTCCGCCCCGTTCGAACTCGACCGAGCCCAGCCACTGGAGCGCGGACGCGCGGCTGAACCGTGCGCGATGCTCGTCCGAGTTGATGCGCAGCGCTTCCTCGAACGCCTCGATCGCGCGTCCAAACGCGGCGCGGGAGTCCCGACCCCGCTGGCGAAGCTCCATGGCCGCCGCGACCCGCGCATCGCCGAGCGCGACCCAGCCCGCGTCGTCCTGCGGCCATCGCTCGACCGCGCGCTGCAGGGATTCGATGGCCTCCTCGAACCGGTGCCGGCGATAAAGAAGGTCTCCGCGCAGTTTCCACGCCTTCGGATGGTCGAGACCCTCCAGTTCCCGAAACGCGTCCAGGCGCGAGTCTTCGACGCCTGCGGCCAGGATCGCCAGGGCGCGGACGATGCGGAGATCTGCGGGAGCCAGGTCTCCGGAGGTTCCGTCCTTCTCCGTGGCGAGCACCTGCAGATCTCTCAATCCGCCCTGCCGGAGCGCGCTCGTCTCCGGCGTGTCGGGGTTCGGCTCGGCAAACACGATTCCGGTCGGACCGACCATGGCAATCGGCAGACCCCGCAGCCGTACGTAGCGTTCGACCCGGTCCATCCCCCGGAGGATCCGGCACAGCGGGGAGCCGGGTTCCAGCGTGCAGGCCCGGTCGAAGTCGGCGACCGCGGAATCATCCTGGTGCAGCAGCCGGCGGACCATTCCGCGCCAGGCGTAGGCGGCTCCGAGCCCGGGGTGGTCGGAGATCAACTGATCGAGCATTCCGAGCGGCTGTTCCGCGATCAGCTTGCGTGTTTCCATGTCCGTGGGCCGCGTGTAGACGGAGTCCTCGAACCGCTGGACCAGGGGAGCGATGCGCGCGAGCATGGCCGTCGCGCGCTCGCGCGCGCGGGTGCGCTCGTGGCCCACCCAGCCGAGCACGAGCAGGAAGCCGCACAGGACCGCGAGGGCCCCGAGCACGAGCGCCTTGCGGCGCGCCATCGCCCGCCAGACGCGGAAGGCGCCGGTGTGCTTGCGCGCGAGCACCGGCTCCCCGCCCAGCCAGCGGCGCAGTTCCGCGGCGAACTCGCCCGCCCCCGCGTACCGGCCGGTCGGATCCTTCTCCAGCGCCTTCAAGCAGACCGCTTCCAGTTCCGCCGGAACCCCGGGTCGAAGGGAACGTGGGGGCTCCGGGTCATCATGGAGCACCGCGTACAGGGTCTTGAACGTTCCGTCCACGCCGAACGGCAGCCGGTCGGTGAGGATCTCGAACAGCATCACGCCGAGCGACCAGATGTCGCTGCGCGGGCCGATCGCCTCCGCATCGCCTTCCACCTGCTCCGGACTCATGTAGGCGGGGGTGCCCAGCACCTGTCCGCTCAGCGTGAGGGGCGGACCGCCCGAATCGCTGCCCGGCTCGGGGGCGACTTCCTTGGCGAGTCCGAAGTCGGCCACGAACGCTCGCCCGGCGCGGTCGATGAGGACGTTCGAGGGCTTGAGATCACGGTGGATCACGCCCTGCGTGTGCGCGTGGCCGACCGCATCGGCCACGTCGGCGAGGATGCGGACCTGGTCCGCGAGCGAACGGTCGGGCGGGCCGTCGGCGAGGGAGTCGCCTTCGATGAACTCCATGGTGACGAACGGCTGACCTTCGGCGACTCCGATGTCGAACACCCCCACGATTCCCGGATGACGAAGGCGCGCCGCGACCCGGGCCTCTCGGAGAAAGCGATGGACGGCATCGTCCCCTCCGGCCCGATTCGGATGGATCTGCTTGAGGGCGACCTCGCGGCAGAGCAAGGGGTCCCAGGCGCGCCACACCACGCCCATGCCCCCCTGTCCGAGTTGGGCGAGCAGCCGATAGCGGCCGAAGTGGCTCGCGTCGCCGGTGGCGTCCGGCGGCACCTGGACCGGCGCGTGCGAGAAGACGGTTTCGGGACTGGCCGCCGCATGCGTGCGCGTGATCGGCACGGCGTCGGAGCCCCGGGGGCGCGGCGTATCGAAGATCGTCTCGGGGGGAGGGGATTCCGGCCGAAGCGGGGAGGCCGGCGGCGGCGGGTCGGGCGAAGGTTGGCTCACGGGCGGCTCTCGGGCAGGAATGGCTGCCCGCAGGATATCAACCGTGGGCGCGTTCCTGCAAGGCGCGCCGTGCGACGATTCCCCCGGGCCTTGCGAGCTCGACTCCGCGATACGGTCTGCCTTTCCGCTTGATCGCCTCCGGGGCGCGCGCTACCATGGCCGCGCGGTCGCCGTCTCTTCTCCCGCCGCGAAGGAGCGGACGCGCGCGCCGTCTTCGTCGAGCCCCCGCAAGGAGCCCTCGCCCCATGGCCAATCGTTGCGCTGCGACGACCGGCAGCGGCAAACAGTGCCGTAACCGTTCCTTTCCCGGCTCCGACTATTGCCGCACGCATGGGATGCCGGAGGAGGAGAGCGCGGACTCTCCTGCGTCCGCGGCGGGAGGAAACGGAATGGGTGGCGCGCGCGGGAACGGCCGCGCCCGATCGGCCCCGCCACGGCCCCGGTTCCGGGTGGAAGACGAGCCCGCCGAGACGCCTCGCGTCGAGGGCGCGGACTGGATGCGCCAGGAGGTCGAAAAGCTGGTGCGCAGCACCATGTCCCGCCTCCCCATCTCCCGCTTTTTTCCGGACCTCTCGCCCGGCGGCGTGATTGCCGCGTTTCGCCAAAACCTGGAGCAACTGAGTCCGCGTTCGCGGGTCGAGGTGCTCACCCTGTTGCGCGACTTCCTGATGCGTCGCAGCGAGTACTTGACGTCCGACGGCTTTCAGACCGTATGGAGTCTTCTGCAGTCGTTCATCGCCTCGGCGCAGGATACGCTGAAACGCCGCATGAAGGGCGAGTACGAAGTCGACGAATTCGGACTGGACGAGGAGTTCCTCGACCTCTGCCGGCCGCTGTTCACCTTCCTGTACCGTCACTACTGGAGGGTCGAAACCACCGGCATCCGCAACGTCCCCGGCGAGGGGAGATGCCTCCTGGTGGCCAATCATTCGGGCGTGCTGCCGTGGGACGGCGCGATGATCAATGTGGCGATCCAGGAAAACCACACCGAGCCGCGCTACGTGAGGACGCTCTATCTGGACTGGTTCACGCAACTTCCCTGGATCTCGGTGCTGCTGACCCGGACGGGACAGGTACTCGCCTGTCCGGAAAACGGCGACCGCCTGCTGCGCGGAGACCACTTGGTCGCGGTCTTCCCCGAGGGCCTGAAGGGGGTCGGGAAGTACTTCAAGGACCGTTACCAATTGGCCCGGTTCGGGCGCGGCGGCTTCGCGCGCATGGCGATCCGCGCCCGAGCTCCGATCGTTCCGGTGTCCGTGGTCGGCGCGGAGGAGATTCACCCGGTGGTCTATCGGGCCGATAGCCTGGGCAAGTTGCTGGGATTGCCGATGCTGCCGATTACGCCCACGTTTCCGCTCCTCGGGCTGCTCGGATTCATCCCGCTGCCGAGCAAGTGGCACATCCACTTCGGCGAGCCCGTGCGCACGGATCAGATCGATGCGGACCAGGCGGACAATTTCCTGACCGTTTCCCGGGTCACGCAACAGGTTCGCGGGCAGATCCAGGGCAAGTTGAACGAGCTGCGCGCCAAGCGCGGGAACGTTTTCCTGGGTCGCTAGCCCCACCGTCGGGCGGAATTCCTCCGCCATTCCAGTCACCGATGTCCGCGCGGGCGACCGGAGTCCGCCGCCGGCACGGCTTCAGTCCCACCCGCGTGACGGCTTCCACAACCGACCCATCGATCCGGAAAAACTCCGCGATTCGACCCATGCGTGCGCAATTCCCACCAGACAGGTCCCTGACTTCGGGATGGCGGAGCCGACGAGCAGGGCGCCGCGCCGGCAAGGCGGATGGGGGAGAGCGGAAGGAATCCCCAGGTGGTGGAGTCGAATTCCGCACTTTCGGAGTTTCCGGGTCCGACCGGGCCGGGAAGGACGCGGAGGTGGATGCGATTGCGGGGAATCGGGTGCATCCGGTGCGAGTTTTCCACCGGCACCGCGTTTGCGTAAGGCAACTCGGAAGGAACACAAGAAGCCGCAGTGAGTTTCCGCCGACCGCGCGTGAGTCGTCGGTGCGCACCTGGGCGATCCGTTGGAGGTGGACGGCGATGAGGGAGCGCCGAGGGACGGAGATGGACGGGAAGCCGCGGACGCGAAGGTGGGCCTGGGGGGCCTGGGCGACCGCCGTCATCGCGTTGCTGGCGTGGGGGGTGTCTCCGCCGACCGGGATCAGCGCGCCGGACGCCGTGGGGGAGGTGGCGCCTGCGCCGACGGCGACTCCCGCCCTGCTGGCTCGAGGTGAGGCCCTGTACCGCGCGCAGTGCGCGGCCTGTCACGGCGAGACCGGGCGCGGGGACGGCAAGGCGGCGTACCTTCTGTATCCCAAGCCGCGCGACTTCACCCAGGTGCGATTCCGGCTGGTTTCGACGGTCAACCGGGTGCCCAGTGACGACGATCTCTATCGGTCGATCTCTCGCGGGATGCCCGGGTCCGCGATGCCCCCGTGGGAGCACCTGTCCTCCTCCGACCGTTGGGGGCTGGTCTACTTCGTTCGCAAGCTGACTCGGGAAGGGAAGGCGGCGCGCCTGGTCGAGGACGGTGTGGACCCGAAGAAGGCGGCGGAAGTTGCGGAGCAGTTGACGACGCCGGGGGCGTCGGTCGAATTCAGCGCGGAGCCTGCGGTGACGCCGGAATCGCTGGCGCGGGGGAAGCAGCTCTACCTCGAGGCCTGCGCATCCTGCCATGACGCCGACGGCCGCGGCCGGAACAAGCGGGACCTGAAGGACGACAACGAATTCCCGCTGTTCGCCCGCGACTTCACCAAGGGGATCTTCAAGGGCGGATCGACCGGGGTGGACCTGGCGCGGCGCTTCATCGCCGGCCTGCCGGGCACGCCGATGCCGTCGTTCGCGCAGAATCTCGGCAACGGCGCGGACCTCTGGTCGGTGATTCACTACGTGCAGTCGATGGTGCCCTCCGGGGCCCAGGAGAAGGTGGAGCAGCACGCGCGCACCCTGAAGATGACGCGCGTTCTGGACGAGCAGATCGCCGATCCGCACAGTCCGGCGTGGGCGAAGGCGACCGCGGTCGTCCTGCCGCTGATGCCGCTCTGGTGGCGCGACGAGCGGGTCGAGGATGTCGAGGTTCGGGCGCTGCGCAACGCGGGAAAGGTTGCCATTCGCCTGTCGTGGGCGGACGTGACCAAGGAGGATGAGACGCTTCGCCAGACCGCGTTCGGCGACGGCGCCGCGATTCAATTCTCCCTGTCCCTGGATCCGCCGTTCTTCGGCATGGGCGAAAAGGACAAGCCGGTGAACATCTGGAGCTGGAAGGCGCATTGGGAGGCGGACGTGGCGGCGTATCGCGACGTGCAGGACGCGCATCCCGACATGGCCGTCGATTGGTACGACTCGCTCCAGGATCCGCCGAAGGGGAGGCACTCGCCGGTCGGGGAGTATCCGACCTCCCAGCACAACCCGACGTTCCTGACCGGATGGGGAGCGGGCAACGTCGTTTCCGACCCGCGGCGCGTCTCCTCCGTGGAAGACCTCACCGCCCAGGGGTTCAGCACGCTGACCAACCAGGGCAAGGGAGCGCAGAACGTGCAGGGGAAGGCGCGGTGGGAGGACGGCCGCTGGACGATCGTCTTCGTGCGGGAGCCGAGCGCCGGGGACGCCGGGGACATCATCTTCCGCGCCGGAGAGGCGCTGAGTATCGCCTTTGCCGTATGGGACGGCGCGGCGGGGGAGCGCAATGGACAGAAATCGGTGACGATCTGGCATCGGCTCCAGATCGAGGAATGATGCGAGGAGGAACGGGACCATGTCCGATCACGATCAAGTTTCCCGTCGCGACTTTCTCCGCAACAGCCTGCTCGTGGGCGGCGGGGCGTTGCTTGCGCCCGGCCTGAGCCTCTGGGCGTTCGATGTCGCCGACGAGTTCGCCAATCCGCTGGCCGCGTATCCCAGCCGGGAATGGGAGAAGATCTACCGGGACCAGTACCGGTACGACTCGACCTTCTCGTGGGTATGCTCCCCCAACGACACCCACGCCTGCCGGGTCCTCGCCTACGTGCGCAACGGCGTGGTCACGCGCATGGGGGCGCAGTACGACTACCAGAACTACAAGGACCTCTACGGCAATCATGCCACGGCCAACTGGAATCCGCGCCAGTGCGCCAAGGGGTACACGTTCCACCGGCTCGTGTACGGACCGTACCGGCTCAAATACCCGATGGTCCGCAAGGGCTGGAAGAAGTGGGCCGAGGACGGCTTCCCCGCGCTGACGCCGGAACTCCGCACGCGCTACAAGTTCGACTCGCGCGGTTCGGACACCTTCCTGCGCATCGGCTGGGAGGAGGCCTTCAGTCTGATCGCGCGCGGCTACGTTGCGATTGCGCGCACCTACAGCGGTCCCGATGGAGCCAAGCGGCTCCTCGCCGACGGCTACCCGCCGGAGATGGTCGAGGCCATGGGCGGCGCGGGGACGCGGTCTCTCAAGTTCCGCGGCGGCATGGGGCTGCTCGGCGTCATCGGCAAGTACGGCGCCTATCGTCTGTCGAATTCCATGGCCCTGCTGGACGCGCATATTCGCGGGGTCGGTCCGGACCAGGCGCGCGGTGGACGCAATTGGTCGAACTACACCTGGCACGGCGACCAGGCCCCGGGGCACCCCTGGGTGCACGGCCTGCAAACGTCCGACTGCGACTTCAACGACCTGCGGTTCTCCAAGCTGATCATCATGGACGGCAAGAACCTGGTCGAGAACAAGCTGACCGACTCGCACTGGTTCATCGAGTGCATGGAGCGCGGCGCGAAGATCGTCGTGATTGCGCCGGAATACGGGCCGCCGTCCACCAAGGCCGACCGTTGGATCTCGATCCGCCCGCAGACGGACGCGGCCCTCTTCCTCGGCATCACCCGCCACATGATCGATCAGAAGTGGTACGACGAGGCGTTCGTCAAAGGATACACGGACTTCCCGCTCCTCGTGCGGACCGACAATCTGCGCCGGCTTCGTGCCCATGAGGTGATCCCGGACTACAAGACCGACCTCTCCAAGGACGGCCCCAGCGTCAAGATCCAGGGGTTCAGCGAGAGCCAGCACAAGATCCTGGGAGACTACGTCGTCTGGGATCGCGTCACCAACGGTCCCAAGGCCGTGACCCGGGACGACATCGGCGGCCGCCTGTTGCGCAAGGCGATCGACCCGGTCCTCGAAGGCAAGTTCACGGTGACCATCGAGGGCAAGAACGTCGAAGTGATGCCGCTGTTCGAGATGTACAAGGTTCACCTGGCCGACTACGACCTCGATTCGGTGAGCGAGATGACGGGAGTCGAGCGCTCTTCGATCGAAGAACTGGCCCACGACATTGCCACCATCAAGCCCGTTGCCATCCATCAGGGCGAGGGCATCAACCACTGGTTCCACGCAACCGAGGCGAACCGGGCGGTTTACCTGCCGCTCATGTTGACGGGCAACGTCGGCCAGCCCGGCTCCGGCGCGCATACCTGGGCGGGAAACTACAAGGCGGCGCTGTTCCAGGGCTCGCCGTGGACCGGTCCGGGATTCAAGGGATGGGTGGCCGAGGACCCGTTCAACATCAACACCAATCCGGATGCCCACGGCCGCGACATCAAGGTCAAGGGATACAGCAAAGACGAGGAGCCGGCCTACTGGAACCACGGCGACCTGCCGCTCATCGTCGAGACTCCGAAGTACGGGCGCAAGGTGTTCACCGGCCAGACTCACATGCCGACGCCCACCAAGGCGCTCTACTTCTGCAACGTGAACCTCTTCAACAACGCGAAGCACGCGTATGACATGTTCAAGAACGTGAATCCGCGGATCGACATGATCATCACGGCCGACACGGTGGTCACGTCCTCGGTGGAGTACGCCGACTTCGCGCTGCCGGCGAACACCTGGATCGAGTTCCAGGACCTGGAAATCACGGCATCCTGCTCGAATCCGTTCCTGCAGATCTGGAAGGGCGGGATCAAGCCGGTCTTCGACTCCAAGGACGACCTGGCCATCCTCACCGGGATCGCCAAGGCGCTCTGCTCGCAAACCGGCGATCACCGGTTCTGCGACATGTTCCGGCTGGAACTCGACGGGAAGCGCGGCCGCTACATCCAACGCCTGCTCGATACCTCGACGACCACCGTCGGGTACACGCTCGATGACATCATGGCGGGAAAATACGGACCGCCGGGCGGCGCGTTGCTGCTCTTCCGAACCTATCCGCGGATCCCGTTCTGGGAACAGGTGCACGACGACGAACCGTTCCACACCGACACGGGCCGGATGCACGCGTACTCCGACATTCCGGAGGCGATCGAGTACGGAGAGAACTTCATCATCCACCGGGAAGGTCCGGAGGCGACCCAGTACCTGCCCAACGTGATCGTCAGCACCAACCCGTACGTGCGTCCCGACGACTACGGCGTGAAACCGGAGGCGGAACACTGGGACGAGCGCACGGTCCGCAACATCAAGATGGCCTGGAAGGACGTGAAGGGGACGAAGAACTTCCTCTGGGAGAAGGGATACCAGTTCTACCTGTTGACCCCCAAGACCCGGCACCGCGTGCATTCCCAGTGGGGGACGGTGGACTGGCACCTGATCTTCGATTCCAACTTCGGCGATCCGTATCGGGTCGACAAGCGCACGCCCGGCGTGGGCGAACACCAGATGCACATGAATCCGGAGGCCGCGCGGGCGGCCGGGATCCAGGACGGGGACTACGTGTGGGTCGACGCCAACCCGGCGGACCGGCCGTATCGGGGCGCGTCGCCCGAGGATCCCTTCTACAAGGTCGCCCGCTGCATGGTCCGCGTCGTCTACAACCACGCGTACCCGTACAACACGGTGATGATGAAGCACGCCCCCTACGTGGCCACGGAGCGGAGCGTGAAGGCGCACGAGACCCGGGCGGACGGTCGCGCCCTTTCCGAAGAGACCGGCTATCAATCGAACTTCCGTTACGGCTCGCATCAGAGTTGCACCCGGAACTGGCACATGCCGATGCACCAGACCGATTCGCTCTTCCACAAGGCCAAGGTGTTCATGGGCTTCATCTTCGGCGGCGAGGCGGACAACCATGCCGTCAACACGGTGCCCAAGGAGACCCTGGTCCGCGTCACCAAGGCCGAGGACGGCGGACTGGGCGGCAAGGGAATCTGGGCCACCGCCACGACCGGCAAGACCCCCGGTTCGGAGGACGAGGTCATGCGGCGGTACATCCAGGGTGGATTCGTGGAAACGGAATAGGTGATTTTCGCCGAGGAGGCAGCGATGCCCCTGCACGAACCCGATTCGGAAGATCCGATGGAACTGGTGGGCGTCCGCCTGCCGGCCGACAGCGAAGAATCGCTGCGGATGATGGCCGAATGCTTCGTCGAGGAATTCGCCCGGCTGGGCTACGACCAGGAGATGATCCTGGAACTGTTCCGCAACCCGCAATACGGGGCCTCGCACAACGCCTGGCTCCGATTCGGCGACGCGTGGGTGCGTGATCTTGCCGAGACGTACTGCCGCGCGTTTGGAACCTGGCGCGAGCGGACCGGGACCTTCGAGGTCTAGGAGGAGTCGACATGCCGAACGTCTACAACTGGCAACTCGGCCGCGAGATGTCCTACCCGTACGCGGAACATCATCCCGAGCGGCAGTTCGCCTTCGTCATGAATACCAACCGCTGCATCGCCTGCCAGACCTGCACCATGGCGTGCAAGTCCACCTGGACCTTCTC
>CAZWCX010000102.1:0-26926 GCA_964632945.1 uncultured Planctomycetia bacterium | reverse complement strand
GGAGGCGAAATCCTCGTGGCGCGCATCGGGGACTGGCTCCCCCCGTTCGGCATCGTACTGGTCGCCGACCGGTTGGGCGCGGTGCTCGCCGCCGTCGCGGCGCTGCTCGGTCTGTGCACCGGCATCACCGCGGTCGCCACCCTCGACGGGAGGCGCGAGACCTACGGCTTCCACCCGCTGGTCCACATCCTGCTCATGGGCGTGTGCGGGGCCTTCCTCACGGGGGACCTGTTCAACCTCTACGTCTGGTTCGAGGTGATGCTGATCGCCTCGTTCGTGCTTCTGGCCCAGGGGGGGGAGCGGCCCGAGATCGAGGGGGCGGTGAAGTACGTCACCCTGAATTTGCTGTCGTCGGCGTTCTTTCTCGTGGCGATCGGTCTGCTGTATGGTCTGGCCGGGACCGTGAACCTGGCCGATCTGGCGCGCAAGCTTCCGGAGGTGTCGGGCGGTGCGCCGGCGACGGTCGTGGCGATGCTGTTCCTCGCCGCCTTCGGGATCAAAGCGGCCCTGTTCCCGCTGTTCTTCTGGCTGCCGGCGTCCTATCACACGCCGCACCCGGTCGTCTCGGCCCTGCTGGCGGGTCTCCTGACGAAGGTGGGCGTCTACTCGCTGGTGCGCGTCTTCACGCTCCTGTTCGTTCACGACCCCGAGTTCGTGGACCCGCTGCTCATGGGCATCGCGGTGTGTACCATGGTGTCGGGCGTGCTGGGCGCGATGGTGCAGACGGAGATCCGCCGGATCCTGTCGTTCCACATCGTCAGCCAGATCGGCTACATGATCTTCGGTCTGGCGCTGCGCACCGAGGCCGGGCTGGCCGGCGCCGTCTTCTACATCGTGCACCACATCGTGGTGAAGACGGCCTTGTTCCTGGTCGGGGGGATCGTCGAGCGGCGATGCGGCACGGGGCGCCTGGCGGAGCTGGGCGGGCTGTACGGGAGCGCGCCGGGACTCGCGCTGCTCTTCTTCGTGCCGGCTTGCGCCCTGGCCGGGGTGCCGCCCTTCTCGGGGTTCTTCGCCAAGCTCGCACTCGTGCAGGCAGGGTTCGGCGCCCAGGCCTACCGGGCAACGGCGGTGGCCCTGGGGGTCAGCCTGCTCACCCTCTACTCCATGATCAAGATCTGGAACGAGGCGTTCTGGAAGACCGCTCCGACGCCGGCCGCGCCGGGCCGGCCCGTGGTCCCGGCGGTCGCGGCCGCCGCGATCCTCGTCCTGGTCTCGGTGGGCATGGGCGCGGGGGCGGAAACCGTGTTCGCCTTCGCGCGCGCCGCGGCCGCGCAGATGTTCGACTCGCAGGCGTACCTGGATGCCGTCTTGGGAGGACCGCGATGAAACTGCTCCTCCAGAATGTGTTGCTGGCCCTGGTCTGGGCGGCCATGTCCGGCGGCATGCACGCCGTCAACGTGATCGCCGGCCTCGTGCTGGGCTTCGCCGTGCTCCGCTTCCTGGAACCTCCGCGGGCGCCATCCTCCTACTTCCGGCGCGTACCGCAGGCCCTGCGCTTCCTGGCCTATTTCATCGGGGAGATCGTCCAGTGCAACCTGCGGGTGGCCTGGGACGTGATCACCCCCACCCATCGGTCGCATCCGGGGATCGTCGCCGTGCCGCTGGACGCGCGGACGGAAGCCGAGATCACGCTGCTGGCCAACTTCGTCACGCTGACCCCCGGTACCCTGGCGCTCGACATCTCCGCCGACCGCCGCACGATGTACGTGCACGCGATGTTCGCCGCGGATCCGGATGCGGTGCGGCGGGAGATCAAGGAAGGCCTGGAACGACGCCTGCTGGAGGTGATGCGATGATGACGCAGGTCCTGGCCGGGGCGGTGACCGTCGCCTTCGTGCTGATCACGCTTGCCATGGCCGTGGCCCTGGCGCGATTGCTGCGCGGTCCGAGCCTCCCCGACCGCGTGGTGGCGCTCGACCTGATTTCCACGCTGGCGATCGGTTACATCGCGGTGACCACGCTGGCCTCTGGGGAACACCTGTTGCTGCGCGCGGCGATCGTGCTGGCGCTCGTGTCCTTCCTCGGCACGGTCGCCTTCGCCGGATTCATCCGGCGGGAGGCCGGGCGATGAGGGAGTTGTTCACCGCATTGCTGCTGGTGGTGGGCTCCGGGTTCATGTTCCTGGCGGCGCTCGGGGTCTGGCGCATGCCCGACCTCTACACCCGCATGCAAGCGGCGGCCAAGGCGGGTACGCTCGGCAAGGCCTGCCTCATGGCGGCTGCCATCGTCTACTTCGGCGACCTGGGCTTCTCCACGCGGGCCATGCTGGTGATCGGGTTCTTCTTCCTGACCGCCCCGGTGGCGGCCCACCGCATCGGCCGGGCGGCCTACGCCGCCGGCGTGCCGCTGTGGGAGAAGAGCGTGGTGGACGAGATGCGCGGGATCGACGCCGACGCGGGCGTTGCGCCGCACCACGACACGGGGTCCGGCTCCGCCGTGTCCCCGCCCGCGGGACCGGCCTGACCCGCGCGGCCGGGGAACCGCCGCCAGGACCGGAGCGCCGCCGCATGGACCGGCGGCGTCCGCGCGTCTGCGACGCCGGTTCGGCGTGCCGGATCGGCCTCCGTGATCCAGGGGCGCGCCGGCGCGGCAGTCGCGACCACCGGATCCGCCTCTCCCCGCCGGCGGGCTCCGCCCAACTCGATCCACGCGGAGTGCCGGCAGCGTTGCCGGGGCGATTGACCGGACGCATCCGCAGGAAGTACAGTTCGCCGTGCGCAACGCAGGCGACGGAGACAACGGCGATGCGGTTCCCCTTCCCCCGGATCCTGCCCATCCTGACGGTCCTGGCCCTCGCGGCGACCCTGGCTCCCCGCGGATTCGCCGGGGATGTGGCGCCGATCGAATTGCGCCGGATCGATCCCGACGCCACGCCGTACGGGACATTCCAGAGTTTCAACCAGAAGGTCGCTTCGACGTCGTGCGGCGTGTTCTTCACCTACCTGAAAAGCCGGGATGAGCCCTTCCTCCGCCAGCAATGGCGATTGATGCGGTGCCGGCCCGGGGAGTCGGAGTTCGGAATCGTGCACGAGGCGGTGCACGCCACCAACCCGCCTTGCGTGGAGACGGACGAAGCCGGAAACGTGTTCGTGGGTCACACGGACTTCAAGGAGAATCAGGCGCTCTTCCTGCGCTTCGCCCCCGAGCGGGACTTCCGCGATCCCACGACCCGCGCGGTGCCCGGCGTCGGAGGCGGCAAGTTCTCGATGGTCTGGGACCCCCGACGACGGCGGCTCCACTACGCCTCGGGGGACGGAACCTTCCTGACCTTGAATGCCGACCTGGAGCTCCTGGCCCGGCGCGCCCTCCTGGCCCCCGGCGCGCAGGCCGTCCTTCAGTATCCGCACCTGGCCCTCGGCGCGGATGGTTCCTTGCACCTCGCCTGGACGACCTCGGTTCGCGATCGCTGGCACTACTGGAGCATCCATCACCTGGTCTCGACGGACGGAGGGGATCGCTGGCGCCCGGCCGCGGCGGCGGGATCCGCTCTTCCCATCCCCGCGGATGACCCCGCCCGCACCGACGAGATCACCACGCCGGAGGAGCACGGCCTGCAGACCTGGCTCGCCGGCTTCCTGGTGCGCCGGCGCGAGGCGCACTTCGTCTATCTTGCCAGCCGGCACATCGACGACGTGGCCGGCTTCTATCGATACCTCGACGACGCGCGGCCGCGCCACAAGGTCCTTGCCTTGGAGACCGGCGCGGTCGAATCGCGAAGCGGACTCGGCGAGGGGATGTCCGGATCTTGCGGGCTGGACGGGTTCCTGGTGCAGGACGCCGATTCGCTCTATTATGTTTCCAGCGGCCGCGGGCGGATCGCCTGCTCCCGGAGCGAAGACGGGGGCACGACCTGGCGGATCGTCGCCCGCTCGGAGGCGGGTGCGGCCCTCGTCTTCCCCTACGCCGTCGGCGGGGCCCGGCAACCGACGTCGGAGGGATTCGTCGTCGGCACCTTCACCGACCGACTCGAGGGACCGACGCAGGCGACGGGGCGCGCGAGCGTCTGGTTCTTCCGCATCCCGGTCCGGAAGTAGGTGAACGCGCGATGTCGAGTCCGGAACCGATCGTGCGGGCGACGGGCGTGAGCATGATGTACAAGCTCTACTCCCGCCCGATGGATGCCTGGAAAGAGATGGTCCTGGGAAGGACGTACCACCGCGAGTGCTGGGCCCTCACGGACGTCGCGTTCGAGGTGGCGCGCGGCGAGGTCCTGGGAGTGATCGGGCGGAACGGCGCCGGGAAGAGCACGCTTCTGAAGATCCTGGCGGGCACCCTGGACCCGACCCGCGGACGCGTTGAAGTCGCCGGCAAGTTGAGCGCGATCCTGGAGCTGGGAACGGGATTCCACCCGGACCACACGGGGCGCCAGAACATCGTCACGGGCGGGATGTGCCTGGGGATGAGCCGGGCCGACGTCACCGGCAAGATACCCTCGATCCTCGAATTCAGCGAGCTGGAGTCGGTCATCGATCAGCCGCTCCGGACTTACTCCACGGGGATGCAGGCGCGCCTGGCGTTCAGCGTGGCCATCCACGTCGAGCCGGACGTCCTGATCATCGACGAGGCCCTGGCGGCGGGAGACGCCTTCTTCGTCGCGCGCTGCCTGGAACGGATCGGGAACATCTGCGCCTCCGGGACCACGGTCCTGTTCGTGTCCCACTCCATCCCGCTGGTCCGGCAGCTGTGCGGCCGGGCGCTGTGGCTCGACGCCGGGCGCCTGCGCGCCGCCGGCAAGGCCGAGAACGTCTGCGACGCCTACGAGTACGAGGTCTACGAGGAGCTCGGCAAGCGGCACCGGCAGGCCGCGCGGGACCCGGAGGAAGCGGTGCGACGATCGATGGCGGCGGGCGGCTACACCCTCGGCGGCAACCGGGTCGAGATCGTCGCGGTGGAGACCCTGGCGGCGGACGGGTCCCCGTGCAACGTGTTCCAGCAGAACGACCGTCTGCGGGTGAGGTGCCGGTGGAAAGGGGCGATCGACGAGGCGGTGCATCCCGTGGTGGTGATCCTCAATCACGCCGGTCTCACCGTCACCGGCGCCGTGGGGTGCGAACACGGATTCGTCTTCGACCGCCTGGAGGGCGAGGGGACGTTCCAACTGGACCTGGGCCGGTTGATGCTGGGGGGCGGGGAGTACCAGGTCGGGGCCGGCCTTTTCGAGTCGCGGCGGACCCAACTCGCGGAGACCCTGGTGTCGTACCTCAAACGCGGGGCGACGTTCACCGTCCGTAGGGTCGCGAACCGGGAGTACTCGTTCGTGTACGAGACGCCGGACGTCTCGTGGAGTCGGGTGGACGGCGAGGCAGGCCCGGGATAGGAATCCGGATCGACCGGGCCCGCGACGGCCGGAGTCGCCGGGCCGGGCCGAGCCGAGGCGGATACGAGACTTCGTGCAACGATCGGAGAATCATGCGGTGCGGCCCTGCGAACGGTCCGAGCGGGAGTACGGCAGGAAGATTGCCGGACGCTACCACCGGGACTATCACGGCTCCACGATCATGCGCGCATGGGATCGGGAATTCGCGGAATTCGTCCGGAGCCGATGCCGCCCGGGGGATCGCGTCCTGGACTTGGGGTGCGGCCCGGCATCGCTCTGGGACGAATGGCGGGAGGTCCTCGAGGCCCCGAAGATTCTGGTCGGCCTGGACCTCTCCGAATCCCTGCTGGCCGCAGGAAAGTCGCGGCACCCGCGCGCCGGACTCGTGGCGGGCTCCGTCCTGAACCTGCCGTTCGCGCCCGGCAGCTTCGATCGGGTCGTCCTCTCCAGTTGCCTGCATCACCTGCCGGACGCGCTCCTGCCGATCGTCTGGTCGGAGGTGCACGCCGTCCTGGACGAACACGGGTCCATCGTCGGCCGGGAGCCCTCCGCCTGCAATCGACTGGCCGCCCGTTCCGGGTTCGTGAGCGGGGCCCTGATGAACTTCCGGCACATGGTCTACCGGAGGTTCCACGTGCGGGAGATTCCGGAGCCGAAGATCGGGGATCACCATCACGCCTATGACGCGAAGGAGTTCATGGCGACGCTCCAACGGCGATTCCGGGTCGAGGCCTTCGAGTACCGACACGCGGTCAGCGCCTTCGTCGCCCGCGCGAACGATCCGCAGGTGGCCCGCGTCGTCCGGGTGCTCGATCGCGTCGCGGGGAATTCGGGATCGAACTTCTTCTATGCGGCCCACAAGAACTACGCCGACCACGCCGCGGTCGCCCATTGCGTCGCCGAGGCGCTCAAGGAGGCAGGTTCCGAGCGGGGAACCGTGGAGTTCCTCGCCTATCTCGAGGCCGCGTCGCGGCTCCTCGAGGAGGAGGTGGGGCGGGAATCGCGCGCGGCGCCGGCCGGGCGGGCCGCGGCGCCGATGCCTCCTCCGACGATGCCGGCGGACCCCGGGCGCAGGATCCGCGTCCTGCACATCGGCAACATCGCGAACAACGCGTACAACAACGCCAAACTCCTGACGCGGTACGGGATCGACTGCGACGTCCTCTGCCACGACTACTATCACATCATGGGTTGCCCGGAATGGGAGGACGGTCGTCCGCGACCCGAGCGGATTCCGGACCCGGACTTTCCCCCGCCCCGGTTCCTGAAGAGCGGCGGATTCCGCCGGCCGAAGTGGTTCGCGCAAGGCCCGTTGCCGCTGTGCGTGGAGTACCTGATCGCACGCCGGCGGGGCCACCGGATCCGGGCCGCGCTCTGCTGGGCCCTCCTGGAAGGATCCAGGGTTCTCCTGGCGATTCCCGGCTTCGGTCGATGGGTGAAGTCCGTCCGGGAGGGGGCGCACGAAGTGTACGCGGAGGCGACCGGCTGGGTCGTCCGGGCCCTCGTGCGAGCGCTGCGAAAGGTGCTTCCCTCCTGGGCCCGGCGTAGATGGAAGGACCCCGAACGTCCGAACCGGGATCATCTCCTCCGCGAATTCGCGCTTCGGTTCCCCGATCGAGCGGACGCCCTCGAAGACGCCGATCTGGACGTGTACGGATCCGTCCTGCCGCAGTTCCGGCGGCTGTTCCGACACTACGACCTCGTTCAGGCCTACTCCACCGATCCGATCTATCCGATGCTGCTCGGATTCAGTCCCTATGTGGCATTCGAGCACGGCACCCTGCGCGCGATCCCGCAGGAGACGACCCCGCGGGGACGCCTGACGAGCCTCGCCTATTCCATGGCCGGCCACGTCCTGGTCACCAACGCGGACTGCCTCCCGGCGGCGGCGCGGCTGGCGCCCGGGAGATTCACCCGCGTCAACCACCCCCTGGATGAGAATCGCACGGAAGGAACGCGCGAGGTGGACACCCTGCGCCGAAGGCTGCAGGGAGGGGATTCCGCCGCCCGGGTCTTCTTCTACCCGACGCGTCACGATTGGGTGCCCGGAACGGGTTTCGCCGACAAGGCGAACGACCGTTTCTTTTCCGCCCTGGCCGGGGCCCGGGCGCGCGGCATGCGGGAGTGTCGCGTGATCTGCTGCCGCTGGGGCGCGAACGTGACTCACAGCCGGGCGCTGATCGAAAAGCTGGGGCTGGAGAACTGGGTCGGGTGGGTGGATCCCCTGCCGGTACGGGCCTTCGAGCAGGTGATTCTCGCCAGCGACTACGTGGTGGACCAGTTCGTGCTCGGCGCCCTCGGCGGCGTCGCCATCAAGGCGATGGCGGCCGGGCGCCCGGTGATCTCCTACCTGTCCCCGGAATCCCTCTCCCGGCTCGGAGCCGCCGCGCCGCCGATCCTCAACGCCCACCGGGAAGCGGAAATCCGGGATGCGCTGCTGTCCGTGTCCCGGGAGACGCCTCAAGAGTGGGAAGCACGCTGTCATGCCGCGCGTTGCTGGGCCGTCACGCACCATTCCGGCGAGGAGACCGCGCGCGTGCAACTGGACCTGTATCGGCGCCTGCTGTCCCGCGGAGCGAGCAGCCGGACGCCCGGCGCCGCGGAGGGGTCGTGATGCACAAGGGCCTGACCTCCCTCTGGCGGCATCGGGAGCTGATCGGGGAGCTGACCAGGCGGGAACTCCAGGACCGGCACGCGGGTTCCGCACTCGGGATCTGCTGGGTCTTCCTGCACCCGATCATCCAGCTCGCCGTGTACACCGTCGTGTTCACCCAGATCTTCAAGGTGAAATTCGAGTCCGGGGCCGACCTCCCTTTCTCGTACACCGTCTACGTGTTCGCCGGGTTTCTTCCCTGGGTCGCGGTTTCGGAAGCGGTCCTCAAGAGCGCGGTCTCCATCACGGCGAACGCGAGCCTGGTCAAGCAGGTCGTCTTTCCCACCGAGGTTCTCCCGGTCAAGTCGACGATCGCGGCGCTGGTCACGCAGTTGGTCGGTCTCGTCGTCGCCGCCATCCTGACCGGACTGACGGAGGGACGAATCCCGGTCACCTACCTCCTGCTCCCTCTCGTGCTCGGGCTGGAAGTCGCGCTCCTGTTGGGGATCGGGTGGGGGGTGGCGGCGATCGGGACGTTCTTTCGCGACGCCCGGGAAGTCCTGCAAGTCGTGCTGTGGATCGGGGTCTACTGCATCCCGGCGTTCTATCTCGAAGCGTGGGTCCCCGACGCCCTGCGCCCGGTGATCCGATGGAACCCGTTCACGCACCTGATCCACGCCTTTCAGGATGCCATGTACTACGGACGGTTCGCGCATCCCTGGAGCTGGGTGATTCTCCTCGTCCTGTCTCCGGCGGCCTTCCTGTGCGGGCACGCCGTCTTCGCCCGAAGCAAGACCCGCTTCGCCACGGTCCTGTGACGGCCGGACCCGCGGGGGCGCGACGCCGGCGAACGGGCCGGGAGGATCGGCGGGCCGGGAGAGAGCGGACGTGGGTCCATCCGCGAAGCGAGGAAGGTCCGAGTCGGTTGCCCCTGCTGCGGATCCCGGGAGACTGCGACACGACGGCGGGGCTTGCGCGACAGAAGTACCGGAGACGGTGCGTGGCGTGAGATTCCGCCGGCGAATCGTCAGCGTTCCTCGGTTCCTTGCGGACGAGGTCTCCAGGGGTGAGCCATGACCGGGGGCAGGAGGGCTCCTCCTGGGGGAGATCGGCGGCAAGGGGCCGTTTGATCGTTCTCGGCGAGCGCCCCGGGTGCGCAGGCGTCCATCGGCAGGAGCGTACCGACGAGCGTCTCGGCCCCGCCCCCGCGCGACCCCGGCGCTCCCCCGAGCGTCTCCGCCGCTACCCGCCCTTTCCGGGCCGATAGTACGGGTTCGACCCCCCGGCGTGGTCCGTCTGGTCCACCACGCCGACGATCTCCGGGATTCGCTCCTTGAGCAGCGACTCGATCCCCTGCTTGAGCGTCACGTCCGCCATCCCGCACCCCTGGCAGCCGCCGCCGAGTTGCACGTACACATGATAGTTCTTCACGTCCAGCAGTCGGATCACGCCGCCATGCGCCGCCACCGCGGGGTTCACTTCGCGATCGAGGATCTCCTGCACGCGGCCCTTCACTTTGGCGTCCACCGCGGGATCCCCCTTGACCTTGTCCGACACCGCGGGCTTGCCGGAGGCGGCGTGATCGCGGATCGTCTGGCCGACCTGCTTCGCCAGCGGGCGCCAGTCCTCGCCGGGGGTGTCGCAGGAGCGGTGTACCGTCACCATCGACGGCGTCAGCACCACCCGGGTCACCCCGGGCAGAGCGAAGAGCAGCTCGGCCAGCGGCGAGCCGGCGGCCGACTCCTTCGTGAGAAAGCTCGCCACGATCCCGTCATACAGCGGGCGGTCGAGCATGAACCGGCACGAGTCCCCCTGCGGGGAGGGCTCGGCCTGGATGCGGATTTCCGCGGCATTGACCATCGAATGACCTCCAACCTCGGGTTTCTCGATCCAGGCTAGCATCCGCGCCACAAGACCGTCAAGGCGACTCGGACGACGCGGAACGCCTCGACCCCGGCGCACCGCCGCCGGGACGACCTGCGCGCGTTGGCCCGCGCGACCCCTCGGTCCCGCACCGGACCCGGTTTTCGACCCCTCGCCTCTGCCCCGCACTGCGGTCGCGGGCTCCCGCGCCGCCCCCCGCAGCCTCACACCCGCGGTACCCCTTCGCGCAAGCCCTCGTACGCCCGTCCCTGCACCAGGTCCAACTGACCCTCGGTCGGCTCCGCTCAGCAGAACCACGACTCCGTGAGACGCGGCACCCTGCCTTGCTTCGCCCGCACCGGCCCGGGATCCACCCCCGCCGCCGCGCAGATCCCGGCAAAGGTCGCGCGCGCGTCCACGCCCTCCCGCGCGTCCTCCTCCACCCGCCGGGCGACCTCCCGGTGCAGTCGGTCCATCTCCGCATCCGGGTGGGTCCACGTCACCAGGAAATTCTCCTCCTGCGTCGCGCCGAGGTAAGCCTGCATCGCGGGCTCCGCCAGCAACGGCGAGCCCGGCGGAACCAGGAGCCGGATCGCGAACTGCACCGGATCCACGTGCTCGACCAGGTCGCGCTCACCGACGAACCGCAGCATTTCCCGGAAGTCCGCCCGCGTCGTCCATGGCGTGAAAGCCACCCACGTCGGTCGCAGCGCCATCCCGGCCCCCGCAACCACGTCGACCGCGGCGCGGACGTCGGCGCCCGTATGCCCCTTGGCCAGGTGCTGCAGCACCGTGTCGCTCAGCGACTCGACCGCGCTCACCACGAACAGCACACCGCGGGCGGCGAAATCCGGCAGCAGTTCCCGGTGCGCGAGCAGGTGCTCCACCTTCGCGGTGAAGTCGTACGTCAGCCCCGGAAACTCCCGGTGCAACGCTGCCAGCACACGCCGGGCGTGGCCGGGGCCGTTGAGGAAGTCGGGATCCGCGAACGTCACGTGCCGCACGCCCGCCTCGACCTGGCGGCGGACGTCTTCCACCACCGTCTCCACCGGCACGACGAAGAACCGCCCGTGGTAGACCGGCGGGATCGGGCAGTGGCGGCAAAGGTGTTTGCAGCCGCGCGAAGCCTCGGCGACGCCGGCGAGGCGCAGTTCGCCGCCCACCTGCAGCCGCGCGTACTTTTCCGGGGGGGGCAGGGAGTCGCGCGCCGGCGTCGGGAACTCCGCCGGCCGCGCCGGCTCCGCGCCGCCCGCGAACTCCCCTTCGCCGCGGCGACGGACGCCGGGGATCGCCGCCCGCGCGCCCGAAGCCACCGCCCGCGCGAGCGCGACGAGCGCGGGTTCGGGCTCGGCGCCGATCACCGAGTCGGCCCAGCGCGCCAGGAGCACGTCCGCATTCAACCGCGCGTAGAGCCCGAAGAAGCAGACGTGCGCGTCGGGTACGATGAGGCGGACACGTTCGGCGACGCGCACGCCGAGGCGCAGCGCGGTGTGCATGGGCACGCTGATTGCCACGAAGCCGGTCCCCTCGAAGCGCGCGGCGTCGAACGGTTCCACCGCCAGGTCGATCGTCCGGCAGGGGAAGCCGGCGCGGCGCAGGAACGCCGCGGGCAGCGCCGCCCCCAGCGGGGAGCGGCCCAGCTCGTAACATGACACCAGCGTGATCGGCAGGTTCATCGTCGTCGTCCCCGTTCCCGGTCGTGCGGCCGCCGCGGCCGCACGGGCCGCGCGTCGGCGCTACCTCGCCGCCTTCTTCGCCGCGTACGCTCCCCGCATGGCGCAATTCGCCTCCACCGTCTTCTCCAGCCGATCGACCTGCTCCGCCAGGCCCTGGCCCGGCAGGACGGCAAGGAGCAGGGAGGGGTCGGTTTCCGTGAACATCCGCATCCCGGTGCAGCCGAGGGAGAGCGCCGCGCGTCCCTGCTTGATCGCGAGCGGGATCGCGGCGCAGCCGGGGCGGCCGCTGAAACCGGTCGTCCCCTCGGCGCGCCAGCGCGCGTCGCCGGTCGCCTCGCGCAGGATCATCGCTTGCGCCGCATCCACCCACAGCAGCACGGCCGCGGGCGCGAGCGGGAACTGCGCGAGCGGGCCGTACACCATGTGCGTCCCCCCCGCGGGGAGCGTGGGGATGTGTGCGACCTCCGCGGGGTCGAGATAGCCCACCTCGCACATCATCGCCACGCCGCTCTGCAGCTCCTGCGTCGCCTCGGGAGTGAGCGGGAAGCCGGCGACCAGGGCGCCGATCGGGCAGGCCATGTGGTCGGCGGCAGAGACGGCGAAGACGCTCGTCTCGGCGGCCCGCCACTGGGCGCACGCGGACGGACGCGGGTCCCGGCTCACCGCGACGCCGGCCGGCGGCGCGTCGGTCCGGGCGAGCGCAACCGGCGGGCGGGCGAGGCCGAGCAGGTCGGTGAGGCGGCGGGCGAGGGAAGCAGGGTTTGTCATTCCTCGTCGAGTTCCTCGTATTGTTCGCGCGTCCACGCCCAGTGGTCGCGGCGCGCCGGGACCGACACGAAGGCGAAGGCGGGCAACAGCAGGCCGGTCAGACGCCCGCCCGCGTAGCACTGCGTGTCGATCCCGAAAACGCGGTCCTTGTACACGAACGGGGCCCCGTCGCGCCGGTAGTTCCGGTGGCCGACGACGATCGGCGGCCCGTCGTACAGTTCGTACCAGGGGCGGTCGTACTTCCGGGACAGGTAATGCTCCCCGGAGAGGGTCCCGCAGAGGACGTTGTCGCGCTGCTCCTCGAGCGGCACGCCGGGCTCGAAGAAGGCGTGGACCACGGTCGCCTCCTCGAGCGTCAGGGAGATCGGCAGGTCGCGGCAGAAGTCGAGCAGCTCCGGATACCGGTCGCCCAGTTGCCGGCGCACGATCCGCTGCGAGAGCGCGGGCTCGACGCGGCCCTCCGCGGCGCGGAGGTGCTTGCGCTCGTGATTGCCGAGCACGCAGCGCGCGGCCGGCCGGGCGCGGAACCAATCGAGCACCCGCTCCGAATCCGGTCCGCGATCCACGATGTCTCCCACCGCGATGACGCGGTCGCGGCTGCCGAGGCCGGCGCGGGAGAGCAGGTCCTGGAACTCCTCCCAGCAGCCGTGGATGTCTCCGACGATCAGGTCCATGATCGCTCCATTCTGCCACACCGGCGCGCGGGCGTCAAAGGGACGGCGACGGCGGAAGGTTTTCCTGGACGGACGGGCCGCGGTATCATAGACATCGGAAAGGTGCGCGCCGATGCGGGAGGGTTCTTTCCCACATCCTGTCGGGCGAAATCGACGATGACTGGAACCCCGGGAAAATCCGCTCCGGCGCGGGAAGGCAACCCCCCGCCGGTTCCGGTCCGCGGGTCGGTCTACGTCCACGGGGAAAACCTCTTCTTCCCCGGCGCCGAGGTCATTCGCGGCTGGTTCCAGGCGCTGAAGCGGTGGTTGATCGCCAAGCCGCCGGCCCTGCGCACGCTGGGCCTTACCGGCTACTACCTGCTCTGTTTCATGGTCATCGCCCCGCTCGGGATGACCTTTTTCTTCAGCTTCTTCTTCGTCCTCCTCGTCGCCGTGCCGCTCTACGGCTTCCTCCGGCTGATCCTGGTGCCGGTGCGCCCGGCGTTCCTGCTCGGGACCTCGGGGGCCTTCTCGGCCATGATCTGGTACGCGATCGCGGACTCGAACAAGCAATCGTTCGGGCCGTTCACCAAGGTCTGGCTGGGCGTCTTTGCCTGCGTGCTGGCGATCGAGTGGGTGCACCTCTTCCTGGGCAAGCCGCCGAGCGAACGCGCCTCCTAGCCGCGCCGCTTCCCCCCTCGTGCTCAAGCCCGGCTCCCCGTCCGGCCGATGGTATCCGTACCGACGGAATCGGCGACGGGGGGTGCGGCATGGACATCCTGGCGGTGTACAACCCCAAGGGGGGTGTGGGGAAGACGACGACGGCGGTGAATCTGGCGGCCGCGTTGGCGGAGGCCGGGCTGCGTGTGTTGCTGGTCGATCTGGCTCCGCAGGCGTGCGCGACGCGCGCGCTCGGGGAATCGGACGAAGGGCGGGCGCTGGCGGACGCCTTGACGGCGTTGGAGCCGTTGCCGGTGCGGCGGGTGGAGTCGGCGGGGCTGGCGCTGGTGCCGTCGGGTCCGGCGTTGCAGGACGCGGAGCGGGTGCTGGCGGGGGAAGCGGAGGCCTCGTGGGTGTTGCGGGAGAAGCTGGCGCGGGTGGGGGGCGCCGAGATCGCGGTGCTGGATGCTCCTCCCGGGAGCTCGCCCCTGGCCCGCGCCGCGCTGCTGGCGGCGCGTGGGGTGTTGATCCCGGTCCCGCCCGCGCCGTTGGCGCTGGCGGCGTTGGACGGGGCGATGGCGGACCTGGCGGCGTTGCGGGAGCGGGCGCATCCGCGGCTGGAGACCGCCGGGGTGCTGCTGACGATGGTGCGGCGGGCGGACGGGTCGCTGGCGGGGCTGCGCGACGATCTGCGGCTGCGCTTCGGCGCGCGGGTGCTGGAGGCGTGCGTGCGGCGTTCGACGGGTCTGGAGACGGCGACTGCGCAGGGGCGGCCCGCGGTGGTGCTGGCGCCGCGTTCGCGCGGGGCGGCGGACCATCGGGCGGTGGCACGCGAGTTGGCCGGGTGGGCGGGCCGGACGGCCTCGGCGCGGACCGCGTAGCGGGCCTGGGCGGGCCTTTCCCCGTCAATCGGCGCGGGCGCGTTCGAGCCCGCGCGCGGCTTCGCGGTAGACGAAGGTTCCGACGGCGCCCCAGAGCGCGAGCACGCCCGCGGCGAAGAGGGCGTAGGCCGGGCCGAAAAGAACGACCATCGCGCCCGCAAGCAGGATCGAGCCCCACGCGCACACCGCGAGCGTCCAGTAGAACCCCATGCCCATCAGGGTCAGGCTGAAGAGCGGGTTGACCGCGCGGTGATTGGGAAAGAGAGCGCCGAGGGCGACCCCGAGGATCGCGGTCACCGTCCCGCCCGCGACCACGCCGAAGGGGAGCAGGGCGGCGACCACCGCCGGGGCCGGCAGCCGGCCGCCGAAGACGAGGGCGGCGGCAAGGGCGGCGACGGCGGAGCAACCGACGGCGAGGATCGCCGCGGTGCACGCCTTGCCCGCGAGGATTTCGCCGGTGGGCGCGGGGGCGGCGCGCAGGCCGCCGAGGCGGGGGCCTTCCCACGGCACGAGCATCGACGGCAGCACGGCCCCGGCCGCGAAGACGAGCGCCGCCCCCGCGCCGACCGTCGCGCGGGCGGCGAACGACAGCCACGCCGGACCTTCCGCGCCGAGCACCGACAGCTTCTCGCCCAGGATCGACTCCGCCACCGTGAAGGCGAGGGCGAAGGCGAGCCAAGGCACCAGCAGCGAGAAGGCGAGCACGGGATCCTGCGCGACGCGCAGCAGGTCGGTGCGCGCGAGCGCGCGCAGCCGGACGCCCCCGGCGCGCGCCGGCAGGCGATCGAGAAGGCGCCAGAGCGCGCCGAAGCCGGGCCGCCCGCGAGCGGTGCGCGAGACGGTCGTGCCGATACCGTCGAAGTCGCGCACGACCAGGAATCGGTGCACCGCGAAGTCCACCGGGACCGAGAGCGCGCCAATGGCGAGGGCCGCGAAGAAGGCGAACCACGCCTCACCGGTTCGTCCGGACAGGAACGCCTCGGCGGTCGAGCCGATCCAGTCGGTGGGGAGGAAGAGGGTCCCGCCCGAGCCTTCGGAGAGGACGCGGGCGACCCGGGTCATCGGTCGGGCGGTGAACGGGAGGACGAGGATGACGACGAGGAGGAGGGAGCGCCAGCCGAGCCTGCCGCCGCGGAAGAGGCGGAGGCCGACGAGGACGGCGGCGCGGACCACCGTCTGGCAGCCGATCAGGACGATGAAGGGGGCGAAGAAGATCGCAAGGCCGACTCCGCCGGGGAGGCCGCCGGCCGCGAGGACGCCGACGATGACGCCCATGAGGGGAATGAGGGCGACGACCATCTGGCCTTCGTCGAGCAGGCGGCGGGCGAGATAGACCTGGATGCCGGTGAGGGGAAGGCGGCGGCAGCGTTCCAGGCTTTGGCGCGATGACTCCGAGAGGAAAGAGCCGAGCATGGTGCCGCCGCCGGCAAGGATGACGATGCCGGTGAAGTAGCGCATCATGACCCGGAGCTGGGCGGCCAGGCCGGACGCCCCGCCGTCGCGCCAGGCGCGCTCGAGGGCGTCGGCCGCGGCGGCGCCGAAGCCGCCGTAAAGGAGGATCAGGAACGGCACGCCGAGGACGAGCGAGGCGGTGCCCAGGGGCGCGGCGCGCACCTGGCGCAGGATGTTGAGCAGTTCCCAGTGAACGAAGCGCAGGGCCCGGCTCACGAGGGCCTCCGTTCCAGGTACGACTTGACGACGGCGGGATCCGCGGCGCCGGTGACGCGGAGAAAGAGTTCCTCGAGGGTGTGGCCGGGGTACTCGGCCAGCAGTTCGGCGGTGGTGCCGCACCGGACGAGGCGGCCCTGGTGGAGGATGCCGACGCGGTCGCAGTGCTTTTCGGCGGTGCCGAGGATGTGGGTGGACATGACGACGGCCACGCCGGCGTCGGCGAGGCCGCGGAGGACCATGCGGATGAGGTCGGAGGTGCGCGGGTCGAGCTCGGCGGTGGGCTCGTCGAGGATCAGGAGTTTGGGGTCGTGGAGGAGGGCGGCGGCGATGCCGAGCTTCTTGCGCATGCCGTGGGAGTACTCGCGGGTCATCCGATCGGCGGAGCCGGCGAGGTCGAGCAGGGCGAGGAGGTCTTCGACCTTGCGGTCGCGCGCGGCGGGGTCGAGTCCGAACATGTCGCCGACGAACTGGAGGTACTCGCGGCCGCTCAGGAACTCGTACGGGTGGAAGTCTTCGGAAAGAAAGCCGACGCGGCGGCGGACTTCCGGTCCTTGGCGCCAGGGGTCGCAGCCGACGACGGACATTTCGCCCGCGGTGGGCTCGCCGAGGCCCATGAGGAGGCGCATGGTGGTGGACTTGCCCGCGCCGTTCGGGCCGAGGAAAAGGAACCACTCGCCGGCGCGAACCTCGAGGTCGAGGCCGTCGAGGGCCAGGGTGGGGCCGTAACGTTTGGTGAGGCCGCGGACGTGCAGGAGGGGGGGGGCGGCGGGGTCCTGGGTCATGGGGCGAACGTCCTCATCCGGCCAGCGCCACCAGGGTGGCGTTGAAGGTCACGTGGGCCACGAGGGCGGAGCCCGCGCCTTGGCGGAGGGCGAGGGCGCCGAGGAGGATGCCGAGGCCGCCGACCTGGGCCATTTTGTACCACTCCGGCTCGACCATGCCGGCGTGGAGGACGGCCCAGGCGAGGGCGATCGCGGGAACGGCGACGGCGGCGGCGGCGCGGCCCGCGCGGGGGAAGTCCATCGGCGCGAGGCCGAAGAGACCGTGCTCGAACGTGCGGCGCAGGACGGCCACGAAGACGCCGAGGAGGACGAAGCGGAAGACCAGCTCCTCGCGCATGGCCGCGATGACGGCGAGGAGGAGCATGCCGAGCCGGCCTTCCCCGCCGCCCATGAGGATGGAGTACTCGCTGCCGCGGAAGAGGGTGCTCATGCGTTCGAAGAAGGGGCCGACCTTGGGCTCGGCAAGGGGCATGAGGACGACCGTCCAGGCGGCCATGCCGAAGACGACGGCCGCGACGAGGAAAATCGCGCGGGCGACGCCGAGGCGCGCGCGGGGGACCGCGGCAGGCGGCGGGGCGGGGCGGAACCAGGGGCCGTGCTTGGCGCCGACGGCCGGGAGGAGGACCGCGCCCGCGGCGGCGAGGAGGAAGTTGTGGATGGCCGCCAGGCCCAGGTAGAAGACGTCGCCGGCGCCGACTCCGGGGTTGGCCCAGCCGGAGGCGACCTGGAGGGCGAGCAGGACGCCGGCGAGGGCGAGGGTGGGGGCGAGGAAGCGGCGGACGCGGCGCCAGCGCGAGGCGACGACGATGCCGGCGACGCAGAAGGAGAGCGCGAGAATCAGGATGTGGAGGCCGAGGGCGGCGAGGGGAAAGGGGAAGGCGTCGGCGAGGAGGCGGTACTGCTTCCAGCGCGAGCCGGGGCGCGCCCACGGCCCCCACGCAGGGCGTTCCGGGTCGGCCGCGACTTCGTCGAAGAGGCGGAGGGCCTCGCGTGCGCGGCCGCGGGCGTGCAGGACTTCACCGAGGAGCCAGCGGGCCTCGAGGGTCTGGGATTGCGAGACGTCGCCGGCCGCGGCGGCGGCGTGAGAGGCCTCCACCCAGGACCGGGCGCGGGTTTCCGCCTCGTCGAACCGGCCGAGGGCGAGGAGGGCGCGGACGGCGCACTCGGGCAGGGGGACGCCGCGGGCCTCGCTCCACTCCACGCGGCGCAGGGCTTCGGCGGGGCGGTCGACCTCGAGGTAGAGGCGGGCGAGGCTGAAATTGGCGGAGCGGAGCTGGTCGCCGCGTTCCCGTTCGACGATCCCCTCGAGGAGTTCGAGGGCGCGCGCGCGGTGGGAGCCGAAGTGGAGGAGGTTGGCGCGCTCCAGGCGCACGTCGTCCCAGAACGGGCCGTCCGGGTAGTCCTGCTCGACCTTTTCGAGCGCCTGGAAGCGGGTTTCGCCGTCGGCCTCCCAGAGGAGGGCGTCGAGAAGGACGCGGGGGGCGAAGGGGGCGTCGCGCTGGGCGTCGACCGCGGCGCGGGCGGCGGCGAGGTCTTCGGTGCCGCCGCTGGAGAAGTCGGTCAGGTACTGGTGCCAGAGGAGGAGGGAGCCGCGCTCGGCGACGAGCCACGATCCGAGGACTTCGCGGGCGGCCCCGGCGGGGGCGCCGGCCGGGCGCATGGGGATGGAGACGGACCAGCCGCCGTCGACGCGCATGTGGAAGGACTTCACCCGCGGGCCGTAGCGGCGGGCGGCGAGGTCGAGGGCGGCAAAGGGGTCGTCGGGGTCGAGCGCGTCCCGCCGTTCGCGCAGGCGGTCCGCGTCGGGGTGGTCGGGGACGAGGTCCAGGAGTGCGGTGAGGATCGCGGGCGGAGCATCGGAGGCGGCGGCGCGGCGCTCCAGCTCTTCGCGGAGGGCGGCGCGGTCCGCGGGGACGACGGTCGCCCGCACGCGGCCGACGTGGGCGGCGACCGAGACGGGGTCGATCCGCAGCCGCTCCGCGAAGAGATGCAACGCTTCCTCGCGACGCCCGTCCTCGAGGAAGGCGAAGCCGGGTTCGGCCGCGGCGAGGTCTTCGAGGTGGCCGGCGACGCCCAGCGACGCCACCTGGGCGACCGTCACCAGGAACAAGGCGGACAGGATGCCCATGGGCGAGTTCGTCCGAAAGGCCGGGGCCCGGTCACGCCGAGGTCGCGAGCGCCAGCAGCAGCCGGCAGGCCTTCCGGTACTCCTTGAGGTCCACCCACTCGCCGATGGAGTGGATGTTGTTCTGTCCCGCGCCGAGGGTGAGGACGGGGATCCCCTTGTTGACGACATAGTTGGCGTCGAGGCCGCCGTTGGAGACCTTGAGCGCGGGTTCGATGCCGATCGAGCGGGCCGCGTTCAGGGCGCGGAGGACGACCGGGTGATCCTCGTCGATGCGGAACGGGGTGTAGTCGCGGTCCACGGAGAAGTGGACTTTGGCCGGGCGCCCGAGGTGGTCGCGCACCTTCCCGGCGGCCTTGCAGAGGGCGTCGCGATACGCCCGGGTGATCTTGGGGATGAACGTCGTATCGTGGCTGCGGCACTCGCCGCGCAGGTGGACGTAGTCGGTGACCACGTTGGTGGCGTCGCCGGCGGAGATGCCGTCCTTGCCGCTGAAAACGCCGACGTTGGACGTCCCCTTGCGCTTGCCGTTGCGGGTGATCAAGCCGAACCAGCCGGTGCGGGCGACCTCGGCGATCGCCATCGAGGCGACCAGGGTGGCGGAGATCCCCTGCTCGGGGGCGACGCCGGCGTGGGAGGCGCGGCCGAAGATGTCGGCCTCCCAGCGGTCCGCGCCGACGGCGCCGTGGATGAGGCTGTGGGCGGCGCCGCCGTCGACGTTGTATCCCTCGACCGGCCGGCCGAGGTCTTTGGGTTCGACGAAGCGCGCGCCCCAGAGGCCGCTTTCCTCGCGCACGGTGAAGAGGAACGTGAGGGGCGGGTGCGGGACCCCCTGCTCCAGGAGGGTGGCCGCCAGAGTGACGAGGGCCGCCACGCCGGTGCGGTTGTCGCCGCCGAGCGCGGTCTTCCCCGCGGCGACGATGCGATCCCCCTTCTTGACCGGCTTGGCGCCGGCGCAGAGCGGCACGGTATCGAGGTGGGTCATGAAGAGGCGGCGCGGCCCGGGGCGAGTGCCCTTGAGCTGGACGATGAGATTGCCGGTCTGGGTCGGCAGCGGGATTTGCTGGTTCGCCCGGTCGAACTTGATCGCGGAGCGCGGCACGCCGGACTGCACGAGGGCCTGGATCACCTCCGCGGCGATCGCCTTCTCCTGACCGGTGACGCCCTCGACGGAGAGGAAGCGCAGAAGGCGGGCGAGGGCGCGGGCGTCGTTGGGCACCGGGATGGCGGCGGACATGGCGGGAACCTCGACGGGGACTCGGGGAAGGAACGGCTCCTGGCGCTGAGAGGCGCGGGGGCTCCCGCCGGCGCCGTCGCGAAGCGTCGATGATAGCGAATCGGCGCGGTTTGGCAACGGACTTCCGCGCGCCGGAACGGACCTACCGGACGCCGCCCTTCAGCTCCTCCTCGGTGACCACGCCGTCGCCGTCGGCGTCGAGCCGGTCGAACGCCGGGTGCAGGCGCTCGGGGACGTCCGCGCGCGGGACCCGCCCGTCGCCGTCCGGGTCGAAGGCGCGCAGCAGCGCGCGCAGGCGCCGTTCGCGGCGGGCCGAGTCGGCGGGCGCGGGCGTCGTCCCGGCCGTGGAGCCGGGTTCGGGCGAATCGGCGGGTTCGAGGTCCCCCTCGAAGGGCGGCATCGGGGCGCCGTCGCCGCCGTTCTCGGCGGTCGCGGTCGCCACCGGCTCCCCGTCGGTGAGGACGTAATCGACGTAGCCGAGGAGCATCTCGTCGTACGTCTGCGGGCCCCAGCGGACGCGCTTCTTCGGATCGGGATTCGCCGGATTGTCGGCGCTGTTGTCGAACCAGCCGGTGACCTCGATGCGGCTGCCGCGCGGGATCGCCAGCGGTTCGCGCAGGACGTACGGGATCTGCCAGTTGAAGTCGTAGCGCGGAACGTCGAGGAGGGTGGTGCGCGTCCCGTCGGGGGTGGTGAGGTCGTATCGGAACGCCTTTCCGCGCACGTGCATGTGGGGCATGAACGAGAGCAGGGTGACGTTCCAGGGGACCGGGATGCGCGCCTTTTCCGGGTGATCGGGGGCGCCGGGGGGGATGTCGATGCGGACGCCGGCGATGCCGGCGGTACGGACGACCTGGCGGGGCGGGACCTCGGCGAAGCGGAAGCCGACGCGCGTGCGGTCCCGGGTCGCCGCGCCGATCGGGGTGTAGTGCATCTGGAAGCGGAGGACGGCGCCGGCAGGAAGGCGCTTGGCGAGGCCCTCCGGGTAGTCCATGTGGTTGCTTCCCGGGACGTAGGCGGCGAAGAAGCCGTCCTGCTCGCCGACGCGGTGGCGGCGCTCCCAGACGCGGCGGTCCTCGCCGGGGTTGCGCTTGGGGACGATGTGGACGAGGACGTGGTGCACGACTTCGGGCGCGGTGGGCTGGACTTCCATCGCCTGCACCCAGCGGTCTTCGGGGAAGGAGGTCTCCACGTAGAGGTGGACGTAGGGCATGACGCCCTCGGCTTTCACCTCGACCTCCTGCGGGAGTTCGAACACGGCGTCCGGCGTGCCGATGGTCCACGCCGCGGGATAGCGGCGGGCGACCGGGGACTCGGCCTCGTTCCCCGCGGGCATGCGGGCGGCGATCCAGTCGAGGAGCGCCTTGCGGTCGTCGGCGGAAAGGGAGCGGTCGTTGGCCCAGGGGCTCGGGTGGCCGTCCGCGGGGGGCGCGGCGAACCACGGGGGCATCGCGCGGCGCTCGACCATGAGCCGGACCATGTCCGCGTTGGCGCGCACGTCCTTCAGGGTATCGAGCGGGAAGGGGGCGACCGCGCCGTCGCGGTGGCACTCGACGCAGTGGTTCTGGAGGATGCGCGAGATCCGGCCATGGTACGTCAGGGGTCCGTCGGCGGGCGGCTCGCCGGCGGGGAGGGAGAGGAGGCACCCGGGGGCGGTGGTGGCGGCGACGAGCGGGGAGAGGCCGGCGAGGACGGCCTCGAGGGCGTCGACGAGCAGTCGCCGGCGCGGGGCGTCGAGCGAGTAGGCGAGGCCGTACTGGTCGTCCACCGCGCCGCGAAAGACCAGCGTGCGGGCGGCGTCGAGCACGAACACGTCGGTGGTGGAGACGGCGCCGAGGGCGCGGCAGAAGTCGCCCGCGCGGTCGAGCAGGACGGGGCCCTGGAAGCCCGCGGCGGCGGCGAAGGCGCGCAGCGCGTCGGGCGCGTCGGCGGTGCCGGCGGCGAGGAAGACGAAGCGCGCCCCGCGCGGGGCGTACTCTTGCTCGAGGCGGGCGAGCGCGGGCGCGTAGCGCTTGCTCACCGGGCAGGTCGTGCGCGTGAGGGCGACCACCAGGGCGCGGGAGCCGTCGAACTCGGCAAGGGTGCGCGCGCGGCCTTCGAGGTCGGTCGCGCCGGCGTCCGCGATGCGGCGGCCGACGCGATGCTCGCGCGGGTCGAGGGCCTGCGGCCCTTCGCGGACCGGGCCGGGAGACTCGGCGCGGGCGGAAGCCGAGAGGACGATCGCGGCGGCCAGGGCGAGGATCGCGCGGCGCGACATGAGGGCTCCTCCGGGATGGGGATGCGGGTGCCAACCCCGAACGCCGGGGCGGGTTTCGGTCGATTCCAGGGCCGCTTCCGAGGGGGCGAACCTCCGCCAGCATGATGCGTGCGCGGCGATCTGTCCAGGGGGTTCCGCTTCGGGCGGGAATCCGGTCCGCCGGCGCGCGCGGGCGACCGCATTCTTATCGCGCCTTGAAGTACTCGGCGGCGTCCACCTCGACAACGTAGGTCCAGCCTTTGACGTCGAGGCGGTAGAGGGCGAGCAGGCGCATGCGCCCGTCGATCCGCCCCTCCATGGTTCCGGTGCGGCCGGCCTTCACCGCCTCGACGACTTCCGGGATGGGGAAGAGCTCCAGCGCCACGCCCGCGTCGTCGCCGGAGGTCTTGTAGCGCTTCCCCTTGTCCCGGGTGTTGATCAACTTGCGGCCTTCCTCGTCCACCAGCGTCGCCTCGATCACCGCGGGGACCCCTTCGAGGGAAAGGAGCTGGTCGACGATCCGGTCGAACGTCAGCTCCACGCCGGCCACGCCGAGGAACTCGCCGGCTTCGGACCAGAGCGACATCGTGCACGGAAGCACCATCGGGTCGCCCGCTTCGTTGTCGGTGGAGTCGACGTACGGGTTGCCCCAGAATTTGCCGTGCTTCCCGGCCGAGAGCTCGTAGTAAGCGGCGCCGCGCGGATCGTAGTCCGGCGGGAACGAGCCGTACCCGGGATAGAGGAAGATCACCCCCTCGGCGAGCACGATGTACGCCCAGTCGAGGGCCACGCCTCGCTCCCCGAGCAGGATCCGCTCCTGGGTCGGGCTCAGCGGCGCGCGGCCGTGGGGGCTGGATTCCCGGAAGAGGCGCCGGAACTGGCGGTGCAGGGGGGCAAGCCGCTTGAGCTTCGGCAGGATCTCTTCCTGCTTCAGCCCGGGCCGCAGCACGGCCACCGGGAACTCCAGGCTCACCGGCCAGGAGTAGACCGGATAGTCGCCGACGTCCCGAGGCGCGCGACCGGGCGTGCGGAAGTCTTCGAGCAGGTAGAGCGGCTCCTCGGCGTCGTGACCGTAGGTCAGGGCCCAGATCGCCACGTTGGCCAGCCCCTCGAGCGCCTCTTCCATCTCGAGGAAGCGGGCGTCGATCCGCTGCGCCTGGCGCGCGACCGAGGTGAGCAGGGAGCGGACCTTGCGCTCCCGCGCGAAGGCGCGCTGTTCCGTCTCGATCCGTCGCCGCTCCGCCCACACCAGCTGGAGGACCGATCCGAGGATGAGGAGGAAGATGAAGGCGAGCGTCCATTCCCGGTGGCGACCCATCCAGCGGACCAGCCGCTGCAACGGGTTGTCGCGCCGGGCGAGGATCTCCTCGCCGCGCAGGTAGCGGCGGATGTCGTCGGCCATCGCCGCAACGCTCGAGTAGCGGTCCTCGCGCCGCAGCCGCGTCGCCTTGTCGACGATGGCGCGGAGCTCGCGCGGGACCCGCTTCCCGGCCACGTGGACCAGCGGCACCTTGTTCCCCGCCAGCGCGTTCTTCACCGTGGTGAGGGAATCCTCGCCCGGCGTCGCGCGGCGCAGGCTGACCAGTTCGAAGAGGATCAGGCCGAGGGCGTACTGGTCGCTGCGCCCGTCCAGCTCTCGATTGCGGCCGGCCGCCTGCTCCGGGGACATGTAACGCGGCGTGCCGATCGCCTGGCCCATGCGGGTCAGTTCCACCTGGTTTCCGTCCGCGGTCGGCCGGTCCACCTCGACCCGCTCCTCGATCTCCTCCTCCTCGCGACCGTCCATCAGGCGCGCGATGCCCCAGTCCATGACGTAGACCTCGCGGTACTTCCCGATCATGATGTTGGGCGGCTTGAGGTCGCGATGGATCACGCCCTTGCTGTGGGCGTAGGCCATGGCGTCGCAGACTTTCAGGAAGACGTCGAGCAGCCCGGCCAGGGAGTGCTCCTCGTCCGGCTTCCGCCCCTCGGTGGCGACCGCGGTCGATTCGTCGATCAGCTCCTTGAGCGTCTTGCCGCGGATCATCTTCATGGTGTAGTTGATTCCGCCGCGCGCATCGACCTCCAGGCTGTAGATCGGAATCACGTTCGGGTGGTCGAGCTGCGCGGTGATTTGCGCCTCGCTCAGGAATCGGCCGATGACCTTCGGCTCGGCGACGTATTGCGGGCGCAACGTCTTGACGGCGACCTTGCGCCGCAGGTCGTTGTCGCGGGCGAGCAGGACCTGGCCCATGCCTCCCTCGCCGAGCGTCCCGACCAGGGTGTAGCGGGCTTGCGCGGACCCCGGCTTCCAGGCCTGGGGGTCGATGCTGACCAACCGGTCGACCGTGGCTTCGGTCTTGGCGGTCTGCGGCGACGCCATCGTGTGCGTCGCCTCGGTGTTGCCGGAGTTGGAGAAGGCGACGCGCGCGACGCCCGCGCGGCGCTCCCCCTCGGCGTTCAGGAGCTTCTTGCGCTGGAGCCAGAGCAGAAACTGCCCGAGGTCCTCCTGGCCGGATTCGCGGCAGAAGGCCTGGTAAGAACCGGTGACGTCGGCCCGGGCGTCGCCGGCGACCAGAGGCCGGATGTCGTCGAGTTTCATGGCGGGCTCCGCGGATCGAGGGGGGGGATGAAGTGCGGCGGGAGTCTAGCACACGGGGCGGCGGGGAATCCAGAGCGGTTGCCGGGCGTGGGCCGCGGGGGGGACTCCGACAAGGAGGGCGGGTGGACCGGAACTCCGGGGTGCGTTTCGCGTAGCCCGAGGATCCGCAGGGGCCGGTGCCGGGACCCGGGTCGGACGGATGCGTCGGTCGGGCCGCAACGACGGCGCGCCCCTCGGCGCGGGCGGGTCGAGGGCCCGGCCGGCCGGCCTATTCCGGAAGCCTCACGCTCCGCCAACGCAGCCTCGAGAAGCGCGATTCGGGGCAAGGGTCATGGGCCCCGGGACGAGGACGAGGACATCCATTTCCTTGGAGCCTGAGTACATCGACATCCTTGAGTCCGCCGAACCGGGCCGCCAAGAACCGGCGGCAAGGCTGGAAGGAAACGTCCGGGGCAGGGCAGTTCCCGAGTCGATCATCCTCGGGGATGCGGCGATGCCCGGGACTCGTCGGACCTTCCGGCAGGCGGGGCGCGGACCCGCCCCCCCGGAATGTCCCCGCCCTACGCGACGCCCGAGTAAATCCCGCGCGCCTTGCACGCGCCTCGGGCGAGCCGGATGCCGCGACGGCGGCCGTAGGCGCGGATCCGCTCCTCGCTGCCCGCGCAGGAGAAGAAGTGGTGGCGGAACTCCTGTACCGCGTCCAGCCAGCGGTCCGGATCCAGGCCCAGCCGCGTCAGAAGTTCGCGCGAGGACGGCGGAACCTCGGGCGAAAGGGCGCCGCGCTTCCCCGCCTGCATCCGTCGGCCGGCCCAGTGCACCAACGCCAGGTAGTCGGGGAAGCTCACCGGCAGGCGATTCGCGTCGTTGCGGGCGGCGGCATGCGCGGGATCGGAACCGAGTCGTTGCACTGGAGCGGACGAGTCTTGGCGGAAGCGGGCGAGTCGTACTTGGGCTTTGGAGGCGTCCCGCGCCGCAGTCCGACCGCCCCCCGCACCGGCTCGCCGCGCGCCCGCCGCCGCCGCTTCCGCCGGGTCCCCGTGCAGACGCCGAGCGGCCTGCCGCAGCCGCTGCTGGATCGAGGTGAACTCCGACCCCTCCAGGCTGTCCGCAAGCCCTGCCCGCACCGGGTTGAGGTCGACGTAGCTCATGCAGGTCACGAGCGCGGCCTCGTCGAGCAGGGCCTGCGATTTGAACCGCCCCTCCCAGAAGCGGCCCTTGCACTCGTCCTCCCGGTTCGCCCGGCGGGCGATCGACTCGCTCAAGCAGCGCATGAACCAACTGATCTCGGCGAGCCGCGCGCGGAAGAGCTCCAGGCGCTCCTGGACCTGCGCAGGGGCCCAGGTCTGCATGCGGGCATGGACCAGGGGAAAAAGCCGGGCGTGGCGGCGCTCCAGGTCTGCACGGGTCAGGGATTCGGCCGCCGCCGGGTCGATCTGCAGCACCAGGTGGAGGTGATTGCTCATGACCGCGTATGCGCAAACGCGGATGCAGAAGATCTCGGCGAGGGCGGCGAGTCGGTCGACGACCCAGCCTTTCCGGTGATCGAAGCTCTTGCCGGTCAGGCGATCCCGGCCGCAAAGGAAGGCGCGGCGGACGCAGCGGGCGATGCAATGGTAATACGTCGTCGCCGCGGGGTCGATCAGGCTGTGGCGCGGTTGGGTCATAAGTCGAAGGCTACACGGGAGGTGGGGGGAGAGTCAATGTGAGAATGGGTGTCCTACTGCTACTCGCTCGCCTCGACTGCGGTCGGGGTCACTGGCGCGCCCTGCGCCGCCTGTGGGTTGCGCGCTCGGGGGGCTCCCACCCCGCCGGCGGAAGCGAGGTGTGCTCCGGTGTCAACGCCCCGCCCAGCACCTGCAGGATCACCGCGACCGCCTTGA
>CAZWCX010000101.1:0-27281 GCA_964632945.1 uncultured Planctomycetia bacterium | reverse complement strand
CGGAGCTGCCGAAGACGGCGCACTTCGAGTTGTCGATGGTGGCGGCGCCGGAGGTCAGGCTCGTCGAGCTCGATTCGGCTGGAGGAGTCCACGGAGCGCGGGCCATCGTTCCCCTGGATCCGCGCAATCTGGAGAGCGGCGGGAGCGAGTATGCCGTGGAGGCCCGGCTGCCCGTAGACGAGCCGCTGACGACGAAAGGCGGGACCGTCAGCACGGATGCGTGCGGAAAGGCAGGCGTCGCCGTCCCCGGTGCATTCGGGCCAACCGCAAACGTCAAGCTGGCGCTGACCCGAGTCCGGACCGGATCGCGAATGGCGGAGTACCGGACGACGACCCCGATCGCCTACATCACCCGCACGCTGTCGCCCGGCCAGACGCCGTCAACCCTCCCCGGCGGTCGGACCTATCTTCAGGCAGAACCGTTGGGTCGCGTGAGGCCGATCGCGTTTGCGCAGGAACCCGTAACGGGCGGGGAGATCGACGTCACCGACGTGAGAATCTACCACGGCTCTCGGGACGTCACCGACAAGTCTGTGACGGTGCTACCCGGCGAGGTCGTGCAATTGAAGGCGTTGGTCCGGAAACCCGACGTGGCCGCCCGATGGCAGTGGGATGTGCAGGGGAACTACCTGAAGAAGTGGCATGGAGGCATGGACAAAAGCGAACGGGTCGAACTCGGGCCGGAGGACTTCACCAAGGACACCATCCGGTTCTTCTGGTGGAAACCGGCGCAGAGCCTCGAGGTGAAGCTCACCATGCACGTCGAGGATCGTCATGTTTCGGTCGCAGCGAGGTTCGACGTCGCCAGGCCCGAGGCCACGCTTCGTGCCGAATCGCATAGTCCGGTGAAGCTGACGAGAGATCTGGACGAGGATCCTGGTCCGCTCTTCATCGCGTACGGTGGTGACGTGCAGGTGGGAGCAAGCATCATGACGGGAAGGAAGAACGCAGTCCCAGGCGTGTCTTTCACCGGCTCCGTGACGCTGCCCAGAACGCGGCGTGCCAAGTGGGCTTATCTTCAGGTTGCGCGACTGCACAGAGAGATCACTACGAAGAAGGGTGCACATCTGGTTCGGAGCAGCGGGAGCGAGTGGGAGCTGGACGGAAGCTGGCCATACCGCACTGTCGGCGACCGAGCAAGGCCGTCAATCCCTTTCTTGACCGAGGACGGAGAGGCTACCGAGGGGGATTGGCCTGCGCAGCGGCTAGCACCATCGGCACGCGACCCGGTACGAGTGGTGATCGGGACTGCTATGGGTTTCGAAGAATTCGAAACGTTTCTGATGTTTCGGCCAGCAGGTGATGAGTCGATGTTTGTTCCGCTCCTCAAGGTGGGGTGGGGGTGGCGTGGACAGGCCGATCTCGAGGGCTCGGATTGGCTGCTTCGCGGTGGGGAATCGCGGATTGGAGCGCCCCATTCCGTCGAAGCTTACCCGGCATGGACAAGCAATGCGGCAAGACGCGCCCTGGTCGAGGTACGGTAGGAACTTAGATGTTTCGCGGCGGCACGGGTATAGCTTCATTCGCAGCCTTGGCTATCGCAGTAACTCTATTGGCGGGGTACGTGTGTGCGCAGCAGGCAGCCATTAACACGGTCTCGTCTCAAGAAACAAATGGAATGACACTGTATGTGGACTTCCCTTCAAAACGACAGTTTTGTTTCGGAGAACCGATCGAGTGGACGATACGCATTAGAGTCAGCGCTCCGAGACCAATCAGGGCTGCCGTGGAGTGGTTTCCGATTTTCTCGCTAGTCGACGGGAGAGGTCGTTCAATGCGCTTGACGGCGCACGGCTTGTCCCGTGAAGGAATCGCGGAATCAGTTTCCGGCTCGGGCCCAACGAAGTACTATCCCATGACACCCAATGACGAGTATGTAGCTGACCTCTGGTTGAATCGCTTCTACGATGTGTCCGATTTGGGTGTCTACTCATTGCGTGTGCAATGCAAGATGCCTCGTGTGGATGACCAAGTCGGCGTCACGATCGTCAGTCCGCCGATCGAATTCGAGGTCGTTGAGCCCTCCGAGGACTTCATGGACAGGTTGCGTGCCATCAGCCGGGGAAAGTAGGTCTTGCGCGGCCCGCCTTCGCGTCGGGGCCCGCAGACCCGGCTCCGATCACGGCGTCTGGACTTCTCCTGCACGTCCCGCCGGCGGACCCGCCGCGCGGCGAACTCCTCGAGGAGCTGTATCGTCGGATCCTGGCGCGCCTGAACGCCGATGCCTTCGAGGCGCGGGAGTGGCTGACCGGAGGCGGCGCGGGCGGCACCAGCCTTCCCACCACCACCAAGGGCGACCTGATCGTCCACGACGGGACCGCCAACGTCCGGCTGCCGGTCGGCGCCGACGGCCAGGTGCTCACCGCGCGCAGCAGCGCGAGCCGAGGCGTGGCCTGGGAGGCGTCGAACGGCACGAATCCGGCGACCGATCCGCTCCTTTTCATCCTGGCCGGACCGTGACATGCCGAACACGCTGAAGAAGCTGGTTCAGGCGCAGCGGGGGACCGGGTACGGGGCGGAGGTTGGTGGATGCGGCCCGCGACGGCGTTTGCGACCCGGCGAGCCGATGCGGCGGCCCGGATGTCTCGAGGGAGCGCATCGTCGGGATCGACGCGAGAGGCGCCGGGAGATCGGGCAGTCCTTTCGGCTCCACGAGGATCGATTCCCCATGCGCATCGCGGTCACCGCGGATGTCCACTACGACCTCGGTCGGGGCGCCGACCGGGCCGAGATCGACCGCGTGATCCAGGGCATGATCGAATGCCGCCCCGACGTGATCCTCCTGGCGGGCGACCAGGTCGGGCTCGGCAAGCGGCATCTGCCCGCGCTTCTGGACGCCTTCCGCCCCAGGTCGGCGCTCTGCCTCGCGATTGCGGGTAACCACGACCTCTGGCTGCCGGAGGGGGACAGCCATGCGTACTACCGGGAAACGCTTCCCGGGCTGTACCGCGCGCACGGCTTTCACCTCCTCGACGCCGGTGCGGTCGAGCACCAGGGGGTCGGATTCGCCGGGGTGCTCGGTTGGTACGACTACAGCTTCGCGGACCCGACGTTGGCCCTCGGCCCGCGCGACGCGTATGCGACGAGCCGCTTCCAGGGAAGCGTGCTCCGGAACGACAAGCTGTTCGCGCGCCTCGGCCGAAGCGACCCGCAGTTCTGCGCCGAGCAGCTCGAGCGCCTGGAGGGGCAGCTCGCGGAGCTGTCGCCGCGGGTGGACCGGATCATCGCCGTCACGCACACGGTGGGTCTGGCGGAGATGACGGCCCATTCCACCGGGAGCGACGAGAAGCGCTTCGAGCGCGCGTACCTGGGGACGGCCGCCCTGACGCCGCTCCTGGCCCGCTATCCCAAGGTGACCCACCACTTCTGCGGGCACGTCCACCGCGAATACCGAATCCGCTACGCCCAATTCGAGAGCGTCAGCATCGGCAGCGGGTACCGGACGAAGCGGTTCGAGGTGCTGGACGTCTGAACGCCCGGCGGCCTGCCCCCGAGTGCGCGCGGACGGACCGCCCCCCCGTTTTCCCGGGATTCCCGATTTTTCCCGAACCCTCCCCCCGGCCGCGCGGTTCTACGCCCTGTTCCCGATGCGGAGAGAACCGACATGATCCGAATGAGATCCATTTCCAAGCCCCAAAGTCCCCAGGTCGGCGACGGACGCCGAACGTCCGCCCGAAATCCGCGGCCGGGGCTCGTACGCGCCTGGCGCGATTCGCAGGGGCAGGACGGTCCTTTCCGCGGGGTGAGTCCATGAAGCCGGGTTGAAGCCCGGACGTCCGGACGCCCCGCGATGAACGTCGCGGGGTTTTTTGTTTTCTCGCGGTCGCGCGCCTTTGGTCCAGGCAGCAGGGCGCCGGGTTTCCAGCCCGGGAACGCCGGTGCAAGTCCGGCAAGGCGCTTCCGCACCTTTGGTTCAGGAGGAGAACGCCGGCTTCCCAAGCCGGAGACGCGGGTGCGATTCCCGCAAGGTGCTCTTCGGAGTCGCGGAAGGTGGGCACTTCGGCCGGTCTCCAAAGCCGGCGCTCAGGAGGTTCGATTCCTCCCGGCTCCGTCCGAGGCGTCATGGTGTAGCGGTCTGCACACCTCCCTGTCACGGAGGAGGTACGGGGTCGGCACCCGTTGGCGCCGTCGTTTGCCCTGTGGTCCAACGGTAGGACGTTCGGCTCTGAACCGGACAATCCAGGTTCGAATCCTGGCGGGGCAGTCGGAAGAGAGATTTCGCGCGTGTGGTGCAATCAGCGGCACACGACCTTGCCATGGTCGAGGATGCGGGTGCAAGTCCCGCCACGCGCTTTCGAACGGCCGGCCATAGTTCAAGAGCAGAACAGGCGCTTGATAAGCGCCCGACGGTGGTGCGACTCCCCCTGGCCGGATTCACGGGGACAAGGGAAGAGAGCGTCCCGCCGGCTCGGGGGGCCGGACCCGCCCGGTGCAAGTCCGGGGTCCCCGACGGGCGCGTCGTTCAGGAGCAGGATGCCTCCGTGACATGGAGGAGACGGGGGTGCGATTCCCTCCGTGCCCATCGCCGGCGTCGTTCAAGAGCAGGATGCCTCCCCGGTACGGAGGCGATCGGGGTGCGATTCCCCGCGCCGGCTTTCGCGCGTGGAGACACGCCGGCCTGGTCCAACAGAAGGACGCCGGTCTCATAAGCCGGAGGTCCCGGGGCGGCTCCGGGGGCCGGTATTCGAATTCGGTACGGAAGGCTTGGGCACGCGGCACGCCCACCCCGTTCGAAGCGGGACGGACCGCGCAACCCGCGGTCCTGGGAGTTCGACTCTCCCGCCTTCCTTTTTCGTGGAGGGATCGTCCCGGTCGGCAGCGGGTACCCGTCTGGAAAGCGGGAGGGCCGCAAGGCCCCGCCGGTTCGAATCCGGCTCCTTCCGTCGGGAAACCGGAACCATGAAGGGAGGTGATCCGAACGGGCGCGCGGGATCCGGGGGAACCCGGGCGGCGCGCAATCTTGGGGGACGACGCGGATAGCCAGGTGGCCGCACCCGTTTGCTAAGCGGGCCGCCCGCGACCCGGGCGTTGCCGGGGCAGCACCGGCCGTCCCCGTTCGGGCGCGTGGCGAACCAGCGAACGCAGCGAGCTGCAAACTCGCGATTGGTGGGGGCGGCACCCACCGCGCCCTTTCCGCCAGCGTAGGTCAACAGCAGACTGCCCGTCTCGTACGCGGGCGATGCGGGTGCGAATCCCGCCGTTGGCTTTCCGATGTGGCGAGGCCCCTGTCGGTTCGGGGCACCGGTTTGTTAAACCGGCCGTCGCAGGTTCGACTCCTGCCGCCACAGTTCGACGCGCGCCCGATCGCGCGTGTGAGTCCTGCGGGGACGTCCGGGCCCGGCCCGGTCGGCCCCGGCTTGACAACCTGGTTGCGGCCCGCTCGTCCAAGAGCAGGATTCCGGTCCTTCAAACCGGGGATGCCGGTGCGAATCCGGCGCGGGCTGCCTTGCGGGGTGGAGGAGAAGTCCCTTGCGGGCCTCATACGCCCGAGACGCGCGTGCAAATCGCGCCCCCGCCATTCGAGAACCTTTCGGCGCGCCCTCACGGTGTGAGCGTACACACCCGAACGCTCTTGGTCAGAGCATCTGATCGTCATCAGAAGGTGCAGGTTCGATCCCTGCTTCGGCAACCCTCGCGCACACGACTTGCGCGCCGAATTGTTCGCCCGGCGGGTCGGACAGCAAGACGCCTGCCCCACACGCAGGAAGACGTGGTGCGACTCCACGGCCGGGCATTCGCGGCCCTGAACGCTTTAGCAGATGAGCCCCCGGCTCTTAACCGGGTGAATCCGGCGCGATTCCGGACAGGGCCATTCCGCGGAGACAAGGGAAGACAGCGTCCCGCGCGGTTCGGGGCCGCGAGCAGCCTGGTGCAAGTCCAGGGTCTCCGACTTTTTCGTGAACCCCCGTGGCCGAACAGACAGGCGCCTCGGTCCTAACGAGGACGATGCGGGTGCGACTCCCGCCGGGGGGATTCGGCGCGCTCTCATGGATGGAGCGTACATACGATATCCAGGTTCGACTCCTGGGTACTCCCTTGGGGTACTCGCCTAACGGTAAGGCACCGATCTAGACCATCGGCTTCGTCCAACCATCGCGCCATCGAATCGCGCGCCGAAGTTTTCGTCCCCGTGTTGTAGCAGATCGCAAGCAGCCCTGCGAAGGCTGAAGGGGAGGTGCGAATCCTCCCGGGGACATCGTCGCCCTGGTGGTGTAACGGATCGCACGCCGGTCTCCGAAGCCGGAAGCCGAGGTTCGAGTCCTCGCCGGGGTACTTGCGGGCCGCTTCGCATTCATGGGTGATGCGCGGGCCGGACGGACCGGCATGAACCCGGGGATCGGGCCGCCGGAAAGCCGATGCGGCATCGGGGCGTTCCCGCGGGAGTCGGGGCGGCGCGGCGGGCGCGCCGTCGGAAACCTGCGAGGGCCGGGGGCCGCGCCACCGGCCGCGTCGGGTTCCCATCGTGGATGATCGGCAACGTCCCCCCGTGGTGTAGCAGCGGCACGGCCGGTTTTGACCCGGCAGGACGGGGTGCGAACCCCCGCGGGGGAGTTTCGAGGTGAGGACCATGGGCAGGCAATCGCTCCTCCAGCAGCCGGTGCTGATGCTGAACCGCCGCTGGCAGGCGATCCAGACGACTCCGGCGGCCAACGCGATCGCGCTCGTCGCCAAGGGGAGCGCGACCATCATCGATCCCGACTCGTGCGTCGAGTACACGCTCGAGTCGTGGGCGGACGTCTCGCGCGCGCGCGGGGCGATCGAAGGCGCGCGGCTCCGCTCGCCGCTGCTCGAACTGACCGTGCCGGAGGTCATCCGGCTTACGAAGTACGAGCGCATGGGCGGAAGCGGCGTCGTCTTTTCGAGGCGCAACCTCTTCCGTCGCGACCGCCACACGTGCCAGTACTGCGGCGAGCGGCCGGGGACGGAGGAGCTCACCGTGGACCACGTGCTGCCGCGCTCGCGCGGCGGGCGCAGCGAGTGGGAGAACTGCGTCCTCGCCTGCACGTCGTGCAACGCCCGCAAGGCGAATCGCACGCCGGAGGAGGCGCGGATGCGGCTCCGCAAGGCCCCGTGCAAGCCGCACTGGACCTCGCTCGAGCTCGTCCCGCGCGGCCAGCGCCGCGTGTCGTGGCGGCAGTTCCTCTCCCGGGCGTACTGGGAGGTGGAGCTCGAGCCCTGAGCCGGGTTCCGGACGTGTCCGGCGGCGGGAATCTCTCCCGCCCCGGACCGCCGGGGCCGCGGCGTCCACGGCAAGCACCGGCGGTTCGGCGTTCCCCTGCCGGCCGCAGGCTCCCGCCGAGCCCCCTGCATCCACCCCCGATTCCTGTTGACGCCCCCGGCCGGACCGCGAAAATGGCCCCCAGTCGACGCCGTCCCCTGGAGGCCCCATGGGCAGCCCCCGATTTCGGGTGCCGGGCACCCTGGCCGTGGTTCTCGTCGCGCTCCTCGCGCCGATCGCGGGCGCGGCCGATCCGGAACCGATCTTCACCCAGGCGCCGATCGACCTCGACGAGGTGCGGGAAATCGTTCCCCTCGGGAACCTCAATCCTCCGGGACACACCTTCCCGACCGACCACGCCTACCTCTACAAGGCGGACCCGGCGAGAGCCTCCGTCGTGTATGCCCCCGCCGCGGGCACGATCCTCCGGGTGTTTCGGTTCATGCCGGACGACGTCAAGGTCGCGATCCGGGTGACGCCCACGCTTCACTACACCCTGGGGCACGTCAACCCGGATCCCGGTCTGGAGGAAGGGCGGCGGGTGGAAGCGGGGCAGCGGCTCGGGGTGACCAGCCATCGTTCCTTCGCACTCGACCTGGGGATGGTCGACGCATCGCGGCGATTGCCGGGATTCGTCCGGCCGGAGCGCTACCCCGAGGACACCCTTCATGCGGTTTCCCCGTTTCCGCACTTCGTCGAGCCGTTGAGATCGCGCCTCTACCGGTTGATCCGGCGGAGCGGGCCGGACCTCGACGGCCGGATCGATCTGGACGTCCCGGGGCGTCTGGCGGGGAACTGGTTCCTCGAGGGGCTCGATGCCGCGGAAAGCGATCGCTCGGAGGCGTGGGAACGGCATTTGGCGTTCGCCGTCGACGTCCACGAGCCCGCCGAGACTCGGATCGCGGTCGGCGGCACGCTGGCGCTGACCGGCGTCTTCCGCGTCCAGTCGGATGCGCCGGGGCCCGCGGAGGTCGGACCGGAAACGGGGCCGGTCGAATACGAGCTTCGCCGTGCGCGCGGGTCGCCCGACCACGTGGGCTGGCTGCGGGTGGAAATGACGGGACCGGCGCGGATCCGGGTGGAGGTATTCCCCGCCGCAGGAGGAGGGGAACGTCGGTTTGGTCCCGAGGCGCGGGTCTACGAACGCTGAGGAGGGGAAGGGCATGGACGACTCGGCAGGCGGCGTCGGTCCCGCGTCGGCCGTCGCGCGGGCGACCCCCGCGACCCCGGCCCGGCGGTACGGCGCGCGCACCGCCCTCGTCGCGGGCGCGCTGGCGGCCTGGTTCGGGACGCAGGCGTTGATCGCCGCCAAGGGATTCCCGGAGAGCGGGATCGGCGACGCCCTCCTCGACTTCACCGCTCCGGTTCATGCTTGGCTGACGGTGAACCCCGCGGCGGCGGACGGATTGCTGATCGTGAGTTCGTTCTTCATCGACCTGCTGGGGATCTTCCTCCTCGGGCGCGCGATCTTCGGCCCGAGCCTGCGTCCGCTGATCGGCCTCCTGATCATTTTCGTTCTGCGACAGGTCTGCCAGATGACGTGCGCCCTGCCGCCCATCGAGGGGATGATCTGGAGGTATCCCGGCTTCCCCTCGCTCCTCGTGACCTACCACGTCTCGAACGACCTGTTCTTCTCCGCCCACACCGCGCTGACCGTGTTCGGGGCGATGGAACTCGCGCGTCTGGGGCGGCGGTGGCTGGTGTGGGCGGCCGTGGGCCTGGCCGCGTTCGAGATCGTCGTCGTCCTCGTCCTGCGGGCTCACTACACGATGGACGTCTTCACGGCGGTCTTCGTCTCGCTCTACATCGGCGGCGTGCTCGACCGGATCGCTCCGCCGGTGGACCGCTGGATGGACCGTCTCGCGGGCGGAGAGCCGGAGTGGAACCAGGGGTGAGCGCGCGCCCGGCGCCGGTCTGCGTCGCGCCGGCGACCTGGCGGGTCCGCTCTACTTGTCGGTCCCCTTCGGGGGGGCGTCCCGCTGCTGGAGGGCGTGCCGGAGCGCCCGTTCGTAGTGGCGCAGGGAGTCCGGATCCGCCCGTTGCGCGGCCTCGAACGCCTGAATCGCCTCGCCCCACCGCTCCAGGAACACGAGCGCCCATCCGCGGCGCCAGCAAGCCTCCACCGCGCGCGGGTGGATCCGCAGGGCAAGGTCGAAGTCGGACAGTGCGCCGGTCCAGAGATCCGTGACGGCTTCGCCCCGCTGCCGTTTCGACCACGCCCAGTCCAGCCGCAGCTTGCCGCGCGCCACCGCGGCGCGGTGATGGCGTGGGTTCAACTCGAGCGCCCGGGTCAGGTCCGCCTCGGCCCCGGAAAAGTCCCCGTCCGGAATCTCGCCGCGCCCCATGCGAAGGACGCCCCGGTTGGCCCGCAAGTGTCCGCGGAGGTAGCAGGCATCGGCATGGCGGGGACCGATCTTCAGCGCCTGCTCGAGATCCGCCTCCGCATCGGCGTAGGCCCCGAACGGGTCCTCCTGATGCGTGCCGCGCCAATTGCCGAGCAGCACCCGGATCTGGGCACGCGTAGACCAGGCCTCGCCGTGGGCCGGGTCGGCGTCGAGGACGATGCTCAGGTCAGCCTCCGCCCGCTGAATCAAGTCGAGCGGAGAGACGCTCCGGTTCGCCCGCCAGGCGGCGAGATTCAGGAACGCCAGCGCCCGTGTGGTGAGCGCGAGGGCAAAGGTCGGGCGCGCTTCCAGCACCTGTTTCAGATCGTGTTCGGCGGCCTCCAGAATGGGCGTGGGATCCTTGCCGAGCGTTTCGTGGAAGGTCGCAAGTGTGACCTGCAGTCTCGCGCGAGCGAGCAGGAATTCCGAGGAATCCGGGGCCCAGCGGATCGATTCCGTGTATTCGGAGAGGGCTCCGCGAAAGTCGGGCTCGGGGTCCTCTCCGATCGACCACCGCCATGCGGCCGTGCACTCTCGTTGCAGACCGCGCACATGCCATGCGACCGGCATTCGCGGATTGAGCGCGAGGGCGGCACGAGCCTCCGCATCGGCACGGGCGTACAGCTCACGGGGATCCCGGCCGTGGTTCTGGAGTCGGGCTCCCCAATTGAAATAGAAGATCGCCGCCCCGGAGCGCGGTTCCGCGTGGGTGGGCTCGAGGGCGGCCGCGTGCTCGAAATCCTGACGGGCCGCCGCCAGTTCCGCCTCCGCGGATTCCCCCCGCTCCAGCTTCGGCCAGGCCCGCATCGCGCGCAGGGCGGCGCGACACCGGTAGGCGTGAAAGGAGTCGGGGAGGTTTTCGATGACGCTTCCGAAATCCCGTTCCGCGCGCTCGAGCAGGGGTAGCGGATCCTCGCCCCGCGAATCCGCGTGGAAGGTCAGTTCGGCGAGGATGACTCCGCGCTGGGTCCACGAGGACGGGTCCGGTGCGAGCCGCACGGCCTCCTCGCAGTCCGCCAGCGCCCGGGCGAGCAGGTTTTCGCGTTGCGACGCGGTGGTACCGGATTGTTTCGCCAGCGTGTTCAGTTGAGCGGCTCGGGAGAGGCGAAAGGGGACGTATCCCCGGTCCCGCTCGATGCCGCGACCCAGAGTCTCGATTGCGCGCTCGGGGTGGCCCGACTGGACTTCCACGTAGGCGAGCAGCTCATACGCATCTTCGAGTTCCGGATCCTGTTCGATCGCACGTTCGAGCAGTGCGGCGGCTTCCGCCCCGGCGTTTCCGGGCCCGGCATGAAGCAATCGACCGGCGCGAACGATTTCCCGCTGCGCGGGGGAGACGTCGCCCTCGCCGCGGGCAAGGACACGTTCCAGGCGGGTCACGGTTGCGAGGATCCCGGCCGCGTGTCGAGTGATCTCGGGATCATCGGCCGCCAGCTTGTGGTCGGAGGGGGCGGGCGTCAGGACCACCGGGACGGTTTCCGGCGAATCGAGATGGCCGCTGCGCAGGAGCCGTTCGCCGGTCTGCGCCGATTCACGGCTCCGCAACTCCACCAGGCGCGTCCGGCAGGATCGGAACAGGGAGAGCGCGCGTTCATAGAGGGCCGGCGCGAAGTCGGGATCGCGGCGGAGCGCTTCTTCCTGAAGCCGAAGGGCCTCGTCGAATTGCTGGAGGGCGCGTCGCACCCTTCCGGAGTGGTAGTACGGTTCGGCCAGCGTGGGGGCCGCCGCGCGCGCCTCGGCGACGGCCGCATCCAGGTCGGCCAGATACGGACTGTTCACCGCGATGATCCCGTGACGGCGCAGCTCGAGCGTGGCATGGAGCGCGATTCGGGATACGCGCCGGAGTTGACCGAGCGCGGCCTCTTCCGCCTGGCGGAGCCGGCGGCGCGAGGCCTCGGCCTCTTGCGTGGCAATCTCCCGCCGGTGCGCCTGCAGCCACGCGGAGCCGCCCCCGAGGACGGTCGCGGCCACCGCGAGGGAGGCGGCCGCGGCGACGCCGCGATTGCGCCGCAGCCAATTCCACGCCCGGTACGCCGGGGTGACGGGTCGTGCGTGGATCACTTCTCCGGCCAGGCATCGACGGAGGTCGGCCGCGAGGTCCTGCGCGGATGCATAGCGACGCTCCGGTTCGCGCTCCATCGCTTTGAGTACGATCGTCTCGACGTCCGGCGCCAGTCCCGGGACCTTCTTCCTTGGCGGCTGCGGATCGTCCCGGAACTTTCGAAACAGGACCTCCATCGGCTTCCCCGTTCCGTACGGAAGGACTCCCGTGACCAGTTCGTACAGGATCGATCCGAGCGAGTATACGTCGTTGCGCCCGTCGGTCTCCTCCGCCGCTCCTTCCGCCTGTTCGGGGGCCATGTAGGCCGGCGTGCCCACGATTTGACCGGCGTGGGTGAGCCGCTGCCCCGCCTCCAGCGAGATCACCCGGGCGATGCCGAAGTCCGAGACTTTGACGCGCCCGGAGTCCTCCAGGAGAAGGTTGCCCGGCTTCAGATCCCGGTGGATCACCCCGTGGGCATGGGCGAAGGCGACTCCCTCCGCCGCCTCGGCGACCAGCCGCATGGCTTCGTGGGGGGGCAACCGGCCCTCGCGGGAGAGGCGGTCCGCGACCGTTCCGCCGCCCACCCATTCCATCGTGAAGTAGTGGCGCCCGGATTCGGTTCCGACGTCGAAGATTCCGACGAGGTTCGGGTGGGAGAGGCGCGCGGCGGCGGCTGCCTCGCGCTGGAAGCGCTCGACCGCCTGCAGGTCCGGCAGATCGCCTTCGAGGAGCACCTTGAGGGCGACCTCCCGGCGCAACGCGGGGTCGTGGGCCAGGTAGACGACTCCCATGCCGCCACGTCCGAGTTCGCGGCACAGCTGATAGCGGCCGAGTGTGGCCATCGGGGTGACGGCGAGGTGCGTCTCCGTGGGGGGGTGCTCGACCGCCGTGACGGTCTCGGGCTCGCCGCGGGACGGGATCGGTTGCGTCGGTTCCGGGGCGGGGAGGGTCGGCGGAACGTCCATGCCTGTCGCCCGGTCGCTGGAGCCATCGGGGCAGGAGACGCGGAGGTCCTTGCGCGGAAGGCTGCCCGGAATCGCCCCGGGATCCCCGGGCGGAAGGGTGCCGGGATTCCGGATCCTCGCACAATAACCCCGGGGACCGTCCCGGCAAACAGAACGAGCCTAGCGCGCGGGGGAGGTCGAGTCAATGCCGAAGGCGGAACGCCGGGTCGAATCCGATCCTCCGGCGGCGGGCACTCCCTACCCCTTCGGCTTCCACAGGCCCTTGGGGTCGGTCCCCATCATCCCGGAGTGGTACGAGCGCGCGTCGATGCGGGTCAATTCCCGTTCCATCGCGGGCGTCAGCACCCGGTAGTGCCGCGCCGAATCGAGCCGCCGCGCGATCGTCTCCATCCCCTCGTCGCGCGTCTCCCACGGCCCGGCGTCGAGCCTGGCCAGATCGACGGGGGCGGAGTAGCTGCGCAGCGTCTTTTCGCCCTCGACGTTGTAGTAGTCCTCGAAGTAGGAGAGGACGAGCTCGCGGAGGTCCCGGAACACGGGTTCGCGGTAGCGCAGTCCGACGAAGTTGGACTTCGCTACCGCGCCCACGCGTCCGTGCCGGCGAAAGACCGCGATGACGTGATCGTCGTCGCGGACCGCGCGCAGGTCGACGAGGAGAGGCCGGTAGCCGAGCCGGCGCAGCGCGGCGGCGGCGAAGACCGCGCCGTCGAAGCAGTGGGCGAGGCGGTCCCGCAGGACCCGGCGCGGGCAGCGGTAGAAGGGGTCGCTGCTGTAGGGGATGGAGTCGAGGAAGGACTGGATCCGGTCGGGGATGGTCAGGCGGGCGAAGGTGCGCCGTTCGCCCGCCGTCCACGCGTCGGGCCGCTTCCGCGAGGTCATGCCGTGCCTCCGCCGCTTGGGGCCGGTTCGCCGGCCGGCGCAGGTTCGCTCTCCGCGACCGGGGATGCGGGGCTTTCCCCGCCGGTTGCTGCGGGGCCGACGTCGAGCATCGAATCGGGCGGGTCCTTCCCTTCCTCGACATAGGTCACGATGTAGCGCCGGACCCGATCCATCAGCTCGTACACCTGCGCGTCCGTCATTCCCGTGGTTTCCACCCGCGGACCGACGAGGACATCGACCTGGGCGGGACGCAAGATCCAGGTGCCCTTGGGGAGCATCTGGTACAGGCCGCGGAACGCGATCGGGACGATCGGCAGGCCCGCATCCCGCGCCATGAAGAACGCCCCGCGTTTGAACGGGCGGATCTTCCCGTCCAGGGTTCGATGGGCCTCCGGGAAGACCAGCACCGAGATGTTGCGGGAGGCGCGCTCTTTCATCAGTTCCGCGAGCCTGGCCGCCTGGTTCTCCTTGCCGCGTTCGACCGGGATGGCGCTGGCCATCTTCATGATCCAGCCGTACGCGGGGACCCAGAGATGGGCGGCGTTCATGATGCCGCAAAAGACCTGGGGGATGGTCATGATCGCGACATGGGCGTCCAGCATGCTCGTATGGTTGCCGATGTAGACGGTGACGCGGTTGCGGTCGAAGCCCGGATGGTAGTGGAACCGGAACCGGCTGAACGTCAGCCGCGGGATGAGGCCCATGATCGGCTCGGGCCAGATCTTGGTGAAGCGTCGGAATGGGACGAAGGGGACCACCAGCAGGCTGGAGAAGGCGACCAGAAACATGAGCAGGAACGAAATCGGCCACACCAACAGCGACCAGAGCGCCCAGACGACGATCATGACGCGGACCTTTCGCGCGCGGTCGCCGGCGGATCCGGCGTCCGGGGGGACCATTTTCCCCGCCGACCGCCCCGGCGCAAGCGAAATCGTGGCGGGTCTCACGCCCGCACGTCGAACGCTCCCGGCAGGACGTCGAGTCGTTGCGGCCACACCCGCAGCACCTCGCCGTCGATCATGATGTCGATCTCTTCCGGGAGATCGAAATCGATCGAGCGCACCTGCGCGGTAGAGGCGGCGGGGTGGTGGATGTGTGTCCCGGCGAAGATCTTCGGAAAGGTCTTCAGCAGCTCGATGCGCCCCATCGGTCCGACCCGGATCACGTCGGCGACGCCGTCCGAGGTGCTGGCGGCCGGGGCCATGCGCATCTTCCCGCCGGTGAACTGGCTGTTGTTGATCGACACGAACGTGACGGCCTCCCGGTCGGTGCGGGTTCCGTCGAGCGTCATCGGGAAGGGGCGCGGCGAGAGCGAAAAGACCTTCGAGACGACGCCGAGGATGTACGCCAGCGGCCCGTACGGCTTGAAGCGCCGATTCGTGAGTGCGGCGACCTCGGCGACGAACCCGATGCTCAGGATGTTGATGTAGTAGAGCGCTCCGTCCCGGTGGCGAAGCCGGACGATGTCGCACGGGCGCGAGGAGCCTTCGCAGAGGACGCGGATCGAGTGTTCCGCGCCCTGGTCGGTGAAGTCGCGCAGAAACGAGTTGCCGGTCCCGAGCGGGAGGAAGCCGAGGCTGATGCGGCCTTCCGTTTCGGCGGCCGGGAAGACGCCGTTGAGGATCTCGTATCCGGTCCCGTCCCCGCCGATGGCGATGAAGTCCCGGGTGCCGGCGGCGTAGGCCTCGCGCGCGATGCGCGAGCCGTCGCCCGCGGCACGGGTTTCGGCCACTTCGACCTCGAGACCCGCGGACCGCAGGCGCGCGAGGGCGTCGGGGGCGAGTCGGCCGCAACGGCCGCCGCCCGCGGCCGGGTTGAGGACGGCAAGGAAGCGTTTCATCGTGATCATTAAGCGGCGGCCGCGCGTGCGCGTCAAGTCTCCGCTGCGGCGTGCGCGAGTCGGAAAGGAGATTGTGCGACGAGGGGGCGCGGGATAGAATCCGGGCGCCCCACGGTTCCCGGCTCGCGTCGGGTGTCCGTCGCGCCCGGGGCGGGAAGGAGATCGACCATGGCTCGCACCTTGCCGGCGGCGGCGATCGGCGCGCTCGCCGGCGCCCTGCTTTGGGCGGTTCTCGTCGTCGTCACGGGATACGAGTTCGGGCTGGTTGCCTGGGCGGTCGGCGCGATGGCCGGCGGCGCCTCCTACCACGCCGGCGGTCGCGGCGACGCCAACGGCGCCGCCTGCGCCATGCTGGCGCTCCTCGGGATCTTCCTGGGGAAGGTGGTCGCCGTTCGGGCCACCGAACCGCAGCGGATCCGGGACTTCTTCGTCGCCTCGGTGGACCTGCAGGAGCGGTACGTCCTCGACCAGCAAGCCGCCCAGGAGTTCGCGGCGCTCCCCGCCGACGCCGACCTGCGCCCCTTCCTTGCCAAACACCGCTTCGCCGTCGGCGAGACGGCCGCCGCGATCACCCCCACCGACGTAGCCGAGTTTCACGAGAAGGATGCGCCGACCCTGCGCTGGATGGCGCGCACCAACCCGGAGTTCAACGCCTATGCCCGGGAACGCGAGGAGGCATTCGTCCGGTACATCATGGCCGGGTCGAGCGTGTTGGGGTGGGCGGTGAACGACCTGAGCGGCATGGACGCGGTCTTCGCCTTGCTCGGGGTCGGCAGCGCCTTCCACCTGGGCAGCGGCCGGCACAAAGCGGACGCGCCGGCCCCGCCGGCCGGGGCGCCGGCGTGAGCCGCGTCCCGGGCCCGACACTCCCGTATCGCGCGGCGGTTCAGCGGTCGCCGGCGCCGGACGGTCCGTCCTCGATCCCGGCCATCTGAGCCCGGGCCCACTCCGCGAACGGCGGATGCTGCTCCGCCAGGCGCTCGAGGGCGGATCGCGCTTCCTGCGGCCTGCCGATCGAAAGAACGAAACCGGAGACACACGGGCGTGTGTCTCCGGGAACTGCGTCTTGCCTTGCCCTGAATCGCTCCGTTCTAGCGCATGTTGTAGGTCTGCCCCCCGTACGTCATCGTCCCCGAACTGGTCTGGCCGTTCATCCCCATATAGAACGAGCCGCCATTCCCGTTGCCGAAGTCGGTGGTGCCGCTGACACCGAACGGACCTTCCGTCAGGCCCCCAACCGTTCCCGTGAAGGTCTCTTCCTCTTTCGTCCCGTCCGAGTGCGTGACGGTGACCTTCACGGTGAAGGTGGCCTCGCGTGCCTCCTTCGGACCGCGGATCACGAAGGTGACCGATGCGGAGACGTCCGGGACACTTTCTTCATCCGCCTTCTTGTCGTTCTTGAACGTCCGGCTGACGGATCTTCCGCCATCGCCCTGCGGTGTTGCGGCCTGCGCGGTCATGCTGAAGCTGGAAACCAGAAGGGCCAGGGTCAACAGCGCGGCGATCCATTTCCCGGTCGTCATCTCGGTTCTCCTACTCGAAGGTTCCTATCGTGACCTTCGCAGCGGGCAGTCCCAAGCGCCGCCCGCGCTGCGTATCATGCGTAACTATTCAGCGGAACAAGACTTGCGTTTGCTCATGAACTCATCCTGTGGCGGTCTCGTTTGGACACGGCAATATTCGGTCGCGAGAGCGCTTCCTTTACGAGGTTCTTGGGAAAATCGCAGGCGTCCCCGGTTGGGGAGGGGGCGGGGCGGGGGGAGGGGGGAGTTCCCCCTGCACCCGCGGCCTCAGGAGGGCCGGGTCTGGGTGAAAAGGTGGACGTCGGGTCCGATCGGAGGGCTCCCCGATCTTTTTTGGCGGGACGACGGGAGCGCGTTCATCCCTGCAGGGCCACACGCCGGTGTCCGCGGTTGCGCGCGATGGCTCCGCGAGCCGGAGGTGAGCGACCGGCGTCGGGGCGATTGACCTGGCCGCGGAGGAGAGGATAGCATGCGGCGGATGGAGACGCATCCGACCGATTCATCGTTCCCGCCGCCATTTCCGGCCCCGCCCGGCGTGGAAGCGGACGGACTGCTCGGTGAAACCCGGCGGCGGGAAGAACTCCCGGTGCGGCCTTCCGCCTCACCCGCCGTGGCGGCCACGAGGATCGCGCACGCCGCCGGCGAACCCACCCGTCTGGACGGTGCCGCGAAGCCCGGTCCGGAGGCGGAATCGCCCGCCGTGGCTCCTGTCGCCCGCGACGGGCCGCCGGGCGAGCCGTTTGGGCGCTACCGATTGCTCCAGCGCATCGGCGCGGGCGGTATGGGCGTGGTCTGGAAGGCGTGGGACGGACAGCTCGGCCGCACGGTCGCCCTCAAGCTCCTCCGCGAAGAGGATGCGTCGGAAGAAGCGCGGAAGCGGTTCGACCTGGAAGCCCGCCTGGCAGCCAAACTGCGCCATCCCGGGATTGTCCCGATCCACGACATGGGCGAGGTGAACGGGCGCCGCTTCCTCACCATGGACTGGATTCAGGGCCGTACATTCGACGACTTCCTGCGCGAGACGCGCGACGAAAAGCGCGCCGGCGCCGCCTCCGCGCGATTGCGGCTGGCGCACGAGATTGCGGTGATCGCCGACGTCGCCGAGGCGGTCGGTTTCGCCCATGCGAACGGCGTCATCCATCGCGATCTCAAGCCTGCGAACATTTCCGGGCGCGGCGAGGACCCTGCGGAGGACTACCGGCGGGCTGCCGAGCTTGCCGGGCTGCTGATCCGCGCGCTCCCGAATTCCCCGCTCGGCCCCCTGCGGCGCGGTTGGGTGATCGGGCAATTTGCCCTGCAGACGTACGACCGGGGGGGAGACGGGGATCCCCTGCTGGCGGAATCGCACGCGGACCTGGATCGCGCCCTCGAGCTTGCCCGGGGGGACCGGGCGAGGTCGGCCAGCCCTCACTCGACCTGTTCCGCGCCGCGCAAGCGGACTACACGAAGGCGCGGGGATCCGTCCGGGGAAGGCCGCGACGTGGGTGGCGCGCGGAAACGCGGTCATGAATGCCGGGATCGCGCGCTACCAGGAGGGTCACGACCCGCTTCCGGATTGGGCCGCGGCGCTCGACGACTACGCGGAAGCGCTTGCGCGCGAGCCCCGGTCGGCCGAGGCCCTCGCACGCCGCGCGCGCACGCAAGACAACTGGGCCAGCGTGCTCTCCGAACGGGGCGAGGATCCGCTGCCCCGCCTGCGCCTGGCGGTGGCCGACTACGAGGCTTCTCTGGCCATCCATCCGCGCCAGTCCGGGCTCCGGGAATGGCTGCGGGAGGCGAAGGCGTCGCTGGACCGGCTCGAGGGGAGGTGACTCTGCAGGTCTCGCGACGAGCCCCGCCCCGTGGTTCACCGCCCGCGCAGATTCGCCAACAGCCGCTCCCACCGCGGATCTTCGTGCAGGGGGGCCAGATCGGAATCGCCGCGGACCGTTCCGATGTCCGAGACACCCAGCAGGATCGCTTCCTCCAGGTGCCTGAATGCCCGATCGCGCAGCGCGGCGGCGGCGTCCGCCGTCGTCGGCACGGCGGGTGCATCCGGGGAGGACCGGCCCGCGCTCTGCAGCGACAGGATGCACGCCTGGTTGTAGTGCGCGAGCGCCAGTTGGCCGCGCGTGTCTGCGTCGGCGAACAGGGCCGCCCGCTCCTTCTCCCCGGCAGCCGCGAGTGCCGCCTCTGCGGCGGCGAGTCCTTCCGCATACCCGACCGCCGCTCCCGCGTAGTCGCCCGCGGCGAGCCGTTCGCCGGCGCGCTCCAGGGGGGAAAGCCAGGGAAACCGCTTGCGCCCGGCTTCCCGGCTCGCCCGCCGGCGCGCATCCTCCACCACCTCCGGATAGCGCGAAGCCAGCTCGGGCGCCAACGCAACGGCCGCCGCGAAATCCGCCGTCGCGCCCGACCAGTCTCCCGACAGGTAGCCGACCCAGCCCAGGCGCCAGCGGGTTTCCGCATCCCGCGCATCCAACTCGAGCGCCCGCTCGAGATCGGCGCGCGCCCCCGCCAGCGTCTCCCCAGGCGCTCGTCCCGCCCGCATCCGGCTTGCCGCGAGGTTCGACCGTACGATGCCGCGACACTTCCAGGCCTCCGCGCGGCCCGCGTCCAGGGCGATCGCCCGCCCATAGTCCGACGCGGATTCCGCATAGCGCGCCGCGGGGTCCGCGCCGGTCGCCTCCACCACGAATCCCGCATTCATCGCGCATTCCGCCCGGGCCATCCACCCGTCGACGGATTCCCCGTCCAGCTCCAGGGCCCGGTCCAGGTCCGCTCGCGCCGCCGCAAAACGCGCCGTCGAGTCCTCCCCCCGTTCGCCTTCCCCGGTCGCCCACAGCATCCGCACTCGACCGCGTCCCCGCCAGTCCGCCGCATTCGCGGGATTCAACTCCAAGGCCTTGCCGTAGGCCGCTTCCGCCTCCGCATAGCACAAGGTCGGGTCGTTCGCCCAGCCTGCGCGGTTCGCGTGCAGACCCGCCAGTCCCTGCCAGGCTCCCGCCAGGCAGGAGTTTCGCCCCAGCGCCGCGCGGAAGTCGGCCTCCGCATCCGCGAACGACGCGCGCGGGTCCCCGCCCCGTTCCGCCGTATGGATGCCCCGGCTCAGGCGCAGGCTGCCCCGATTGGCCCAGGCTTCGGCCGATTCCGGGTCCAGCTCGAGCGCCTTGCCCAGGTCGGACTCCGCGCCTGCGAAGAGGCCTTCCGGTTCCTCCCCCTGCCCGGCGAGTTGATCTCCCCGGTGGCGCCGCACCACGCCGCGAACTCGCCAGGCCTCCGCATGTCCCGGGTTCACGGCCAACGCGCGGCCGAGGTCGTCCTCCGCCCTGAGGTACAGGTCGGCGGCCGACACGCCGCGATCATCCGGCGGCGCCGGACGATCGGCCCGCCACGCCGCCCAGTTCGTATACACGGCTGCGCGTCCGAGCAGGGTTTCCACCCCCCGCGGATTGATCGCGAGCGCGGCCCCGTAGTCCTCCGCCGCAAGGGCGTAGCGCGCGGTCGGGTCGATGCCCCGCCCGGCTTCGTACAGCGCCCCGTTCATCCGCAGCACTCCCCGATGGGTGAGGGCGTCCCCGCTCTGCGGGTCGAGTGCGAGCGCCTTGCCGAAGTCCGCCTCCGCCCAGGCGAAATCGTCGCGCGGGTCCAGACCCCGTTCCATCCGCACGCCGCCGCGATTCAGCCGTACGTTGGCGCGCAGCGACCAGCCTTCCCCCCACAAGGGATCGATCTGGATGGCCCGGTCGTAGTCGAGCTCCGCCCGGTCGAACCACGGCAACGGGTCCTCGCCGCGCCGGCGTCGCCACAATCCCTGGCTCAGGTGGACGTCCCCGCGGCGGAGTCGGCCCGACAGCGAGTTCGGGTCGAGCTCGAGGGCGGTGTCGAAATCCGCCGTCGCCTTCGCGTACCACTCCGTGGGGTCGGCGCCCCGATCTTCGGCGCAGCGGCCCTGGTCCATGCGCGCCACGCCGCGACGCATCCATGCCCAGGACATGGCTGGGGCGAGTTCGATCGCTCTGGCGAAGTCCGCCTCCGCCGCGGCGTACTGCTCCTGCGGGTCCGCGCCGCGACCGGCGCGTACCCAGCCACGGCGCAGGTGGATCAGTCCGCGCGCCAGCCACGTCACCGTGAGGTCGGGACTGAGTTCGAGCGCGCGGCCGTAGTCCGCCGCCGCCTGTTCAAAGCGCGCGCTCGGGTCCCGTCCGGCCGCGAGTTCGGCCAGGCCGAGCTGTCCCATCCGATAGCCGCGACCGAGCAGGTGCGGGACGAAGCCGCGGTCGACCGCTAGCCCGCGCGTGAACGCGTCGATCTCGGCGGCGAAATCGCCGCGCACCCCGTGGGCCTGGGCCAATCCGGCGTACGCCTCTTCGAGCGTGGGCTCGTCGCGGACGGCCTCTTCCAGCAGTTCACACGCGCGGTCGAGCGCGGCGCGGTCGGCCGCGGTGTGCAGGGCGAGCAGCCCGCGCGCGCAGGCCAGCCGGCCCGGCGTGATGGCCGGGGCGCCCTCGTCCATCGCGACGCCGGGGCGCGGCCGGGCCAATTGGTCCAGGTCGGCGACGATGGCCGCCTGCAACTGACGTGCGACCTCGTCGTCGGCGGCGAGCCCGGCATCGGAAGGTTCCGCCGGCGCGCCCGACAGCCCGCCGTGCGCGAGCAGGCCCGCGCGCGCCATTCTTTCCCCTTCCTGGCGCCGCCAGGAGTCGCGCAACTCCATCACCCGCCAGCGCACCAGGTCCGCCCCCAGTACCGCGCGCTCGTACCGGCTGGGGGCGAAATCCGGATCGCGCTCGAGCGCCCGGTCCTGTTCCGCCCGGGCTTCCCGGAAGCGGAACGCGGCGCGATACATGCGCCCCAGATGATAGTGAGGCTCGGCCAGGTCGGGGGCGCGCGCGAGCGCCCCACGCACCGCATCCTCGAGCGTGCGCAGGAAGCCGTCGCGCACGGGCGGCAAGTTCGCTCCCGCCCGGCGCAGCTCGAGCGCGGCGGTGAGCGTCGTGGCGGCGTTCACGCGCAGGGCCTCGAGTACCTGCCGCTCGAGAAGTTCGCGCTCGCCGCGCGCCTGTTCGGCGCGACCCTCGAGTCGGATCTTCTCCCACCAGGCGGTGCCCGCCGTCAGCAGGGCCAGGGCGGTCACACCGAACAGCACCGCCAGGGCCTTGCGCCGGCGCGCCCACGACCAGAACCGTAGGACGTGCCCGGCCGGCCGCGCCAGAATCGTCTCGCCCGCCAGGCAGCGGCCCAGGTCTTCCGCCAGTTCGGCCGCGCCCGAGTAGCGGCGGGTCTTGTCGCGCGCCATCGCCTTGAGAATGATCGTCTCGACGCTGCGGGCGAGCTGCGGATGGTGGCGCCGCGGCGGTTCGGGGTCATGGTCGATCTTGCGGAGCACGAGTTGCAAGGCCGAGTCCGCGTCGAACGGCGGTCGTCCGGTCACGAGCTCGTACAGAACCGAGCCCAGACTGTACACGTCGCTGCGCGCATCGATCTCCTCGGGAAGCCCTTCGGCCTGCTCCGGTGACATGTGCATCGGGGTGCCGACGATCAACCCGGTGGCGGTGAGACGCTGCGCGCCGGAGTCGTTGAGGACGCGGGCCAAGCCGAAATCCATCACCATCGGCACCGGCAGGTCGCGCTCGCGCCCGCCGGACACGCGCACCGTACCGCTGCCGGGGCGCGGCCCGGTGAGCTGGACGTTCTCCGGCTTGAGGTCGCGGTGCACGAGTCCCTGGGCGTGTGCGTAGGCGAGCGCCTCGGCGACGATCTTGACGATCGCCATCGCCTCGTTGGGGGGGAGGCGCCCGCCTGAATTCGCGAGGTGGGCTGCGAGATTGCGCCCGCGCACCAGCTCCATCGTCAGGTAGTGGCGGCCCCGGTCGATGCCGACGTCGTACGTGGCGACGATGTGGGGATGGGAGAGCTTCGCCGCCGCCTGCGCTTCGCGCTGGAAGCGCCGCACTTGCTCCTCGGACGCGCCGTCGCCGGCGAGCAGGAGCTTGAGGGCGACTTCGCGATCGAGTTCCGTGTCGAAGGCGCGATAGACGATGCCCATGCCGCCGCGGCCGATCTCCTCGCGCACGACGTAGCGGCCGATTCGCACCTCCGCTTCCCCCGCGCCGACCGTGGACGGGTGGAGGGCGGTCGGTGCGCCTTCCCCCGTCGCAGGGGCGGGGACCGGCCCCCCACGGACGCTTTCCCCCGGTAAGGTCTCGTGATCCGAGCCCATCCGCAGCGGACCCCGGGGGGTCGCGCGCGCCGACTCCGGGGCGGCGGTCTCGCGCCGGGCCGCATCGGGGGCGACCGCCGGCGGGCCGGCCCCGGCCGCTCCCGCGAGGTCGGGCAGCGTCTCGCGCGCCGGCGCCACCCCTGGCGGACCGGTGGGCGAGGCGCGGAGGAGTTCGTCGAGTGCCGGGGCGAAGTCCGGGGAAAGCCCCTCCAGGGCGAGGAGAATCTCCGCAGGCGAGCGCCCCGTCAGCGAATCCAGTCGGGCCGCCAGATCCGGGGCGAGTTCGCGCCGCGCACCGCGCGCGCCGAGTCGGCGGATGGCGAGTACTTCCGCAAGCCGGTTCGGATCCGTCCGGAACCGGCGGCAGACTTCGAGCAACCGGGACGGCTCGCGTTCCGCCTCGTGCGGAGAAGATTCGGTCGTGGTCATACGTTCGACCCCGCGGTCCGGGCGGCCCGAGACGTCGAGGGCGGGGCGACCCTGCGGACCCACGTGCAGGATACTCCGGGGGGCGCCGGCCATCCAAGGGGAACCGCCGGAGATCCGCGAGGCGACCGGAGCCCGAACGTTCGCGTTTGGGCGTGACGCGGCTTCCCGGTCGAAGACGGGTACCCGGGTTTCGCGACCCACTTCCCTCTGCGCACCCCGCGCCGGGCCCACCGTCGCGGCCGGAATCTTTACGCGTCCGCGCTCGAGTGACCTACCCTGTCCCGCACGTCGACTACTCTTCATCGTGAGGGCCAGGCTGGACACCCAGACCCTGACCGACGGCGCGTGTGGGGGGAGGATTTCCGGCATGACCATACTGGAGGTCGTGAGCTTCATGATCGGCGTGTTCATCGTCGTCATGCCGCTGCTCGGCGTCCTGCGCGACTGGTGGATCCGGCCGCGCGCGGTGGGGCCGGTCCTTCCGGAGGGGAGTCCGGGAGGAGGCGGGCGGACCCGGCCGCGCGCGGACGAGCCCTCGTCCTCCGGGCCGCACGCCCGCTTCCGCCCGCTTCCCCCGGATCCGGTCGTTCCACCCGCCGCGCGACGACCCGCGGCCGGCCTCGCCGGCGTTCGCGACGGTCTTACCGGGGTCTCGCTGCAGGCGGCACGCGGCCTCCATCGGTGCCGCCGGTGCGAGGTCCATTACCACGCCGAAAGCGTCGCCGTGCTGCGGGCCGAGAACGGGGGCCGCTGCGTCAACGGCTGCGACGCGTCGGATCTGCACCCATGCGACGTCGTCGGAGTGCGCGGCACCGTCCGCCACCCGCCGGTCACCGTGTCGGTCGAAGACGTGCGCGCACGCGTCGGCCAATGGGTGGTGTTCGAAGGCACCTGCCTGAGCGTCCTGCAGAGCCAGCGGGGTCGTCACGTCGCGGTCCTGTTCGAGCAGCGGTCCTGGGCCGACGGATTCAAAATGATCGTGCCCGGATGCGACGTCGAGCGGGTCGGGGGGGTGCAGTTCCTCGCCGCCCTCGAGGGACGCCGGTTGCGCATTCGCGGCCTGGTTCTCGCCCACCCCGTCTACGGCCCGGAGATGATCATCGATGATCCCGCCATGATTCTGGAGGTGACGTGATGGAAGCCCCGTTCCAGAGGAGGGATCGTTACCTCCGTCAGTCGCTGCTGGACTGGCTGGACGAAGATCGCGTGCGCGCGCAGTCGATCGTCGTGGTGGGGGCCGGCGCGATCGGCAATGAGGTGCTCAAGAACCTCGCCCTGCTTGGCGTCGGCGAACTGCACATTTTCGACGGCGATCGGATCGAAGCCCACAACCTGACCCGCGCGGTCCTGTTCCGGGAAAGCGACCTCGGGCGCCCCAAGGCGATTTGCGCCGCGGAACGGGTGCGGGAATTGGAGCCTTCGTTGCGGGCCTACGGCTACGTCGGGGACTTCTGGGACACCCTGGGCTTCGACCGATTGCGCTCCGCCACCGGAGTATTCGGCTGCGTGGACAACTATGAGGCGCGCGTCCGGCTCAACCGCTTGTGCGCGCTCGCCGCGCGTCCATGGATCAACACGGGGATCGACAGCCGATTTGCGGTCGCGGAGAGGGTCGGCGCGCCGCCCGCGGCCTGCTACGAGTGCGCGCTGCCCGCGGACGCATACTCCGCGATGGCGCGCCGATACTCGTGCGGCGGACTGCGGCGGGTGGCGCGGGAGGAACGCATCGTCCCCACCACCATCCTCACGTCGAGTCTCGCGGCCGGGCTCGCCGTTTCGCTCCATTTTCGCGCGCTCGCCGGACCCGCGGCGGCGGAATCGACGCGAGTTCTGATCGACACATTCGACGGGCGATCGACGGTCACCGGGTGGCCGCGACGTCCGGGTTGCCCCGGCTGCGGGGACCTGCGCGATCCGCGCGTCGTTTTCACGGCGCGCGCCGCCCTGAATTCGGGTGAAGCCGCCCCTGGCCCGGCGTCATCCGGGCTCGACGTCCGGTTGAGCGAGCCCGTGGTCACCGGGGTGCGTTGTCGTACCTGCGCCCCGGACCAGGAATCGACGCGGATGTTGAGCCGGGCGGGCGCTTTGGACGAGCGCCTGGCCGATTGCCCGCGGTGTGGGCCCGGCACCCGGGAAGTGGCGGTGCGCGACCGCTTCACGCTGAATGAACTGTTCTCTCTCGGACCCGAGCTGCCGGTCAAATTCGTGATTTGCGACCTGCCCGATGTCCAGGTCGTTCTCGAGTTGGAGATGAGCCATGAGCGAAGTGAACCTGACCATCCGGACGGCCGACCGCACCCGGAGGGCGGAGGTGACGGTCGCGCGGGAGCAGACCGGAGCTGAATTGATCAAAGGGGCGGTCGCCAACTGGGCGCTGCCTTCCGACACCGAGTATGCGTTGGTGAACGTGACGAAGGGGAAGCTGATCCATCCGGAATGCTGCCTGGATGCGAACCTGATCAGCGAACAGGATGAGCTGGAAATCCAGCCGGTGTTGGTGGCGGGGGGACGGCCGTGAATGCCGGTGAGGAACGACGGCAAGAGGATGTTCGTCGGCTCTTGGCCCTGTGCGTCCGGTCCCGGGGGCGCCTCGCCGTCGAGCCGGGGTCGCAGCCGTCGAAGCTGGTGGCGCTGTCGATCCTGGCCCCGACCGCCGGCGGACCCGATTTCCCCGCCCGACGCGTGGAACGTACCCTCGTGTACATCCATCTGCCGCAGCGATATCCGTTCGTTCCGCCGGTCGTCGAGGTGCGCACGCCGATCTACCATCCCCACGTCGCCGCCAGCGGTCTGGTTTGCCTCGGCTCCAAGTGGCTGCCCACGGAAGGCCTGGATCTGGTGGCCCTCCGGATCGCGCGCATCGTTTCCTTCGATCCGGCCTTGATCAACCCGCAGTCGCCCGCCCACAGGGAGGCGAACCTCTGGTACGCGGGAGCGATTCGGGCGCACCCCCATGCGTTTCCGACCTTCGACTGGGACTACCTGCTCCAGGGGGACCCACCGGCGAAAATGCGGTGGCGGAATCTGTAGCGGGTGGCGGTCGGAGGCTCCGGCGATGGCAGCTCCCGAGTCGAAGTGTCGACGAGTCGAGGCGCCGCAAGGTCGCGGTGGGGGGGGCGGCAGCCGGCCAAGGTCGCCGGCGAGGGCCACGAGGAGGAGAGGTCGATGAAGTGGACGGAGCAGCCCGGCGGGGCGGAACCCGGTCGGTTGGGAGAGTTCGTGCGTGGCCGGTCGCTGGTGGCGGCACTGCCGTTGCTGGCGACGCTCGCAAAGTCGTCGCAGGTGCGAGTGCATCGTCGCTGTCGTGCGGGGATCGCCGCCCATGTCGCGATGCGCAATCTCGAGCTGGGTGGGTTGCTGCTCGGGCGCGCCTGGCGGCCCGACCCGGAGCTGCCGTCCGGTTGGGGCGCGGTGGTGGAGGTCGAGGACTTCGTTCCCGCGGTCGAGTGCGAGAGTACCGGGGTGTCGCTGGTGATGGGAGCGGGACTGTGGTCCCGCGCCCACGCTCGCTTGTCCGACGGCTTGCAGGTGGTCGGATGGTATCACAGCCACCCGGACCTGGGGGCGTTCTTCAGCGGCACCGACCGTCGGACCCAGCGCGGCTTCTTCACTCAACCGCACCAGCTCGGGCTGGTGACTGATCCTGTGCGCGGAGAAGAGGCCTGGTTCCTCGGGCCGGATTCGCGCCCCCTCGCGCCGGATGCGGTGGTGTTGGTGGAAGCCGACCCCGGCTAGTGGGGCTTCAATCTTGATTTCCCAGGTTGGTCCGGTCGCTTTTCGCGCCGGGCTTCGTTGCTCGTCG
>CAZWCX010000100.1:0-27991 GCA_964632945.1 uncultured Planctomycetia bacterium | reverse complement strand
GGGCGCGAAAATCACCTCGGCCGAACCTAGGATCTCAAGATTGAAGACCCACTAGAGGTGAAAACGGACCCGTGGTCGACAAGCCGAGCCGGATCCCGCTCTGGTCCCGAAAGTCCGCGCGACGCATCGGGGTCCTGCTGACCGTTCTCACCCTCTTCTTCGTGTACGGGTACCTCGCCATGATCCGCATGCCCGGCGACAGCCACCGCGGACCGCTCGCCCCGCTGACGGCGGAGGAAGCGGCGCTCCGCGACGAACTTCGCCGCGACGTCTCCACCCTGGCGGCAGAGATCGGCAACCGGAACGTCGAGTCCTACGATGCGCTCGTGAAGTCGGCGGACTTCCTCGAACGCTCGCTCACCCAAGCGGGATACGCGGTCCGCCGCATGGGCTACCCCGTACTCGGGCGCACCTGCGACAATCTCGAGGTGGAAATCCCCGGCACGGATCGCGCCGCGGAAATCGTCGTCATCGGCGGCCACTACGACTCCGTGGTGCAGTGCCCGGGAGCGAACGACAACGCGACGGGCGCCGCCGCCGTGCTTGCCCTTGCCCGGCGCTTCGCGGGCAAGAAGCCCGCCCGCACCCTCCGATTCGTGGAGTTCGTCAACGAGGAGCCCGGACACTTTCAGACCGAGGACATGGGAAGCTTGGTCTATGCGCGCGCCTGCCGGCAACGCAACGATCAGGTGGTCGCGATGCTGAGCCTGGAAACGATGGGATACTACTCCGATGCCCCCCACAGCCAGACGTACCCATTCCCCTTCTCTCTCTTCTACCCTTCCGTCGGAAACTTCGTTGCGTTCGTGGGGAACTACGGTTCCCGCGACCTCGTGCGCGAGTCCATCCGCTCCTTCCGCCGTCACGCGCGGTTCCCTTCGGAGGGGGCCGCGGTACCGGACTTCTTCCCGGGGATCGGGTGGTCGGATCATTGGTCCTTCTGGCAGGTCGGCTACCCGGGCGCGATGGTGACCGACACCGCCCCGTTCCGTTACCCCCACTATCATTCCTTCGAAGACACCGTGGACAAGATCGACTTCGATCGCTTCGCGCGCGTGGTCGCGGCGCTCGAGAAGGTGGTGGACGACCTCGTGAACCCGCGGGTGCCGCCGAAATAGGGGGTTGCGTGACCGATTGTCCAACCTGCGGCTCTCCGATCGCGTCGGACGATCCGCGCGCCTCGTGCACGCGCTGCTCCGTCGGCCCCGCCGCATTTCCGGGGACCGTCTTGATCCAACCGCCGGAGTCCGCCGCGGCGGCGCCATCCCCGGAGCAGGTGACCCTGACCCGCGCGCCCCGCGCCGCCGGCGAGCCCGCTCCCGCGCAACGTCCGCGCGGCGTGCCCGGTCGATTCCGCGACTACGAGATCATGGACGAAATCGCCCGCGGCGGCATGGGAGTGGTCTACCGGGCCCGCCAACCCGCCCTCGGTCGCACCGTCGCCCTCAAGATGCTGCTCGACCGGGAACTCGCCTCCGAGGAGGATCTGATCCGGTTCCGGGCCGAGGCCGAAGCTGCGGCCGGGCTCGACCACCCGAACATCATCCCGATCCACGAAGTGGGAGAGCACGAAGGCCGCTGGTTCTTCAGTATGAAACTGGTCGAAGGCGGGACCCTCGCCGGCCGGCTCCGGAGCGGCATCCCGCTCCCTCTACGCGAAGCCGCGGAACTCATGTCGACCATCGCCCGCGCGATCCAGTTCGCGCATCGGCGCGGCATCCTCCACCGGGACCTCAAGCCGGCCAACATCCTCCTCGACGGCGACGGGCATCCTTACCTGACCGACTTCGGACTCGCCAAGAAGGTCGGCGGCGATGCCCGCCTCACGGTCAGCGGAACGATCCTCGGCACGCCAGCATACATGCCGCCGGAGCAGGTGCGCGCAGAGAAGAACGTCACCACCGCCGCCGACGTGTACGGCTTGGGCGCAATCCTGTACGAGATGATCACCGGCCTCCCTCCCTTTCTCGCCTCCAACCCCCACGAGATCATGAGGATGGTCCTCGACCGGGATCCGGTCCGACCCCGCATCCACAACGCCCGCATCGACTCGGACCTCGAGACCATCTGCCTCAAGTGTCTCGAGAAGGAGCCGGAGCGGCGCTACGCCTCCGCGGAAGACCTCGCGTCGGACCTCGATCGGTGGCTGGCCGGGGAGTCGATCCGGGCCCGACCGCTCTCCGGTCCGCAACAGGCCGTGCGTTGGGCGCGTCGCCGGCCGGCCCAAGCCGCCCTCGTGGCGGTCGTCCTCGGCTCCGCGACCCTGCTGGTCGCCGCCGGCGCGATCTTCGCCGTGCGCACGGAGCGCGCGCGTCAGGCATTGGCAATGGCGCACGGGCAGCTGCAACTGGCCCTGACCCACCAGGTGGCCGGTCGGATCGACGGCGACCTCCGGCGCCTTGCGGCGGTCCCGGAGACCATCGCGCACGCCGTCGCCGGCCGCAGCGACTGGTCGGAGACGCACTTGCGCGAGATCCTTCTCGGCGCCCTCACCCAGGAACCCCGCCTCTTCGGAGTCTGTGCCGCCTTCGAACCGTTCCAGGTCGATCCGGCCCGGGATCTGTTCGCCCTCTACGCCTGCCGCAAGGAGACTCCGCCCGTCGCCCGGCAGTTGCTCCCCCCCGGATATCGGCTCTACCGCGAGTGGGAGTGGTACCGGCTTCCGATCGAGCGGAAGGCCTCCGTCTGGAGCGAGCCCTTCGTGGACACCGGTGGCGGCGACATCCCCATGGTCACCTACTCCGTTCCGCTGAAACGGGCGGATCGCACGGTCGGGGTCGTGACCGCCGACCTGTCCCTCGCGTATTTCGACGAACTGCGCCGCTGGCTGGACGAACTCAGCCTCGGGGAAGGCGCGTACGGCTTCGTCGTCAGCGCCGACGGCGCCTTCATCTGCCACCCCAAGGCCGAATTCCGAATGCCCCGTCGACTCCAGGATGCCGCCGCGACGGAAGGGTGGCCCGCCATCCTCGCGGGCGTGAACAGCGGCAAGCCCGGCTCTCTGCCCGCCCTCGACTTCGCCGGCGGCGCCCCGGTGACCGTGCACTTCGCGCCCGTCCGCACGGCCGGATGGACGCTCCTCACCCTGTGCCCGCGGACCCCGTAAAGTCCGGGCAATAGCCTTTGACACCTTCCCGAACTGCCGATACAGTAAATGGTTCTGTTTCGGGTCCGGGAGTCCCTGCATGTCCGATCTGTCCCTGCCCGCGGAGTTCCGCGTGATGGCGCGGAACGGGGTGCTGCTCGCCGTGCGCTCGGACTGGACCGACCTCACCGATCTGCTGCTGCTCGGGGCGCGCGATGCCATTGCCGCGGGCAAGGCGGACCGTCTCGAAGGGCGCGGCGCCTGCGCGATGCTGAAACCGCGCGGGGACTCCGGTCCGCGGGTCGTCCTCAAGCGCTATCGGCGCGGCGGCGTCCTCGGCGGCCTGCTCGGCGAGTACATGGTGGGCAAATCGCGCCCGCTGGACGAGCTTCGACTGACGGAGGCGCTGCGCGCCCGCGGGCTGCCCGTCCCGGAGATTCTCGCCTTCAAGCTCGAACGGGTCATCCCCGGCGTCTACCGAGGGGAGATCGCGCTCCGAGAGATTCCGGAAGGACGCACCCTCTATCACGTCCTGTCCGGAGCCCATGGCTCCCCACCGCCCGCCGCAGACCGGGCCGCGCTTCTGAGGGAGGTCGCGCGCGCGCTGCGTCGACTCCACGATGCGGGCTGCTACCATGCCGATCTGCATGCCCGAAACGTGTTCGTATCCGGCTACGGTCCCGGCCGCACGGTCCACTGGATCGACCTGGAGAAATCCACCGTCGGGGCTCCCCTGCCGACGGACCGACGGATCCGGAACTTCGCTCGACTGAATCGCTCGGTCGAAAAGCTCTCGCGCCTGCGGGTGCTCGTCCCCTGCCGCGCGCGGCTGCGCTTCCTGCGTGAGTATTTCGGCCCGGACCGGCCCTCGCGGGAGACGTTGCGCCGGATCGTCCAGGTGTGCCGCCGCAACGTGGCGGTCCATCGGCTGTGGTGGACCCTGACCGGGGAAGCCCGGACGGCGAAGGTCGAACGGATCGGCGCGCCGCCGCGTCGCATTCTGGTCAAGGGTGTGAACTGGTTGGGGGACGCGGTGATGTCCCTCCCGGCGCTTGACGCCCTGCGCGCCCGCTATCCGGACGCCCACATCACGGTGCTCACGCTGGCCAATCTGGCCGACGTCTATGCCGGTCGCCCGTCCGTCGATGAAGTCCTCCCCTACCACAAGGGCCGGGGCTGGCGCGGCATCCTGGCCTGGCTGGAGCGGGTCTCGGCGCTGCGCGAGCGCCGCTTCGACCTCGCCGTCGTGCTTCCCAACTCGTTTCACTCCGCGCTGACGATCTGGGCAGCGGACATCCCCCGGCGGGTCGGCTACGCCAAGGAGCTGCGGAACGGGCTGCTGACGGACCGGCCCCCGCTGCGTCCCAAGTCCCGGAACGTCCATCGCGTGATGGACTACCTGCAGCTGGTCGCGTTTGACGGGACCCCGGCGGAACCGGCCGCCCCGGTCATCCGACCCGCGGCGGAAGACCTGGCCTGGGCCGAGGAGGCGCTCCGATCCGCCGGACTCGATCCGGCGCAGCGAACCGTGATCGCGTTCAATCCGGGGGCTACCTACGGAAACGCCAAGCGCTGGCCGATCGAGCGATACCTCGAACTCGGCCGGCGCCTCGTCGCCGATCTGGGCGCGGGAATCGTGGTGGTGGGCGGCCCCGCCGAACAGGCGCTGGGAGATGCCCTTGCCGCGCAGCTGCCCGCGGGATCCGCAGTCTCGCTCTCCGGACGCACCAGCATTCGTCGACTCTCCGCCCTCCTCCAGCGTTGCCGGCTCCTCGTCACCAACGACACCGGCCCCATGCACGTCGCCCAGGCGGTCGGAACCCGGATCGTGGCCATCTTCGGTCCCACCGATCCCGTGAACACGCCGCCCTACGGATCGAATCACGTGCTCCTGCGCAAACCGGTCGAGTGCAGCCCCTGCTTTCTGCGCGAGTGCCCGATCGACCACCGCTGCATGACGCGCATCGAGACCGCGGAGGTCTTCCGCGCGGTGGAAGAGGCGTCGGCGGCTGCGATCGGAGGGAACCTGGCGGTGCGGAGGGATCCATGAGCGCCGGCCGACTGCCCCTCACCGCCTGCATCATAACCTTCAACGAGGAAGACCGGATCGAGGCCTGCCTGGACAGCGTCTCCTGGTGCGACCGGGTGATCGTGGTGGATTCCTTCAGCACCGATCGCACCGTGGAACGGGCGCGGGGGCGCGGCGCCACCGTGGTGCAGCGGATCTGGAACGGCATCAACGAGCAACGTCAGCACACCCTCACCCTCGTAGAAACCGACTGGGTGCTCGCCCTCGACGCGGACGAGCGGGTGACGCCCGAATTGCGCGCGGAGATCGAGAGCCTGCTCGCCGGCACGCCGGCGCACGGCGGCTACCGGATTCCCCGGCACACCTGGTACCTGGGCCGGTGGATCCGCCACGGAGGCTGGTACCCCGACCTCAAGCTCCGCCTCCTGCACAAGGATCGGGGCCGCTACGGCGGCACCGACCCCCACGACCACTTTCTCCTCGACGGCCCCCCAGGGCGACTGAACGGGGAAATCCAGCACTACACCTACCGCGGGTTCGCGAACCAGCTGCGGCAGATCAACTCGTTTTCCGACACCGCGGCGGCCGAGTGGGAGCGCGACGGGCACCGTTTCGCCTTCTGGCGACTTCTCTTGCGCCCTCCCTTCAAGTTCCTGGAAACCTATGTCTGGAAGCGGGGATTCCTCGATGGGCTGCCCGGCTTCATCATCGCCGTCTCCACGGCCTATTACATGTTCGTGAAGTACGTGAAGCTCTGGGAACGGGAACGTCGGATCGTCTCCACGCCCCCTCCGCCGCAACCGGCGCCGGAGCGGGTCGGGGAGCCGCGCTCATGAGGGTGGCCCTGGTCAACTACCGGTTCTCGGCGACGGCCGGCGGGGTGGAACGGTACGTGTACGATCTCTCCAACGGCCTGGTGGACCGGGGACACGACGTGCATGTCTACGCGCACCGGATCGACCCCGGCGCCCGGCCGGAATTGCGCTTCCACCCGGTCCCCTGCCTGGCGTTCCACTCGGCGCTGCGGACCTGGACGTTCGCCCGCAACGCGGCGGAAGCGGTCCGCCGGGACCGCGACGCGTACGACGTCGTCCACGGGTTCGGGCGCACCCTCGAACAGGACCTGTACCGCTGCGGGGGCGGCTGCCACATCGAATACCTGCGCGCGACCGACCCGGCGATGGCGACGCCCTGGGGACGTGCCTGGACGCTCTTGAACCCCCGTCACCGCGTGGCCCTCGCGATCGAGGGCCGGATCTTCCGGGAGCGACGGTTCCTCCGGTTGACGTGCATCTCGCGCGAAGTGGCGCGCCAGGTCCACTCCGTCTACGGCATCCCTCACGCGGAGATGACCGTCATCCACAACGGCGTCGAAACGGAGAAGTACGCCCCCTTCCTGCGCGACCGCCACCGGGAGCCGCTGCGCGCGGAACTCGGCATCCCCGCGGAGGAGTTCCTCGTGCTGTTCGTCGGCTCCGGCTTCGAGCGCAAGGGTCTGATCCACGCCGTACGCGCGCTCGCCCTCCTCCCGGCCAGCCAAAAGGCGCGGCTCGTGGTCGTCGGCAACGGGCGCGCGCGCAGGATCCAGCGGGCCGCGGAGATCCTTCGCATCGCGGATCGCATCCGCTTCGTCGGCGCCCGCAAGGACGTCGACCGCTTCTACGGCGCCGCGGACGCCCTGGTCTTCCCCACCCGCTTCGAGCCGTTCGGCACGGTCGCCCTGGAGGCGATGGCGTCCGGACTCCCCGTCGTCACGACACGGGCCGCCGGTTGCAGCGAGGCGATCGAAGATGGAGTGGACTCGTACGTGGTCGAGGATCCCGCCCGAGAGGCGGATCTGGCCGACCGGCTCGCCCGCCTGGGGGATCCGGATCTGCGCAGGCGGATGGGCCATGCCGCCCGCGAGAAGGCGCTCCAATTCACCATCGAGCGGAACATCGAGACGACGCTACGGATCTACGAGGAAATCCGGGCGTCCAAGGCAGCCGGCGTGGGGAGTCGATGAGATGGGCGACCTCCGGATCGAACGCGTGTCTGCCTCCGGCCGGCAGTGGGTCCTGGACGGCGCCTGGGCCGACGCGCTCCGGGAACGGCTGCTCGCCCGCCCGGACCGCCCCGAGGATCTGCCGGGATTCCGCCGCCTGAAAGAGAACAACGCGCGCACCGTCTACCGCTTTTCCGACGGGGCGGGCGGGTTCGTCGTGAAGTGCTTCAAGGCCGTCTCGGGGGTCGCCCGCCTCAAGGAGCGGGTCGTGGGCAGCCGCGCCGCCCAGGAGTGGGCGCGTCTTCGGCTCCTGCTCGATCGCGGCGTCCCCGTTCCGGAAGCCGCCGCCACCTGGACCGGCGAGCACGGCCCGGCCGCCGGGGAATCGGGGTTGGTCACCCGCGAGGTCGCCTCCGCCCGCACCCTCAAGGAAGTGCTCGCCGGCGCGGATCCGGCGGGCGTCCGCAATCTGTTGCGTGCGGCCGCCGAACTCGCCGCGCGCGCCCACGCCGCGGGGTTCCTTCACCGCGACCTCCATGCCGGAAACCTCCTGGTCGACCCGGCCGGCGCCCTGGTGCTCGTCGACGTCCATCGCGGCAGGGTCGGGTCGCCCCCGGGACCCCGGGAGCGGCTGCACAACCTCGCCCTCCTCGCCTACTCTCTCACCATCGTCCTGCCCCGGACCGGCTGGCGGCGCCTGTTGCGCGACTACCTGGACCAACTCGCTCCGGAAGTGCGCGCCCACCCGCTCCTCTCGGACCCCCACCGCTGCGCGGTCGTCCTGTCCGCGCAGGTGGACCGCTTGCGCGCCCGACACCAGCGCCACCGGACCCGGCGCTGCCTGCGCAACGGCACCGGGTTCCAGGTCTCCGAGCGGGGCGATTGGCGGCTCTACGTGGCGCGCGGCATCGACCCGGAAGCGGTTTTGCGGGTGGTCCTCGAACATGATGCGCGGTCGAATCCGGCGCGGGCGACCTCCCCGGCGGGACCCGTCGCCCCGGACCCGGCGGCGCCCCCCCCTCCTGCCGGAGCGGTCGCCCCCCCGGCCGCCGCGGGCGCCCCGGTCCCGAACCACGCGCCCTTCGCTTCCGCCCCGGCCCTGGTGAAGGACACCCGTCGCGTCAAGGTGTCACGGGAAGTCCTGCCGACCTCCTCGGGGGAACGATCGGTGTTCGTGAAGGCCTTTCGCGCCGAGGGGATCCGCGTGCGGATGAAGCGGGCGCTCGGCGCGGATCCGGGCAAACGGGCCTGGGTGGCGGCGAACGGGCTGCGCGTCCGCGGCCTGCCCACTCCCGAGGCGCTGGCGTACGTGGAACCCCGTTCCCGATCCGGGCCGCTCCACTCCTACTTGATCACGGCGGCTCGACCCGCCGCCATGCCGCTCGACCGCTTCGTGGCGGCCCACTTCGCCGGGCCGGGCAACGGCGATCGCGCGGACCGCGACCGGTTCCTGGCCGACCTGACCTCCCTCGTCCGCCGCCTTCATCGCGCCGGGGTCTTCCACCACGACCTCAAGGCGAACAACCTGCTCGTCCGCACCGAGGGCGACGGGTATCAGTTCGAACTCATCGACCTCGACCGGGTTTCGTTCTCCGGCGGACTCTCGCGGGAAGCGCGGATGACCAATCTGGCGCAGTTGAACGCGGCCACCCCCGGCCTGCTCACCCGCGCCGACCGGTTGCGCTGCCTGCGCGCGTACGCCGTGGGATCGACCACGCTCGGGGATCTGCGGGAATCGGTCCGATGGATCATGCGGGCCAGCGTCGCGCGGCGACATGTCTGGCCGCCGCGGCGGGCGACGGCGGAGCCCTCCTGATCCTCACTCTCCCGGACGCGCCCGTCACGGGCGCCCGTATCCGCCCCCTCCCGCGGTCTCAATCTCCAGGAGATCGCCGGGTCGCAATTCCAGGTTCGCCTTCGGCGGCAACGGAATCCGCCGCCCCCCGCGAATGAGCGTGTTCCGCCCCACCTTGCCCGGCTTGCCGGAGGCCAGTCCGTATGGCCGCGACTCGCGACGCTCGGTCAGCAAGGAGACCCGGGCCGGGACCAGGACACGATACACGCGGACGATCCCCTCCCCGCCGGGGTGCCGGCCGGTCCCTCCGGAACCCCGCCGAATGGCGTACCGGACGATCTCGAGCGGATACGCGTGCTCGAGCGCCTCGACCGGAGTGTTCTTCGTGTTCGTCATGTGCGTGTGGAGCGCCGACGCGCCGGCCCCTTCCGGACCTCCGCCCGCCCCGCCGCCGATGGTCTCGTAGTAGCTGAACGGCCCGCGCCGATCCTCCGTCCCGCCGAGCACGACGTTGTTCATGGAGCCGCACGAGGCGGCCGGGATGCGGTCGGGGAGCGCGCGCGCGAGCGCACCGAAGACCACGTCCACGATCCTTTGTGACGTCTCCACATTTCCGCCGCAGACCGCCGCGGGCGAACGCGGATTCACCAGGGATCCTTCCGGAAGCCGCAACCGGATCGGCGACATCGACCACCGGTTCATCGGCAGGCGCAGCCCCGAAAGGCAGCGGAACACGTAGAACACGGCGGAGTGCGTGACCGGGGCGGGCGCATTGAGACATCCCCGGGACTGCCCCGCCGTGCCGGAAAAGTCGACGACCACCCGCCGGCGACTCGCGCGCACCGCGACCCGTACGGCCAATGGGCCGTCTCCGACCCCGTCGCCGTCCAGGAAATCCACGCACGAATGCGTCCCGGGCGGAATCGCCGCCACGACCCGGGTCACTCCCGCCCGGCAATACCGCGCCAGGGCCTGCTCGTACTTTTCCAGGGCACCCGCTCCCCAGCGCCCGATCAGGTCCCCCATCCGCGTGATTCCCAGCCGGTTGGCCGCCAGCTGCGCCCGCAGGTCCCCCTCCCGCTCCTCCCGGGTTCGGACGTTCGCAAGGAACATCGCCAGCACGTCCGTCTGCAGCCGACCGGCGCGCACGAGACGCACGGGCGGAATTCGAATCCCTTCCTGGAAAAGTTCGGTGGAGAGCGGCATCGACCCCGGAGCCATCCCCCCCACGTCGGCATGGTGGGCCCGGTTGGCCACATAGTAGCGCAACCGCCCCCGATGGTGCACCGGCATCACCAGGGTGAGATCCGGCAGATGCGTCCCGCCCCGGTACGGATCGTTCAGGAGCACCGCGTCCCCCGGGTCGAGCGGGCCCGATTCGACCGCCGCCCGCACCGAGGCCGGCATCGACCCGAGGTGGACCGGTATGTGTTCCGCCTGCGCGAGCATCTCCCCGTCCGCCGAGAAGACCGCACACGAGAAGTCGCACCGTTCCTTGATGTTCGGGGAAAACGAGCTGCGTTGCAGCGCACGTCCCATTTCCTCGCACACCGAGGCCATCTGCTGATGGATGATCTCGAAATCGACCGGGTCGAGGCTCATGTCCGCCGCTCCATCCTCAGGTCCCCGGCCCGCTCGCGGCGCACGGACCATCCGGTCGGGACATAGGTCGTGGCGCTGTACTCCAGCACCAGCGCCGGTCCCGGCATCGCCTGGCCGAAGCCCAAGCCCTCGCGCGCTACCATGACGCAGGGGCGCCACCGGCCGCGTTCGAACAGCCGTCCGGACGCCGCGCCGCCCCGGTCGACGGCGCCATGCGTCGGCGGCGCGCCCCGACGCTCGGCCACCCAGGCCCGCAGACGCACCGTGACGACCTCGATCCCGCGCTGCCGGTCCGCATACCCGTACGCGCGCGCATGCGCGGCGTGGAACGCCTCCTCCAGGCGGGCCGACAGCGGAAGATTCAGTTCATACGACTGCCCCCGGTACCGCAGGTCCACGCTTCGCTCCGTTCGCACCCTCGCCCGGTCTCGCCCCGGGGAGGTTCGATCCGACACCCCCCGTCCCGCCAACTCCCGGCCGGCCTCGGACTCCATGGCGCGAAACGCCGATTCAAGATCCTCGAGCGGGCGCCGGGCGAGCGGGCGCAATACCGTGGCGGCGTACGTGCGCGAAACCGGGGCGAAGAGCATCCCGAAGGCGCTGAACACGCCCGGATGAGCGGGCACGCGGACGGTCGGGATGCCCAGGGCATCGGCCAGGGCGCAGGCGTGCAGCCCGCCGCCGCCCCCGAAGGCGAGCAGCGAAAAGTCGCGCGGATCGTATCCCCGCTCCACGGACACGGCGCGGATCGCCGCCTCCATGCGCGCATTGGCAACCCGCACGATCCCTTCGGCGACCGCTTCCGCGGAAAGGCGGAGCCGCACGCCGAGGCGGCGCATCGACCGGATCACCCGCTCCCGCTCGAGCGGGCAAGAGCCGCCGAGCAATCCGCGCGGGTCGAGGCGGCCGAGCAGGAGGTTGGCGTCGGTGACGGTCGGCTTGGCGCCTTTTCCGTAGCAGATCGGTCCCGGATCGGCCCCGGCGCTCTCGGGTCCGACCCGCAGGCGCCCGAGTTCGTCGATGCGCGCGATCGATCCGCCGCCCGCCCCGACGCTGTGCACGTCGACCATCGGCAACCGCACGGGGAAGTCGCCGAAGCGGCCTTCGGCCATGAGCGGGACCGTCCCCGCGCACAGGCAGACGTCGGTGCTCGTGCCCCCGATGTCGAGCGTGATGACCCGGGACTTCGCGGGGCGTCCCCCGGCCCGGACGGCGCCCGTAACACCCCCCGCCGGGCCGGACAGGATCGTTCGAACCGGAAACCGGCCGGCCAGGTCGGGCCCGAGCATGCCCCCGTCGGACTGCATGACCCAGAGTTTCCGCGCTCGCCCGCCCGGCAACCGGCGCAGCGCCGCGGACAGGCGGCGGAGGAATCCCTTCAGCAACGGCGAGGTCAAGGCGTTGATCGCGGTGACCGTGAACCGTTCGTACTCGCGGAACTCGTTCGAGACCTCGTGCGAAGCCGACACCTCGAATCCCGCGGTGCGCGCGACGCGCGTCAGGGCGCGCTCGTGCCGCGGCGAGGCGAAGGAGTTGAGGAAACAGACGGCGACCGATACCGCGCCCGCCCGCCGCGCGGATCGCAGCGCGCGGTGAACTTCCGCGGCGGTCAGCGGCAGCGATACCGTCCCGTCCGTCCGGATCCGCTCGCGAACCCCGAGCCGGCGGGCGCGGGGGATCAGCGGTTCGGGCTTGCGCGGGTGCAGGGCATACAGGGCGGGACGCGCCTGGCGACCGATCTCCAGCACGTCCTCGAATCCGGCGGTGGTGAGCAGGACGGTGCGCGCACCCTTGCGCTCCAGCAACGCGTTGGTGGCCAGCGTCGTGCCGTAGACGATGACCGGTTCGCGACCCTCGGGGTCGATGACCGCCAGTCCCGCCAGGATCGATCGCGCCGGATCGTCCGGGGTGGATCGCTCTTTGTGGATGCGCACGCCCGCGGACGACCAGCGGACGAAGTCCGTGAACGTCCCGCCCGTATCGATCGCGATCATGTCATTCCAGGAACGAGGTACTCCGCGCCTGCGCGCGGCGGATGGCGAGAATCTGGTACAGCCACCAGCCATAGTCGTCGAAGTCCCGCTCGGTGGCGAATCGCAGGTACCCCCAGCGGCCGCCCCGATCCAGGACCTTGACGCCCGTGTTGATCGGGGTGGCCCCGCGATTCTCCACGAGCGCCCGGACGAACTGCTTGAACCCCTGCTCTCCCGCCATCGCGGCATCCACGTCCGCCTCGGACATCAACCGGAAGTTGACGTCCTCCTTGTACAGCCGCAAGCGGGCGAGGGGCGCGCGCACGACGAAATCGACGATCGTGTCGATGCGGGTTCGCTCCACCCGGTCCAGCACCGGCACCATGGCGTCGGAAATCGACGACGGCGACGCCGGCGTGTTCACGACGCGCTTCGACTCGATCTGCCCCGCCGCCACCAACCCGATCCGGCTCCAGGGCAGGGAAACGCGCTCGCCGACCCGCAGGTCGAACACGCACCCCTCCGGCCCGCATCCCGCGCCCGCGACCAGCTTGGCCTCCGGGAGCGGCGGAACCCGGGCCAGGTCGATCACGGCGGTTTCGACCTTGTGGGTCTGCAGGTCGGCCACGATCCGCTCCGCAACCTCTCGTTCGAGGCGTCGGGCGAGCACCCCTCGGGTGACACGGATTCGCCGCGTGACGTCGCCCAGGTACTCTCCGGTGGCTCCGGCCACCACCCGGCCGAGCAGGCTCACGTCGAAGAGTTCTTCGGTCAGCCGGATGACGGCGAATCCCGCCGCTCCGGTGCCCCCGGCCGCGGGCTCGACCCTGTCCGGCTCTTCCGCGGGGGAAGCGTCAACCTCGAGGAAGGCGGCCTTGTCCCCTCCCCCGAGGGCGGGACGCGCCGCCGGCGGTCGGGCGGCGCGCGTCGAAGATTCGTCCGTCCCGCGGATCGCGGCGCCGTCCGGGAGCCCGCCTTGCCCCGAATCGTCCGCCGCGGGCTCCGTTCGTCCGGTTCGCACGATCCGCGGGACGAGCTCCTGCGGCAGCGTAGGATCGGCCACGCGGATCCGCAGGACGGTCTTCCCCAGCCACGCCGTCCCGCCGCCGGCAAGTCCTGCGGCCACGATCGCCGGGAGGCTCGCCTGGACGAGGTCGAACCATCCGGCCACGACCAGGACCCCCACCCACACGGCCACGGCCCAGGGAGCCGTCACGTAATGCGTGCTCGGATCCCCGTATCTGCGCCTGCCCCAGACGGACGATTCCCAGTCCCGCGGAAAGAAGATCGGAAAGAAGTTGATCAGCTTCACGTAGTGACGCGGGAAGAAGGTCACGTAGGCGCCGAGGACGCCGGAGACGCCGTAGGCGGGACCCCGGAACGGCGCGGACGGGTCCGCCGCCAGGAGGTGCGCCGCCAGGCCGATCCAGGTCCAGGCGAGAAAGGCCGGCAGAAAGAGCCACGGCCCCAGGCGGTCTTCGACGTTGTCCGCGAAGACCCACAGGAACAGGAGACCGAGGGCGAGATCGAGGATGCCGTCGGCGCAGAACGGGGCGATCAGCCCCCCGCCGATCGAAGCGCGCCCCGGAGCGATCCCGGCGATCGTGCGCAGCCCCGATCCCGGCGGACCGGCGAAGTACGCGAGGGTGAACAGGCCGATCAACCCGATCAGGGTCCAGGTGAGCAGCGGCCGGCATTCGCGCGGGTTCTCGTCGCCGATCGGGAAGATCAAAGCCAGCAGCGGGCTACCCTCCGGACGCCATGCGCGCCCGCTCGACCGCCCAGGCGCGCAACGCCTCGATGTCTTCGCGCATCGTGCGCGAGAGGGGCACGGTCTCTTCGACCGCCGTGCGGACGTCCGCGCTGTTGAACTCACGGTCCTGGGCGAACGCCGCGTACATGGCCGAGACGATCCCTTCCTCGATCTCGGCCCCATTGAAGCCCTCGGCCGCCCGGGACAAGCCCTCCAGGTCGAAGCGCGCCGGTTCCCGACTCCGCTTGCGCAGGTGAATCCGAAAGATCTCGCGCCGCTCCTCGTCCGAGGGAAGGTCGACGAAGAAGATCTCGTCGAACCGCCCCTTGCGCAGCAGTTCGGGCGGAAGGTCCTTGATGCTGTTGGCCGTCGCGACCACGAAGACCGGCTTGGTCTTTTCCTGCAGCCACGTCAGGAAGGTGGCGAACACCCGCGTCGACGCCCCGGCGTCCGCCCCGCCGCCGCCCTTCACGCCGCCGAATCCTTTCTCGATTTCGTCCAGCCACAGTACGACCGGCGCGATCGACTCCGCCGTCTTGATCGCCCGGCGCATGTTCTCCTCGCTCGAGCCGATGTACGAGCTGAAGACCGCCCCCACATCGAGCCTCAGCAGAGGCAGGCGCCAGGTGGCGGCGATGGCCTTGGCGGCAAGGCTCTTGCCGCACCCCTGGACCCCGAGGAGCAGGATCCCCTTGGGTTGCGGAAGCCCGTACGCACGCGCCTTTTCGCTGAACGACGCCTTGCGGTCGAGCAACCAGCGCTTCAGCCGATCCAGCCCGCCGACCTGCGCCAGGGATTCCTGGTGCTCGAAGAACTCGAGCGTGCCGCTCTTGCGGATCTCCTGCTCCTTCTCGGCGTTGATCAGGGCCAGGTCCTCCTCGGAGAACTTGCGGTCCTTGACCAACGCCTTGGCGAAGACGTTGCCGGCCTGCGATTCCGTCATTCCCAGCGCCGCCTTCGCGGTCCGCTCGATCAACTCATCGGAAAGATCGATGGTGAAGCGCGCATCGTGGACCAGGTCGGTGAGGAACTTGCGCAGCTTCTCCTCCAACTCCGTCAGGGTGGGGAGAGGGAGGTCGACGACCGTGATGTCCTTTTCCAGTTCGGTCGGGAGCTTCAAGACGGGGGAGATGATCAGCAGGGTCTTGAAGCTCTGTTTCAGGACGGAGACGAGGTCGCGCACGCGCCGCACGACCCGGGGCTCATCGAGGTGGGGGTGGAAGTCGTGGAGGACGAAAAGGGCGCGCTCGGCGGAGTGGAAGACGTAGTCGAGAGCGCCCAGCGGCGAACGGACGTCCGCGGACCCCTGGGCGGGGGCGCCGAAATCGATGGGCGCAGCGACGGCCCCGGCGGCGGGGGCAACGGCATGCTCTTCGTGGAACCCGTCGGTTGCCGTCCACGCATAGAGCTTTTTTTTCATGTCCCGGGCGATCTCGCCCAGCAGTCGCCGTGCCCGCTCCTCCTCCCAGGTGACGAGCCAGAGAATGGGGTAGCGCGCCCGGACGTAGACCTTGATCTCATCGGCCCATTGCTTCATGGCGGTCCTCAGCGGCGACGTCGCCGAACGTAGCCGACCGGCTGCGTGACGTCAAGGGTGCGGTGCGAGTTTGACAAGCGCCCCCGTGACGTCCATAATGCCCGCGTCACCCGCCCAGAGGATCCATGGATCCCGCCGTTGTTTCCCGTTTCCGCCATGCCGCGCTCGCCTACGCGGGCGCCGGCGCGCTCGTAATCCCGATCGTCGCCTACGCGATCGCGGCGACTCCCCCGCCGACTTTCCTCCTGGTCGTTCCGAGCTACGTCGGGCTCTTTCTGCTCTCCTGGGGGGTGTTCGCGCGCGTGCGCTGGCTGACTCGCCTTCTGGCGGTCGTGGTCGGGGTGCGGGCCGTGCTCCACCTGTTGAGCTTCATCTGGCCGGGTCCGCTGTTCTGGACGGTGCGGACGATCCGGGTCTCGATCCCCCTGGCGGACGGATCTCGACATCCCGGCTACCTGGCGACGGCGCTGCTGCTGGCCGTGTCGGCCTGGTTCCTGGCGCGGGCGGCCTGGGGGGAGCCGGCGGCGCGCGTCGAGACGGCGCCGGACGGGAGCCGACCGTCTTCGTAGCGACGCTCATCCCCGGACCGCGTCTCGGGCCCTCACTTCCCCGCGCCGGACTCCAGGCGATCCAGCAGGGCGCGGGCGTGCCCCTCCTCGAGCAACCCCGCCGGGACCAGGCGGCGCAGCAGTTCGGACCAGTTCGGGTCTTCCGCCACGATCGGCCGCAGGCGCTCGGCGGCCTGGTCGTATGCCCCCTGGCGGGCCAGGGAGATGGCGCTCCAGAACGGGAGTTCGCGATTTCCCGGCGCCAGCGCGATCGCCCGATCGGCGTCTCCCGCGCGCGAAAGGCGATAGGCGGTGTGCAGGGCCCACAACCGGCGCAATTCGCGGATCGGCTCCGGATGGTCCTCGACGCGCAAGTCGACGAGGACATCCTCCCAGGAACGCCCCGTCGGCTTCCCCCGCACGACGAGGAGCGCCGCCGACTGCTGACCGCGGATGTCGCCGCCGGCCGCCTGCGCCGCCTCGAGAGCCGCGACGAGGCGTTCGGCGAGCACTCCCTTCGTGGACTCGAACGCCTTCGCCATCGCGGGCACCACGCGCTCGTTCAGCATCATGTTCGCCTGCACGGAGTACCCCTCCCCCTGCAGATGCCCGGCCCAGGCGATGCACCCCTTCCCGGTGTGCGCGGCGACGCGGCCCCGGGCGTCGACCACGGCGACCTGCCGTCGCGCCGAGAGCGGGTCCTGCGCGATCAGGGCCGCGAGCGCGTCGGGCGCACTCTGCCCATCCTGCAGGAGCATCAGCGCCCGTGGCCCGTACGCGGGCTCGGCGAACGACTGCGTGGCGACCGCGCCCACGCCCGCCTTTGCCCACGGCACGACGCTGCCGACGCTGAAATAGTGAGATTCGACGGCCACCCCGAAATCGCCCGTTGCCAAATCGCGGGCGACGATCGAGTAGGTGTGAACCGGCATCTCGGGCGGCGCGAGCGGACGAGGCGCCGCGCAGCCGACAACCAGACAGCAGGCGAGGAACCAGCGCACGATCACCTCCGCGTCATGGGCCCGGCGGCGTCCGACCGCCGATGGCTCGACCGGCCGGGACCGCCGCCCCTCCGAGGCACGCTCCAGTATCCCCTGCCCCCTCCGGTCCGGCAAGGGCCGCGCACCTTTTCGGTTGCCCGTCCCCGATCGCCTCCCGTAGCATGAATCCTCCCCCTGCAGGAAGGAGCCTCCCCCCATGCCTTTCGGATACTACAAGGCCGAGCCCACGGAACACGTTCTCGTCTACCAGAACGGCCAGATCGTGCGCGAGGGCGCGGGAATCTCCTTCTTCTTCTGGAAGCACAACACCAGCATCGTGTCCGTGCCGATCGCCACCGCAGACGTCCCGTTCATCCTCAACGAAACGACCGGGAATTTCCAGCCGGTCACCGCCCAGGGGCAGATCACCTACCGAATCACCGACCCCGGCCGCATGGCCCGAATCCTCAATTTCTCCATCGATTCCCGGACCCGCTCGTACCGGACCGATGACCCCGAAAAGCTCGCCCAGCGCCTGGTCAATACCGTCCAGGTCTTCGCCCGCCAGGAGCTCCTTCAGCGCCCGCTGGAGGATGCGCTGCGCGGGGCCGAAGACATCGCCTCCACCGTCCTGAAGCGCATCCGCGAAGAGCGCACGCTGAACGACCTGGGGGTGGAGGTCGCCGGATTGTTCCTCACCGCCATCAAACCGACCCCGGAAACGGCGAAGGCGCTCGAGGCGGACTTCCGCGAGAAGCTGCTCAAGCGGGCCGACGAGGCGATCTACGCCCGGCGGGCGGCCGCGGTCGAGCAGGAAAAGAAGATCAAGGAGAACGAACTCCTCACCGCCCTTACGCTGGCGCGTCAGCGGAAAGATCTGGTCGAGGCCGACGGCGCCAACCAGCGCCGACAGGCGGAGTTCGAAGCCGAGGCGGCGCGGCTGCGGCTATCCCCCTACCGGGAGATCCCCCAGGAGCAACTGGTCGCCCTCGCCCTGCATGAAATGGGAGCGAACGCGCAGAAGATCGGCCAGCTGGTCGTGACACCCGACCTGCTCTCCGGCCTGCTGAAGCCGAAGTAGGCAGGCGCGCCACCGATGGCCTTCGAGAAGCTCGTCCTCGTCACGCGCAAGACTCCGCTCGAGGAGCTGGTGGAGCGGTTCAACACGGTTTCGCAGGCGAAGTTCTACATCGAGCATTCGGGCGGGTCGTTCCGGGAGTACCAGGAAGCCCACGGGCGATATCACCAGTCGCTCGACGCCTTCCGGGCGGGCGTTCCGCCCGCCCTCAAGGTCCACGCGATCGAGCGCTCCTTCCTCACCACGTTCCAGTTCGGCCCCGGCGACCTGATCGCCACCCTCGGCCCCGACGGCCTGGTGGTCAACACCGCAAAGTACCTGGACGGCCAGCCGATCCTCGCCGTCAATCCGGATCCGGAGCGGATCGACGGCATCCTGCTGCCCTGGGACGTTCCGCGCGCGCTCGCGCTTCTGGCCCGGTTGGGAACCGCAAACTCCCCCCCGGGAACCCGGACGATCCGGATGGCGGAGGCTTCCCTCAACGACGGCCAGGTCCTGCGCGGGGTCAATGACCTCTTCCTCGGGCCCCGCACGCATGTCTCCGCGCGCTACGAGATCTCCTTCGGCGGGCGCAGCGAAGTGCAGTCCTCGAGCGGCGTCATCGTGTCGACGGGCGCGGGCTCGACCGGGTGGTTGCAGTCGATCGTCCGGGGCGCTCATGCGATCGCGGCCGGCGATGCCAAGTCCGTGAAAGGGACCCTGACCAAGACCGGTTCGCATCCGGAATCGCCGATCGACGCCGCGTGCGCGGCCTGCCTCTTGCCTTGGGAATCCGAGGAGATGTGGTTCAGCGTGCGCGAGCCGTTCGTCAGCCGAACATCGCAGGCGACCCTCGTATTCGGCCGGATTCCCGCCGGCGGAGAGCTCGTCCTCACCTCGCACATGCCGGAGAACGGCGTGATCTTCAGCGATGGAATCGAGTCGGACTACCTGCGTTTCAACAGCGGTTCGGTCGCGCGAGTGCGCCTGTCGGACCGGAAAGCCCGGCTGATCGTGTAGTCGCCCGCGGCCCGGCGGTGGGCGTGGCGGGACGTCCGCGACGGCATTCGCAACGAGACTAGCGTCCCCCCCCGCCCTCGGTGGCGTCCTGCCACGCCTTGTCGAACATCTTCTTCTCGAGCGCCTTCCGCTTCGGATCGACCGTATCGAACTCGAATTTCTCCCGGTTGTCCTTCCACCACTTCTTCGCCGAAATGCGGTCCTGGAAGGTCTGGCCGGTCAGGCGACGCAGCGCCGCGATCAAGGCGGGGCCGTACGGCTCCAGCCCCTCCCGGGTCGTGACGTAGAGCAGGTCCATGATGGCATCCACCGACGACTTGTCGCGGATGCAGGACAGGCCCAGGATGCGGCCCTGGATGACCTTCCGGTCCTTCACCTTCCACAAGTCGTCGGAAAGCGGCTTCACGAACACCGGATCGCCCATCTGCGCCATCGCGCGGATGATCCCGAGCACGACGTCGGGCTTCTCCCGGTGCTTGAGCATGCTCTGCTGGAGGAGATCGGCGACCTTCTTCCAGGCCGACTTCCACTTCGCGTCGGGCTCGCCTTCCTCATCCCGCCGCTCCCGAATCCGGGCGATCGCCCATGCCCCCTTGATGACGCCCTCGTCTTCCGGATCGCGGGCGAACGCCTGCGCCACGAGATCGAGCGCCTGTGGCGTGGCCAGGTCCCCGGCGGCCTCGTACCCCGCCTTGCGGGTGCCCAGGTCGTTGCTGCGCAGGTCTTCCGCGATCCGGTCGGTCCCATCCTCGGCTTGACCGGGGCGGTGGCACAGTACGAGCGCGGCGCAGGCGGCCCAGGCCAAGATGGCGATCACTCGACGCATGCAGGTTTCTCCCATACGGAGCCAACGGTCCGATTGTAGGCTCGCCGGCCGGCCCCGGTCAATGGGCCGATTGCCGGCGGAGCCGAATCCGCGGAGCCGTGCTGGAATGCCGGCAGGCCGCGTTCCCCTTGCCCGGGAGGCGCCCCAGGGGATATACTCCCGCCGCCTCCCCGACCCGAAGGGATTCCATCCATGTCACGCCTGGTTCGCCCGCGAGAAAGTCCCCTGCTCCAGGCCATCGGCGACACGCCGCTCCTGCCGATTCAGCGGCTTCATCGCCCCGGGCGGGTACAGATCCTCGCCAAGGCCGAATGGTTCAACCCCGGAGGATCGGTCAAGGATCGCGCCGCCTATCACATGATCCGGGTTGCCGAAGACTCCGGCGCCCTGACTCCCGGCCGCACCATTCTCGACGCCACGAGCGGGAACACCGGCATCGCGTATGCCATGATCGGCGCCGCCAAAGGGTATCCGGTCCTTCTCGGGTTGCCCGAAAACGCGAGCATGGAGCGGAAGAAGATCCTCACCGCCTATGGCGCGCGCCTCCACCTCACCGACCCCCTGGAGGGGACCGACGGGGCGATCCGCGCCGTCCGTGCCCTGCACGCGGAGTCTCCCGGGAAGTACTTCTACCCGGACCAGTATTCCAACGACGCGAACTGGCAGGCGCACTACGTCTCGACCGCGGAAGAGGTCTTCGAGCAGACCCACGGGGGGGTCACGCACTTCGTCGCCGGCCTGGGAACGAGCGGCACGTTCATGGGCACCACGCGCCGTCTGCGGGAACTCAAGCCCTCGGTGCGCTGCATTTCCTTCCAGCCCGACTCGCCGCTGCACGGCCTGGAAGGGATGAAGCACATGGCCACGGCGATGGTGCCCGCGATCTATGACCCGTCGCTGGCCGACGAGAATCTGGAAGTTTCGACCGAGCTCGCCTACGATATGGTGTTGCGGCTGTGCCGCGAGGAGGGACTGTTCGTCGGCATCTCCTCGGGCGCGGCGATGGCCGCCGCGCTCCAGGTCGCCGCCCGGATCGACGAGGGGACGATCGTCACGGTCTTCCCCGACGGCGGCGACAAATACCTTTCCGAAAACGTGTTCCGCTAGAAGGAGAGAGTCATGACGATCGCATGGGAAACGAAGTACGACTCCGCCCTCGCCAAGGCGAAGGAGACGGGTCGTCTGGCCATGCTGGAGTTCGCGAGCCCGCACTGAATCGCCTGCTCCGAGCTGGAGAAGACGACCTTTCCGTCGGAACAGGTCGCAAAAGAACTGGGTGAGGTCACCGTGCCCTACAAGGCCAACGTACTGGAAGACCGGCCGCTGGCGAAGAAGATGCGCGCCGTCTGGACGCCGATGTTCGTGTTCGTCGACGGCGAGGAGGCCGAACAGCACCGGTTCATCGGCTATCTCCCCCCGGACGAGTTCCTCGCGCAGGTCCACTTTGCCGCCGCCAAGGACGCCTTCGGCAAGGGCAAGTACGACGACGCGCTCAAGCGCTACACCCTCATCGTCGAGCGCTACGGCAAGACGGACGCCGCTCCGGAGGCGCTCTACTGGACCGGAGTCTGCGAATTCAAACTGACCAAGGACGTGAACAAGATCAACGAGCGCTGCGCCGCGGTGGTGGAACGCTACCCCGGGCACATTTGGGCCAAGAAACTGGCCTTCGCGAAGCGCGGATGAGGATCCTGTCGTTCCAGCCGACCGCCACGGAGATGGCGTACGCGCTCGGCCTCGGCCGTCGCGTGGTCGGCGTTTCCCACGAGTGCACCTGGCCCCCGGCGGCGCGCAGGAAGCCGGTCGTTTCGACGAGCGTCATCGATCCGGAGCGGATGACGAGCGCGGAAATCGACCGGGCCGTGCGCGCCGCCGCGCGGGAAGGCCGAAGTCTGTACCGGATCGACGAGGGGCTGCTGCGGCGACTGCGCCCGGACCTCCTGCTGACGCAGGACCTCTGCGACGTCTGAGCGGCGCCGCCGTCGCATGTCGGGCAGGTGCTCGACCTCGTTCAGCCGCCTCCAAAACTGCTCCCCCTGCACGCGCACGATTTCGCGGGGATGTTCCGCGACCTCAGGCTCCTGGCCGACGCCGCCGGGGTCGACGCGGCGCCGCTCGAGCGAAGGTTGCGCCGCCGGGTCGACCGCGTGGTGCAGCGCGCGCGCGGCCTGCCCCGGAAGCGGGTGTTTTGCTTGGAATGGTTCGAGCCCCTGTTCTGCAGCGGCCACTGGGTACCCGAAATGGTGGAGATGGCGGGAGGACGGGACTCCCTGTCGCGCCGGAAGCGCGACTCGGCGCGTATCGACTGGGAGCAACTGGTCGATTACGCCCCGGACGTACTCGTCCTCATGCCGTGCGGATTCACGCCGCGGCGGGCGCGCCGGGAGATTCCGGTGCTGCGCCGCCGGCCGGAGTGGAAACGGATCCCGGCGGTCGCCCGCGGCGAAGTGTGGCTGGTGGACGCACCGTCCTATTTCAACGGCGCCGGTCCGCGGCTCGTGGACGGCCTGGAGATTCTCGCCGGCATCTTCCATCCCGGGCGATTTCCACGCCGCCGCCGCCGCGGGGTGGCGCGGGTGCGCGGCTGACCGCAGGCCGCGCGCGACGGTCCGCGCGGCGGCACGGACCCGCTCGCCGCGAACGTACCGGTACCGGCACCCGACTTGTCCGATCGGATCCCCTCCAGGAGGTGTACCAAGCCGTGAGAGGTCGATTCCTCCTCCTTCCGCTCGCTCTCGCCCTCGCCCTCCCGCCGGTCTGCGCGCAGGACCATCGACGATACGAATGCGAGACCGCCGAGCAGTGGGGACTGAGGCGGTTCGACCGCAAGCCGGTGACCTCCGCCCGGTTCGCCGTGGAGGGCAAGGGGATCCGCTTCACCTACGACCGCAGCGATCCGAACATGCTCTACCACCAGGTTCCCCTGCAGGACCTGCGCGAACTCCGGTTTTCTCTGCGCTCCGAGTCGGCCGCACCGCTCGCCATCCTGGTCGAGGACGAAGAACGGGCGCTGTTCTGGGCGAGCGCCCGGGTCCCCCCGCGCGTCTGGGTCGAAGTGCGGGTCGAACCCGGAGACTTCGAACTCCACCCGCGCTCTCCCGTGAAGAAGGACCGACTCGATCCCGCGCGACTGCGGGAGGGATACGGGATCGCCGACACTACGCCGTGGCTCGAACCGGGCCGTCCGCACGGAAACAACGGCATCCTCATCGACACGGTGTGGGTCCGGCGGGCGACCCCGGCCCCCGCCCCCGACCGCGCGGACAAACCGGCGCAGTCGAAAATCCCGCCCCGGCCGTGGATCCGCGACGAGGGGAATCCGCGCATCGTTCCCGACTTCGAAGTCGCCCCCGGGGCGCCCGCCGTGCGCGCGGTGTCCGGACCCTCGGTGCTGTTCGATCCCTCGGACCAGACCTGGAAGATGTGGTTCACGGCGACCTGGGTCGAAGACGGCAAAGTGCGGGCGGGCATCAAGTACGCGCAAAGTCAGGACGGCCTCCGCTGGGCGGTCGAGGACGGACTCGCCCTGGGACCGTCGACCGACGCGGACGCCTGGGACCACAGCGAAACGGGCGCCCCGACGGTCGTCTTTCAACCCGATGCCCCCGCCGACCGGCGGTACGCCCTGTTCTACGCCGGCGCAAACCATCGGGGCCGCCAGGAGGGCTCCCTGGGGACCCATCGCATCGGCGCGGCCTTCTCCGCATTCGGCCGGCGCTTCACTCGTCTCTCCGCCGAAGAGTCCCCGCACGGTCAGGCCGGGCTCGTGCTGACGCCGCGGGACGCGATGCCGGACCTGCCCGACATGGCGGGCGGACTCCTCGCCGATCCCGAAGCGGTGCACCGCGAAGACGGCCTCCATCTCTGGTTCACGCTCGTGGGCGTGGACCGCGCCGGCGAAATCCGCGCGCGCGGGATCGGGTACGCTTCCTCCCGGGACGGCGTCCGCTGGATCCCGTCCGGCGCCAATCCGCTCGCAAGCCTGGCGGCGGGCGGACGGGACGACTTCCCGATCCGGCCGGTGGTCGTCTGGCGGGCGGATCGCGCCGTGTTCGAGATCTGGTTCGCCGGGCGGGAGTCGGGAGCGGACCCGTCCCGCTCCCTGCCGGGGGCGGGCGGCGGGTTCCGAACGTGCACCGGCTACTGGTCCGCGTCCTCCCCGAACGGAGTCGACTGGACCCTGAACGACCCCGCGACGAGGGAGTTCACCCACGATGCCGGCGCCCCGGGGGAAGGCGATTCCCTGCTGGCGGACGCCGACGTGATCTTCCTCGACGGCGAGTACCGGATTTATTACGGCGCGGTCAACGGACGCTCGAGCGACGGTCCCCACAAAGGGGATCCGCTCACCGGCCTGAACATCGCGCGCGCGAAGTAGACCTTCATCCGTGCTCCGAGTCTCGCGCAATCGGCGCCAGCAGCGACGCGGGAATCGAGAAGGCGTCCACCAAAGGTACGGCCCACGCGCGGACCTCGCGACACAGCCGAAGCACGAGGGAGCGAATCGCCCGGGCCTTGCCGGATTCGAAGTACCCCTCCTCCAGGAACCACGCTCGATCCTCCTCCAGGCGTGAGAGCGCGAACAGATCCCGCAGCAGGAGCAGCGGTTTCTTCAGGCTTGCATCGGCGCAGGCATCGACTCCCGCCCGGAAGCGATCGAAGACGAGTCGGTCGATGTGCGCCCGGGCGAGCCCCAGGACATGGTCCTGGCACTCCGTGAACGCCACGAAGCCGTCCGCCCCCGACTTCATGCGGTCGCGCAGACGCGCGGCCAGGGAGGAAAGCAGCGCGCGCTCGCGCGCGGCGAAGCTCTCCGCCTGGAAGGCGGGGTCGCGCAGGTGGTCCTCGCCCGTCATTCGCGTCACGATCGGATTCCGTTCCGCTACGGATTGCGCCGCGCGGGTGGTCGCCCAGCCCAGGAGTCCCAGCAGACTCAGGTCCTGAAACTGCTTTCGGTAACCCGCCAGGAGCGACTTGGCGACCAGCTGCAGCAGGACGGTGTTGTCGCCTTCGAACGTGGTATAGATCTCGGTGTCGGCCTTGAGCGCGCCCAGTCGGTTGACCGAGAGATACCCCTGTCCGCCGCAACACTCCCGGCAGGTCTGCAGGACCCGCGTGGCATGCCAGGAGCTGTGCGCCTTGATGCCCGCCGCGATCGCCTCCACCTCCTGCGCGTCCTCTTCCGTGCGGGACGTGAACCGCTCGACGGCATACCGGCAGGCGAAGTCGAGGGCATAGGTCGACGCCAGGAGCGGCATCAGCCGGCGCTGGTGGGACGGATAGTCCAGAATCGGCACCTCGGGGCCGGAGTCGGGGCCGAACTGCCGGCGGCGGTCGCCGTACCGAACTGCGATCGCCAATCCGACCTTTGCCGCGCTCAGGCCGGCGCACGCGACGCCCAGGCGGCCGCCCACGAGCGTCCCAAGCATGGTGAAGAACCGTCGGCCGGCGCTCGGGATCGTGCTCCGGTACTCCCCCTTCTCGTCCACGCCGCCGAAGCGGTCGAGCAGATTCTCGCGCGGGACCCGCACTTCGTCGAACCAGATTCGCCCGTTGTCGACGCCGTTGAGGCCCATCTTGTGACCCGTGTCCTCGATCGACACGCCGGGACGGGTGCGTCCGTCCGGCTGGCGGATCGGGACCAGCAACGCGTGCACGCCGTGCCGTTCGTTGCCGACCTCCAGCTGCGCAAACACGACGGCCATGATTCCATCCCGCGCGGCGTTGCCGATGTACTCCTTGTGCGCCGAGGGGGTCGGCGTGTGGATCACGAACTGCTGTGTCGATGCATCGTAACGGGCGATGGTCTCCAGGTCGCGAACGTTCGAGCCGTGACCGCGCTCGGTCATGGCGAAGCAGCCGGGGAGTTCGAGGGACGACACCCGGGGCAGATACTCCCGCTGCTGGCGCTCGTTGCCGAGAAAGTGGATGGCTCCGCCGAAGAGACCGAACTGCACGCCGAACTTGATCGTCAGGCTGGCATCGTGGAGCCCCAAGGTCTCGAACACGGCGAGAAAGCGCCCGAAGTCCCCGCCCCCCCCCGCGGCGGTCGGGTAGAAGGTTCCCCCGAGGCCCTGGGCGGCGAGCCGACGAACCCATTCGGTCACGCGCTGCCGGTGCGTTTCCTTGCTCCATTCCCATTCGATCGCGAAGTCGGGTCCGCCCAACTGTCGGCGCAGCATGTCGCGGGTCTGGTGATACGCGCCGTCGAGCAGGCCCGCCAGGTCGGCCGCCGCGAACGGCGGGCGGGGTCGGTCCTCGGCCGGGGCGGGAACGCCGGCGCGAAAGAACCGGCGTGCCGCTTCGTGACCGACGATGCCGAGCACCTCCTCCACCTCGGCAAGGGCGGCACGCTCCGCCTCGGAAACCGCCGGCTCGCCGGGCGCGGCATGGGCGCGAGCAATCTCGACCCCGAGGTCCGCCAGGCTCCACCGGCGCGTCCGGGACAGGGTGTCGGCCTGCGCCCGAACCCACCCCAGGAGGGCATGGAGTCGGCGGGGCGACGGCGGGCGGGCGGGATCCAGCCATCCGAGCACCGCGGCGCGCGCGCGAACGCTCATGGGGGGCTTCGATTCCACCGCGGCCTTGAGTCCCTCCAGTTCCTCCCGCGCCAGATCGCCGTCGGCCCAGGCGACGTAGATCATCGGCAGGAAGGGCAGGACCTGCCGCCACTCCTCCGGCGTGAGCTCCGCTTCCACGATCCCCGCCGCCCGCACGTCCATGGCCGTCCCCTTTCTGCCGGCAGCCGCCCGCGAGTTCCTCTTGTCCGCCCGCCGCCGCTGGGGCTAGACTGGGTGGATGAGCCCTGTCGAAACCCGCTCGAATGTGCCGTTCCGGACGCACGTGTTCGTCTGCATCGGACCCCGCTGCAACGCCAACGGCGAGGGGAAGATCCTCCGCGACCTCGTCCGCGAGGAGATCTTCAAGCGAGGTCTGGAAACGCAGGTGCGGGATACGGCCTGCGTGTGCTTTTCGTACTGTTCCCACGGACCCAACGTCATGGTATACCCCGAGGGCATCCTGTATACCAAGGTCCAGCCGCAGAACATCACCGAGATTTTCCAGGACCATATCCTGAACGGACGTCCGGTGGAGCGGCTCATGTACCGGACGAAACCGTGACGATGGATCGAGTCGTACTCTTCGCCCTCGTGGCGGCCACGGCGACGGCGTTCATGGTCGCCCAGCAGAAGACCTCCCGGCGCGTCCATTACGCGCTGAAGCCGCTTCCCATGGTCCTGCTGATCGCCGGGCTGTTCCTCTGCGGCGAGGCCCGCGACGGCGCGACGCGCTCCCTCACGGCGCTCGGCCTGGTTGCCTCCCTGGCGGGCGACATGTTTCTGATCGATTCGGAACGGGGATTCCTCGCCGGGCTGGCGGCCTTCCTGGTGGCGCATCTGCTCTACATCGCCGCGTTCGCCTGCGGGGCCACCGCGGAATCCGTGCGCGCCGCCGCCCCCCTGGCGGCGATCTACCTCGTTGCGGGAGCGGCCCTCTGCGTACGGCTGTTTCCCCGCCTCGGAAAGCTTCGCCTTCCCGTGGCCGCCTACGCGGTCGCCATCGTGGGCATGTGCGCCGCCGCCTGGGCCCGGGGTCTCGCCGAGGCGACCCGACTCGCCCCCGTCGGCGCAACCCTATTCTTCCTCTCGGACGGCATCCTCGCCGTCGACAAGTTCGACACCCCGTTCCGCGCGGCCAAGCCGCTCCTGTTCGCACTCTACATCGCGGGGCAGGCATTCATCACCGCCGCCGCCTGGGCGAGCCCGGGCTCCTAGCCCGGATTATTCGCGAACAGCTTCGCT
>CAZWCX010000099.1:20028-28094 GCA_964632945.1 uncultured Planctomycetia bacterium | reverse complement strand
CTGGATCGACACCTGGCTGCGCTCCCAGTACAAGAAGCTCGAGATCCGCTACATCGTCCACGACGCGGTCGCGCGCGAGGTCGACCAGCACACCTTCTACCACGTGAAAGAATGCGGCGGGACCAAGATCTCCTCCGCCTACGTCCTGTGCAACGAGATCGTCAAGCGCGACTTCGACCCGTACGAGTGGAACATCTATCCCTTCCACTTCTCGGACGGCGACAACTGGGGCAGCGAAGACACCCGCCACTGCCTGACGCTCCTCGAAAACGAGCTCATGACCAAGTGCAACGTCTTCTGCTACGGCCAGGTCAAGAGCGCGTACGGCAGCGGCCAGTTCAAGCGCGACCTCGACGAGCGCTTCGGCGGCGATGAGCGCCTGATCACCAGCGAGATCCGCGACAAGGACGGCATTTACGACTCGATCAAGGACTTCCTCAAGAAGGGGAAATGACCCCGTGGCGAGCATCGGCACCGAACTCTACCGCTGGCAGCAGACCATCGAGCGGGAGGCGCGCGCGCTGGGCCTCGACTTCTTCGAGACCCGGTTCGAGATCGTCGACTGGGACGAGATGAACGAAGTGGCCGCCTACGGCGGCTTTCCCACCCGCTACCCCCACTGGCGCTACGGCATGGAGTACGAGTCGCTCCAGAAGGGGTACACCTACGGGCTGCAGAAGATCTACGAACTGGTGATCAACAACGACCCCTGCTACGCCTATCTCCTCAAGAGCAACTCCCTGCTCGACCAGAAGATGGTCATGGCCCACGTCATGGGTCACTCCGACTTCTTCAAGAACAACCTCTGGTTCTCGCAGACGAACCGGCGCATGATCGACGAGATGGCCAACCACGGCACCCGCCTGCGCCGCTACGTCGAGCGCCACGGCGAGACCGAGGTGGAACAGTTCACCGACGCCTGCCTGTCGCTCGAGAACCTGATCGACGTGCACTCGGTCTATTCGCCGCAGAAGCGCCGCACGCGGCTGGAGATTCTGGAGGCGGAAGAGCCGATCGACACGCCGCGCAAGCTGAAGAGCAAGGGGTACATGGACCGGTTCGTCAACCCGCCGGAGTTCCTCGAGGCGCAGCGCAAGAAGATCGACCAGGCGGTCAAGCGCCGCAAGCACTTCCCCGAGCGGCGCGAGAAGGACGTGCTCCTGTTCCTGATCGAGTATGCCCCGCTCGAGGCCTGGCAGCGCGATGTACTCTCGATCGTGCGGGAGGAGGCGTACTACTTCGCGCCGCAGGCGATGACCAAGATCATGAACGAGGGCTGGGCGAGCTTCTGGCACTCGAGGCTCATGACCGAGCGGATCTGCAACGACGCCGAGATCGTCGACTTCGCCGACAATCACTCCGCGACGATGGGAATGCGCCCCGGCCAGCTCAACCCGTACAAGGTCGGCCTCGAGCTCTTCCGCGACATCGAGGACCGCTGGAATCGCGGCGCCTTCGGCAAGGAATGGGACGCCTGCGACGAGTCGCGCGCGCGCAAGGCCTGGGACAAGAAGCTCGGCCTCGGTCGCCAGAAGGTCTTCGAAGTGCGCAAGATCTACAACGACGTCATGTTCATCGACGAGTTCCTCACCGAGGACTTCGCCAAGGAGCAGAAGCTGTTCGTCTACCGGTTCAACTCGCAGACCAACCGCTACGAGATCGCCGACCGCGACTTCAAGAAGGTCAAGCAGGAACTCCTCTTCCACCTCACCAACCGCGGCACCCCGATCATTCACGTGGTGGACGGGAACTACTCCAACCGCGGCGAACTGCTGCTCGCGCACACCCACGAGTACATGGACATCGACCTGCGGGAGGCGAAGGACACGCTCCGCAACATTCAGCGCGTCTGGGGGCGCCCGGTGCACCTCGAGACCGAGCTCGAGGGGGAAAAGAAACTGCTTTCGTTCGACGGCGAGAAGCACCACGATCGGACGGTGGCGTCGGCGTGACGGCGTGGATCCGATTCGGCTCACCGGTCCGCCGCAGGCCGCGCAGATGGGGACGAAGCGGACGGCGGGTTTCGCGAACTCCGGCATGGCGGGCCGGCGCGGCTCCGACGGCCGGCCGGACGAGTTCGTCCCGCCATCCGAGCACGCCGCGCAGGTTGCGGGTCCAGCCCCCCCTACCGCGCCCCGCCCGCACCGCCGTCCCCGGCCCCCCGCGCCGCGAGGCGCCGGCGCACTTCGCGCTCGACGCCCTCCGAACGCAGCCATCCGTACCCAGCGCGGGCGAGGCGGTCGTGCAGCGCGGCGAGGTCGGACGGCCCGATCTCGAGCGATCCCGGCGTGCGGGCGGCCGCTCGCTCATCGAGCCATTCGTCCACCCACGGTCCCGCCCCCTCTTCCCAATCCGCGGGATCCCGCGGCAGGAGAGCCCAGTCCAACGTCCACGCGCGCAGGGTCTCGTCCCGGGCGGCGGAGAGGGCGCGGCGGACGTCGGCGGTCAGCGCGACGGCGCTGACCGGAGCCGTGTGGCCGGCCAGGGTGCGCAAACACTCCCCCGACTCCAGGTGCCAGAGCCGGAGGGCGTGGTCGTCGCCGCCGGAGAGGGCATGGCGACCGTCGGAGGAGATCGCGACCCCGCGGGCGGCGCCGCGATGGCCGGCCAGCACGACGAGGATCGACGCGGCGCCGAGGTCCCAGAGCCGCACGCTGCCGTCTGCGTGGGCGGTGACGGCGGCGTCCGCCCCCGGGGTCACGGACGCGGCCAGGGCCGGAATCCGGTCGTCGGGGAGTTCGGTCAGCCGCCGCCCCTCCTCCGCGTCCCACAGGGCGAGGCCGGCGAGTAACCGGCGACCGTCCAGGGCGAAGGCGAGCGCGCACGACGCCGGGTCCACCGGTCCCAGGACACGGGGTTTTCCGCCCTCCGAGCGGTCCCACACGAGGAGGCGATCGCCGGTGAGCGCGGCGACCCTGCGCCCGTCGAGACCCATCGCCAGGGCGCGAACGACCTCGGGACCGATCGGAAGCGCGCCCGGCGATCGCCCCGACGCCACGTCCCAGACGCGAATCCGCGCCTCTCCTCCGGCAACCGGATCGGCTGCGGAGACGGCGATCGTTCCGTCCGGCGTCAAGGCCATCGCCGCGACCGGTCCCTCGTCGCCGCCGAGGACGCGCGCGTTCGCCGGCCCGGAGAGGGTCCACGCCCGGACGGTTCCGTCCGCGGACCCCGAAACGGCGGTGCGTCCGTCGCGGGAGAGGCCGAGGGAGAGCACCTCCTCCGTGTGTCCTTCAAGCAGGTCGGTTCCCCACGCGCCCGCAAACGCGCCGCGGGCGGTGCGTCGCGCGGCCTCGGCGGTCAGCGCGAGGGCCTCCGGCGCGCGCTCGAAGCCGGGTACCGCGCGCGCCTCCGCGAGCGACGCCACCGCCGTGCGCACGTCGCCCGCGTCGAGCGCCGCGCGCGTACGGGCCCGCGCGGAGTCGAATTCGTCCCAGCGCTGCACCAGTTCTTCCGCGAGGGCCGGGCGCGCGATCATGGGGGGCGCTTCCGGCAGCCGTTCGGGAAGTTCCCAGACCCGCATCGACCGGTCCGCGTCCGCCGAGACCGCGAGCCCGCCGTCCGGGCGCAGCACCACCCGCGAGGCCGGTCCGCCCTCGCTTCGCAGCGTGCGCCGGCAACGGCCCGTGGCGGTTTCCCAAATCCGCAGCGTTCCCCCCGCCCCCGCCGAGATTGCCCGCGTCCCGTCGGCCGAGATCCCCACCGCGGTCACGGCGCCGACGTGTCCGTCCAGCACGCGCATGCAGCGCCCGACCGCCACGTCCCAGACACGCACGCCCCGGTCCTCGGCGCCCGACACCGCGGTGGCGCCGTCCGGCGTCCAGGCCACCGCGGTCACGCGACGCGCGTGTCCGTCCAACCGCTGCTGCATGCGGCCGTCGAGGAAATCGACGACGCGGACCACCCCGTCGGCGCCGCCGACCATCGCCCGCCGACCGTCCCGCGCCACCGCGAGCGACGTGGGCGGGACCGCGGACATCTCCCCCCGACGCACCCGCCGCCCGCTCGGCAGGTCCCAGACGTCCAGCCGTCCCTCGACCGTCGCCGCCACCGCGAACCGGCCGTCCGGCGTCACTTCGAGCGCCCATGCCGGGTCCGGCGAGGAGTCCATCGTCCGCAGGCATCCACCCGCCGCAACGTCCCACAATCGCAACGTGCCGTCCGCTCCCGCGGTCACCGCCCAGCGACCGTCCAGCGTGACCGCCACGTCGTTGACGGCCCCGACATGGCCTTCGAACGCGCCGCGCAGCAGCCCCGTGCCGACGTCCCACACTCGTGTCCGGCCGAGCGAGTCGCCGGAGACCGCGATCGCCCCGTCCGCGGAGAGCGCAAGCGCCCTCACGACCCCTTCGTGCCCGGCGAGCGCGCGGCGACAGGCGAACGCCGCTCCGCCTGCGTCGACCAGATCGGAGATCTCCTCCGTCGCTTCGGGGTCTCCCAGCCCCAGGGCCCTTGCTTCGCGTACGTCCGCTTCCGCCTGCTGCGGATCCCCCCGCTCCAGGTGCACCCAGGCGATCAGCACCTCGTCGCGCCAGGTCCGGGTCTGCGACGCCTGGACCTCGCGCAGAAGGTGCACGACCGCCTCGTCCGTCCGCTTCCCGGTGCGCCACGACTCCAGCGCCAGATGGTACGTCGCGTAAATGTGATGGGGATCCACGTCGAGCGCCTGGCGCAGCAACTGCTCCGCCTCCTGCGCCCGTCCGAGGTCGAGCAGCGAAACGGCGCGATTGCTCAACCCGTCGGCCAGGTGCAGGGCGGGACGCGGTTCGGCGCGGCCGAGCGGGCGTCCGACCGCGCGCTGGTGGATCTCGCACAACTCCTCGCTCGCCTCCCGCAGGCTGCCCAGCCGGTGCGCCGGGTCCCGCCGCAGACAGCGGAAGAGCAGATCGGCGAGTGCGGGGGGCATGGGCGGGACCTCATGGTCCATCGCCCCGTGCTGCAGGTAGCGCTGAAGCGCGTCATCCGCCTGATGCCCGCGATGCCAGACGACCTCGCCGTGAAACATCTCCAGGAGGCTGACCGCCCACGACCACACGTCGGTCGCCTGGGTGAGCGGGCGCGACTCCGCCTGTTCCGGGGAGCAATAGGCCGGTGTGAGTCCGGTCCAGGATCCGCCCGCGTCCTCGCCCGCCGGGGCGCCCGAACCTGCCGCCGACTCCCGCCCGCCCACCGCCTGCGCCAGTCCGAAGTCGGTCACCTTGACGCGCCCGTCCTTCCCCACCAGCACGTTGCCCGGCTTGACGTCGCCGTGGACGAGCCCCTGCCGGTGCGCATGGTCGAGGCCCCAGGCGAACTGGACCGCGATGTCCAGGATGCGCGCGAGCGCCGCCTCCGGACCGCCGGCATAGAGCGTGCGCCAGCGAATCGCCTCCGCCAGGCTGCCGCCGTCGACGAATTCCGCGAAGATGCGCGGCAGCCCGCCCAGGACGCGGACGTAGTGGCACATCGCCACGTGCGGATGCAACGGCAGATTCACCCAGGTTTCCGCCTCGCGCACCAGGTGCTCGCGTGCCCCCTCCATCTGCAGGAACTCGGGCTTGGGGATCTTCACGGCGAGGTCGAGGCGCCAGGGACGATGGTAGACCTGGAATACCTTGCCGACGCCCCCCTGGCCGAGCAGGCGGACGACCTCGTACCGGTCGAGGAACACATCGCCCGGATTCCATTCCAGCGGCACCGCGTCCTCGGTGTCCGCGATCGCGGCCGTCTCCTCGAGCACGGGACCGGGCCAGGATCCGGCGGCCACCGTGGTCGCGAGGGGCGGCGCCGGTTCCCCGGCGGGATTGGATCGGCGCGTCTTCAACTCCGCTTCGAGGAGCGCGATCACGTCGTTCCGCCGGAGGCCGGCCTTCTCGGCCAGGGTGCGCAACAGCGACCACTCCGCCTGCGACACCTTGCCGTCGATGGCGATGGCGGAGACGAGGGCGTGAACCCACTCCCGGCGCGAACGCGTGGTCGGCTCGGGAAGGACCACGTTCTCCTGCCGCTTGCCTTCCGCGACGAGGCGCTCGGCCTCCGCGGGCGCGATGTCCCAGCGCTCGCGCAACCAGTCGAGCAGGCGGCGTTCGGTGGGGCCGAGGTCGCCGCGCATGGCCAGGACCGCGGCCACGGAGCGCAGCATGTCGTGGGATTCGGGCATGAAGTCCTCCCGGGCACGCACGGCATTCTACGGAGGGCGGGAGGCCCACCCAAGCGAATTCCCGCGCCGCCTCATGGCCCCCGACGCGGCGCCCGCTTTTCCGCTCCCCCGGCGAGGGCGAGCCGGATCCCCTCCAGCCCGCCGGCGTCGATCCCCCACAACTGGGCGGCCTGGGCGTCCACCTCCGCCTGCAGGGCGGCCAACCCGTCGCCGCCTCCGGCCGCGCGCCGGTGCGCTTCGCGCGACAACTCGGCGAGCCGGGAGTGGACGAGGTTCGCGGCGGAGAAGGCGGGCACGGCAAGCGCGGCGAGCACATGGGGGTCGGGGTGCATCACGATCGTGCCGCGCACCACCAGCCGCGCGGGCGCCGAGTTGAGCACGGCGCAGAGGAAGTGGGCCTCCGCCTCCCCCGCGCAGGCGACGAACACGCAGGTGTGGTCGGGGACGACCGGCCGCGTTTCCCCGCACGCGTCGGCGGACCCCACGACCGCCGCGTCGAGGTCGTGCGCCAGTTCGCGCCAAACGACCTTGTGCGGCGCAAGCGTCAACCGGCTCACGCCGAACATGGTGTAGAACGCCCCCCGCGACATGAGGTGGCGCACCGCCTGGCTCTTGCGCGCGCGCAGTACGGCTTCGAAACGGGTGAGCCAGGCAAACGTCCGCGGCCAGCGTCGGCGCATGACCTCCTCCGGGATCCCGGTGCGCGTGTCCGGGTCCTGGGCGAGGAGAAGGTGGAGGGAGGGGCCCGCGCGCCAGCGATCGACGTCGCGGCCGCGCAGAAGCGGATGGACGAGCCCGGGCTCGAGTTCCGCCGTGACCGATTCCACCCGCGTCTTGGCGTTGGCCGTCACGTTGCGCGCCCGCCAGATCCCCTCCGCCGCGGGCCCGAGCAGCTCGAGCCAGTAGACCGCGTTGGCCCCGCCGGTGTTGGCCCCTTCCCGGGCCCGGTAGGCCGACGTCCCGCGCACGCGTCGCAGCGCAGGCAACGCCTCGGGGGGCGCGGCGAGCCAGGGGGAAGTCGGGTCGGCGGCGTCGACCGGTTCCGATGCCCAGTCGAACACCCCGCCTCCCGGCCGGCGGATCCGATACGGCACCGGATAGGCGGTCGTCCGCCCCTTGACCAGCACGGCAAGCACGGGACGGGTGGCGGCGCCTTCGAAAGGACGTTCCGCGGTCACGTCTTCCACCCCCTCCGGGGCGAAGGGTCCCCCGTCCCCGAGGTGGAAACGCCGAAACCCCCGGGCGCCGCCCGCCGAGCGAAACACGCTCTGCGGCAGGATGAATCCCAATCGTCCGCCGTCCCGAAGCAGGCGATCGAGGACCGTGAGGGTCACCAATACCGCGAGATCTTTTTTTCCCCGACCCAGAATCGCCGACATCCCGACGGTGGCGAACAGGCCCGCCTCGACCCAGCGCGCCCGGCGGCCGGTCCGGGTCTCGGGGCCCAGGTCTTCCCAATTCACCCAGGGCGGGTTCCCGATCGCGACATCGTAGCGATGCGCCGGGGGATCGACGTCGAGGACGTCCTGACGGCGCAACGGCAGGCGCACCGGGGCGTCGGGAGCGCCGGGAAAACTGCCGAGCGCGACCAGCAGGTTCGCCTCCGCCGCCCGCAGCGCGACGGGATTCGCGTCCATCCCCATGATCGCCGCGACGAGTCGGACGCGGGTCTCATTCGGATCGATCCCTTCCCGCGCGCCGCGCCGGAGGGCGTGGCCCACATGGGCGACCAAGAAGGTTCCCGAGCCGCAGGTCGGATCGATCAGCCGTACGTCCGGATTCCCGACTTGTTCGGGCTCGAGGGTGGAGAGGAGCAAGCGATGGGTGAGGGAGTCCGGAGTGAAGTACTCTCCGGCCGCGTGCCGGACTTCGGCCGGCCCCACGGCCCGGGACATGTCGCGGCGGAGGGGGGGCGGGGGCCCCCCGG
>CAZWCX010000099.1:0-20018 GCA_964632945.1 uncultured Planctomycetia bacterium | reverse complement strand
TCCTGGTAGAGGTCGCGCAGGAGGTCGGCCGGTTCCGACCGTGCGGGGTGGGCTGCGTCGGGCCCCGCGGCGAAGGCGCCTGCGGCTCCCCGCGCGGCCTCGAGGGCGCCCGGGTCACCCTCCAGGATGGCGTCGAGGGGGGACGGCCCCGCGGCGTCCAGGAGGATGCCGCGGCCTTCGTGCCAGCGACCCGCGAGTCGATCCACAAGACCCTTCCGAAACGCCCGCGTGGAGGCCCGCGCGAGCGCGGCGAGGCCGTCGGGGTCGCCCGGACGTTCCATCGCCGCACAGGCCAGCAGGCGACAGACGACGCAGAACCAGGCGTCGAGCGCGGCCAGCAGGCGGGGCGCCGGGATCGCCGGGGGCAACCAGAGCCGCTCTGCCAGCGGAGGCAGCCAGGGGCCGCCCTCGGCCCGGCGCCGCACGGAGGAGGCTTCGAGCCCGTCGAGGCCCGCCCAGGCGGCGACCGCCTGCGCGGCCGCGGTGGATTGAATGCCGAAGCGGGCCCGCAGTTCGACGCCGGTCCAGGCGGCCGCACCGGTCGTTTCCAAGGGGTGGGCTCCTTCGCTGGAGGTCGATCCCTACCGGGAGCGCCGCGCCCCGCGGGTCCCGCGCCCGCTGACGGCGTGCAGCATCCCGTCGTGATCGGCCACGAGGATGTCCAGGACACCGTCCCCGTCGAGGTCCGCGACCTCGGGATCGGACTCGATCATGCCCCCTCCCAGGGAGACCCTCCAGAGCGAAGCGCCGGTGCGAAAGTCGAGAACCTCGAGGTCGCCGTGCGCCGTCGCGACCACGACCTCGAGAAGCCCGTCCCCGTCGAGGTCGCGGACGCGCGGGGCGGCGAGTACCGCCTTGCGCTCGGGTGCATGCCAGCGCAAGGCCCCGGTCGCCGCCTCGGCGGCGACCACGCCCGCGGCCCCCAGGGGAGCCACCACCACCGTGCTTCCGCCGTCCGCGCGGACGATTTCCGGGCGGCCGAGTCCTTCGCTTCCCCCGGGCAGCGTCCAGCGGGTCGCCCCCGTCTTCCCCTCCAGGGCCCAGAGCGTGCCCCGGCGCGAAACCACGAACACCACGACCGCGCCGGCGCCGTCCACGTCGGCCGCCGCTGCGGGAGCTCGGCTGCCCTCCGGATCCACGGTCGCGGACCAGAGGGGGACACCGTCCTTCCCGCGCACGGCGTGGACCCGACCGTCGAGGAACGGCGCGACGAAATCGATCCCGCCGTCGCCGTCCAGGTCGGCGGCTTCGACCCCGCCCATCCCCGGGGCGCCGGCGTCGAGTCGCCACAGCAGCCGTCCCGTCTTCCCGTCCGTGCAGGCGAGATCCTGTCCGCTCCAGCGCTGGTAAACCACTTCGGGGACGCCGTCGCCGTTCGCGTCCGCGACCGCGGGGCGACAATAGAGGTCCGCCCCGTCGTACTCCCATTCGCGCACGATCTCGCCGTCGGAGCCGCGAAACACCATGAAACGCGGACCCGGGACGCGCGCGCGCGCGCCGACGATCACCAGGTCGGGCCGGCCGTCGCCGTCGAAGTCACCCACGCCCGGCCCCCGGTTCGGGGGCGTGTTCTCGGTGCGCGTCCAGCGCACGCGGCCGCTCCGGCCGTCCAGGCAGGCCAGCCGGCGATCCTGACCCCAGGGACCCAGTTGAATCACTTCGAGACCGCCGTCCCCGTCGAGGTCGACGGCGATCGGCGCCGCCTGCAGCGGTCCGGCCGCGGGGCGACTCCACAGTCGCAGGGGAGGTCGCACGACGCCGATCATCGCCGCGGAGGCATGAATCGCGATCTCCCCCTGTCCGTCCCCATCGACATCGTCGAACACGTCCGCCGGAGAAACGTCCTGGGCCAGCGACAACGTCCACCGGCGTTTCCCGTCGCCGCCGAAACAGACGAGCCCGACCCCGCGCTGCCCCGCCACGATCTCGCCGGTCCCGTCCCGGTCGACGTCCAAACAGGCCGCATGGAGGAAGTCCCCCGGCGTGCTCCAGCGCGGCGAGCCGTCCTTGGGGTCGACCGCGGCAAGCGCGTTCTCGCCGCGAAACACGAGCTCCCCCCCCGCCCCCCGCGCGATCCCGGCGGGGCCGCCCACGACGGCGAGCGCCCCGAGCGCGCGTTCCCAGAGGACGTGCCCGTCGGCGCCGCTGCGCGCGTGCGCGCGGCCCTCACGATCCACGTACAGGAGGTCCTGCAAGCCGTCGCCGTCCAGGTCGGTCGTGCCGCAGGCCGTGGCCGCCCCCGCACCGCCCGCCATCGGCGCCGACCAGCGGGGCGAACCGGTTCGGCCTTCCGCCACGTGCAGCGCGGCCGCCGTGCGGAACTGCACTTCCCGCAGGCCGTCGCCGTCCAGATCGACCCAGCCGAGTTCGCGGACCGGGCCCAGGTCGGTCGTCCACTCCAGCGCCCCGTCGGAGATCCGCAGGCACCCGACGGTGTACGGCGTCGACTCCGTCACCGGCTGCTCCGGCGGCTGACGCGGCCCGCCGAACAGCAGGCGGTCCGGGTCGCGGGCATCGAGGAGTCCGAGCATGCCGGGATGGACCGGGGTCCCGCGCATCGCCCACTCCTTCCCCGTCTTCCCGTCCAACACGACCACGCCGGGACGACGCAGGCCGCCGGCGATCTCGGCCACGCCGTCCCCGTTGAGATCGGAAAGCAGGACCAGCATCATCCCGCAGGGTGCCGGCCACTGTTCCGCCGGCCCCTGCCAATGCCACAGGACCGCCTCGCTTCCCGGCCGCCGCGGATCGACGCACAGCATCGCGGCGCCGTGGTTCCGCTCGCCACCGATCACCAGGACGCGGCCGACGTCCCCCCCCAGGTCGAGGACCGCATGGTGGAACTGCAAGGAGTCCCAGGCCGTCAGGCGACGGAGCTCCGCCCCGTCGACCGCCCGGCGGAAGACGAGATCGGTGGAGTCCTGGTGCAGCATCTCGCGCACGCCGTCGCCGTCGATGTCGATCGCGCGCAGATCCAGGCCGATGCCGGACGGGATCCCGGTGGAACCGTACGTCCAGGCCACCCCCGGCTCCAGCCAGAGAAATGCGCGCGCGGTCCCGCCCTTCTCCACCTCGACCTCCGCCTCGCGCGTATAGTGCCCCAGGCTCCACGCACGCAGGCGGTGCGGACCGGTATCCAGCGCCAGGTTGCGGACGCGCGATCCGTACGCGACGCCGTCCACCTCGATTTCCGAGCCCTGGGGATGACTCTCCGCCTCCAGGCGCCCCTGGTGGTGGGCCAGTCGCAGCGTCAGGTCCTTGGTCCGCCCCCGTTCGACGGCCACGGTTCGGGTTTCGGGATCGTGTCCGGCGAGTTCGGCGGTCATTTCGTAAACGCCGGCCGGCAGCGAAACCAGCCGGGGTTCGGCGCGCGCGATCCACTCCTGCTCGCCCACGCGAACCCGCGCGCCGGCCGGAGCGACCGCGAACTGGATCTTCCCGGGGGTGAAGGCCCACACCGCCCCGACCACCGAGAGCGTCCCCACCAGCGCCGCGGCGGCGGCGGAAGCCGCCTTGTGCCGGCGCACGCGCAGCCACATCTTGTAGACGAGGCTCGCGGGCCGCGCGAGGATCGCTTCCCCCCGCAGGCTGCGGTCGAGATCCTCCTGGAGCGCCCGCGCCGACTCGTAGCGACGCGCGGGTTCCTTCTCGAGGCACTTCAGGACGATCGTCTCCACGTCCCGTCCAAGGGCGGGGTTCAGGTAGCGCGGGGGAATCGGTTCGTCCTGGAGCACGCCGCGGAGGATTTCCACCCAGGTGTTGCCGGTGAACGGCGGCCGGCCCGTCAGCAGGTGGTAGAGCGTCGCGCCGAGCGCAAAGACGTCGGAGCGGCCATCGAGGTCGGTCCGGCCGGCCGCCTGTTCGGGCGACATGTAGTACGGAGTGCCCAGCAAGGCCCCGGTCTGGCTCAAACCGCTGGGCGTCTTCAGGCTCTTCGCCAGCCCGAAGTCGGTGACGCAGAGACGCCCCGACCGGGTCAGGACGAGGTTCGAGGGCTTGAGGTCGCGGTGGATGATCTGCTGCTCGTGTGCGTAGTGGACCGCGCGGGCGGCGTCGCGAATCGCCTCGAGCGCCGCGCGCGTTTCCAACGCCCCGCGCGACAGGTCCGCCCCTTCCAGGAATTCCATCGCGATGTAGCGCCGGCCTTGCAGTTCCCCCGCTTCGTACGTCGTGACGATGTTGGCGTGCGCCAGCTTCGCCGCCGTGCGCGCCTCCTGGACGAAACGGGCGATCTCCTCGGGATTGTCGCCCTTGAGGAACTTGAGCGCCACCCAGCGGGGCAGGTCGATCTGCCAGGCGCGCCAGACCTCTCCCATCGCCCCCGCGCCGACGCGCGTGACCAGGATGTACTTGCCGAAGCGATTCTTCTCGATCAGCCAGGCCGCGCGCGCCTCTTCCGGCACGTCCGGCATTTCGGCGATGTTGAACACGGCGTGCGCGGAGAAGACCGAACTGAGGCGCAGGATCTCCGAGGGCCGCCGCGGCCGCGCCGGCCCCGCGCGGGCCCCCTCGTCGACGGTGTCGGCGCGCTGGAACTTGTGCACGAAGCTCGGGGTGATCCCGCCCGGAGGGGGTTCGAGGATCGTCTCCGCGCCGGTGGAAGCCGGACTCGGGGTCGGCGCGACGAAGGCCTGCGCCTCTTCGCGGGTCGGGGGCGACGGGTGCTCCGCCGGGAGCCCGGGGCCTTCCGGGGGAGCGGGGGGCGCGGCGGGGTGCGCGCGGGCGTCCCGGGTGTCCGGCGACGGGACTGGGGGAGACGCGGCGCCCTGCGCGGCCGAAAACGCGCGCGCCGCGGCGAGATCCGCCAGCAACCGCGCCTGATCCGACGAGATGATCCCGGTCGCGCGGGCCAGGTCGATCAGGGTCGGCGTATCCGGAGGGATCGGGACCGGCTCCTGGCGCGGAGGCTTCGGATCGGACATTCCATCACCGCAGGATGACGCCTCCCGCCATCCGGCGGGGCGGCGACTATTTGGGCGGCTCGACGGCGCCGCCGCCGGCGGGCTCCGCCAGCAGCCGGTCGATCAACGCCTCGACCTCCACCTCATCCACGTTGCCGTACTTCTTGAACCGCACAATCCCCTGCTTGTCGACGATGACGGTGCCGGGGGTCGCCAGCCGGCCTTCGTCGTTGCCGATGCGGAAATTCCACAGCGTTTCATTCCCGCGCGCGTCCTGGGGACGCTGAACATCGATGCCGATCGGATACTTGATCTCCCGGCGCGCGACGAACTCCTTGAGCGCTTCGGGGGTCTGCCGGTCGTGCAACTCCCACACCGAGTGGATCCCCACGACGGCGAATTCGGGATTCTGGCCGTACTTTCCCGCCCACTTCGTGATCCGCGGCAAGGAGTACCCCAACGAGCCCGCGCACAGCATCTCGAAGAAGTGAACGACCGCGACCTTCCCCTGCAGGGATGCGGGGTCGAACGGGCCGTTCACCCACTCGGTAACCGCGATCGGGGGCATCGGCAGACCGACCAGGAGGCTGCGCTTGGCCTCCGCCTCCTGGATCGCGCGGCGGGAGCCGAGCTTCATCTTCAAGGCGACGGTCTCGGCGCCGCGCTTGAGCGTGAGCTCGATCGTATCGCCCACCGTGTAGGTCGGGAGCAGACTCTGCAGCGACCGCATGTCGAGGATGTCGCGGCCGTCGATCTTGACGAGGACATCGCCCGGCTTCACGCCCGCGGCATCCGCGGGCCCCCCTTCGAGCGGAACGACGATGGTCACGCCGGGTCCGGCCGCCGGCTGCATGGTGGAATCGAATCCCTGGATCCCGAGCATCGGTCCGTCGGGAGGCGGGTCCTGCTGGCGCGGCGGCTCCATCTGCGCAATCGCGCTCGCGGCGGCCAGGCAGAAGACGAGAACGACGGAGGCGAAGCGGAACACCAGGGTGCGAAACATGGGCAAGTCCCCTTACACCATCGGTCATGAAGGCTGGAGAGTCGCATTCTAGGGAGGCTGCCGGGCGACCGTCAATACATTGAAGGGGGGGCGGCGCCGCGGGTAGCATGCGCGCATGAACGCGCCCGCCCTCGAACTGGTGGACTTCGCCTGCCGCTACCCCGGCCGCGAGCGCTGGACGCTCGCCGGCGTGACGCTTACGGTGCAGCCGGGCGAGTTCGTCCTCGTCGCCGGCCCGACCGGCAGCGGCAAGACCACCCTCGCGCGCTGCTTGAGCGGATGGATCCCGGCCGAACAACCGGGCGAGGTCCGCGGCCTCGTGCGGGTGGGGGGCCTGGACCCGGCCGAGGCCTCGCCGGCGGACCTGTGCGCCCGACTCGGGATCGTGCTGCAATCCCCCGAGGACCAGCTGTTCTCCACGGCCATGGAGGACGAAATCGTCTTCGGCCTCGAGAACCGCTGCCGACCCCGCGAGGAGATCGCCCGCGCGCTCGAAGAGACCGTGGCCCGCCTCGGCCTGTCCCCCTGGCGCGCAATGCCGATCCCGGCGCTGTCGGGCGGAACCAAGCAACGCGTCGCCATCGCCGCCATGCTCGCCCTCGGGCCGGGCCTGCTCGTCCTCGACGAGCCGCTCAGCCAGCTCGACCCGCCCGCGTGCCGGGCGGTGATGGAGCGGCTGTCGACCCTGCACCGGGCCACCGGAACGGCGATCGTGCTGATCGAGCATCGTACCGCGCTGGCCGCGCCCTGGTGCGAGCGGGTCGTGCTGCTCGACGCGGGGCGGATCGCGATGGACGCGCCGGTCGCGGAGGCCTTTGCCGACCTTGCGCCATTCCGGCGGTTGGGGCTGCGCGTGCCCGACCCGGTCGCGGTCAGCGCCGCCCTGGGGCGAAAGCCCGCGGCGCGCACCGTCGAGGAGGTCGGCCCGCCGCCGCCCGGGCGGAACCGCGCGGTCGGCGCAACACCCGATCCCGCAGGTTCGCCGGGGACCGCGCCGACCGCCTCCCCCGCCGTGACCACCGCCGAAGCGGGCACGGAGCCCCTCCTGCGCGCCGAGGACGTGGGCATCCGGATCGGGAAACGCGGGCCCTGGATCCTGCGTGGGCTCACCTTCGCCCTGCGCCGCGGGGAGACCGTCGCGCTCCTGGGGGCGAACGGGGCGGGCAAGTCCACCCTCCTGCGCGGGATCGCCGGCATCACGCCCGTCGCGGAAGGGGCTTTCCGCTGGGTGGACGGGGGCGCGCCGCCCCGACCGGGGAGCGGCCGGATCGGTCTCGTCTTCCAGGACCCCGATCTGATGCTGCAGGCGCGCACCGTCGCCGAGGAGGTCCACTGGGGACCCGCCCGCCTCGGGCGCGACGACGCCGAACAGCAGGAACGCGAAAGCGCGCTGATCGACACGCTGCGCCTCACGGGACTGGAGCCCGAGACGCCCCACGCCCTGAGCCGCGGACAGCGGCAGCGGGTCGCCATCGCCGCGGTGCTGGCCATGGCGCCGGACCTGGTCTGCCTCGACGAGCCGACCACCGGCCAGGACCGCGCGAGCGTCGAGGCCCTCGTGAGCGCGCTGCGCGCCACGCGCGAACGCGCCCTGCTCGTCGCGACGCAGGACGTCGGCTTCGCGCTCGAGGTCGCCGATCGCGTCCTGGTGCTCCACGACGGCAAGGTCGCCGCGGAAGGCCCGCCCCAGACGGTTCTGCGCCGCCATGCGGACCTGGAGCGCTGGGGCATGCTCGCCCCCGATCTGGTGCGCATCGCGGAGTCCTGGCTCGCGCCGCCGGTGCGCTCGGTCGAAGAACTGGCCGCCTGGGCGACGGCCCGCTGATCGCGACGACCGCGCCCCGGCATGAGCCATTTCAGGATGCGATCCCGATGCTGTACGACGACCTGATGGGGCCCGCTCGACCGGCGCGATCCGGTCTGGCGCCGCTCACCTGGATCGTGCTCGTCTTCAACGTGTCGATCCTCTGCGTCCTGCTCGATCGCGAACGCTCCCTTTGGGCCCTCTTCGTCGTCTGCCTGGCCGCCGCCGCCGCATGTCGGCCCACGGCCCGCCAGGCGCGCACGCTGGTTCTCTTCGCCGCCGTGTCCGCCTGGGCCTTCCTCGTCGGCCAGGGGATCTTCTATTCGGCGGTCCCGCGCACGCCCGTGCTGACCCTGATTCCCCCGGAGTTTCCCCTCCTCGGCGAATGGACCGGCGGCGTCTTCCTCTACCGGGAAGGTCTGACCCACGGCCTCGTGCAGTCGCTGCGCATGACCTCCATGTTGTGCCTCGGATTGGCCGCCTGCTGGACGGTGCAGCCGCAGGAACTGCTCCTCGCCCTCACCCGCCTGCGAATGCCGTACGGACTCGCGTTCATGGCCGTCACCGCGTTCCGGTTCCTGCCCGCGGTCGCGCGGGAGGCGATGACGGTGGCGACCGTGCAGGCGCTGCGGGGACACCGCCCCTCTTGGCAACGGCCGATGGAGACGCTGGAGGCTTGGGTCGGCCGGCTGCGAACGATCTTCGCCGGGGCGCTGCGCCGCGCGACCACGCTGACCATGGCGGTGCAGGGGCGCGGCTTCCGCCCCGGAGCGCCGCGAACCGCCTTCCGCGAAGCGCGGTTCGGCGCGCTGGACCGCGCCTGCACGGTGGGTCTCACCGCGGTCACGTTGGCCCTGGCCGCCGCCAAGGGGCTTCACGCCCTCCACGTCCATGACGTCGTCCACGTCGACGGGCTGCGCTGGCTTTACCGTTTCGTCCGGGAGGCGCTGTGACGCGGATGCCGGTGTCCCGGGGACGCGGACGCGCCGCCGGTCCGGGACTTGCCCTCGCCTGCGCGCTCGCCCTGGTCGCCGGGGCGGGCTGCGGCAAGCCCGCTCCGCCGGCCCCGCTCGGCGGACACGAAACCGTCTTCACCCGCGGCGGGATCGCCCTGACCTGGCCGGCCGGGGCGCCCCTCCCCCGCGCCCGGCTCGCGCGCGACACCGCCGCGGCGGTGGAGGTCCCCGTCGTCCGCCTCGCCCCCGATACCATCCTGGTCGAAGCGTCCTGGTCGGCCGACGCCGCGCTCCGACTCTTCCTCGACGGCGACGCCCGCGATCTCGTCGCCCCCGGCCACGCCTCACCGGTGCCCGCGGCCGTCCTCGACCTCGCCGAGCTCGTGCCACTCGCCGCCGGACCGGATCCCGAGGGTCACGTGTCGATCTGTCGGATCGCTCCCGACGGAAGCAGCGTTCTCCTCGGCACGCACCGCGGCCACCTGGCCCGCGTCGCCGTCCCCGACGGAAGGATCCTCTTTTCCCGTCGCATCGGCGACGGCCTGGCCAAGGAGGCTGCCTGGAGTCGTGACGGCGCCACGATCTTCGTCGGCGAGCAGACCCGCGAGGGCCGCATCCTCGCCCTGGATGCGGAGGGCGGCGCGACTCGCTGGACGTTTCGGCTCGCGGACGACCTCGGCGAAGGGCCGCCCGCCGATCCGGACAACGCCTACGGCTGGGTCAACCACCCCGGCCCCTACCGCATGGTCGTCCTGCCGGACGGCGACCTCCTCGTGGCCGGCGTGCGCAGCGGCACCCACGATGGAATGACCCCTTCCGCCTCCCGGCTTTATCGCCTGGCCGCGGGCGACGGCCGGCCGCGCTGGTCCTGGCCGCCCGCGGCAGGCGAAGGGCCGCTGCCCCTCAACCTTCCGTGGTTCGATCTCGACGATGCCGGCCGGGTCGCGACCCTCCTCGTGGCCGCGCCGCTCGAGGCGGCATCCCGCGCGCCCACGCCGGTGCCGCCGGGCACCGTCGCGCAGATCGACCTCGCGACCGGACGCCTGCTCTCCGCCTGGACCGTCCCGCCGCTGCCGCCTCCGCTCGATCACGTCCACTTCTGGCGCAGCGTGGCCCTGTCTCCCGACGGACGCCGCGTCGCGGTCGCCACCCAGGACGGGCGGGAGTTCCTCCTGAGCGCCGACGAACCGGCCGCGGCCGGAGCGTGGACCCCGTTCCGCTCGCTCCGCCTCGTGGCGCCCCTGGAGATGTCCGGCCTCCCCGTCCTGGCGACGTCGGGCACCCTCGCCGCATCCGGTCGCGAGGCCCTCTTCGTCTTCGGCGACACGTACATCCCCTTCGCCGCCCGCCGGGGCGACGAACGTCCGCGCTCCGCCCACCCGGCGGCCAACGCGGTCCACGCCGTCGACTGGACGGGGGCGTTCCGCTGGCGCTGGACGATGGAGAACTTTCCCACCGGAGTCGCCCTCGACGCCCGCCGCCGCTGGGCCGCCGTCCCGTTCTCCCCCGGCGCGTCCGGCCTCGGGGGCGACCACAACGGCATCGCCGTCTTCGACCTGGACCGCGACGACACCGGCCTCGACCGTATCGTCTGGGAATACCGGACGGAAGGCGCCATCCCGTACGACCAATTCGACGTGAGCGCGGACGGACGCTGGATCGTCCTCGTCGAAGTGCCGTACCGGCGTGACGCCGCCCGCAGCCCGCGGGGGGCGTTTCGCCTGCACGTGCTGCACTGACGTCGGCGCGGGGAAGCCGCCCGGATTCGACCCGCTCTCCGGGAAGGCGGGGCCGGGCCGCGACGATCGCGCGGAGGCGGCGGACCCGCCGTCGAACGGGGATCGCGGCACAAGGCCCGACTCACCGGTCGACTTTCGGCTGGAGTCCCTCCAGGAACGACCGGAGTCGCTCCTGCATCTCCCGCGTGGGCTCGCCGAAGCGAAAGCGCACGCTGCACTGGCGCAACGCGGGGTCGTGCTTGCAGCTCACGACGTGGGCGGGAAGCACCAGGGGTTGCCGTGCGCCCGGCACCTCGATGGTCAGCTTGACCAAGGTGCCTTCCTTGAGTCGATCCTCGATACGGCCGTCGAGGCCCTTGAGGTCGATCGACTGGGCGATGAAGCTGCGCGCGGCCGTGAGCAATCCCGCATCCGCGGGTTTCCAGGCGCACGCCAGGTTGCGGCGAACGCCGAGGGCCGGCGGCGCGGCCGAGACGGTGCGCGCGGTCAACGCCTTGGTCAGCGCCTCGATCAACGCGCCGCGATCGATCGGTTGGCGCACGTGTCCGTTCGCGCCGGCGCGGATCGCCCCCGCGAGCAGCGGCTTGATCTCTTCCGTGTAGGTGACGACGATCCGGCAGTTTCCGTCCACGTGCAGGAACTGCCGGATCGGATTGAGTCCGCCCCCCAACGTCTGGTCCAGCGCGCCCGGCACCTGCAGGTCCAACAGCACCAGGTCCGTGCGCTGTTCCCCATAGCGCCGGATCGCCTGATCGATGTCGGCGACCTGTGCGGCGATGCCGAAGCGGGACCCCTTCGCCTGCTCCTCGACGGAGCGGGCCAGGCGTTTGTCCGCGGTCACGCAGAGCACGGTCTTGTCCGGCGGGGCGGCGCGGGACGGCTCCGGCGGAGCCATGCGCCCGGGAGCGACGGCGGGAGGCCTGGGCTTGGGCGCGGCGACCGGACGGGCGGACGGCTCGGCGGGCTCCTCCTCCTTGGGCGCGGGCGGGGCCGGCTTCGCCGCGGGGGAAGCAGCCTTCGCAGCGGGCGGGCGCGGGGCGGCGGGACCCGGCGCCGCCGGACGCTTGCCGGCGGGCGTCGGTGCACGCGGCGCCGGAACCGGCGGTGTCGGCGCCGGCAGCGGTTCCGCCTCCTTCTCGATGACCGGCGCCTCCGCCGCCGCCTCGACCGGCGCGGCCGAGGGTGGAACGGTGCGAATGGACGCCTGCAGACGGGTCAACCCCGGTTCCAGTCCGCCGGCGCGATCCAGGATGCGGCCGAGCGCGGCACGATCCGCCGCCTCCTGCAAGGAATCGGTGAGCAGGAGGAACAACGTCCCGTTGTCGATGGGCAGGGCGCAAAAAACGTCTTCGTAGGCGGTCACCGAAAGCGCGAGGGCGTCGGTACCATCGGTGATGCGGTACCCGCCCCCGGGAAGAGGCTCGATTCTCATGGCTTCCTGCCGGGAGGGTCACGTTCGGCTCGTGACCGGGATCATACGGCGTGTCGGAAAGGCTGTCAATTCAGGCGAGGTTGCGCCCCATCCCGAGGGCGGCGCTCGGATCGATCCGGCTTCCCGGAGCCCTCAGGCCGGATGCGCGCGCAGGGTCCTGCGGTCATCGAAAAGGCTCCCCAACCACGACGAGACCAGGAAGAGTGTGAGCCAGAACGCCGGGAGGCGCGTAATCCCGGCCAGGCCATACGGGCGGGTCCGGAGGAAGACGCGAACGACTTGGTTCCGATCCGCCGTCGCCAGACGACGACCGTCGGGAGAAAACACGATGGCGCAGATCCCCCGGCCGGATCCGTCCAGCCGGTCGAGCAGCGTCCCCGTCTCCGCATCCCAGATCCTCGCACACAGGTCTGCGCCGGCGGTGGCGATCTGCGCGCCGTCCGGGGAGACGGCGATCGTTCCGGGGCGAATGATCGCACAGTTCGGAGCGCCGTCGTACGGGGTCAGCGCGGCAATCCGAGTCCCGGACGCCACCGACCAAAGGCCCGCCTCCTCCGGACCCGCCAGGACCAGGCCGCGCCCCCCGGCACAGAACCGGGCGAGCTGGGTCCAGGAAGGGGGCTCCAGGAACGCCAGCCGTCGGCCGCTCCCCGCGTCCCAAACGCGCACCCCGCCATCGCGGACGTCGACCACCCGTCGGCCGTCGGCGGAGAAGGCGGCAGAGAAGACGAACCCTTCCCGTTCGTCCAGAGTGAGGGGACGATCTCCTGCTTCGAGGGACCAGATCGCCGTCCGGTGCTTCGAGGCAAGGAGGACCTGGCGGCCATTCGGAGAGAAGTGGATCCCTTCGAAGAAGGACGCGGACGTCCCCTCCGTCCCCACGAGGTTGACCTGGGTCCGACCGGTTCGGGTGTCCAGGATTCGGATCGCCCCCGGTTCCGCCGATGCCATGAGACGCCGGTCGTGAGAAAGGGCGTCGATCCGGAGGGGTGAACGGGTATACAGCGTTCGACCGGACAGCAAGTCCACTCCGGTCGCGGTGTCCCCTCCCCAGCGATGGATCTCAACGCCGTCGGCGGAGCAAAGCCCCCGCGCGGCTCCGTGGAGCCCGAACTCGCGGATCAACCGGCCGCGCAGGCTGCTCCACACGCGGACCGCACGCAGGGTCCGGGTCACCAGCGTTTCCCCATCCGCGGAAAAGGCGATCTGCAAAACTTCTTCCGGGATTCGTCCGAGCGTGGTCTGGTGTACCCATGGCCCCCAATGGAGTGCCAGCAGCCCACCCGAAACTCCAACCGCAACCCCGAGGAGCAGGGTCCTCAGGGAAAACGAGCGGGAGGGTCGGTGGGAGCCGGCGGACCGCATGGGGTTCCACTCTGCAATCCGCGGGCCGGGATCGGGAGGCGATGGATTCGCACCCAACGCCTTCCCCTGGTTTGCACTTCGGGGCACGGGATCGGACCGTTCGTCTCGCCCGGCGCTACCGTTCCGTAACCGCTCGAACCTCGCCGTTACCTCCACCCGGGGTTGGTCCGCACGCAACCCCGACCGCCTCGGTCACGCGGTTGGGGATCAGCAAGACCGCGTGCGTTGACACGCGAGGTCCACGATGCTTGACTGCGGGGACGACGGGGTCATGCCCGGTCGGGCGCGGCGAGGGGAAACGGTCCCCGGGGGACGCATGTTGAGCGATCCGCGCCTGCGCCCGACGCGGCGCGGGAGAGGTCGCGCGAAGAAACGCGACCGTTCGACGTCCGTTCCGGCTAGCATGGGGGGATGGCCGGGAGCGGCCGGCCCGGGTCGCCGTGGCCCGGGATTCCGGATCGCCACGTTTGGGAGTCTCATGATGGCCTACCGAATTGCCCTGTTGGCCTTGCTTCTTCCCGCGGTCGCATGGGCCGAACCGGCGGAGATCCCGACAGCGGTAGCGCTGCTCGACCGGCACGCCCCGGCCCTGGTCGAGGTGGAGATGGTGCTGCTGATCAAGCAAAGCCGGGGCGGGCAGACGCGGGAATCCGACCGGCGAGCGACCGCGATGGGGCTGGTGGTGGATCGGAGCGGGATGGTCATGATGGGAGGTTCGAGTCTCGCGGCGGGCCGGCCGGACGGGATGGGCGAACGCAATGTCGACATCACGCCCCGGGAGATTCGCGTGCGGTTTGCCGGCGAGGAGAAGACGTACCGCGCCTCGCTGGTCGCGACCGACGCCGACCTGGGGCTGGCGTTCGTGCGCATCGACGATTTGGGGGACCGCGTGCCGGCAACGGTCGACTTCGCCGCGGCGGCGGAGCCGACGGTGGGGGCGCCGGTGATCCTGCTCGGCCGGCGCGCGCGGGCGTTCGACGATGCACCCTACTTCCGGATGCACCGCGTGAGCGGCGAACTCCTGCGGCCGAGACGCGCCTGGATGACGGACGGGAGGGGACGGGAGCCCGGGCAGCCGGTGTTCACGCCGGAGGGGATGCCGGTGGGCGTGATCGCGCGGATCGCGCCGGCGCGGGGCGCCGACGAGGGGGCGCGAGGCCGCTCGGGAGGCCGCCGCGGCATCCGCATCGGCAGTGGCGGCGGAATGGGCTCGACGTTCATCCTGCCCGCGGCGGTCGTCCGTCAGCGCATCGGCGCCGCGCTCGCCGAGGCGAAGAATTCGGCGACGGAATCGACCCCGGGACCGGCCGGCGCGGCGACGGAGGAACAGGCGAAGTGAGGAATCGGTAGTCTCGCCGGTGTCCGTGGGAGAATCTGGTCGCCCGCGGGGAGTTTGCGGGACCTTCCCGGCGCGACGGCGCGGCAACCCGACCCCGCCGGCCTGCGTGAACCTCGCGATCGCTCGAGTCGTGACTCCGCTGCTTGGGATCGGGTATCCTGCCGGCTCGAGTCCTCTGGGAAGATGGGACAGCACCCGGCGAGTGCCGGGGGGACCAGGACGTCATGAGTGCCGACCCGACGCTGTTCGATCCGGATCCGTCGCAAGGCGAAACCCGCCGGGGCGGCGAACCGGACGCTTCGGCCGACTCCACACCGCCGTCCTCCCCTCCCGAGTCGATCGGCCGTTACCGAATCCTCTCGGAACTCGGACGGGGGGGGATGGGGTTGGTGCTCCTTGCGCATGATCCGCAATTGAAGCGGAATGTCGCGCTCAAGATCCTGTCTACCGTGTCCATCGATCCCGAGACCGTGGCGCGGTTCCGTCGCGAGGCGGAAGCCGCCGCCCGATTGGGGCACCCGAACATCGTGGCGACGTACGAGGTCGGCGAAGACGGCGGCCGTCCTTATTTCACGATGGAGCACGTGCCCGGCGGCTCGGTTGCGGCCCGTCTGAGTTCCGGCGGCCGGTTGACTCCGCGCGCCGCGATCGAGCTGATCGGACAGGCGGCGGAGGGGGTGGCGCACGCGCACGCGCAGGGCATCGTGCACCGCGACCTCAAGCCGGAAAACCTGCTCGTGGACGCCGAGGGGCGGGTGCGCGTTTCCGATTTCGGCCTCGCCCGCGTGCTGAGCGACGAGGGGCAGCGGTTGACGCGCACCGGGGTGGTGATGGGAACGCCGACGCACATGGCGCCGGAACAGGCGGAAGGAGAGGTGCATTCGGTCGATGCGCGGAGCGACGTCTACGCGCTCGGATCGATCCTCTACGAGCTGCTCACCGGGCAAACTCCCTATGGGGCGGGCAGCGCGATGGAAGTAATCTTCCGCAAAGTCTCGACGGATCCCCCGCGGCCGCGGCGATTGCGGCCCGACCTGGCGGCGGACGTGGAGACGGTCGTGCTGAAGGCGATGGAGCGCGAACGGGGACGCCGCTATGCGACGGCGCGCGACCTGGCCGATGATCTTGCGCGCTGCGTGGCGGGCGAAGCGATTCATGCGCGGCCCGCCGGTCGCGTCTATCGGGTGCAACGCTGGTTGGGCCGCAATCGCGCCGTCGCCGCGGCGGCCGGGGTGGCGCTGCTCGGACTTGCCGTCGGCTCGGGCCTGGCGTGGCGCGCGGCATCGGGTCGGAATGCGGCCGCGCGGGCGGCCGCCGAGGCGGACGCCCGGGCCGGCCAGGCGCGGCGCGCCGTGGTCGCGCAACTGGAGTCGGTGGCCGCGGTGTCGGTGTCGGCGGCCTTGACCCTGCGCCGCCACGGCATCGTGGAGCGACAGGCCGAGTTCGTCGCCGCCCTCGAGGGGGCATTCCGCGAAGCGGTCGGACAGGCGCCCGACTCCCCGGTGCCCTACTTCCACAAGGGGCGCATGAACCGCGCCTTGCTGCTGCCCGCCGCCGCGCTGGCCCTGCAGGAGGAAGCACTGGCGCGCGATCCGGCGTACGGCCCGGCCCGATACGAGCGCGCGCTCCTGCGCGCGGAAGCGTACGCGGAGCGACTGGACGAGCTGCGCCGGGTCTGGGTCCGGCAGGAGGCGGCGCGCGTCACCGCGAACTCCTCCCCCGCGGACGGAGGCGCGGGCGGGGCCCGAATGCGGTCGCTCCCGTCGGACGCGGAGCTCGAAAAGGAGGATGCCGTCGCGCTCGCATGGCGGACGGCCCTGGTCGACGACCTGGCGTGGTTGGAGGCCGCGGCCTCCGACGAAACCGTGGCCGCGGAAAGGCTCCTCTGCGCGCGCGGCCTGCACGCCGCATACACCGCAGGCTCGGGAGCGGAGGTCGCCCGCGCCCGCGCGCTTCTCGCAGCCGCTCTGGCCGCCGACCCGGGCCGGGAAGAGGCGCACGCGGCGCTCGGGTGGCTCGCCATCCGGACCGGCGAATGGGATGCGGCGCTCGACGCGTTCGATCGGGGCATCGCCGCGGACACGGGATACCTTCCCCACCGGTTGTCGCGCGCGGCCGTCCTGTTCCGGATGGGGCTGGCGGCGTCCCACGCCGGCCGGGATCCCGTGCGTCACTACCTCGAAGCGGAAGCCGAGCTGGAGCAGGCCATCCGACTGGATCCTGCGGATGTCCGGCCGCGGATCCGCACGGCCGAGTCCCGGCTCAATCGTTCGGTGTGGGTCATGGGCCGAGGCGACGACCCCTCGCAGGAGTTCCGCGCCGCGCGCGAAGCCATCGAAGCCGCCCTGTCGATCGATCCGCATCGGATCGACGCGCGGTTGCTTCGAGCCCACATCAGCCTCAACGAGGGGAATCGGGTGTGGACCACCGGCGGCGATCCTCAAGACCGGTACGACGCGGCCCGAGCGGACTACGACCGCGTACTGCTCGCGACCCCGAACGACGCGAACGCCCTGCTGGCGCGCGGCCTGCTCTTCATCAACATCGGTCGCGCCCGTTCCGGGCGAGGCGGGGTCGGGGAGGAGGCCTATCGCGAGGGCGAGCGATCGCTGGAGCGCGCCGCCCGGATCGCACCCGAGGATGCCACGGTTTGGACTCATCTGGGCCTGGCGAGTTCCTGCCGGGCGTTGGACTGGACCGGTCCCGAGGCGGAGAAGGAGGCGCTGTTCGAGCAGGCGCGGGAGCAATACGACCGCGCGTTGAGCGTGGATCCACGATGCGCCGAGGCATGGACGCGCCGAGGCGCCCTCCACCGGTCCTGGGCGCTCCAGCGCAAGCGCACCGGCCGGCCCTCCGATGCGCTGCTCGATCGCGCCGAAGAAGACTTCACTCGTGCGCTGGACCTCGACCCGGGTCAGGTCTTCGCCCTGCGCGATCGGGGGATGGCCCGGATGAACCGCGCCAACGACCTGCGGGATTGCGGGCAGCATCCGGGCGACCTCTACGAGCGGGCGGAATCCGACCTCCGCGAAGCCGCCCGCCAGGCGCCGGGGACCTCGGAGGTCTGGATCGGTCTGGGTTCCCTGGGCCTCAACCGGGGAAACCACCTTCGCGATTCCGGTCTGGATCCGATTCCCTCCTATGGAGAGGCGGAGGCCGGGTTTCAGCGCGCCGTGGAGATCCACCCGCTTTCCGTCGGCGCCCATTCGGGACTGGCCTTGACCTTCATGAACCGCGGGAACTTCCTGCGCAGTCGTCGCGGCGCCGCCGAGGCCCGACCGTGGCTCGACCGCGCCCTCGCCTCGTTTGCGCGCGCGCTGGAGATCGATCCCGGCGACCTGGGCTGCCGGACGGATCGCGGAGCCACCTGGATCAACCTGGCCTCCGTCTTGATCGAGCAGGGCAAGAATCCACAATCGGAACTGGCGGAAGCGATCGCCGACCTGGAGCGCGTCCGCGCCGCGGATCCATCCCGGGTGCGGCCCTGGACGTTGTCGGGGATGGCGCACTTTCTGGAAGCGAAGCGACGCCAGCAGCGGGGAGAGGATCCGGGCGAGTCCCTGGCGGCGGCACGGACGGCCCTCGAACGCGCGGCGGAGAGGGAAGACGGAGCGACGGCCCGGCTGGAGGAGTATCGCCTGGCTCTGCATTCGTGGACCGCGCATCTGCAGCTCAAGCGGGACGAAGATCCCACGGCGTCCTGGAACGCGGCGTCGGAGAGCGCCGCGCGGTGGCGGGCGATGGCACCCGGGGGGCGCGAATCCCTGCGCGCCTGGGCGTCGGCCTGCATCGAGTTCGCGCGTTCCCTCTCCGGATCGGGGCGGGACGCGACCGCGGTCTTGGAGGAGGCGGACGCGGTTCTCGAGGCCTGGAGCGCGGCGTTCCCGGGGGACGCGGCCGCCGCTGCGACCCGGGCCGAGTGGCATCTCGCCCGCTCCGACGGCCAACTCGCCCCCGGGGCGGACCCCCGCGAGTCGCTCCGCGCGGCCCTCGTCGCGGCTGACCAGGCGATCGCCATGGATGCGGACCAGGCATCGGCCTGGAAGTCCCGGGGGGATGCTCTCTCCCGTCTCGGACATCTGGACCTCGGCCGTCCGGCGGAGGCCGAAGCCGCATTCGAAGAGGCCCTGCGCGCGCTGGACCGTGCGCTGGCCTTGCGACCGGACACGGCCGCGGTCTGGCACTCGCGCGCGCTCGCCGAAAGCAACCGCGCGGTGGTCATCCGCCGCCGCGGCGGAGATGACGGCGAAGCCCTTTTGCGCGCGGAGGCGGACGCCGCCCGGGGATTGAGCCTGGACCCCGACCAACCGGAGGGCTGGACCGTCCGCGCCATCGTGGCGATCCGCCGCGCCGCCTTGCTCGGCCGGACTCCCGCGGAACAGGAGGCTCAGCATGCGGAGGCCCGCGCCCATCTCGACCGGGCGCTCACCCTCGCGCCCCGATCCGCGGAGATCTGGCTCCAGTCGGGTCGATTGGGACTCGACTGGTCGGTCGCTCGCCGTGCCGCCGGCGGGGAGGAAACCGCACTCGTGGAGCGGGCCGAGGCGGACTTCAGCCGCGCGCTGAATCTCGCGCCGAACCACGTCGCCCTCCTCCTCGATCGGGGAGCCTTGCGACTCAACCACGCACAATGGACCGCGAGCCGGGGCGCGGATGCGTCGGAAGGGTTCGCCGCGGCGGTCCAGGACTTCAGCCGGGCGGTGGAACTCGATCCGACGCAGATCGCCGCGTGGGTGAGACGCGCGATGGCGCGCGCCCTCTGGGCCCGACTCGAGAAGGAGCGCGGCTCCGACCCGGCGGGGCGGTTCGCCGCCGCGCTGGCGGATCTCGCGGAGGCGGTGCGGCGCGAGCCCGCCCTTGCGGAGCCGAGATGGCGACGCGCCCAGGTATTGGGTCTGATGGAACGCTGGCGCGAAGCGGCGGAGCAATACGCCGAAGCCGCCGCGATGGACCCGGGTTCGGCGAAATCCCATGCCGCGGGTTGGGGGCACGCCCGGGCCATGGCCGCAGCGGAGAGCGCGTCCCCTGCGGAACTGGGGTGGCTGCGGGAATTCGAGGTTGCGGATGGGGCGCTGGCACGGCGCGAATGGGCCGCCGCCGCCGAGGCATATGACCGGGGACTCGAAGCGCTGCGCGCGGTCATCGCGGCCCAACCCGAGGACGCGCGCGAGGCCTACCCATCCGAGCCGGGGCGCCGGGGGCGAATCGGCAACGCGCACTACAATCTCGCCTGCGCCCTGGCGAGGCAGACCGCGGATGCCGGTCCCGAAGCGGCCGCGCGACGGGATCGCGCGTTCTCCCATCTCGCCGAGGCGGTGCGCCTGGGCTGGAACAACCGGGAACACCTGGCGCGGGACCCGGACCTGGAATCCCTGCGCACCGACCCGCGTTGGCCGGGACTCCTGGCGAAAATCGAGGCGGGGCGCTAGGCTCTGTCTGAAAAAGCCAAATTGAGGTACCGCTGGATCATCGCCAGCTT
>CAZWCX010000098.1:0-28252 GCA_964632945.1 uncultured Planctomycetia bacterium | reverse complement strand
CCTTTACCAGATTCTCGTGGTCGAGCCGCTTGCCCAGGTTTCCCTCGGCGAGGAACTGGTCCACGATGTTCTTGCTTTCCGCGTACCACGGATGCAGAACCTTGAGCGCGAACGGCCGGCCCGACTCGGCCTGGATGGCGCGATAGACGGTGGCCAGGCCTCCGCGGCCGATTTCTTCCTCGACTCTCAGGTTGAGAAAACTGCTCCCGGCGAGGCCGGCGGGATCGGCCCCCGGCGGCAGCGGCTTCTTGAACAGCTTGATCACGGCCGTGTTCTGGGTCGGCACCGGCGGCGGCGCCGTCGGCTGGGGATTCAGCCGGAGATCCGCGGCCGGGACGTCGAGGGACCCGATGTCGTTGATCAGGGAGGGCAGCGGGGCCGGCGGGGGCGCCGGCGGGCGGGGCTGCGCGGGCGGGGGGGGAGCAGGACGCTTTGCCGGCGGAGGCGGCGCGGGCCTTTCCGGTTCCTCCTCCGTCTCTTCCGCGGATTCCCGGGTTCCCTTCGCCTCCATGACGGTGTCGTATTCGGCGCGGACCTGCATCTCTTCCAGGATGCGCGCAACCTCGGCGGGCGCGTTGAAGAGCACGACGCGTTTGGGGGGGATGGTCTCCGTGACGGCCTGGTGAAAGCGATTCACGCCGTCCTCGTCGACCTCGGTCAGCGCCTGGAGATCGACGACGATCGAGGTGTCGCCCGCCCGCGCCGCCATCACCATCTCGCGACGGATGTCCGCGAGGGACTTTTCCGTGATGCGGCTGCCGAGACGCAGCAGCACGATCTTCTTGGAGCGCTGGCGACCGCCCTGGCCACCTTCCATGGCAGCTTTCCTCCGTCCCCTGGCCTGTTCCCCGTTGAACGTAACAGACCCGGCGAAGGGCCGCAAGTCGAAAAGACGGCCGTTCGACGCGACCTCCGCGCGCCGCCTCCGGCCCCCCGCGACCGGCCGCTCCTCCCACCCGGTGCTTGCTCTTTCGGCCCGATTCGTGGAGAATCGAACGGTGGCTCCGCCGGAGCGCTTCACCGCTCTCACGAGCTCGCCGCGCGGCGTCCGCCGCGGGTGTTCGGGACCCCATCCACCCGGCCGATCCGATGGCTCGATGCGACCGCGGGTATTTGTGCAGCGTCTGCCACGAACCGGTGGATACCCTGCCGGAATCGGAGCTGTACCTGCGCTACGTGCTGGGGGAGATCCGCGCGGACTGGCTGCAGGCGATGCCGGATCGGCATATCCGGTGCAATCCGGAAATCGCCCAGTACATCGAACATCCGGATTTTCCGCCGATCACGGACGAGGATCCCCTGACCGATCGCCGCCGGCTCTCCCCCGCCGATGCGTCGGCCCGGACCGCGCGGGTGTCGCGCGCCTATCGCCGCCTGCTGGAAATCCCCGAACTCGGCGTGCCGATCCCCGACATGCCGCTGACGGAGCCCGAATCGTCCCCGACGAAGCCCCCCCGTTGAACGGAGGTGCCCCATGTTCCGCCGAATTGCCGTCGCCGCCGCGCTGATCCTGGCGATCGCGCGCCCATTCCCCGCCCGCGCGCAGGAAGATCGGGATGCGGTTTTCTTCGGCTTCCGCGCCACCTTGAACGGCCATGCCGCGGACTTCCCGGACGATCCCTCCGATCCGATGCCGGACGGCTACGCCCGCTTTTGCAAGGCCCTCGCGGACCGGGGGCTGAGCTTCCTGGTTCTGCAGACCGCGTACCGCGAGGGGGACACCCTGCGCACCTGCGTCGGCGTCGATCTGCTCGCGGGGGGCGGCGTGCAGGCGGGCGTCGTGTCCACGCTGCGCGACAAGGTGCTGCTCGCCAAGGCGGCCAAGATCAAGATCTACGCCGACATCTCCGAGATCGCCGCCGCCGGCATGTCCGGCCCGGGCGGGGATGGATCGACCGGCGGCCCCCTCGCGGGCATGCAACCCTCGCAGGTGAACCAACTACTCGAGGCGATCGCGGCGGAGGGATTCGACGGGTTCTACTCGGACCAACTCCCCGGCCTCTGGCGGGAGGCGATGGCCGACTTCACCCAGCAGAAGCGCCTCAAGTTCATGCTCGGAGAGGCGATGTCGCCGTCCGACGCGCGCATCCTGGCCACCTGGGTGACCCCCGATCACTCCTTCCGCGACATCGGCCTCGGGGACTTCATGCACGCGCTCGCCCTCGGCTATGCGAACTACAGCCTGTCCGGGGTGCGTCTGAAATCGGAGGGGGACGCCGGTCGGGGATGGACCAATCCGGCCGTGGCCCGCAACGTCGCGCTGTTCCGGGTCTTCTCCACGCGCTCCCGCGGCATCCTCTTTTCCTCCCCGGCCGGGCGGTTGCCGCCCGACTTCGGTGTCGCTCCCGCGGAGGGGGCTCCGAAGTTGTTCGATCAAGTCGCCGGCGTCATCCGGAACCGCACGCGTCCGCCGGTGTGCAACATCCTCACCGATCTCACGCCGCAGGATTTCGGCGACGGCGCCACGGAGCGCGGTCCGGGAAAGTTCGGCTACAACTTCTCCGTCGTGGTCCGCGCGATCATCGCCGCGGGGTTGGACGCCGTCATCACCACGGAACCGCTCGACGACGCGGACGTCTACTATCTCTATCTCAAGGGCCTGGAAGGGGACCGCACCGCGAATTCCTTCTACGCCTCGAACGAAGGACGCGACGTGCCGGAGGCCCACCTCAATCTGATCCGCAAGGGGAACAAGCCGATTTTCCTCCAGGTGGCCACCCTCGTCCCCTCCTCCAACATCACGGGCTCCTCCAACTGGCTCACGGTCCGCGAGTACTTCGGTCTCAATCAGGACAAGCACTACCCCGCCCTCAAGCCCGACGAGATTCCGGACCAGGGGGTCTACAATTCGAAGTGGTACATGCACACGAACTCCCAGTGGACCGTGCCGGGAGGCGGGGGCGCGCTGGACCCGCTGGGCGCAAAGATGCAGTGGATGACGGGGATTCTCAAGGACGACGTGGATCCCGAAGTCGAGATCCTCTCGCTCGGCTATCAGGCCGGGAATTCCCTCGTGCTGGCGTGCCGGCGATTCTACCGGGGCGGCAAGCCGAACTACTTCATCAACGGGTCGGTCCTCGATCCCCAGGCGCTCTTCCTGCTGACCAATCTCCTGACCGAAGGCCGGGGAATGGGCGAGCCCGCCGGGTACCTCTACGCGGCCGGCGAGACCAACACCGCGGTGCTGGCGATCGAGAACACGGTGGTGAATTTCCAGCTGCCGGGCCGCACGACGGGCGGGTACGCGTGGACCCGGTATGCCCCGGACGGGACGGTGAGCAAGGGGACGGACATCTACGACCCGAAGGAAGGAATCAAGAACCTGAAGCTGGAAGAAGGAACGCTGATGGTGCTCGAACCGAGGGAACTGAAGTGAGCCGGGCGTCATGACGGACGATCAGGACCCCACGCCGATCATCGCCCGGTTGCAGGGCGCGGACGCGGCGGCCCGCGCGGAAGCGGCCTGGGCCCTGGGCCGGCTCGGTCCGAAGGCGGCCTCGGCGGTGCCGCGCCTGATCGACCTGCTGGCGCGGGAAGGGGACACGGGGGCGCTGGCGGCCGGGGAGGCGCTCGGCAAGATCGGGGCGCCGGCGGTCGCGGCGCTGCTCGAGGCGCTGGCGAGCCAGGATCCGAAGCTGCGGGAAGGCGCGGCGCGCGCACTGGCGCACGCGGGCCCGGCCGCGGCGCCGGCGTCGGCGGCGCTCGTCGCCGTGTTGGCGGACCCGGTTCCCGGTCCGCGGCTCCAGGCGACCCGGGCCCTCGAGGCGATCGGACCCGCGGCCGTGCCGGCGCTGGTGGAGGGTCTGGCCTCCCTCGACCCCGCGGTCGGGCACGCGGCGCGATCGATCCTGGGCCGGCTCGGCGATGCCGCGGTGCGACCCCTCCTCGAGATCATGGGCACGCCGGGATCGACGCTTGCCGGCCAGGCCTCCGCCACGCTGGGAAGAATCGGGGCGGATGCCGTGCCGGGATTGCTGGAGGCGCTGAAGAACGACGATGCCGGCGTGCGCGCCCAGGCGGTCGGCGCCCTGTGGAAGGCGCCGGCCTCCGAGGCGAGCGTCGCCGGCCTGGCGGAGGCCCTGCGCGACCGCGAGGTGTCCGTCCGCTTTCAGGCGGCCATGGGCCTGGGGTTCCTGGCCGCCCGCGCCGCCAGCGCCGCAGCCGCCCTCGCCGACACCCTGCGCGACCGGGACCCTTTGGTGCGCAGTTCGGCGGCGGTCGCATTGGGGAAAATCGGTGCCGCCGCCGCACCCGCCCTCCCCGCCTTGCGCATTTCCCTCTCGGATCCCGAGCCTCTCGTCCGGATCGACGCAGCCCTCTCCGTTTCCCTGCTGGACCCGGAAGGCGGCGCCCTGCACGTCCTGCGCGACGCCCTCGCCGATCCCGTCCCGGTGGTGCGCGACCGCGCGGCCGTCGCCCTCTCGAAAGCGGCCGCCGGCGCCATCCCCGAACTCGCCCAGGCCGCCCTCCAGGTCCTCCGCACCGCCGCCCGCGCTTCGGATCCCGAGGTCGCGACCGCGGCCCAAACGGCTTTGCGGAAGGTCCAGACCCCATGACCCTCCCGCTCCCCTCGTCCGCCCTGCCCGCCGGGTCGCCGGACGCGTCGCCGGTCCCGCTTGCGAACGAGCTCCACCACGTCCTCGCCCAGATCCCTGCCATCGTCTCCCGGATGACCCCGGCCGGCGTCTTCACCTACGTGAATCGGGTCGTCGCCGGACTCCGCCTGGAGGACGTCCTGGGACGCAGCGTTCTCGAGTTCGTCGGCGCGGATGACCGGGGGGCACTCCAGGAACACATCGCCCGCGCGGTGCGCACGGGCGAACCCGTCGAGTACGAAATGTGTGGAGTCGGCCCGCACGGCCAACCGACCTGGTACTTCACGCGGCTCGCCCCCGTGTTGCGGGATGGGCAGGTCGTGGAACTCCTCGGCGTCACCACCGACATCACGGCGAGGCGGAACGCCGAGGAGGGATTGCGCGAGAGCCAGCGCACCCTGGCTTCGCTCATGGCCAGCTTCCCGGGGATGTTCTACCGCCGGAAACCCGGCCCGAGCTGGGTGATCGAATTCGCCAGTCCGTACTTTCGCACGCTCACCGGCCATCCGATCGATGCGCTGGTGAAGGGGCGCGTGAGTTTCGGCGACCTCATCCATCTCGAAGACCGCCCGCGCGTCCGGGACCAGTTGGACATCGCCGTGCGCGAACGTCGGCCGTACGAGATCGAGTATCGCATCCAGACGATCGACGGCCGCGAGAAGCACGTCTGGGATCGCGGCGAGGGCACCTACTCCGCCTCCGGACGACTGCTGGCCCTCGAAGGCGTCCTCATCGACATCACCGAGCGCAAGCGGCTCGAAGAGCAGTTGCAACGCGCCCAGAAGGTCGAATCGATCGGGCGCCTGGCCGGCGGGTTGGCGCACGACTTCAGCAATCTCTTGACCGCCATCCTCGGCTTCACCGATCTGGCCAGCCTGAACCTCCCCGAGGACTCCCCGGCCCAGGCCGACCTCAAGAACGTCCGCTCGGTGGCGCAGCGAGGCACGGCCCTGACCCGCCACCTCCTGGCGTTTGCGCGCCGGCAGCGGAGCCAGCCCCGGCCGTTCCGGCTCGGGGACCTGGTCGCCGGTGCGGAGCGAATGCTCCGGCGGCTGATGGGCGAGAACGTCGAGCTGGTCGTAAGCGCCCAGACGCAGGAGGACGTGGTCGAGGCCGACCCGACCCAGGTCGAACAGGTGCTGCTCAACCTGGTGGTGAACGCGCGCGACGCGATGCCCAACGGGGGGAGGCTGCTGATCGCGATCGGGGCCGCGACCCTGAGCGAAGGGGACGCCCGGGAGACGCCCGAGGCGATGCCGGGGGCCTACGTGGTGCTCACCGTGCAGGACAATGGGGTGGGCATGACCGAAGACGTGCGGCGACACGCGTTCGAGCCCTTTTTCACCACCAAGACCGCCGAACGCGGCACGGGTCTCGGACTCGCCACCAGTTATGGAATCGTGCGCCAGAACGGCGGCCACATCCGGGTGTTCAGCCGCCCCGGGGAAGGAACCCGATTCGAGATCCTTCTTCCCCGCCATGCCGGCTCCCCCGAGGCGCTGGAAGCGCCCCTCGGACCGGGACGAATCCCCCGCGGAGAAGAGACCGTCCTGGTGGCGGAGGACGACCCCCTGGTCCGGGACACGATGGTCCGCACGCTCTCCGATTCGGGATACCGCGTGATGGCGGCGGAGGATGGTGAGGCGGCTCTGGAACGATCCAGAACCCACGAGGGGAAACTCGACCTGCTGGTGTGTGACGTCGTGATGCCGCGGCTCGGCGGGCCGGATCTGGTGGAACGGCTGCGCCGGACCCGGCCGGGCCTGAAAGTCCTCTACGTGTCCGGGCATTCGATGCAGGCGATTCCGCGGGAAGAAGATCGCGAGCCCCACGCGGAGTTTCTGCAGAAGCCGTTCATGCCGGTGGAATTGCTCCAACGCGTCCGATCGATCCTGCACCCGGGCCGGAGATGACCCCGCGACGGCGCCGCCGGTGTGATTACTTCCTGTCGCCCGGACGCAGGAGACTCCAGCGAGGGTCCAGGCGCAACGAGGCGAAGGCCGGATCCGCGTCGAGGCGGGCGAAGTCGGACCAGCCCTGATTCAAGGCGATGACCAGGTTGGAGATCGCCTCCGCGCAGATCCCGGCCCCCCACTCCTCGGAGAGGGACGCCGGGGGGAGCCGTTTCCAGGCGAGCATGCGCGCCCGATCGAAGTGCCCGAGGGCGATGACGCGTCGGGTCTGCGGAGCGTCCAGGTAAGCGTTCTGGTCCGCCGGCGCCAGGGGCTGAAGAATCCGCAGCAGGATGGCGGAGGCCTCGTCGTACTCCCGCTCCGCGACCCCGAAATCGCCCGCCTCGGCGGCGACATGCGCGCGCTGCGCGGGGGCGATCCAGTCCCGGTCGGACGGCGGCGCGGGTCGGGGCGCACCCGTCGCCGCGCAGCGGCGCGCTTCCTCCAGGCCGGAGGATACCCGCGGATTCGGCGCCCGGAGGGCCGCTCCCGCCGCCTCGAAATCGGCCGCCGCCGCGCCCCAATCGCCGCAATGAAGCCGCGCCTCTGCGCGACGGATCAGGGCGTCCACATCCGCCGCGGAATGCCGGAGGAGTTCCGACAGGTCATCCTGCGCACCCTGGAAGTCGGGACCCGCATCGCCGCCGAATTGCCTGCGGAGCATTCCCAGATTGGTCCGGAGCACCGCGCGGCTCCGTCGACACGTTCGATTGCCCGGCGCCGCCTCGAGGGCGCGCGACAGGTCGGCCTCCGCCCGCGTGAACAGATCGAACGGGGCCTCCCCCCTGCCGGCGCGCCAGACCCCTTCATTCAGTCGGCACATTCCCCGGCGCATCCGGGCGTCGGCGTCCACCGGCCGGATTTCCAGGGCCCGCTCGAATTCCCGCTCCGCCCGGGCGTAGTATGGCCCGGGATCCTCTGCCGCCGCCGCCCGTCGGTCCGCCCAAACCCCGTAGAGCGACGCTTGATGCACGCGAAAGGATGCTTCCCAGGGTTTCAATTCGATGGCCTTGGCGAAGTCGGCCTCGGCCCGAAGCCGGGCGTCCCCGGCATCGTTCCCCTGCCGCTCGTGCCCGACGGCGCGCAGGGCATGGACCGATCCGCGGCCATCCCACGATTCTGCGTACCGCGGATCCTGCTCGAGCGAGCGACCATAATGGCCGACGGCGGCGTCCAGGAACTTCTCCGGATCCTCCCCGCGGGAGAGGGCATCCGCCGCGCGGATCAGCCCCAGGCGACCCCGATGCTGCCAGATTTCCGCGTCCCCCGGAGAGAGCCGCGCGGCCTCGGCCAGGTCGGCCTCGGCCGCGGAGTAGAGGGGTGCGGGATCGAGTTCGCGCGCGGGAGCGCCTTGGGCGAGCTTGAGTCGGACGAGGCCACGCCGCATCCAGGCCTCCGCCTTTCCGGCATCGAGCCGCAATACGCGACTGAAGTCGTCTTCCGCGCGGCGATCCAGGGGGGTGGGATCTTCGCCGCGGCGGACCGCGCGGGATCCCAGATTGCCCAGGATCATGCCGCGCAGCAAGAGCGGTCCCTGGGAATCCGGTGCGCTCTCCAGCAACCGGTCGAGATCCTCGATCGCCTTCTGGTAGGCCGAGGCGCCGTCCTCGCCGCGGTCCGAGGCCCGGTAGGCCATGCGCGAGTAGACGTCGGCGCGACGCATCCGGTGAGGCGAGTATCCCGCGTCGACCGCCAATCCGCGCGTGTAGGCGTCGATCGCCGCGTCGAGGTCATGGAGGTCGAAGGCGACCCGCGCCAGCGCCTCGTAGGCCTCCTCCAGGGTGGGCTCGGCCGCGATGGCCGCCTCCAGGCGAGCGCGCGCCTGTTCGAGCGCCGCCGTCCCGGGAGTCGCTTCGGCATGGAGCAGGCGAAGCCCCTGAGCGCAATCCAGCATGCCCGGCGTGAGCCCCCCGGTTCCTCCGGAGGCCGCAAGCCGCTCGAGCGCGGCGAGGTCCTCGACGAGGGTCCGGTACAGTCGCGCGGCCTCCGCATCGTCGCGGAAGAGGTTCGCGGCCGGCGGCGGGTCGCGCAGGACCGCCCCGCCCAGACCCGCCTTGGAGAGTTCCCCGGACTCGGCCAGTCGCCGCCCCTCCCGCCGTCGCCACTCGTCCCGCAGGGCTCCGATCCGCTCCGAGCAACGCGGGGCGAGCAGGACGATCCGCTCGTACCGGGCCGGGGCGAAATCCGGCGCGCGGCGAAGCGCCTCGTCCTGGAAGTTCAGTGCCGGCTCCGTCCTGAGGAGCGCGCGTTGCATGCGCCCCATGAAGTAATAGGGCTCGGGACGATCCGGGGCTTCGCGGGTCGCCTCCTGGTACGATTCCTCCAGGGTGCTCAAGTACCCCGCGTGCGCCGCCAGCACTCCGCGCCGGCGCAGCTCGAGGGTGGCCTGCAGACAGACCTCTCCGACTTTCCGCAACTGCCGGAGCGACGACTCCCGGGCGCGATCGGCCCGGTCCTTCTCGACGGCAAAGCGTCGGGACGCATCCTCCGCCGCGCGCGCGGCACGGGCCTGCTCGGCGCCGTGACGAACGGCCATCGCCGCGATCACGACCAGGGCCGTCACCGCCGCCCCCGCCCCGAGCGACAGACCCCGGTTTCGACGCATCCAAGTGCGCGCGCGGTACCAGCCGCTGGCGGGACGCGCCCGGATCATCTGGCCCGACAGGCAGCGACGGAGGTCGTCGGCCAGGTCGCGCGCGGAACCGTACCGCCGGGCCGGATCCCGGTCCATGGCTTTCAGGATGATCGTTTCCACGTCCCGTGCGAGGTCCGGATTCGCCGCCCGGGGAGGCGGCGGATCGACCGCCACCTTCCGGAACAGCACCTCCATCGGCGATCCGCCCCCGTACGGGAGCCGCCCGGTGACCGCCTCGTACAGCACGGACCCCAGGCTGTAGACGTCGCTCGCGGGTCCCAGCCGCGCGTGGTCCCCCTCCGCCTGTTCCGGCGCCATGTGGGCCGGGGTCCCCATCACCGCGCCCGTGCGCGTCAACCGCTGTCCCCCGTCTTCGGCGACGAGCCGGGCGAGGCCGAAGTCGGACACCTTCACGCGGCCCTGGCCGTCGAGCAACAGGTTCTCCGGCTTGAGATCCCGGTGCACGATGCCGTGGTCGTGGGCGTAGGCCACTCCCTCCGCGGCCTCCGCAACCAGACGCATGGCGTCCGGAGGAGCCAGCCGGCCGGATCGGTCGATCCGATCCGCGACGCTGCCGCCGGCAACGACCTCCATGGTGAGAAAGTGCCGGCCCTCGGCGATCCCGACGTCGAAGGTCGCGACGATGTGGGGGTGGGCAAGGCGCGCCGCCGCGCGGGCTTCCCGCTGAAACCGCTCGACCACCTCGGCGTCGCCCTGATCGTCCCCGCGCAGGAGTTTGAGCGCCACTTCGCGGGTCAGGTGGCGGTCGCGCGCAAGGTAGACCACCCCCATCCCGCCGCGGCCGAGTTCGCGCACGATCTCGTACCGGCCGAAGGCGGCGCCGGCCTCGATCGTCGGCACGCCGGCGCCGGGCTGCCGGGTCCCGTCCACGCCGGAACCGGCGCCGGCGGCGTCGGTGGGCGGAGGATCCGCGATGGTTTCGCGGAATTCCGGGACCGGCGGCACCTGCATGGCGGGATCGCCCTTCCCCCGTCCCGGGGTCAATATCCCCGGATCGCCTTGATCGCCTTCTCGGCCGCCTCGCGCACGGTCCCGTCTTTCGACGTGTCCAGCACGCGTTGAAGGTCGGGCACGAGCGAGGCGTCCTTCGTCTTCTCCGCGCCCATGATGGCGAGGAGCAGCGAGCTCAGGTCCTGCGATCCGCGCAGGATGTCGCGGAAGACGTACGCAGTCGAGGGATCCCCGACATCCGCGATGCCGCCGAGAATCGCGGTCTTGTACTGCGCTTCCGTTCCGGGCGCCTCGTACCACTTCACGAGTTCCTGCACGCCGCGGGCATCCCCCATCTTGGCCAGGCCATAGGCGGAATTGGTGCGCACGCCCCAGTCGGCGTCGTTCAACATCGCCCACGACAGCGCGTCCCGGCCTTCAGCGAACTTGCCCACCGCCAGCGCATGGGCCGACATCCGGCGGACGAGCGTGTCCTTTTCCTCCTGCATGCTCTTCAACAGGTACGGGACCGCCGCGGCATCCCCCAACTCCTCGATCACCGCGCCGGCGAAGAACCGCTCCGCCGTGGTCGCCCCCTGGAGCAGGAGGTCCCCCAGGAGCGGAATCGCCTCCGCGCCCATCGCCTTCAGCTCCCGCACCAGCTCCTTGTACGGCTCCGAATTCAGGGCGAACATGCCCTGGCCGGCGAGCTTGCCGAGCTGCTCCTTGACCTTGGCTTTCCGCTCCTCGAGGGAGGGACCCGCGGCGGCCGGTTGCTCCGCGGCGATCGCCGGGGCGGCCGCTTCCAGTTCGCGAATCCGGGCGAGGGCCTGGTTCAGTTTCTCCTCGAGCTCCCGCACCCGATCCCGGAGCTCCCGAGTCTCCGCGGAAGCGTCCGCCGGCAGCGGCCGCGCGCTCGCGGCCTGGGCCTGCTTTTCCGCTTCCCGTCGGGCCCGTTCGCGTTCCATCGCGGCCTTCTCGGCCGCCATGGCGGCGTGTCGAGCCTCGGCCTCCATGGCCCGGGAGCGGCTCAGGAGGAGGAAACCGCCGGCCCCGAGCCCAGCCAAGGCCAGGAGGCCGCAACCGGCGATGAGGACGGGCAACGGGGACCGGCTCTTCATGCGCTGTACTCCACGCGATGCAACTCGAAAATTCGGCCGCCCACGTCGGTGGAACGGAGATACTGCACGGGGACGCGGCCCTCCAGACGCCCGACGGCCTCGCCGGTCAGGAGGATCTCCTCCCGTCCGGCGAGGTCTTCCCCGATTTTCGCCGCCACGTTCACGGTGGCGCCGAAGACGTTGTCGCGAAGACGAATCACCGGCCCGTGGTGGATGCCGATACACACGTGGAAGCGCTCCGCTTCCGAAGCCCGGCGGTTGCGTCGCCTCAGCCACCGATTCATGTCGACTGCGGCCTGCGCCGCCGGCGTCACGTCCTCGAACACCGCCAGGATGTTGTCGGCATTGTGGGAGAGGCAGATCCCGCCCCGCCGCTCGAGGAGGGGAATCAGCCCGTCGTAACACCGCGTCATGACCGAGAGAAACTGCAGGATACCGAATTCGTGGGTCCGGCGCGAGAATCCCGACGAGTCGCAGGCGAACACCGTGAGTTCGCGCAGCCCGCGCTTCTCGATCGCGCGATCGACCTCCCCCGCGGTGCGCGCGGAGCGCCGGGCGAGCAGATCGAAGAATCGACGGGTCGACATCAGCCCCGCGACCGAGCGGAACCCGCGGGTCGCCGCGCGGACCCGACGGCCGGTCGTTGGCGCCTTGGGCCTCATCCCCCCTCCTCATCCCTGCAGGAATCCGCCGTCCACCGTGATCACCGCCCCGTTGAGGAAACTCGCCTTCTCGCTCAGCAGGAAGACCACCATCTCCGCGATTTCGTCCGGCCGACCGATCCTTCCGAGCGGGACCCGATCGCGCACGTCGCCCTCGGGAATCGCGAGGGTGCCCGCGGGCGACTCCGTGGCGATCGGACCGGGGCGGACGCAGTGCGCGCGGACGCCCTGGCGTCCGTATTCCGCTCCCAAGGCGCGCGTGAGCGCTTCGAGCCCCCCCTTGGTGGCGGCGTAGACGGCATGACCCCGCGCGGGCCGCTCCACGGAGACCGATCCGACGTTCACGATCACGCCTCCGCGCTGCTCCATCATCACGGGAAGCACCGCGCGCGCGCACAGGATCGGACCCAGCAGGTTGACGTCGAGCTGTTCCCGCACCTGATCCGGCGCGGCGGAGACGAGGAGATCGGGGCGCATGACGGCGGCGTGGTTGACCCAGCCGTCGATCCGATCCTCGACCTCGCGGAATCTCTCGATGGCGGTCGCCAATTGCTCCGGGTCGCGCACGTCGAAGCGGATGAGCCGGGCGGGGCGGCCGTGGCGCTCGTTGATCTCTTTTTCGAGGGCGGCCGCGCGTTCGGGCGCGCCGCGGTGATGGATTCCCACCACCGCCCCTTCGCGGGCGCACGCCAGCGCGATGGCGCGACCAATCCCGCCCGTCGCGCCCGTCACGACGACCTTCCTACCCTCCAGCAGCCCCGGGTTCGGATTCATGAACACCTCTCGCGTCGAGGGCGCCGGAATCGGCGCTCCGGTCCCGGCCGCCGGTCCACCGGCGCAGCCCCGCCTCGGCTCCCCAATACACCACCCCGCAGGCGACGAACAGGCAGAGCCAGAATTCCCCATAGGTCGGAAAGGTGGATTCCCACCCGTCCCAGACCCGGTGCGACAGGTTCACATTGGTCCGCGCCGACGTGAACGCTCGACAGATCTGCTGAAGAATCGCTACGCCGATCGCCGACCGCCACCAGGTTCCGGCGGGGAACCCGAGCCGGCGCGCGCCCCACAGCCCCACCGCCAGCCCCCCGAGGTGCGTCCCCATCGAGGTCGGCAGAAACTCGCCCCCCGTGAACACGTCGACCAGCCAGAGCGGCGTGCCCAGCGAAAGCCAGGTCACGCCCACGGCATTCAGCCAGGCCGCTCGCGTGAGCAAGCCGAACCCGATCAGGCTGGAGGCAAGATGACACGACCACAGCAGATTCTCGGGTTCGCCGCGCCAGAGGACCCAATACCCTCCGTGCGTGACGTAGAACAGCACCGAAAGGACCCCGAGGCCGGCACGGAGCCGTGCGTCCGACGGGGGATCGATCGGTCCTGCGCCCATCCGCGGCCTCTTTCCGGTCCGACCCGGACTCTCGATCCGGGGGTCCGCCGCCCGGGTCGCCGCCACCGAGGGAGAGGCACGCAACCCGGAGAGCGCGCTCCAGGTTCCAGTATACGAACCGACCGTGAGGCGGCTCAAGGCCCGATCCCCGCAAGGCGATTCCCGGCCCGGCCGAAGCCGCCGCCCCGCGGGTCACTTCCCCGACTTGCCGCCGGGGAGCGCCGCCGCCTGACGCCAATCGCAGCCGAAAATGGCGCAGCCGCCGAAGTAGTTCCAGCATTCGGCGTGATGCCGGGCGCCGCAACGGGGGCAATCGCGCGGATTGCCCCCCACCGATTCCGCACAGACCGGGCAGCGCCCGTCGGCGACCATCTGCGCGGCCGAAAGGAGCGCGCCCCGCCCTTCGGCCGCCGTGCGCCAGCGCCGAATCAGCTCGATCACGTGTTCCAGGGCCAGCTCCAGCGTGCCGGGAGTCGGGACCAGGTCCCGCGCCACTTCCACCATGACGCCGGACGGCCCCAGGTCGATCTGGAGGCCGTCCCCCAATTCCGCGAGCAAGACGATCAACTTGCGCGCCCGTGGATCGAGCGCGTCGCGCAGCCAGTCCTCGGGATGGCCGACGATCCGAAAACGCCGATCGAAGTCGCGGTCCCCGACCTGCCAGTCGGCGCGACCGAACCAGGCTCCCACTCGGTCGAGCAGACTCTCCGGAGTCAGACGCAGCCCCCCCGGGGGAATCCAGGAGAACCGGAAGCGCGTGTGGCCGGGGCCGTCGCCGTCTCCGGGGTCCGCGATCAGTACGCCGTGAAAACGGTCGACTTCCAGTTCCAGGTGCGCGCGCGCGCGCGGTCCCATTCGGATCAGTCGTCCGCCGACGCGCTCCCCGAGCAGCCGAAGCGTTTCGTTCCGGCGACGGGTCTCGCTCGTGCTCAACCAGAACGCCAGGCCGAGGATGCCGGCGAGGAGGCCGAGGGCGGCAGCGATCCCCATGTGCGCGACTCCCGAAGGTCCGAGGGTCCACAACTTACCCTCTCTTCCGGCCCGGCGCAATCCGGATCGCGGGCCGGGGACCCGTTCGCGCGATGCTGCGGGAACTTCCCCGAGCGCGGCGGAGTCGGGTAGAATCCCGCCCATGGAACCGCATCCTCCACCCTCGGGTCCGACCCTGGCGACCGTCCGCGCCGAAGAGTTCGAGATCGCGGCCGTGCGCGCCTTCCCGGACGGCGGGGCGGCGGCGCTCGAGGCCACGCGGCACGGGGATGTCCGGGGGCGGGGCCGCGCTCGGGTTCACCTGATTCCCGGCGCGCACACGCGGGCGATCGTCGACCTCCTGGGCACCCCGCAGGCACGGTACGACCTGCCGCCGCCGCTCCACGCCCGCCACGACCACGTGTTGATCTCCGCCTTTCACCCGCAGCGCGGCACGCTCGCGTATTGGCTGTACGGATTCGACGGCCAGCGCATCCGCTCCGGCACGATCGCCGGCGCCGCGGACGTCCTGGCCTACTCGGAAGGCCCGCGCTGCGTTTGGATCCACACCGAGTCCGAACACCTCCAGATCGCGGAACCGAGTACCGCCGCGCCGCTGGGAATCCTGCGCCGCATCCCGCGCGCACGGGGAACCACGCCGGAAACCCGACTGCATGTCCTCGACGGGCGACTGGCCGCGCTGCCGGTGATCGTGCCGCGACAGCGGGCGGGAAAGACCGAGCGGGTCACCACCGGGCGCATGACCTGGGTCGACCTGGACGGGGACCGGCCCGACGAGGAATCGGCCTGGCCGGAGCAGACGATCCGGGTGACCGGCGCCGCGGGAGCCTTGTGGGCGTCCGGTCCCCAGGGACTCTGGCGCCTGGCCCCGGGCGAACCCCTCCGTCGACTGGCGGTCGGCGCCTGCTGGGCCGCGTCGGCGGAAGGCCCGCTCGCCTGGATCGGCACCCGTCCGACGCCCGACGTCTGCCAGGTCGCGGAGCTCGAGTGGAGCACCGGCAAGGAACGTTGGCGCGCGCGTGTCCCCGAGGTTCCCTACGAACTCCACCGGGTCGGCCGCGGGCTCGTGGTCGCCGGCTTCCGCTGGTTCGCGCTCCTGGGCGAGAAGGGCGAACTGCAGGCGCGGAGCGACTCCCGGCGCGAAACCGGGTTTGCCCGATTGCGCGACGGCTCCGCGGCCGTGTCGGCCGGCCGCGACTGCGCGGTCCTCTCGCCCGACGGCGGGCTGCGCCGGCGCATCGAGCTCCCCTATGACGGGAGAATCCTGGGCGCCACGGCCGACCACTTCGTCTTCGGCCCCCCGCCCGGCGGCGGCCTCCGACCGGAGCCCGATTCCCTGCTGGCGATCGACGGGAACGGCGCCATCACCGCCCGGGCGCCCCTCACCGGGGCCTCGGCCGCGCGACTCCCCGTCCAGCCGCCTCCGGGCGGGGGGCCCGCGGAGGACCTGCGCGGGTTCGGGCACGACGGCGTGCTGCTGGTGTCTGCGGAAGGGGGATCGTGCCGTCGCTGGTCCCCGTCGGCCGCACCCGCGGCGAAGGCGTGAACCGGTGCGTTCACCGCGACTCGGGCGCCGGAGTCGCGGGAGGACGATCCCGGTCGACGATCAGGGCCACGATCAGCCGAAGCGGCCGGGAGGCGTCCGCGTTGCGCCCTTCATGGACCGCTTGGTACGGAACCGCGCTTGCCTCGCCCGCCCTCATGCGCTGCGGGTCCTTCCCCTCCACCGTCAGGACGCCCTCCCCCTCGATCACGCAGGCGAATTCCTGGCCCGGATGGGTGTGCTTTCCGGTCGCCGCACCCCCCGCCAGTCGAACATCCATCAAGAGGATCCGCTTGCCCGGGATGCCCTCGAGGTCGGCTTCCAGCAGCAGCGTGCGCGTGAACGGCGCCTCTTCCGCGCCCGGCCCACGGACGCCGAAGACCCCGAGGAGGACGCCGAGCAGCAGGGAAAGAAGCGCCACCGCCCCGTGCTTTCGCATCCGCGTCCCCTCCCGGTTCACTTCACCTGGGCGGCTTCCTCGAGGGCCTGGTCCGCGAGTATCTTGCACCGCTGGGACTCCGCTTCGGCCTTGGCCGCTTCCGCGGGGTCCTTGTGTGCGCCCGCCAACCGCTCCCACATCGCCCCCGCCTCCCGGTAGAGGTCCGCGGCAGCCGGCAGATCCCGGTACGGCTCGAACACTCCCAGCTTCGCGTCGATGATGTCGCCGAAGAAGGCCGGGTTCACGAACAGGAGGTGACAGAGCTTCGCCATCGCGCGCCAGCGGGGCAATCCGGGGTCGTCCCACTCGAGCGGACCATGCCCTTTGGAAACCGTCGCCAGCGCCTGCGCATAGTGGAACAGGACCTGGGCATTGACGGCGGTGTCGGCGGTCACCTTCTTCATCAGGTCTTCCAGTCGCGCACGCACCCCGGCATCCGTCTCGCGGACCAGTCGCTCCCGGGCGACGTAGGCGACCAGGGGTCCGGTCTTCACGAGCTCTTCGCCGGCCACCGCCTGTTCCTCGGCGTCGCCGCGCAGAAACGTTCCCACCAGCGACTCGATGCGCGCCGGGTTGATCTTGCTCGGCAGTTTTCCCTGATAGAGCAGGGTCAACGCGGACCGCTTCGGCGGCGAATCCGTGCCCGGATCGGCCGCGCCCGGGCGGAGCGACGCGAGGAGGAGAACGAGAACGGCGGCGACGGCGCGCAGCCCCATGCGAACGGTGGTCATCGGCGGGTCACCTCGCGCCCACGGGGCGCTCCTAGCGAGACATTTTCCACTTGGCAATATAGAGAATGACGACGAAGCAGAGCACGAACGCGGCGGGAATGGAGATGTACCAATACCGCTCGATCAGCGCAACCAGTTGGGTGTAGCCGGACTTGGCCTGCTTGGCGATCTTGTCCGCGTCGGCCTGCGCCAGAAGAACGAGAACGGCATCCATCGCAACTCTCCTCGATGGGACGGGATGCCTCTAGGAAGCACGGACCGCGGGAGAATGTAAAGCGAAAAGCGCGCGCCCCTGCCCCGGGATTTCCCACCGGAACCCCCTTGCCGGATCCGCACCGGCCCCCTACGTGAGCCCCCAGGTCCCGATCTCCGCAGTCCACACCGGCGCGCCGGAGCGCTCGAGACAGACGAGAAGACGGGCATGGTCCCGGACGCGCAAGGCGAACAACCGCGGACTCGCGGCCGCCAGGCGGGGCTGCGGACTTCCGGCCACGGGCAGGACCCCCACCGGATGCCCCCCGTGGCCGTCGATCACGGTAATGCCCGCCCTCCCATCCACAAACACGAGTCCGTCCCCCACCGTGAGCGACGTCGCCCCCGGGACCCGCAAATGGTACCGCAGCCGACCCGTGGCGCACTCGAACACGCTCAACCCACCGCCCGACGTCAGAGTGAAGAGATCTCCTTCCATCGTCGCGGGCGGCAGAAATGAACCGTCTCGGATCCGGCCCTGCCAGACCGTCGCGCCCGTGTCGGCATCGAGTCCGAGCAGGCGCCCGTCCACGAAACAGGCCGCCAGGCAGGGAGGCGAGGGGAGGACCGGAAAGCAAAGCGGAGCGTCGAACGTGCGACGCCAGCCCTCGGCCAGGGAGGCGGGATCGAGCCGGGTGACCGCCCCTTCCAGGTGCGACAGAATCAATCCATGCGTGGAATCCGGAAACGCAAATCCGCGTCCCCCGCGACGCTCGCTCAACGCCCGGCCCGTGGCCGGATCGAGCCGCCGCAGCCACCCCTCCGCATCCGCCACCAGGACGACGTCGTCGAGCCGCGCGCCCATCGCCATCGCCGTGTCGTGGTGGTAGGTCCAGCGCGGGGATCCGTCGCGGGCATCGAGGGCGTAGAACCGCCCGTTGTTCCGTCCCACCAGGACCTGTCCGCCCGCCAGGACGAACGGGGACTGGAGGTCGAACGGATGGTCGCGGCTGCCGAACGACCAGCGGGTTTCGCCGTTCTCGCGACCCAGGCAGATCAGGTCGTCGTGGTACCCCGGCCCCGCGTCGCAGCCGCCGTGAACGAAGACCTGGTCCCCTTCGGGGCGGGCGCACCGGTTCGCGCCGAAAAAGGCCTCGAGCCGCGCCTGGGCGCGCAGGCGCCCGACCCGATCTTCGCCGCCGGCCATCGCTCCCTCCGACGCCCATGGGCCCGATCCCGGGGGGTCCGATCATCCTACTCGATGCGCAGGCGCACCGCCATCGTTCCCCGGCCTCGCCCCGACCGGGGCGAGTCTCCGCCGCGGATCCCCCCCGGCCCGGCGCGCCGGCGCAGACCCCGGCGGCGATCGCATGGAATTCCGGTTGACACACCGCGTCACAAGACGGTATAGAGGCACGCCACGGTTACGAATGATTCGTGATCCTCACCGGGACGGTTGGACGAAATGGGATGCGACGAGGAGGAACGATGCAGACGAACGCGATCCGGATCCTGGCCCTGGCGGCCATCCTGCTGGCGGGAGCGGCGCTCCCGGCGCAGGCGCACGAATTCACCGAGGGGTACTACTTCACGATCGGGACGGTGAGCCCGGCCGGGTTTTCCTTCTTCATGCAGGGCTCCCACGTCCTGGAGGCGGATCCGGGATACGCCGGGACGCGCTTGCGGAGCGACGCCTACGACCTTTCCCTCTATGAAGGGAAGCGCGTGAAGGTCAGCGGATGGGTCGAGCACACCGTGGAAGGCCACGCCGTCATCATGGACGTGTGGACCATCACCGTGCTGGAACCGTGGAAGCCGACCGCCTTCGCCGTGTTCAGTTCCGGCGACAAGAGCGGGTACCACCCGACGAAGACGGCCGACCGCTTCTTCGCCATTCGCGACGCCGCCACCTGGGAATTGTTCCATCGCGTCCACCGCCCCGCCGACAAGGTTCCGTCCGTCGACTTCAAGAAGTACCAGGTACTGGCGGCCTACATGGGCCCGAAGCACCAGGCGGCCAACTCGATCACGATCACGAAGGTCGAGAAGCTCGGCGCCACCCTCAAGGTGAAGACCCACTCCACGACTCCCCCGCCGGACTCGAAGATGCCGGTCTTTGCCACGCCGATCTTCCCCTACGCCCTCGCCGTGACCTGGAAGACCTCCGGGTCCGTCTACTTCGACGGCGTGAAGGGCCGGATCGCCACGGCGACCGACTTCAAGGCGCCGAAGGCGCTGCTGGCGGTCGGCGAATTGGACCTGACCGGCATGGTCGATCGGAGCAAGCTCAAGGTCGGTGTGTTCAACATGCTGATCAACGCCAAGTACTTCCAGTGGCCCGGCAACCACCCCTACGACGTGGCGATGCTGGACGCGTTCCACTCCGACCTGTTCACGGTGCAGGTGAAGCCGGTCGACGATTCCGTGAACCACTACCGCCGGTACACCGTGATCGTGTGGGAAGACCTGAACGACGACAACTCGCCGGCGGGCGAGCTCCAGGCCACCTCCGATTCGTTCCGCTGGATGGGCGGCGAGTCCTGGACGGATTCCGACGGCAATCCCGTCGGAAAGCACCCGCACGTCGTCTTCGAGCTGACCCGGGAGTAGGGATCACCCGCGGGATCCGGGCGGTTCCTTGACCGGCCCCGCCCGCGCGCGTAGAGTGGCACGCGTCCCGCCGTTTCCGGTGCGTCCGGAAACGCCGGTGCCGTTTTCGGAGAGGCGCGCATGAATCCGTGGCACGACGTCCCCCTGGGGGAATCCCCGGTCGAGGTGTTCCAGTGCGTCATCGAGATCCCGGTCGGCAGCAAGTGCAAGTACGAGCTCGACAAGCAGACCGGCCTGCTGCGCCTGGATCGCGTGCTTTACAGCGCGGTCCACTATCCGGCCAACTACGGATTCCTGCCGCGAACCTATTGCGACGACGGCGATCCCCTGGACGTGCTGGTCTACATGCAGGAACTCGTGGAACCGCTCTGCATCGTGCGCGCGCGTCCGATCGGCGTGATCACGATGTCGGACGACAAGGGCGGAGACGACAAGATCGTCGCCATCGCGGTCGACGACCCGGAAGTGAGCCACTACACCGAAACGACGCAATTCCCTCCCCACCGGATGCGGGAATTGCAGCGCTTTCTCATGGACTACAAGGCCCTGGAGGACAAGGACGTCCACATCGGCCCGCTGCGCGGGCGAACGGAGGCCCAGCAGGTGATTCGCGACGCGATCCGGCTGTACCAGGAGAAGATCCTGCCCAACCTGGCGCGCGGGTGAGGCCACGCGACGGATCCGGGCGCTGCGCGCGAGCCCGCTCCACGACCGGCGGTCCCGTGCCCCGACGGGGGCGGTGCGACCCGGGCGTCCGATCCTGCGTGCCGCGCCCGCGCCCGCCGAAGCCGGCGTCGGGCCGCGCGCCGGCCCTCCGGCGGGGCGGTGCCCGCCGCCCCGGTCAGGCCGAGACCGGCAACCGGTGGAAGACCACGTTGCCGACCCCTTCCCAGGCGAATTCGAACTCCTCGGCCGACCGAACGGTCAGGACGCCCGGAACGAAGCGGCTGTCTTTGAACCCGAGTTCGGCGATCTGCCCCTCCCCCGCCCCGCCGAATCCCTGCAATTCGGCGCGAAAGGTCACCTCGCCGGCCGGGACGTGCGGATCGCCGGTGATCTTGCGCGCCACGAGGCGAGACCCCTCCTGAACGATCTCGACGACCTCGGGGCCGTGGCTGCCGTAGACCCCGACCCAACGTCCGGACAGGTCGATCGGGCGATCGAGGAGCGGCACGAGGGAAGCCGGGAGAATCATGACGGGCCGTCCGCCGGAACTCCGGTCGCAATCCGATCCGCCAGGCCGCTCCAGCGTCCCGCCGCGGGCGCCAACCGGGCGGCCCGTTCCAGGGCGGAGCGGGCGCCGACCACCACCACGAGCCGCTTCCCCCGGGTGATCGCGGTGTAGAGCAGGTTCCGATTCAGCATGACGTGGTGTTGCGGGAGCAGCGCGATCACCACCGCCGGATACTCGGATCCCTGGCTCTTGTGGATCGAGCAGGCGTACGCAAGCGCGAGGTCGGCCAGGCTCTTTTCCGCGTATTCGATCGTGCGGTCGTCGAATCGAACCTGCACGCGGCGATTCGGATGGTCCACGGTCACGATGAAGCCGACGTCCCCGTTCGAGACGTCCTTCTCGTAGTCGTTGCGCAGTTGCATCACCTTGTCGCCGGGACGCAGCGGCGCCGCGGCCCAGGCCGGATCCGACGCGGGATTGAGCGCCTCGCGGAGGCGTTCGTTCAACCGGTCGACCCCCGCTTCTCCCCGGTAGATCGGGCTCAACACCTGCACGTCGCGAATCGGATCCAGGCCGAATCGCTGCGGGATGCGCTCGCGGCACAGCCGCAGGATCATGTCGCCGGCCCGCTCGGGGTCGTCGACCTCCACGAAGTGGAAGTCGCCGACGGGACCGGACGGCGCCTTCGCGCCCGGGGGAGGCACCGGCGGCAGGCGACCGGCGAGGACCCGGTGCGCGGCCGCGACGATCCCGCTCCCCTCCGCCTGTCGGTACACCTGACCCAGGTGCGCAATCGGCACGGCGCCGGCCGCAATGACGTCGCGCAGGACCTGGCCGGGACCGACGGAGGGAAGCTGGTCGGCATCGCCCACCAGAACGAGCTGGGCGGAGTCGGGGAGCGCCGCCAGCAGGCGCCGGAAGAGCACGATGTCGATCATCGAGGCCTCGTCGACGACCAGGGCGTCGACGTCGAGGGGATCCTCCTCATTGCGCGTGAAGACCCCCGCCTTCGGGCTGAACTCCAGCAGCCGGTGGATCGTCTTCGCCTTGCGCCCGGTCGCTTCGGTCATCCGGCGCGCCGCGCGACCCGTCGGCGCGCACAGGTCGACGCAGACGTTGCGGGTATCGAGTATGCGCAGGAAGGCGTCGAGCAGCGTCGTCTTGCCGACGCCCGGCCCGCCGGTGATCACGCACACCTTGCGGGCGAGAGCCAGCCGCAGGGCGACCCGTTGCTCGTCCCCCAGCTCGATCCCCTTGGCGCGTTCCACCCAAGATGCGGCGGTGTCCGCCTCGATCGCGGGCCGCGGGAAGGGCGCGCGCAGCAGCCGCGCGAGGTGTCGGGCCGACTCGCACTCCGCCTCGAAAAGCCCCGGCAGATACGCCCGCTCTCCGTCCCGCGAAAGTTCCCCCGCGGCCTCCAGCCGCTCCACGCCCTCCTTCGCGGCACTCTCCGGGCAGCCCAGCAGCGTCGCCGCGCGGGCGCACAGTTCGGCAACGGGGACGTACGTATGCCCGTCGTCGGCAGCCTCGTCCAGGACATGCCGCGCGCCCGCCTCGATCCGCGCGGGGTGATCGGCGGCCAGGCCGATCTCGCGAGCGATCCGGTCGGCGGTGGCGAAACCGACGCCGCGCACTTCGCGGATCAGCGCGTAGGGATTGCGCCGCACCTCCGCCACCGTGTGCACGCCGTAGCTCGCGAAAACGCGCGCGGCCAATGCCGCCCCCAGCCCGTGGCTCTGCAGGAAGACCAGCGCCCGCCGCTGCGCCCGATGTTCCTCCCAGGTCGCGCGGATCTTCCCGATCCGAGTCGCCCCGATCCCCTTCACCGTCGCGAGCCGCTCCGGTTCCTCGTCGATCACCCGCAACGTGTCGGTTCCGAAGGCGTCGACGATCCTCCGGGCAAGCCCTTCCCCGATCCCCTCGATCGCCCCCGACGAAAGGTAGCGCACAATCCCCTGTTCCGTCGTGGGGTCGCAGTAACGAACTTCGGCGAACTCCAGTTGCTCGCCGTACTGGGGATGGCGATGCCAGACGCCGCGAACCTCGATCAGATCGCCGACCGCCAACCCGGCCGCGACCCCGACGACGCAGGCGGGTTCAGCCCGACCTTCCACGTCGATCCGCGCGACCGTCCAGCCCGAAGACTCGTTGCGGAAGAGCAGATCCCGGACGACGCCGGTGAGCGAGGCGGAGGCTCCGTTCATGACGCAGCGCGGTCGAGCGCCTCCCGGAGCGCGGTCAGGAACAGGTCGTTCTCGGCCCCGGTCCCGACCGTCACGCGCAGCCAGCCGGCCAGACCGGGCAGGCCGCCCACGTCGCGCACCCGAACCCCCCTCGCGGCAAGCGCCGCATGCGCCGCCTTGGCCCGATCCGGCGCGCCGTCGATTCGGAACAGCAGGAAGTTGGCGCGGCTCGGTCGCGGCGAAACCCCGGGCATCTCCGCCAGGCGGCGGTGCACGCGCTCGCGTTCCCCCACCACTTCCCGCACCGCCGCGCGCAGGCACGGCAGCACTTCGGCGATCCGCGCGGCCACGATCAGCTGGAGCTGGTTCAGGTGGTACGGACCCGCCAGTGCGCATTCCAACGCCCGGATCACCGTCGGATGCCCGACGCAGTACCCGAGCCGCACGCCCGCCACCAACGCCTTCGACATCGATCGACCGATCAGCAGGTTCGGCCGGGGTCCCGCCTGCGCGATTCGGGTCTCTCCCGCAAAATCCGCGTACGCCTCGTCGAGAAACACGAGACGAGTTTCCCCGGCGAGCGCGTCCTCGATCACCGCGGACGGAACCATTCCTCCGGTCGGGTTGTTCGGGGAGACCAGGGCGACCAGGTGGGGCGCGGGATCGCGCAGCAGGGCCGCCGCCACCATCCCCTCCTCGAACCGCCCGTCCATCACGAGCGGCTCCGCGTGAGTGTGCGTCACGCTCGACGCCAGCGGGATGTACGGGTAGGTCGGCTCCCACCAGCGCGCGCGCCGTCCGGGACCGCCGGCCAGGTGGAAGGCGGCCATGATCGTCTGGTCCCCTCCGGCCGTCACGCACAGACCGTCCGGGTCCAGCTCCAACGCCGCCGCGAACCGACGCTTCGCGGCGACGTACTCCGACGGCTGCGGATAGCGATTCCACGGCCGCGCGGCAAGCTCCTCGCACATCTCGCGCTTCAGCGGCTCCGGCAGATCGACGGGCGCCTCGTTCTGGTCCAGCTTCACCCGGTGAGGCAACTGCGTGACGGAGAACGGGAGCGCCGCGGGGAGTCCGTCGCGCAGACAGGGAAGCGTCATGGTCGCCCGGCTCCCAACCAAGGAAGTACACCCCCCCTGCGACCGGCCCGCAGGGCCGGAACGGGGCTCGGGCGGAACTTCGTCCATCCCAACCGGACGCCGGGCCGGCGCAGGGGTCGCGGAAGCGAGGGCCGCCACCCGGAAGCGAACCACGGAGAGCAACCCCAAGTCAAGCGTCAGCCGGGGCCGACGACGCCGGATGCGACCGACGCCACCGGCGGCAGCGAACCGAGTGCAGCGGTCACCGACGACGACCACATCCTGGGCGGGGGATGCGGAGCCGGTTCGGCTTCCGGACCGGGGCTTCGCCCGCGCCCGCCGTCCCGACTGCCGCGATCCGCACCGGCTCGCGTTCTCGCGACGTGCGCGAGAAACGCGGAAAGGCTCGACGCCTTCGACGATCATGCTCGGGTCCGCCAGGCTGAACTCGAGCGAGGCCGTGGGACCGCCACGAAACAGGAAGACGCCGGCCTCGAGGCCATGGCTCAGAGGCAATACCCCCGCGTTCTACGTAGAGCACCTTCATGCGATTGCGGCGTCGGTTGACGAAGACGAACCGGTGGCCGGAGGGTGGCTCCTGGCCGACCTCGCCCTGCGCCGGCGCGCCATCCGCTACCCGGGATCGCCGGGGATTGGGGGGGTCCGGGTGCCGGGGCGGTCTGCCGGAGCGGATTCGGTTTGGCGCGCTCGAAGCGGACGAAGAGGGGCGCGTGGGGCCGGGTCGGCTCCTCGGCGACCGGATACCCCGCTTCGCGGAGCACGCGGGCGACCGCGGAGGCGCTGGCCCCGAGCTCGGGACCGCGGAAGCGCATGTCGCGGATCCGTTCACAGCCGAAGCCGGGGTTGGCTTCCTCGAGCATGAGAATCGCCCGCCGGGTGGCCTCTTGAAGACGGCTGCCCGAACGTCCGCCGCGCGGACGCTCGATCAGGTCGGCCGGTCCATGCTCCTCGAAGCGGCGTCTCCAGGCGTAGAGGGTCTGCTGGGTGAGTCCGACCAGGGGGCCGGGCTTGGACCGCGTAGCGCCCGAGCGCGGGCCCGTCAAGCAGGCCGGACGCAGGGGTGGTTCGAGGTCCGGCGGTGGGGCGGGCGCATCGTCCGCCTCCGGAGGCCTGGGGAGCGGCGGAGGTCTTTGCGGGCTCACCCGCGGTGGGACGGCGACGGACGGGGGGACCTCCGAATGCGGGTTGGACTCGTGCGGCCGAGCCGACTCGGGTAGGTCGGACATGGCCTCCTCCTTTCCGGCGGGAATTTCGCCAAGGGGGCGGGGCCGATTCCTCTACAGATTTCCGGGGCGTTTTGCGCGGAAACTCCGGGGAGTTGGACACCGGCACGCGACAGACGAACTCGCCGGAGTGCCCGAGCACGCTCCCCGCGCAGGTGAAGAAGTGCCGGCCGAACTCCTGCACCGCGTCCAGCCAGTGCTCCGGGTCCAAGTCCAACCCGACGAGGACGGCGCGGGACGACGCCGGAAGAGCGGGGGAAAGCGCGCCCCGCTTCCCGGCCTCCAGCCGCTGACCGGCCCACTGGACCAACGCGAGATAGTCGCCGAAGCTCACCGGCAAGCGATCGCCCGCCTCCCCGCCGAGCGCGCGGTCCGCACGCGGACCGGACGGCCGCACCGGCGCGGACCGGCCCCGGCAGAATCCGGCGAGTCGGACGCGGACCCCGGAGGAAGCCTTGCCCGAAGCCCGGCCACCGGCCGTCCTGACTCGCCGGGCGTCCTTCGCCGGATCCGCCGGGCCGGCCGGCAATCGCCCGGCCGCCTGCCGCAGCCGCTGCTGGATCGACGTGAAGTCCGACCCCTCCAGGCTTTCCGCAAGCCCCGCCCGCACCGGGTTGAGATCCACGTAGCTCATGCACGTCAAGAGCGCCGCCTCGTCGAGCAGGGCCTGCGACTTGAACCGCCCTTCCCAGAAGCGCCCCTTGCACCCGTCCTCCCGGTTCGCCCGTCGGGCGATCGACTCGCTCAAGCAGCGCATGAACCAACTGATCTCGGCGAGACGCGACCGGAAGAGCTCCATGCGCTCCTGAACCTTCTCCTCGGCCCAGGTCTCCATCTGGGCATGGAGCACCGGAAAAAGCCGCGCGTGGCGCCGGTTCAGTTCCTCCCAGGGCAGCGATTCGGCCGCCGCCGGGTCGATTTGCAGGACCACGTGGAGGTGGTTGCTCATCACCGCGTAGGCGCAGACGCGAATGCAGAAGATCTCGGCCAGCGCGGCCAGCCGCTCGACGATCCAGCCCTTGCGGTGATCGAACGATCGGCCGGTCAGCCGGTCCCGACCGCAAAGGAAGGCCCGGCGCACACATCGGGCGATGCAGTGGTAGTAGGTCGTCGCCTGGGGATCGATCAGGCTGTGTCGCGGTTGGGTCATCGCGTCGTCCTCGAATTGGCGCACACGATGGGCGCAATCTGCCCGACCAGGGTAGCCGGGCCGGGTGGGGAAGTCAACCTATAGGTGGATGTCCTTGACTGTCCGGTCACGATCGGCAGCGGCGGTGGGGTCGGAATATACCCCAATGCGTAGCGCGCGACGGTCCCGCGACACCCGCCGGTGCCGCACGGACCTCTTGCGTCACGCGGCTTGCTGCCCCGGCGCTTCGCTACGGCCTACCTGACGCCCTCCCGCACCGACCGGAAGAGTTGTGGCAAAGGACACGTTCACCGCACAGAAAACGAAGTAAGCAGGGCCCCCAGCACAAAGCATGCAAGCAAGCACATTCCAAGCAAGACGTACCCAGAGAACTTCCTCACGCGGCCGGGCCTTCCCACAACGTAGAGCCGATGGAACGCGATGGAGAATGCAAGTGCCAAGACGTACAACACAGGCCAGCGTCGAACCAGATCAAACGCTACGAAGACCTCTTCGGCAAAAGATCCTCCTGAGATCTGTCCATTCATCCCACGGAGGATTTGCACCCTTATCACGAGCCTATCCAATCCTAGGTAGGCGAGGAAGGCAGCTATGACTGTGACTATCCCCCATGCGCTATCCCCAACCGTCCGACGATGTGTGCATCTAGGATGGGTCTCGTTGTCGATCACGGTGACTGTCCCAGGTCAATCTCTCCCCCAGCAAGATCACGACACTCACTTCCCAGATTGTGGAGCTGTCGATCTCTCCGCGGCCGCTTTGCGCTCTGCCTCCAGGATGTCCTTGCAGCAATTGATCGCGTCCTGCAGATGCTCCTGCCAGCCTTCGCTGCGAATCGACTCAATGTGGGCCCAATACTGACCCGTACTCTTGCTGGGAGAAACGACGCCAACAAGGAATCCTGCGACGTGCGCTAGGAAATAGGCCCAGTTCTTCGGGCTTAGTTGCGACTCGTAGCGCTGCCTGAGTGCTGTTTCCTGCTTGGATCCTTGACCAGTGCTGGGCGCAACCGTACCTCCCACAGTCCCGGCTATCTGCAATCTGCGTTTCCTCAGGATCTTCCCCCAATCGGTACTGATGATGAAGAAATCTTCGTTGCGTACTATGTCATTGAGACCCTGCTGGCCCGACTCGGCCTGCCCAACGAAAGTCTCTGACCCTTCAAGGAACGCCACGCAGTCTGCTGGAGTCCACTTTAGGTCCCTACACGGTCCCCAGCTGCAGGGATATGGCCATGGCCCAACGGCCTCGGTGGCTATTGCCGACATGGCATCCAAACCGAATGGGTCCACCCAATCGGTTGGTGCATTCTTCTCAAGTCGATAGAGGTTCCATAGCGAGTCACCAATAGCCCCAAGCGTATCACGTGACATGAAGCGTCCTGTGCGTGGGGATACGTCGCGACTCCGGAACAGGAAGGCGATGACCTCCCCATCCCACTCCCTTCCCTGGAACAAATGCCGGTTCCCAATCCCCGACCCGCTCACCGCCGTCCGCGTCCGGCTCTCCCCCTCATCCTCGCACTCGTACACCTCCACCAGCCCATACACGTCGGTGTACACGTACTCCTCGACGACCAGCCCATCCCCATCGGTCGCCTGGCACACCGACCCGATC
>CAZWCX010000097.1:0-28979 GCA_964632945.1 uncultured Planctomycetia bacterium | reverse complement strand
CCTTGCTGTCGGTCCCGCTCATGTTGAACCCGCCGAAGGGGTGCACGTCCACCAGGGCGCCCGTGCACTTGCGATTGAAGTACAGGTTCCCCACGTGAAAGTCTCGCCGCGCGCGCTCCAGACGCTCGCGATTGCGCGAGTACACCGCCCCGGTCAGGCCGAACTCGGTGTTGTTCGCGATCGCCAGGGCGTCGTCGTAGGTCTTGGCCTTGATCATCGCCAGCACCGGGCCGAAGATCTCCTCCTGGGCCAATCGCGCGGTCGGTGCGACGTCCGCAACCACGGTCGGCTGGACGAAGTACCCGTCGCGATCGATCCGTTCCCCGCCGCACACGATTCGGCCTTCCTGCTTGCCCACCTCGATGTACGAGAGCACCTTCTTGAGCTGACCCTCATCCACGATCGCCCCCATGAAATTGGAGGGATCGGTCGTCGGCCCGACCTTGAGGTCCTGGGTGCGCTTGACCACGCTGGAAAGCACCTTGTCGTACACGCTTTCCACGATCACCGCGCGCGAGCAGGCGGAGCACTTCTGGCCCTGGAAGCCGAAGGCGCTGGTTACGATCCCGGCGGCCGCCGCTTCGAGATCCGCGGTTTCGTCCACGACGATGGTGTCCTTGCCTCCCATCTCGGCGATCACACGCTTGATCCACTTCTGGCCGGGGGAAGGCTTGGCCGCCAGTTCGTTGATGCGCAGGCCGATTTCCTTCGAGCCGGTGAAGCTGATCAGCCGGGTCAGCGGATGCTGGACCAGGAAGTCGCCGACCTCGCCGCCGCTGCCGGGGCAGAAATTGACCACTCCGGGCGGGCACCCCGACTCCTCCAATAGATCCGCGAAGCGGGCGGCGATCACCGGCGCGACGCTGGCGGGCTTCATCACCACCGTGTTCCCCGCCACTAGCGCGGCGGTGGTCATGCCGACCATGATCGCCAGCGGGAAGTTCCACGGCGGGATGACCACGGCGACGCCGAGCGGGATGTAGTACAGCTCGTTGTCTTCCCCGGGGATTCGCGTCAGCGGCTGCCGACCGGAAAGTCGGATCATCTCGCGGGCGTAGAACTCCATGAAGTCGATCGCCTCGGCGGTGTCGGCGTCGGCTTCCGCCCAGCTCTTGCCGACCTCGTACACCATCCACGAGGAGAACTCATGCTTGCGCCGGCGCATCAGAGCTGCCGCCTTGAAGAGGACGCGGGCGCGCGCCTCGGCGGGCACGTTTTTCCAGGTCTCAAACGTTCGCGCGGCCGTCTCGATCGCCTTCTTGGCCAAATCGCGACTCGCCTTGGAGACACGGCCGACGATTTGCGTCGGGTTGGCCGGGTTGATCGAGTCGATCCTCGCATCCGTCACGACCTTCTCGGCCCCGATCCAGAGCGCGTGGGTCTGGCCCAACTGTGCGCCCACGTCCTTCAGGGCTTTCTGGAACGCCGCGCGATGGGCCTCGTTCGTGAAGTCGGTCAGGGGCTCGTTCTTGAAGTCCGTCAGCATGGCTCCCTCCTGTGGCGCATGGGGGCGTGGTCGCGCCGGAGAGGGCCGGAAAGCCGCATCCGGACGCGCCTGAGGCTCATCGTACCCGGGTCCGGGAGGGGGGCGCAAGGGAAGCCGGACCGGCGGCAGGACCCGGCGAGAGACGAGCGCCGTTCCAACCCGGGGGGCACCGGGCCGATCTCCGCGGCCGAGGTTTGCCGGCCGGGCATCCGGCCATTCCCCGCCCCGGGAGGACGGCGAATCCGCCTGAACTCGCCCTTGAGAATTCATCGCCCGGATGGATACAATTCTGCCTCCCCCGGATCCCGCACCTCGTGAGGCGGACGCATGGCCACGTCGAACGCTCCCTGCGCCGGTTGTTCTGCGCCGATTCCGTCGGGAGCGAGTTTCTGCCCGCGGTGCGCCACCCCGGTCCCGGGCACCTCGTCGGCCCCGACCCGGTCCGGCCTCACCGGCGGCGGCCCGTCCCTCAAGCCGGGCACGGTAGTGGACGGGAAGTACGAAGTGTTCGAACTCCTCGGGAGCGGCGGCTTCGGAGACGTATTCCGGGTCCGGCACCGTACCCTGGGCACCGAGATGGCCCTCAAGACCCTGCACGCCCACCTGGTCGCGAACGACAAGATTCGCGAGCGCTTCTTTCGGGAGGCGCGCCTGCTCATCGACCTGAATCACCCCAGCATCGTCTCCACCCATGACGCAGGCGAGTGGCAGGGCTCCCTCTACATGGTGATGGACTTCTGTCGCGGGAAGACCCTGCAGGAGATCCTGAAGGACCGTGGCGCGTTGCCGGGGCGCGAGGCCGTCGCCCTGCTGGTCCCGGTCCTGGCGGCCCTCGAGTTCGCGCACCAGCGAGGGATCGTCCACCGGGACCTCAAGCCGGCGAATCTGATCGTGCAGAAGGCCAAAGACGGCGCCCCCGCCGTGAAGGTGCTGGACTTCGGCATCGCGAAGGTCGTCGCGGATGCCGACGGCGTGGACCTGGATGGACCGAGTCTGACCGCGGTGGGGACGGCGGTGGGAACGCTTTCGTACATGAGCCCGGAACAGGCCCAGGGACTGAAGATCGACGGCCGCTCCGACCTCTACGCGATCGGCGTGATCCTGTTCCAGATGCTGACGGCCCGGCGGCCGTTCGAGGGGGAGAACCAGTCGCAGGTCTACAAGAAGATCCTGGTGGATCCGGTGCCCACGTTTGCCGCGGTGAAGGCCCGGGTCGACCCCCCGGAACTGGAGGCGATCGTGATGCGCGCGCTCCAGAAAGAACCCGAGCACCGGTTCGACTCCGCCGGAGAGATGATCGCCGAACTGCAGCGGGTCGCCGGTTCGGCTGGCGCGAGCGGCGCCCGGGCCCCGACGTCATCCGCCTCGCGATCCGGCGCCGCCGCAGCGGGTCCGCGGCGGTCGCTCGTCCCGCTGGTCGCGATGCTGGCGGTCGTGCTGGCGGCCATCGCAGGGTACCTCGCCGTTCGTCCCGGCGCATCCACGATTTCCACCGAGGCCCGGGTCGATCCTGGCCCGCAAGGGCAGGGCGCCGGGACCACCCCGGCGAACCGGCAGGAAGTCGGGGTGGCGAACGCGCCCCCCATCGACGTAGCCGAATCGAACACCCCGAAGGATCCGACGCCCCCCGGAGATCCGACGGTCGCGAAGCGGTTCACATTGGACCATTGTCCCGATTTCCCATTGAAGGCCGATTCCGTCTGGCGGTACCGGAACGGACCGAATACCTGGACGACCCGAGTGGTGCGCCGCGAGACGAACGGGGGCGAGACGTGCGCCGTGGTCGAGGGATCCGGCTCCGCCTGGGCCGGGACGCTGACCTACCACTATGCGGTACGGGAAGACGGGGTCTATCTCCGCGCCCTGAACGGGGTCGCCCTCGACTCTCCCGCCCTGACCATGAAACTCCCCCTGACGGTCGGGGACTCCTGGACCGTTTCCCAACCCGGGTTCGACGGCGTCATGGTGAAGATCCGGTACACGGTCAAGGGGACCGAGCCCATCACCGTCCCGGCGGGCACGTTCACGGCCTTCGTCCTCGAATTGCAATACCCGGACCTGCCGGCGGGGACTCCCGGGCTGACCTACTGGTATGCGCGGGATGTCGGTGCAGTGAAGGACACCCTCGGCAACGAATTGACGGACTACCCGCGCAATCCTCGGTGATCGACCGTGGAGTCGCCTTCTCCGGCCATGGACCCGCCGGGGGCCCCTCCCCCGACGCGGGCACGGTTCTTTTCCGATGGCGAAGCGCGACCGCAACGCGTGGACGAGCGGGAGGCCTGCCGTCGTTTCCCGCCGACGCGCAACGTGCCGAGGCGGTGGTGAGGTTCGCAGACGCCCCGCGGCCGGCCGGCGGCTCCCATCGGCCCGAGCGATCACCGCGCGTGGGAGGGTGCATTCCCCGATCCGCGCCGGGTCGGAGCGACGGTCCGCGCCGCTTCATCGACGATGACCCGCACGGCGCGTTCGAGCGTCCGGCGCGCGATCCTGCCGCGGCGCCGGCGGGCGGTCGCGAGCGGGGGAACGTGAACGAACCCCGCCGGCAATCGCGTTTCGGCCAGCAGGGTGTGGAAGACCAGGTTGCACAGGTACGTGCCGGCGTGAAACGACAGGCGGGCGCGGAACCCTCCCCGGCTTAGCCGCCGTTCGATCGCCGCCAGCGGAAGGCGGGAGAGCAGGGCCAAGGGCCGCCCTACGGCCACCGGCCGGTCATGACGCCTCCGCCCCTCGTTGTCCGGCCGCTCCGAGTGGGCGACGTTGAGGGCGACTTTTTCGAGCCGAATGCGTCCCTCGTCCGCCAAACCGAAGGCGATGACCAGCGCCGGGCGCAGCGCACGCACGCAGCGAAGCAGTTCGATGCGGGAACGCGTGAAGCTCACGGGCAGGCGGCGCACCTCGACCCGGCGGCCCCGCACCAGGACGCCCTGCAATGTCCGGATCCCCTCCCAGGAGGAGTTCACGGGAAAGCGATCGAACGGATCGAACCCGGTCAACAGGATCCCGCCGGGCATCGAGTTTCCTCCCGCGATCATGCGCGATCCGTTGCCGCGAGCGCCCCTCCGGTGCTATAGGTGAGGGATCGGGCGCCGAAAGGGAGAGTCGTGAACGAACGCGCGCAATTCTACTTCCAGCAGGCCTACCAATTCCAGGTGGCGGGCGATCTCGACCAGGCGATCGCTTTCTACCGGAAGTCGATCGAGGCCGAACCCACCGCGGAGGCGCACACCTTCCTCGGCTGGACCTACAGCTTCCAGGGGCGGATCGACGAGGCGATCGCCGAGTGCCGGCGGGCCATCGAGGTCGATCCCGACTTCGGCAATCCATACAACGACATCGGCGCCTACCTGTTGCAGATGGGTCGCCACGACGAAGCCATACCCTGGCTCGAAAAGGCCCTGCTCGCCCGCCGCTACGAGCCGCGCCACTATCCGCACTACAATCTGAGCCGGGCGTACGTTCAGCAGGGCAAGTGGTTCGAAGCGGTGCGCGAACTCAAATCCGCGTTGGAGATCTATCCTCAGTACGAGCTGGCGCGACGGGACCTGGGCAAGCTGCTTTCGCGCCTGAATTGAGCGGCCCCGCGGGCCGAGGCGGACCTCAGGTCGCTTCGGAGCTTCCTCCCGGCGCACCCGGCGGCACGACCAGCGCCCCGTACAGGTCCGGGCGCCGGTCCGCGAGCGCGTCGTTCTGGGGCGTGATGCGCTTGTCGTCCGCGTCCGCCAACCGCACGGCCGCTTCGACGAGCGCATCCCCTTCTTCCGGTCCCGACGCCAACACCGCGCCGTCCGGACCGACGACCTGGCTCGCGCCGGTGAATCGCAACCGCTTCCCTTCCCCGCGATCCTCGATGCCCCAGCGGTTCGCCAGCACCCAGAAGACGCGATTCTCCAACGCGCGCACGCGCGACGTCAATTGCGCCTGCCCCGCCAGCACGAGGTTCGACGGGTGCGCGATCACCTGCGCCCCCTGGAGCGCCAGGACGCGCGCGGCCTCCGGGAAGCGGTGGTCGAAACAGACCAGCATGCCCACGCGCGCCCCCGTCGGCAGGGTGATCACGCGAAACGGCACGTCTCCCCGGGAAAAAAAGACTTTTTCCTCGCCGAAGAGGTGCGCCTTGCGGTAGACCGCCACCACGCCGTCCGGCCCCACCAGGACCGCCGAATTGTAAACGCCCCCCCCGGCGCGCTCCGCCAGGCCGGCCACGACATGCCCACCGATCTCCCGCGCGACCGTGGCCAAGTGGTCGGTCGCACGCCCGGGCACCGCCTCCGCCAGCGACTCGACCTCCGCGCGCGTCCGGAATACGTACCCCGTCGTACACAACTCGGGGAGCACGAGCAGATCCCAGCGCCGGCCCCGCGCGGCGACCCGCACCCGCTCGAGGTTCGCCGGCGCATCCCCGAAGGCCGGCCGGAACTGCAACACGCCGATGCGAAACCGCCCCTCTTCCGGCATCGCTCCCTCCTCGCATCCCCTTCGCACGGTCCGTCCCGACATTCTACCGCCCGAACCGCGTTCTGGCGAGCCCAGACCCCCGAACCCCTCGATTTACGAATAATTCACACAAAACAAGTCACAACTCAATGACACACAGCATGATGAGGAAATTCGTGATTTCAATCCCATTGCCGTTCAGATCGCGCATGAATCTCCCGATAGATCCATTACCGCGCGACGAAGGGTCGCGCAAGACCGACGAGGAGACGAAAAAAAAGAAATTAACGGATCAACGACAACGTCGTGTGGCTCGGTCGGAGACAAGACTCGCGAGGCTGGTTCGCCTCCCGCTCCGGCGCCCGGGTACCGGACGCGGTCCTGGGGCCGCCTTCATCAGGAGAGGGGAAGGCGTGACCCCGAGAAGGGGGCGGCGGCGCAGGAGGCCCGAACCCCTCGCGAGTCGGAGATCGGCACCGACCGGCCCATGATCGCCGACGGATGGCGCGCGTCGCTCTCCCTGCCCGAGGCCGGACCCCCTCCCCATGTGCACGGTCCGTCCTCCCATCCCCCCGGTCGCGGGCAGGGGGAACGGCGCGCTCCCGACTCCCGCGGTGCCCGATTCGCGGCGGAACCCCGATGGCCCGGATCCATCCCCCCCGCTCCGCGCTCCTCGTGGCGAGCGTCTTCTCCGCGTTTTCCCAAGCCCTGGACGAGGCCCGCACGGCCCTGATCGGCCATCTCGGCCCCCCCGGACCGGTCCTCGGGCCCTTCCCGTTCACGGAGACCGGCTACTATCGCGCCACCATGGGGGATCCGCTCCAGCGCTGTCTGATGTCGTTCGAACGCCCGGCCGCCCTGGATGCGCTCCCGGAGCTGAAGCGCTGGACCAATGACCTGGAAGCGCGGTTCCCGGGGCGCCCGGAGTTTCCGGTCCCGCGACCCGTGAACATCGACCCCGGATACGTGACGCTGGGAAAGCTCGTCCTCGCCAGCACGAAGGACCACGCGCACCGCCTTTACCTCGGCGAAGGGATCTACGGCGAGGTCACGCTCTGGTACCGGAACGGCCGGTGGGAGACGTGGCCCTGGACCTATCCGGACTATGCGTCGGAGCGGTTCCGGTCGTACTTTCACCTCGTACGCGAGCGCCTCGCTTCCTTCCCGGGCGGGGCGGCCGGCCCGGCGGCACCCGAGCCGCCGCGAACGCCGTGAGGAGACCCCGAGCCCCCTCCCCCGCCTCCGGCCGTCGATCGCCCCCCCGGATCAGGCGCTCGCCCGCCGTGGCTCGGGCACCGGCTCGGGCGGGGGCGCGACCGGGGGGTCCTCGTGCCCCCACGCCTCGACTTCGCGGCGATCCGGCGAGTACTTCATCAGAATTCCGGCCACGAAGAAGAGCACCAGCGAGGCCCCGAAGGCCGCGTGATAGCCCGCCCACTGGTAGAGCCGGAGCCCGAGGAACGGCCCGAGCAGTCCGCGCACGCCGACGCAGAAGATGTGGATCCCCATGAACGAGGAACTGTCCCGCCCGCGCGCGAAATGGACGCTCGACAGGGTCCAGGTCATGTGGACACCCGCCATGCAGACCCCGAACAGGAAGAACGCCAGCCACACGTACTCCGACCGGTGGGTCGCCACTCCCAGCGAGAGCATTGCGGGGTAGAGAGTCAGCATCAGGAACGCGGCGGCCGCGGTCCCGTAGGGCCCGCCCCGGTCCATCGAACGGCCCCACGCGGGCAGCGACAGCATGAATCCGACCTGCAGGGCCACCATCTTGATCAGGGAGAATTCCTTGTAGGAGACCCGGAACGCGTCGACGAGGAGGAAGACGTTGACCGGCAGGAGCATCATGAACGCCAGACCGTACAGGAAGTAGTTCCGTTCGTATCGGTCGAACGCCGGGTTCTCGCGCAGGATCCGGTGCAGGTCGCCGAACAGGCGGGCGTAGAGGGAACGCGTCCCCACGGGAGGGATCGAGGCGCGCGGGCGGGTGAACGGGATGCCGGCGTAGCACCAGGTTCCGCCGAAGCCGACGATTCCCGCCCCGGCAAGGATCCAGGTGCCGTGCCCGGGAAAGCGATCGAGAAGATCCCCGGCGACCAGCGCCCCGGCCAGGTACGCCACCCGTCCGATCGCGCCCACCCGTCCTACCAGCGTGGCGCGCACCGAGGACGGGTAGTTGCTTTGATAGAGCGATGACTGCGCGGTCAGAAAGACCGGTTCCATGAGCGTCGAGACCAGGAAGACGCCGATGAACCAGTAGGGATGCTCCGACAGGACGAGAACGCCGAGGAGCAGGAAGCGAACCACCCCGGTGACCACGAATACCGGGCGCTTCTGCCTCCCTTCCATCCACAGCCCCCACACCCCCGCCAGCAGGCTCGGCAACAGGAGCGCGGTTGCAAAGAGGGTGACCTGGAAATCCGACGCCGCAAGCGACTTTCGCAGGACCGCGTCGCCGAGCTGAACCACGCCGAGGGCCAGCATGTACCAGCATTCGGCCGCGCGATGGGCGCGGTAGGAGCGGAGGACGTCCTCGGAGAGCCCCGAGGGAAGGGGCGACAGGAGCATGCTACGCCGCGATCATCAGGATCAGACCGACGACAACCAGGGCGGCTTCCACGACGATCTTGGTCGGGAGCACGTAGCAGCCGTGGTCCTTCCGCTGCGTCCCGTCGCGGTAGGTCAGGGATTTCAGCTCGAAGTAGGGAACCGGGGCCCGCCGATACCAGCCGGTGACGGTGACCTCGCGACCAATGATCCCGGGGGTGCGAAACAGCCCGAAGAAGAACTCGATGATGCCCAAGGGCTGACGGTAGTCCAGGAAGATGTATCCGGTGGCGTCCTGGAGGACGAGGTCCTCGGACCAGATGAGGCCCGGGATCCCGCGGCCGATGATCTTGCCGTGCAATTCCGCGGGGACGGGGGTGACGGCGGAGACCTTCACGTGCTTGAGCAGGCCCGCGACCGAGGAACGCGGGAACACCTGCCCCCGATACGAATAGAGGGTTCGGGCCAGGGCGCCGAGGGCGAAGCCGAGGACCCCGACCCCGACGGCGGCCCAGCCGCGCCCGGTCCCGAAGGTCGAAAAGCCGAGGGCCAACCCACCGACCGCTCCGACGATGGGCGCGAGGAGGACGGAGAGGTCCAGGATGAAGTCGTCCCAATACGACTCCGGGCGGGCGCGGTCGAAGCGCAGGAAGGCCTTCTGGCCCATCGCTTCGGACAGGTCCCCGAGTGCGTGGATCCGCTTGGCGGGAAGCGGGTGGGTCGAGTTGAATTCGTACCAACCCGCCCAGGGGTTCCACAGATCCCACTGCATGGCGTCCTTCATCCGTTCGGGATCGACCCGCGGGGTTTTTCCCGGCTCCATTTCGAGTTCGCCCACGGACGTCGCCACCAGGGCGCGCGCGCTGCCGGGGTCGAAGATTCCGAGCGCGTGGACGGCGTCGAGCCGGCCGGGATCCTGGCTGCGCAGCCGCGCCTCCGCGTCCCGATTCCCCTTGGCCGCCTCCTCCTCCAGCTTGCGCCGGGCCTGGCTGCCGGCGAGTCCATACGCGATCTTGGTGAGGGCCGAGGCGAGCGCGGCCGGCTTCCCGGTTGCCTCCCCGGCGAAGCGATCCGCCCAGTACTCGCGGGTGCGCGAGAGCCACAGAATCACGTACTCGCTGACGATGTAGAGGATGTAGGCCACGGCGGCGATGATGGGTCCGGGGTTCTTGTCCCCGCGCATCCGGATGGCCACGCGGAAGACGAAGTAGAGGATCATCGGCACGAGCGCCGCGACGGTCATGAACAGCATGTCCCAGTGGACGGCGTGGCCGATTTCGTGCGCCACGACCGCTTCCACCTCGTCGGGTTCGAGCAGGTCGAGCAGGCCGCGGCTGATCACCACGCGGGCGTTCTGCGGCGAGTGGCCGTAGGTGAACGCGGTCGGGGTGCCGTCCTCGATGATGCCGAAGCGCGGGAAGGCGATCCCGTGTTTCTGGGCGATCCGGTCGGTGAAGGCCGCCAGGTGGGGCGGGAGGGTTGCGCGTTCGACCCAGCGCAGGGACAGGGTCCACTGGAACAGCCAGTCCATGATGAACGGGCTGAGCGCGAACTGGAGGCCGGCGATGACCACGGTGACGACGACGGCGGCGGCGAGGGAGATCAGCCCGGCCTCCGCGCCGAGGGCGAGGACGAGGAAAAGAAGGCCATAGAGGAGGGCAAGCACGCCCGCCGATCGCACATACAGGTTCGGCAGTGCGGCAACGGCGACTGCCCCGGCGGCGGTCGCCGCAGTGGGGGGCCGGGGCTTCAGGGGGGCGGCAGGGGCGGCCCGAACTCCCCCGGCGGCCAGGACGCGCAAGGAGTCGAGTTCCTCGGCATCCAGCCAGACCCCCTCGCACTCCGGGCAGTGGTCGATTTGCAGCTCGTCGGAGAGCAATCCTCCCTCGACCAGGGGCTTGCGGCAGCGCGGGCAGGCATGACGGGTCGGGTGCGGGTCCCGCAGCCCCTGGGCCAGGGCCCAGTGGATGCGCGACGGATCGGTGCTGAAGTGGTAGATCTCCCCCCCGTCGAGCCAGGTCCCCTTGCACTTCTCGCAGGAGTCGACCACCACGCCCTTGTCGGTCCACACGGCCTTGAGTCCGACATCGCACTTGGGGCAGCGCATGACGCTGGAAGTCTGGAGCATCGACCGCACCTCCACGTACGGGAATGGGGCGCGAGTCTACGCCAAACCGGGCGGGGGCGCAAGCGATGCGCCGCGGCTCAAGGGCGCCGACGGGCGGCGGCTGTGCGCGCGGCGGCACGTTCCTGTTCGAGGGCCAGGGCGTCGTTCCAGGCGGAGCGGAAGGCATTGCAGGCGTCGACCAACTCGCGCATGGTCAGCGGGGCTCCCCCCGGGGCGGCGAGGAGGTCACGCCGGAGCGAGACGCGCGGGTCCACGCGCAATTGGAAGGTCTCGATTTTCCCGCTCCGCCCGGAGACGGGGCGAAGGAGGCCGCCGCGGGCAGCCTGTGCGACGCGGGCGTGCGGCCCGTCCCAGGCCGCCGGAACGATCCACGGGCCATGGGCGCCCGGGGCGGCGAGCGCGACGGGACGCCCCGGCGCGGTCGCGGCGAGGGAAGAAGTCGTTCCGCGCGAGGGTGCGCTGGTTGAGCAACCGACCGCCGCCAGCAAGGCGACCGCCCATCCGAGGAGTCGTGCTTGCCTCGAGGCGATCATGGGTTCCCCCGAACATCGTCCCACGACGATATTCTATCGGGAATCCAGGAAGTGCGACGCGGGATTTCCGGTGCGCCCGCGGGGGTGTCGCGGTTCCGGAGGACCGGCTCGATTCGCGCGACGGGGCTCCCTGGTTTCGGGCGGCGCCGGCCTACTCGCCCAGGGCTTCCAGTTCCTTGCGCGCGGCATCCTCGGAAAGGGTACCGGCGAACTCGTCGATGATGCGCTGGAACAGGGCGGCGGCTTCGGCCTTCTCCCCCTTGGCGCGCGACTCCTGCGCACGAACGAACAGGTCCTCCGCGATCCGATCCCGCAGCGGTTCGCGCAGCTTCTCGACGATCTTGTGAAGTGCCGTCGGCATGGGCGCGGGATCTCGGCGCAGGGCGTCGAGCACGCGCAAGGCCTGCTCCGGATCCCCCGCCCCCGAGAGCTCGCGCGCGCGCGCGATCCCTGCCTCGACCTCCCGGGCTCGCCGCGCGGCGGGGTCTTCCAACCCCGTTCCGCCGCCGTTCGTTTCGTTGGCGGGCGGCACCGGGGTATTGCCGGGGGTCGGCAGGATCACGATCGTGTTCGAAGGGGGGTGCCCGGGATCCCCCCGGCGGACCGCTTTCGACGCGAGGTAACCGACCAACCCGGCGACCGCCATGAGTACGCCGGTGCCGGCGAGCAACAGGGCGATCCGGGCGGGGTCGCGCGCGGGGACCGGCACCGGTCGGCGCAATCCGCTGGAGGCGCGCGCGCCCAACGCTGCGCGCACGCCCGAGGGCGGGCGCAATCGGGGGGGGGACGGCAGGTCCTCTTCGCGTTCCGCCCCGCGCTCGCGCCGCCGGGTCCCGGTCGCGCGCGCGGCGGCAGGCGCATCCGGAATCGGCTGGGCCTCCACCACCGACTCCTCGGAGTCCCGCGCCTCCCGCTCCCGCGTTACCGGCGCCGGGGGCGGGGATGCCACAGCCGCGGCGGGCCGGTCCAAACGCAGCGCCGGCGCAGGTCGGCTGGGCGGCAGCGGCGGCACCGGCTCGTCCTCGAGCACCGCGTCCCCCGCGGCGATGGCCGACTCCGACAGGCCGGCGGGCGCCGGCGCGTTCGCTTCGGGAACAGGCGCGGCGGGACCGCCCCCCGCCCGCCGCTGCCGCTGCGCCGCCATCCCCGCGAGCAGATCCTCGCGCGTGGCGAAGCCGAGCATGATCATCACTTCCCCGAGCCGGCGATCGATGCCGAGGCCGCGCAACCGCTTCTGCACGTCGACGCAAGTGCCCACCTGCTGCGGCGTGACTTGCCCGCGCTCCACCAGAATCGACCCCAGGCGGGTATCCTGTTCCGGAGACAATTCCAGCACGGACACGGGCGGCGGGCGGACTCCCTTCCGCCGGTCGGTCACCACTTCGGAAACGGCCTGGATCGAGTCGAGCGTCATCATCCTCAGCCCGTACACGACCTCCGTCATCGGCTGCCGCATACGCAGCTTCTCGAAGATGCGCCGCTGCGTCGCGATCGCCTGCTGGGCGCGATCATGCGTGATGCGGCCCTGTTCCACGGCCACGGCGCAGAACGTGAGATCCTCGTGCGCGAGGATCATGGGCACATCCGGATGGGGTCCGGACTTCAACTGCGCCTGCAGTTCGAGCAGGGACTGGACCACCTCCGGGGCGAGATACGCCTTGTCCGACATGATCACGCCCAGCGGTTTCTCGATCTTCTCCTTGCGGAGTTCCTCCTGGATCCGCAGGGCGTCGTCCAGTTGTTCCTGCGAGACCAGGCCGTTGTGAGCGGCCATGTTGCCGATGCGCTTGTCTTCTTCCCGCGTGAGCCGCAACGTGGCGAGTTGGGTGCGCAGGAGGCCGATCTGGGTCTTCTTGAGCTGAATCCGGGCGATCTCGTTTGCCCGGGCTACGTCGATGACCCCACGCGCGACCAGGATCTCGGCGAGGTTGACCACGACCCCCAGATCGGCAATGCGATCACACGCCGCGAGGCCCTCGCGAATATCCTTGTCGGTCGCGAGGTGGTGGACGGAAAGGAGTTGGGCGAAAACGACGTCCCCTTCCGAGGGCATGCAGGTCTCCGCGGAGATCGGGGTCGCTGACCCCAAAGCGTCGAAGGGGACCGACTTGCGCGCCCAGACGGCGGCGCGGTGCGAACAGGATACGCGATCGACGCGGGACAATCAAGCGCCCTTCTCGGGGGCCGGGAGCCCTTCGCAACGGTCTCCCGGCGCGGGGGAGCGGGCAGCCGCCCGTCCCCCACGCGCCTGAATCGGGGCCTGAGTTCCGCTCCACGCGATCATCCGGAGCCCGGCCAGGGCTCAGCCGCCCCACAGGCGACTTCGACCCCGCTCCGGGCCCCGCCCGATGCGCGAAGCCGGTTGCGATACTCGTGTTCGAGGATGGCCATGCGGAAAACATCCTCCCAGACGCCCGCAAAAAAGCGCGCCTCCCGCATGGTCCCTTCCAGGCGGAAGCCCACGCGTTCGTACACTTTCCGGGCGCGCGGATTGGTCGCGTACACGAGCAGTTCGATCCGGTGCAGGTTCAGCGTGTCGAATCCGTAGGCCAGGATGAGTTCCATCGCCTCCGTGCCCAGACCCTGGTTCCAGTACGACTTCTCGCCCAGGGCGATGCCGAGTCCGGCCTGCCGGTGGGGTCCGCCGACGCGGTGCAATCCGACCGTGCCGAGCGGGACATCCCCGTCCCGCACGACGATCAGGAGGCACACTTCGGCGGGGTTGTCCGCCAGCCCATCGAGCCACCGGCGCTCGTCCGCGGCGCTCATGGGGCGCGTCGTGGACAGGTACCGGGTCACTTCGGGGTCGTTGAACCAGCGCTGGAGGCGCGGCAGGTCCTCGCCCTCCAGGGGGCGCAGGTAGACCCGCGCCCCGATGCGAAACGGGTTCTTCATGGCACTGCCTTTCTCGACCACGGGGTCCGAAAACGACACGACCGGGGGTCCGCCGTGCTCCAGCGGACCCCCGGTCGTGCCCTTCCCGGGGGAAGACGAGCGTCGTCAACCGGGTGGGTCGAGGCAGGCCCCCTGGGCTCCCTGGACGGTCAGCCCGACCATCCCGAAGATGGTAATGCGCCCGCTCAGGAGGTGGGTGCGGGCGCAGGCGGGCAGGACCGTCGCCTTGCGGGTCATGCGTTCCGCAAGCAGGAAGTCACGCGGAGAGCTGAGGGAGGTTGCGGTTTCCGTTCTCATGACCGATCAGACGGTCGCCGGCCCGAAAGGTTCAGGGAATTCCGGAATCTACGACCGGGCGCGCCAGGTCGGGTAGTCGACTCCCGCCAGTCGATTGACGAGGAGGGCTTGCAGGGTCAGGAGGCCGATGGCGAACTCCATGCCGAGAAGATGGGCGGGTCGGGTGATCACTCCGAGCGATATGATGAGGGTGGTGGCGCCCGCGGGCGGATGGGGTGCGCGAAAGAGGACCATCCCGGCCGCCGTAGCCGCGAGGGACAATCCGGCAGCGACCACGCGGGCCCCATCGACCCCGGTGATGAAAGCCGGCGGCGCGACTTCGAGGCCGCACACCCAGAGGGAACCCCAGCCGCACACGATGCCGATGGCATGCCCGATCATGGTATTCCGCGGACTGGCGGCGGGCAGCGTGGGGGTGAAGAAGAACAAGAAGGCGGTCGGACCCAGCGAGGGAAAGACGAGGGGCGTTCGCGTGAGCCGGGCAAGCCACGCCAGGACCGCGATGGTGATGAAGCCGTTGACGAAGACGAAGCCCGCCCACACGGTTCGCTCGGAGAATCGCTTGACCAGCGGGTGCAACCGGGAGCGCTCGAGGACGCTGGCCGGAACCGCGGGGAGGAAAGCGGAGGCCGGAGGGGGCGGATTCGTGACGGAGTCTGCCGGTCCGCGCGGGGAGGCGGATGCCGGCGCCGGCGGACCGGGAGTGCCGGGCTCCCCGCGGGAACCTGGATCGGCCGGGGGGCCGGACGGAGGCGCAGAGCCGGGCGCCGGCCGCGGCGCCTCGCCGGTCGGACGCGCGGGGTCGGCGGTCGGCTTGGGGATCCCTGCGGCGCCCTCGCTCATACCGTGACCGACTCGAAGAACGGACCTTCACGCGCCTCGAGTACGGCCTGGGCCACTGCGGCGTACAGGGCGTTGGCGGCATGGGCGGCAAGGAGGGGAAGCGCTTGTCGCGCGAGGTCGTCCGGGATGGAACCCTCCAGCCAGATCCATCCATGTCCCAGATTGCGATGCAGGGCCAGCGGGCAGAGGGTGCCGCCGTTCCAGGCGGCCGCATCCTGCAACGTATGCGCGGCCGGGTCCGCGGCGAACTTCGCCTGAATCTCCCGGGCCGCTGCCGCCGCCCGCGCGGGGTCCCCGGTCGCGAGGTGTTCCAGCACGCGCTTCGGGTTTCCCTTTTCGTCCATCGTCTGCAGCCCGAGGACGGCGAGCGGGGCGGGGGTCAGGGCCACCGCCGTCTCGAGCACCCGTCGCAACGTCGTCTCCAGCGGCTCGTACGACCGCAGGCCCGCCATGGATCGGTTGAGGAAGGACAGCACCTCCCGATGCCGTTCCAGCTCGAGCAGTTCATCGAAGGCCTTGATCGCCGTGCGCACCGCGCCATACAGCCGGTTGGTGGTGATTTCCGCCTTCGCGAGATACCCGTCGATGTCGTATTCGTCGATCACCTTGCGTTCGGGGGCGGCCCCGGGCTGGCCGGTCCGCAGCAGGATGCGCACGAACCGGTTGTTCAGTTCCCCGCGGATCGCCTTTACCGCGTCCAAACCGGCGTGGGTGGTTTCCATCACCACGTCGAGGAGGATCACCGCCGTGTCCGGGCGCGCGCGCACCGACTCGACCGCTTCCTTCCCCGAGGCCGCCACGTCGAAGTCGACGCCGCGATCCCGGTAGCGCAGTCCCTTCAGGCTCAGGCGGGTCAGTTGATGCACGTCCGGCTCGTCGTCGACGATCAGGACCCGGTACCGTTGCGGTCGCGGAATCATGACGTTCCTCCGCTGCTGTGGGCGCCTTCCGGCGCCGCTTCGATCGTGCGCGGGACCCGCACGGTGAACTCCGTCCCTTTCCCCGGTTCGGAGGCGACCTCGATCGACCCGCGCATGGGCCCGGTGACCAGCGTGCGCACGATCGCCAGCCCCAGGCCGGTGCCGCCTTGGTTGCGTCCGGTGGTGAAGAACGGCTCGAACAGGCGCACCCGGTCCTCCGGAGCAACGCCTTTCCCGAAGTCGCGCACCGAGAGGAGGAACCGGTCTGCCTCGACGCCGACCCGGACCTCGACCGTCCCGCCGGTCCCGTCCGGGTAGGCATAGCGTTCCGCGTTGGTGAGGAAATTGAGCACCACCTGCGACAGGTAGCCCGGGAAGCCGACCCAGGCGGTATCCGCCACGGGGACCTCGTCCACGATGCGGATCTCGAGCCCGGCGCGGCGGGCATTCATCTTGAACAGTTCGACGGTCTCGCGCACGGTCTCCGGGAAAGGAACCGTTTCGATCGTGTCGGCGACCTGGCTGACCGACATGGTCTTGAAGCGCTGCACCAGCCGGCTCAATCGTTCCACATTCCGTTGAATGAGGTCGGCGGCCTCGATCGCATCGTTCAGGGCCTCGCGCCCGTCCTCGTCGCGGGCCAGGTCGGGCGCAAGCCGTTCCGAGGAGACGCTCGCGGCCGTGCGGATGATGCCGATGGGGGTATTGAGTTCGTGCGCCATGCCCACGACCATCTGGGTAATGGCGCGATGGCGCTCCTTCTCCATCTCCTCGCGCAAGCGCTGGTTGGTCGCCAGGTCTCCGGCCATCTTGTTGAACGCGACCGCCAGTTGCCCGATCTCGTCCGCGGATCCGACGGCCAGCCGGTGCGAGTAGTCGCCGCTGGCGACCCGTTCGGTGGCCCCGAGCAGGTCGCGCACGGGTCGAGAGACCTGACCGGCGAGAACGGCCCCGGCGCCGAGCGCGATCACGAGCGCGACGCCGGCGACCGCGACGGCCACCGTGCGCAACCGGCTCCGGAACTCGACCAGGGTGCGCAGCGACAGGAAAAGCGCGGTGTAGACCGGCGCGCCCGCCCCGCGGGCGGGGACCCGGGTGAGCACGACGCGGAAATCCCGACCGCCGACGTGGACCGGACCCGAGGCCAGGGCGGCGCCCGTCAAGGTCGCGGCCAGCGGGGCCACCGCGCGCGCGGTTTCCTCGCGTGCGTCCGCGGCCAGACTCGTCGCGATCAGCCGGTCGCCCAGGCCGTAGGCCAGCGCATCCTCCCGGCCCTGCAACTCGTGCAATTCCCTCGCGGCGGCGTCGGTAACTTCCTCCCCGAGGACGAGGGTGCCGAGCAGGCCTTCCTGCCCTTCCACCGGGAACGCGGCGGCCAGGAACAGCCGGCCCTCGATCACCAGGAATCCTTCCGACCGGGTCCGGTCCGCCACGAGCGCGGCGCGCGACAACTCCGCCTCGGCCGGTTCCCCCGTCGGCGCGCAATTCCGCCAGGGCACCTTTCCGGCGGACCCGCCGCCGCCCGGCTCGACGACACAACGGGCGAGCGGCGCCCCGTCCGCATCGGACACGGAGAAAAAGTCGGTCGCGAGTCCGCGATACTCCAGCTCGTACTGCGTCACCGCGGCGACGTCGCCGTGCAGGCGCTCCTCGATCAAGACTTCCTCGAGCCGCGGGGACTGCGCCAGCAGAAGCCCGGAGCGCGCCAGGATCTGCAGGACGTGCCGGGTCGCCTGGTCGAACTGCGCGCGGCCCTGGGCGACGCGTACTTCGATCAATTCCTCGAAACTCCCGGCGGCGATGGCGTCGAGCAGGAGCAGCGATCCCGCGAACGGAAGCGCCACCGCCAGCGCCATGGCGGCGAAGACCTTGTCCCGGAAGGAGGCCTTCATCCGCTCACCTTCTCCAGGGTCACCACCGTGGACTTGAAATTGGATTGGGACGTGTACGGGCAGCGGCCCGTGTGGGACGTCAGGTCGTTCAGATACCGGCCTTCGTCGATCTCGGCGCGGGACTTGTGGAAGCTTGCGTAGACCGCGTCCCCCTTCAGGCGGTCGGTGGGAACGACCCGCAGGACCTGGCTCGCGCCCGTTTCCGCGTTGGTGACGCGCACGCGGTCGTTCTCGACCAGCCCGAGCCGTTCCGCCAGGACCTGGGAGACGTGGAGGGGATTCTCGTCGGGCATGTCCTCGGCGGGCGTCGCCTTCCCCGAATTGAACGTGGCGATGGCGAAGCGAACACGCCGCTTGTCGTCGGACATCGTGGAACGTCCGGAATTGAGGATGATCCCGCCGGGGAGCTCGAGGTCCTTTTCGGTCGGGACGAAGAAGACGAACTTGCGCGGTCGCCGGTACACGTCGCGGAACGGTTCGTGCGCCGGGTCGTCGTAGTCGAGCCGGAAGCGGGTCGAGCCGACGCCGCCGTACACGACCGAACCCTGATCGACCAGATCGCGCCAGGAGACCTCGCGCCCGTCGGCGTGTTCCGGCCGGCAATAGACGGCTCCCGTCCGCCCCTCGCCCGCGGCGTAATAGTCGAGGATGCGTCGCCACAAGGACGGCCGGCTGACTTCCCCGTCGAAGCGGGGCAGTCCGCCTCCGTGCTCGGGCGATTCGAATCGGGCGCGCAGATATCCGGAGTCGGCGTGGCGCGCCAGATCGGGATGGGCGGCGCGCAGGGAGGCGTCTTCGCGCAGCCGCCGCGAGATTTCCGCCATCGCGTCATAGACGAGCGTCGCGTCGGTCCGGGTGTCGCGGCCCGCGCGCTTGCGCGGAACCGACAGCGTCAACCGCCATTCGCCGTTCTGGTAGAGCTTGGCCGCGGCGGCGTGCGGCGGCGAGGGCAGCACGAGGGCGGCGCGACGCAGCGAGAAGGGATCGGGGATCGGATCGACGGCGACGAACGTGGTGCCGGCCGACTCGAGCTTGCGGATCCACCGCAGCCGCCCCGGCATGTTGCTCTCGAATTGCGTGCCGAAGAACAGGAACAATTCCGGCTTCCCCGGCTCGGCATCGTCCGAGTAGTCGAGCGCCGCGCGCGCGGGCTCCGCCAGGGCGGTCGCATAGGCGTCGTCGGGAAGTCCCATCCGCCGCGCCGCCTCCCGCGCTCCTTCTTCGGTGACGGGGATCCGGCCCATGAAGGCGCGTCGCGAAAGCCCCTGAACCTCGGTCTGGGCATTGATCTGGCCCGGGATCCGCAGCGTCCCGCCCGCGGGACTCCCATCGGCGCGCAGCCCGTACCGGCCCAGCAGGGCGAGGAGACTTCCCCACAAGCAGTGGGAAACGGCTCCCTTCGTCTGAGACAGTCCGACCGACGGCAGATTGATCGGCACCGTCTCCGGCCGGGCCAGACGCGCCGCGATCTCGCGAATCCCGCGCAACAGTCGTTCCGCATACTTCGGCTCCGGCGCGATCCGTTCCGCCACCGCCGCGGGGGCGAACCGCTCGGAGGCGGCGAGGGTCCGGTACCGATCGAACGAAGCGCGATCCGCGAAGCGCCCCAGGAAGCGCTCGGACACCGCCTGCGGGTGGCGCGCGAACACCTCGTGGGCGATCGCCAGCGCCAGGTGCGGGTCCCCGCCGGAGCGGATCAGCAACACCCGGTCCGCCCCCACCTTGGCCGCGAGCATCTTGGCCGATTCGGTCACGGCGACCTCGACCAGCCAGGCCTCGGCCGCGCCCTGGTGCAACTTTCCCATCAGCCGCGCGAAGGCCGGCGGATGGGTGATCAGTCCGTTCCAGCCGTTGAGGAGAAACACCCGGTCCGGGCCGTCAAACGCACCCTCCAGGGTCAGGAAGGGCCCCTCCTGGCCGGTGAGGATTTCATTGTGAACGGCGCCGGCGTTCAGGCAGTGCTCGGCGTTGCCCGCAAGATTCCGGACGCCGAGCAACCGAAAGACCTCCTGAAAGGCAAACACCGTGAAGTAGTCGATCTGGCCGCAGGCGTACACGAGCGTGCGCCCCCGCGGCGGACAGTGCGCGAGCAGGAGATCGGACAGTCGCGTCACCCCCTCCTCGTACGAAAGCCGATGGCGCCGTCCCGTCGCATCGAGCACGCTCGGGGCGACGTGGATGGGAAAGACCGGCTTTTGCTGTCCGAGGGAAATCTTGAACTTGAGGCAGCCCGTGGTCGGCCGCGGCTCGGCGAAGACGCTCCGGGAGACGGAGACTCCCGGGGCGAAGACGGCGAAGGTCTGGGCGCGGGTCACGCCGTCGGCGCCGGCGATCAGGCCCGCGTCGCGGAGCAGGATCGGCCGCGCGGAGGTCCCGTGCACCAACGTGGCGGAGAGGACGCCCCCCGCAGCGGTCAGGGGGATCGGGGTGTCGACTTCGAGCCGGGTCGTCTCGCGGAGGCGCGCGGGCAATCTCACGGGATGCCCGAAGCGTTCGAATTCGATCGTTCCCTCGCCGCCGGCCGGCGTCGTCGCGGGGGCGTCCCCGTCCTTTCCCGGCTTGATCTGTACGGCCGCGCCGTCGCCCACCCCGCAGAATGCGCACGAGTAATGATCGACCGGCGGCGGCCCGGGGCGGTGATCGGGATGCAACCAGGCGGGCAGTTCGGAAAGGTCTTCGAGAAAGCCGAGATGCTCCACGGTGGGCAGGTCATTCGATGGAGTGCTCATCCCGGGCTCCTCGCATCCCACCGCCGGCACCGCCGGCGATGGCATCGCCGCCCGACCCGGTCCCGGAGGGGGGAACGATGCAAAGCACGACGCCGGGCCGGGTCCCCGATGTTCCGCACGGGGCCATTCAAGCGAGGGGGCGCGGCGCGATCAACCGATTTCGACCCTCGACCCGCGGCACGCGCGCGCTCAGACCTCGCGGGGCGCGCGGCGAGTGCGCGGATCTTTCAGGTCCCGCTCCAGTTGCGCACGCAGGTTGCGAATCTCGCGATGCTTTTCTTCGATCGCCCGACAGGTCCGCAGCACGTCGGCGAACCGGCGCGCGATCGCGCCCATCACTTCCTTCCCGATTTCCCCCGGCGCCAGGGGAGCATCTTCCCGCTCCAGGACGAAGAGGACCCGCTGATCCTCCCGGAGCGGCACGGAGAACCGAACCCGGTGTGGCGCATCCGATTCCCGGCCCTCCGCGCCGGGCTTCGCCGGTGGGGCAGACTCCTCCACCTGAACGCCGTCCTGGACCGCCACGTCGGCGGCGACGTCCTCCCTGGCCCAGGGTCCGGGCGGGATCGAGCAGACCACGACGGCGGGACGATCCACCACGCAGGAGAATACCGCCGCACGGCTCGCCCCGCTGGCCTCCGCCAGGATCCGCAACAGGACCGGAAGCACCTCCGACGACTCGGACGCACCCTCGATCGCGGAGCGCATCCGCGCAAGCACCGCCTGGCCGATCGGATGGCTGCCGAGGAGGTCGAGGTCTGCGTCCTGTCTCGCGGCAGCCTCCCCTTTCGGCTGGTAGGCGCAGATTCGACCACGACCCGCGTGCTTGGCGTCGTACAGCGCCTCGTCCGCGAACAGGATCAATTCGCGGACATCCCTCGTGTCCTCCGGGACGGCCGCCACCCCGATGGACAGGCCGACCGGAACTGCAACGCCTTCGTGGCGAAAGGCGCGTCGACGGACCCGGTCATGGATGCGTTGCGCGATCCCGAGGGCCTCCTCCTTCGCCGTCTCGGGCAGGACGACCTCGAATTCGTCCCCGCCGAACCGCGCCACGACGCCCTGCTCGTTCTTGGGTCTGCGCCCGATCAAGTCGTGCGAGCGCACGGCGCCCTCGATGACCAGCGAAACCTCTCGAATCACGCGGGTACCGAAGTCATGTCCATGGTTGTCGTTGATCTCCTTGAACCGGTCGAGGTCGATCATCAGCAGGGCGCACGGTCGTCCATGGCGGAGACACCGCTCCACTTCGACTCCCAGCACATCCTCGAAATAGGCGTGGTTGAACAGCGAAGTGACCGGGTCGCGCACCGACCGGTCGAGCAGCGCGGCGCGCTCGACCGCCAGAGCCGCCTGATCGGCAAACGCTCCGGCAACCTCCGCGTCGGAGGTGGACAGCCCCCGCTGGTCGACTCGTGTATGCAGGTAGAGCGAGCCGACAACCCCAGACTGGAGACGCAAGGGCAATACCAGCACGGATCCGATCCGCAGGGAAAGCGGGTCCCCGAACGCGCGCAGGGACTCCTCCGCCGGGGCATGGACGGACAGAAACCCCCGCCCGCTCTTCGCGACGGACTCCGCCGCCGCGCGCGCGAAAATCAACTCGTCCTCCGAAGGCGGGGCGCCGGGGGCATGCCGGACGGAGCGACCTTCCGCGCGGTCCCCTTCGAGCACCACCAGGCACCCCAGCGCCGACCCCGTCAGCCCCAGGATCGAGTCCAACACCATGTCCAGGAGCGGTTGCAGCCGTCGCTCCGCGTGCATGCGTTTGAGCAGTTCGGCCACCACGCGGAGCTCACGCGGGACCGTGCTTCGCTCCCTGCGGGTTCGCAGGAGGCGTCGCGTGATCGGAGGGACCGAGCACTCGACCGATACGTCGATGCCCAGGAGGCGCAGCCGATCGGCGAACGTGGATCGGCGCCCGACCGGAAGCGCCTCCATCCACCGCGACGCGAGCACTTCCGCTTCCTGGCGAAGCTGCGCGGCGCGGTCCACATATCCACGCGTCTGCGCAATCCGCGCGCCCAGCAGCATCCGCTCGAGGATATGCGAAGGCTCCGACATCGGCGGGATCCGCTCCCACGTCTCTGCGGCCTGTTCCCAGCGGTTTTCCGCCACCTCCAGCCGCAGGCGCATCAGCGTCGGCGGCCCCCCCTCCTCCCCAAGCCGCCGTCGCAATTCCTCCAGCCGGCGTTGCGCCCAAAGCAACTCGTGTCGTTGAATCTCGCAGGCAAGCTTCAGATCCGGAGAATCGTCGCTCAGGTCCTCCGCCCACTCCAAGTCCATTTCCGCCCGCATGAAGTCCCCCAGCGAAAGATCACATGCGGACAGCGTGGTGTACGCACGGCAGGCCTCCCCCCGACTGGACGCCAGGAGAGCCGTCCGCCGTGCCCCGACCGCAACCTCCCGGGCCTCTCGGAATGCTCCAATTTGGAGCAGCAGCCACGACCGGCTGAGGCGTGCCAAGACCTGTTCGCGAACCGTAAGTCCCCTGCAGGCCTCTTCTTCCGTCAACTCAAGCGCGCGCGGAAGGTCAAATGAGGCCAAAGATTGAAGGATGCTGGCAAGCCGCAATCTGTACTCCCTGGGCCCCGGAACGAAGTCGATCCTCTCCTTGGTACCAAGGTTCGGGGAGGGAGGTCAAGTCGGATGCCCCGGGCAGTGAACTTTTCGAACATCGGAATCCGCCTCAGGGGTAGCCCATCCGCCGCCGATGTTCGGCGTTCGATTGGCTCTCCGTTCCACCCGACCCTCGCGCGGTCCCCTCCCGTACGTCGCGCCCGCGCGGGTTCATCGGAGAATCTTCGGATCTTTCGCCCACGGGCGTGACCGGCGGCCGGCGAACGGGGGGAAAACGGGGATCCCGGGCGGGGACCGCACGCCTCTTGCGGGGAGAGCGTCGCGTTGCTACACTCGGGGGCGTCATTCCTATCCTCGTGCACCAGGAGTCGCCCCTGTGACCTCCACCGGCGGATGTGCGGCCGCGGTCCTCGGAGTGATGGTTGCGCTTGCGGTCGGCGGGTTTCTCTTGCCGGCGTCCGCCCACGGCTGAGATATGCACCGCGGGATGGCGGCCCCGGCGGGGCCGCCTCCGGCCCCCGTGTTCGCGCACGCGGAGAACGGGAGGCCCTGGGCCCCGCAGCGGCGGCCCGCGGGTGAATTGCCGCCGGCGCTTCCCCTGGCGGTCGGCTGGACGGCGGGGGCGCTCGTCGGGTTGGGGTTGGTGAACGGCCGCGCCTCCACGATGCCCCGCGGCGGGCGGATTGCGCTGATCTTCGCGAGTGCTTTCGCCGGAACGATTCTGGCGCTCGCGGCGGCGTGGGCGCTGCCGTTGCTGACCAACCTCACCTGACGATCCCACGCTCTCCGGTGCGGACGGGCTCCCGCTCCAGCCGACGGCCGCGCCCGCCCTCCACGGAGGCGGAGCGGAGAGACGACGTGGATTCGCGACCCGAAGGTCCGGCCACCTTTCCAAGCATCTGCGGGTCGCGCTTCGTGGGTCGAGGTCGGGGGCGGATTCCGACCGGCGCGCGGCACTCGACCGCCGGGCTTCCCCCCGGGGCGCTGCCGAGGAGCGGCATCGCATCCCCGCAGCGGATCCTTGCACGCACGCGACCCGGAATCGGACCGGCGCCTGCCCCGTCCGGCCGACGCGTCACCAGTACCGCTCGAGGTGCAGCGTACCGGGCTTGCGCGGATGATCGAGCGCGAACCCGGCCGACTCGAACCGCGGCTGCATCTCCTCCAGCATCTGCGGATTGCCGCAGAGAAACACGTGATCCCGAGCCGGATCCGGGTCGCGCCCCATGGCCGTGCGCAACGTGCCGTCGTCCAGGAGCGTCTGCACGCGTCCAACGTGCCCGCCCCATCCCTCCTCCGGCCCCGCGCGCGTCAGGGTCGGAAGATAGATCAGCGTACCGCACCGCTGCGCCAGGAGTTCGAGCTCCTCCCGATAGCCGAGATCCTCGCCGTGACGCGCCCCGTGGAGGAGGATGAACCGACGCTCCAGGTCGCACCGGTGCAGCGACCTCACCATGCTCATGAAGGGGGCAATCCCGGTCCCCGTGCTGATGAGAATCAGATCCCGCGACTCGGGCACCCGATCCAGGGTGAAGGTGCCCGAAGCCTTGGCGCCCACGTAGAGCCGCTCCCCGGGTTCGAGCGCAAACAGCCGCGGGCTCAGCGCTCCGTCCGGAACCAGGACCAGGTAGAACTCGAGGATCTCCGGCGTCCGATTCGAACTTGCGATGGAGTACGCGCGTCGAATCAATCGGTCCGGGTCCGGCGGATTCTCCTCGGACGCGGCGAGCGGATTCCGGGCCGAGGATCCGCGCAGCCCCAGGATCGCGAACTGGCCGGGTGAAAAGTGGAAACCGGGATTGTCCGGCCGCACCCGCAGGTAGAGAAGGTAGGGACCCGCTTCGATGCGAGACTCGAGGCTCGCGTTGTAGACATCGACAGCCTGGACCATGACGCACACCTCCGCAAAACTCCCTCCCTCCAGGGCCGCAAACACGGTGCCAGAGCGAATTGTTCCCTGCTCCTTCGGGGGATGCCCTGCCTGCCGCCGGGGAGGAGATCCGTTGCGCGCGCCCGGCCGGATCGTCACGATGCGCCCATGCCTCCTCCTTGCGGCCCATCGGCGGACGACCGGCGGCCCGGGAGGTGCGACGGCGACGTCCGCGTGAGCATCACCCGCGACGGCGGAAAGACCCGGGGGCGCGCCCGATCGACCGCGGCGGCGGATCGATCGTCGCAGTTTGGACGGAGGGGACCGGCGATCGTTCACGCGCGCGCGTCGCGGTCCTGCGCGAATGACGGGATCGCGGCCCGTCCGGGAGGCGCGTCGTCCGGCCGGACGACCGGCGACGGCAAGGCTTTTCCGGTTCGGCGGGGAGTGCTATCATCTTCCCCAGGACCCCAGCCGAACGAACCCCCGACACGCAACGGGAGATCGCGGCCCCGATGTCGTCGCCGATTTCTTCCTCCCACGACCACGCCGCCGCCGGGACGGACCCCCTGGTCACCCGGTTCGGCCTGACCCCGGAGCAGATCGAAGAGTGCTTCCGGATTCAGCGGGTCGGCGCCCTCGCCATGCACCCCCTGCCGGAGGGACCGGAGCGGCTCCGGCTCGACCTCCTGCGCGGCCGGCCCTTCCTCGAGATCGTCCTCGCGCGCGGACTCCTCAGCGGACCCAGGGCCGCAGAAGTCGGCAAGGCGCTTGGCGCGCCCACGGTGCTGCTTCCCCAGGCGTACGCCCCCGCGGAGGACGAACCGGCCACGGTGCCGATGCCCCCGTCCCACGACGCGACGGCGCCCCGATCGGAGGGCCCCCAGGAGCGACACCCCGACCACATCGGTCGCTACAAGATCCGGCGCGAACTCGGCCAGGGCGGGATGGGCGTGGTCTACCTGGCCTTCGATCCCGAGCTCAAGCGCGAAGTCGCCCTCAAGGTCCTCCACCTGCGGGACGGAGCGAATCCCGAGTCTCTGCGGCGCTTTCACCGCGAGGCGGAGGCGGTCGCCACCCTGAATCACCCCGCCATCGTGGCGATCTACGATGTCGGCACCGGTTCCCGCGGGGACGGTTCTCCCGACGTCCCCTACTTCACGATGGAGTACGTGGCGGGCGGCAACCTGGCGCAGGTCCTGCGCGAACAAACCCGGCTGGCGCCGGCCGAGGCGATGCGCCTGGTCCGCCAGGTTGCCGAGGGGGTGGCCTGCGCCCATGCGCGCGGCATCATCCACCGCGATCTGAAGCCGGAAAACATCCTGCTCGACCACGATCGCGACCCATCCGCGGTCGACGTCGACGATCCGCGGGGATCGAAGATCCGCCTCCGCCCGCGCCTGTCGGACTTCGGGCTCGCCCGCGTCCAGGAGACCGAGGGGTCGACCCGCCTGACCGCCACGCAGGTGGTGATGGGCACGCCGGCGCACATGTCGCCGGAGCAGGCCAAGGGAGACACCCTGCACATCGACGCCCAGAGCGACGTCTACAGCCTGGGTTCGATTCTCTACGAACTGCTCTCCGGACGACCCCCGTACGTGGCGAGTTCGGCGATGGAAGTCGTGATGCTCAAGCTCCGCGAGGAGCCCATCCCGCCGCGCAGGCTCCTGCCGAGCATCGCGCCCGACGTGGAGACGATCGTGCTCAAGGCGCTCGAGCGGGACAAGAGCCGGCGCTATGCGACCGCCCAGGATCTGGCGAACGATCTGGGCCGCTGCATCGCCGGCGAGGCAATCCAGGCGCGCCGGCCGACCCCGCTGTATCGGATCCGACGCTGGATCCACCGGAACCCCGCCGGCACCGCCGCCCTCGCCGCCCTCGTGCTCACCCTGACCATCGTTGCCCAGGTGATCGCCGCCGAACGCGGGAAACGGATGCGCGCCGGCGAATTCGCCCTGGCCGAGCAGGCGCGGCGGCGCACCGAGGCCATGCCCCACTTCCTGCGCGGCGAGGAATTGCGCACCAAGGCGCACGTGCTCGCCCGGCACGCCGGGTCGAAACCCGACGCCCTCACCAACCGGCGTGAGGTGTTGGGACAGGCCAATCGTTCCTACTCCGCGGCCATCGAGACCGATCCAAATTTCGCCGAAGCCCTGTCGGGCCGCGGGCAGGCCCGCGCGGATCTCGGCAACCTTCCCGCCGCGCTGGAAGACGTGGATCGCGCGCTGGCCCTGAGTCCGAACGACACCCAGGCGCTGCTCGCCCGACTGTCGATGCTCACCCTCGAGTACGAGTCCCTGTGGATCAGTCGCACTCAGGAAGTCGGCGTCAGCCTCACGCTGATCGGCTCCGGCTCCAACGGAAGCCGGGACCGGGCGGCGGCCCGGTTGCGAAGGAAGATCGAGCGCGATGCAAAGCACCTTCTCGATCTCGGCGTGAACCCGGAGCAAACGTGCTACTTCAACGGCTGGCTGCGCGGGATGGCGGGAGACTTCGCCGGGGCGATGGAGCAGTTCGATCGCTCGCTGGAGATCTGGCCATACTTCACGGCGGGATACGAAGGACGCGCCTTCATCGGCCTCGTGCTGCCGAATCCGGATTTACCCACGATCGAGAGGGATTTGAAGGCGGCCCTCCGGCTCGACTCGGGAGACTTCCGCGGACAGGCGCTGCGATTGCTGGTGACCCTGCGTCAAGGCAACCTGATCCTGGCGAGCCGCCAACTGCAAGGGCTTCTCGCCCTGCATCCCGAATTTGCTCCGTTGCATGTGGTTCATGGCTATCTCCGGCAGGCGCTCAACGATGCCCCGGGGGCGATCGCGGAATTCGAGGAGGCCTTGCGTTTCGATCCGCGCTGCCTGTCCGCCCACCTCGGCCTCGGCGGGATCCTGAACAACCAGCCGGACCGGGAGACGGCGAACCGACACTTCGAAGCGGTGCTGCGGATCGATCCCGAGCATGCCGGTGCGTGCTATTACCTCGCGAACAACCTGCGCCTGCTGGGCCGGCACAACGAGGCCGAGGAGTATGCGAATCGCGGCATCGCCGCCGATCCGTATTATCACCCCAACTACCAGGCGCGGGCGCGGTATCGACTCGAACGCCAGGAATGGGAGGCGGCGCTCGCCGACCATCGACAGATGCTGGGCCTGCGGCCGAACGATCCGGGAACCCTCCACGCGGCGACGACGGTGCTCCTGAAACTGCGTCGTCCGGAGGAGGCCCTGAACCTCTGCACGGAAATCATCGGCCGCGCGCCGGAACAACCCAAGATCTGGAAACTGCGCGGCATCCTGTTTGCCGACCTCGGACGCCGGGAGGAAGCCCGGCGCGACTTCAACCACGCCCTGGAGATGAAGGTGAGCGTCGAGGAAGCGGAGAATCTGCGCGAGCGGATCCGGCGGTTGGACCCGACCGACCCGGAAGAGGAGAAAGACTAGTGGGTCTTCAATCTTGAGATCCTAGGTTCGGCCGAGGCGATTTTCGCGCCCGGCGAGGCGCGCGGAGGAGGCGATGCCCCGTGCATCGCCGACGACGAGCAACGAAGCCCGGCGCGAAAAGCGACCGGACCAACCCGGGAAATCAAGGTTGAAGCCCCACCAGCGCCGCGACCGTCCCCCCGCCGGCGCGCCTGCGCGGAATGCGTCTCGCGGCCGTGTTCCCTCCGGAGGCCGTACCTTCATGACCGGCTTCACCCGGTTGTTCATCGCCCTCCTGCCGTTCCTGACCGCGTCCGTCGCCACGGCCGTGCGCCGTTGCGCCTTCTAGCCCGGATTATTCGCGAACAGCTTCGCTGCTCGTGAACAATCCGGCTCCGTC
>CAZWCX010000096.1:0-29224 GCA_964632945.1 uncultured Planctomycetia bacterium | reverse complement strand
CGCCCCCGCGAAGCCCTCCCCCCGCGCGAGCACCCCGCGGTGTTCGAGGGTCCGCTCCAGGTCGTGGGGAGCCCCCGGGCGCGAGACGAGGGTGATCGTCCCCTCGGTTCGCGACCCCGCGGCCTGGGCGCGAACCGACGATTCCTCGAGGTCGCCGCCGGCCCCATGCGGCACCTCGAAACGGAGTTCGAATGGCCCCGGCGGACGCGCCGGAGCGCGGTCGGAGCGCGAGGCCTCCGTTCCCGTGCCGTCGCGCACGCGCACGGTATAGACCCGCTCCGGACGCCAGCGGAACGGGAAAGAGATCCGCGCCACCGCGCCGCCGGGCCAGGGGAAGGTCGCCTCCAGGCGACCGTCGCCGTCCAGGACGTCCACGCGGCGGACATCGAGCGGTGGGGCGAGCGAGAGCGTCACCCCGCGCGTGTCGAACGCGAGCGGGGTGACCTGTACCGCGACCGGTCCCGCGCGCCCGCACCCGGCGGCCCCGCCCGCCAGCACGGCGGCCAGGAGCAATCGCATAAGGCCGACGCCGGCCGGGCGGCGCGTCACTTCAACAGGAATCCGACGGGAACTTCCACGACGCCGGCCACCGCGCGACCCTCTTCGCGCCCCGGTTCGAACAGCCAGCCGGAGATGGCGTCGACCGCGGCGGCGTCCAGGCGCGCGAACCCCGACGAGACCTTCACCTCCACGCCGACGACTTCGCCCTCCGCGTCGACCGAGACCCGCAGCAGGACCCGGCCTTCTTCCCCGCGTTCGCGGGAAGCGCGGGGGTAGCGGGGCGGGTCGCACTGCCCGTCGCGTGGACGCGGGGCCTGGCGCACCGGGGCGCCGCGAGGAGAGGGGGGCGCGGGCGCGCGCGCGGCTTCCCCGCGTTCGCTGCCGGGGACGCGCGGCCCCGCCCCGGTGCCGCCGGGACCGGCGACACCGGCCGGGCCCGCGTTCCGCCCCGACCCGGGGGCCCCGTCTGCCGGCGCGCGCTTTTCCTCCGACGCCCCGCCCGGGGCGGACGCCGCGACCCGGCCGGGAATCCGCTGCCCGGGCGGCACCGGCGGCGACCATGCCTCCGCCGGTTCCCGAACTTCCACGGCCGCCTCCATCTCGGGGAAATCCGCCCCCGCGGGGGTCGTCGTCGCGAGCTCCGGCAGTTCGTCCGACGGCGGTGTCCGTTCCAGCAGCGGCGCGTCTTTCGCCGGCCGCACCTCCACCAACCCGATCCCCGCCTCCGGCCGGAGCGCGACCGCGAAGGGCGCCTCCGCGGACGGGATCGGCGCCTCCCCCGCCAGCAGGACCGCCAGGCCGAGCGCGGCCGCGTGCAGCGCCAGCGACCCGAGCGGGGCGCCCAGACGAAGCGCCCCGCCCGTCGCGCCATGCCGCACGACCGCAGCCCCGCCTCCCGCCATCGCCGCTTCCGCGCCCATCGTCCATCCCGTCCGTCAACGATTCGCCGGCTCAGAACCGGAATTCGTGCCCGACCCCGGCCAGGACATTCCATTCCTCGCCGGGGAACCCCAGCGCCTCCTCGTAGTCCTCCCCGGTCAGATTCTCGACCACCCCGAACAACCGAAGACCGAAGTCGAACCGGTACTCGGCCGCGAAGTCCAACTTGTCGTATCCGTCCAGGGTCACTCGCGTCGCCGGGAACAGATCGAACCGACCGTCCTCCCGCTCGCCCACGTGCAACCAGGAAAGATTCAGCGTCAGACCCTCGAACGGACGCGCCGTGATCCCCGCGGAAACGGTCTCGTCGGGACGCCGCAGCAGATCCTCGCCTTCGGTGAACGAGACGTTTTCGGGATCGTTGCTCTTCACCGCTTCGGTGTTGAGGTGCGTGAACGAACCCTCGAACACCAATTCCTCGATCGGGGCGAATCGCCACGAAACTTCGACCCCGTCGTTCTTCGCCTTGCCGGCATTGACGAAGTCGGCCGCGAACGGGAAGGGCGAGAGCACGCGGAACTGGATCAGGTCGTCGAGGCGACTGTTGAAATAGGTGACGTCGACCTTGATCCGTTCGTCCCACAGCGTCTGTTCGATCCCGACGTCCCAAGACCGGCCGGTCTCGGGACCCAGGCGCGGGTTGCCGAAGCGCGCATCGAAGGTCTCGAAGAATGTCGGCTCCTTGATCCCCTTCCCCCAGCTCGCGTGCAGTCGCGTGTCGGTCTCGACATGGCGATAGCTCAAGGCCGTGCGCGCGGTCGTGTCCTCCCCGAATTCCGCATTGTTGTCGAATCGTCCGCCGAGTTCGAGGGTCACGCGATCCCAGAGTCGCACGACATTGGAGAGGTAGACCGCCCGGTTCTCACGATTCTCCCGCGATTCCGAGTGCACGGGAAACGGCGGAAACGCGTCGAACGACAGAAACACGGAAGTGTCATGCACGAACTCGTGCTCGAACTCGAAGCCGACCAGCGACTCGACCTGCGCCCAGGAGGCGTCGACGACCGCGAACCGCGCGCCCAGGTCGGCGGTGTGGCGGGTGATCCGCGTGCGCTGGCGAAGGTCGTCGAACGGCTCGTTCGGGTCCGGGCCGTCGACGAACTGCGGGTCCTGCCAGAATCGGGACAGCGCGAGCGTGAGTTCGCACCACCGGGTCGGCGCATGTCGGCCCTCGAGGGCGGTGAGGACGACGTCCTCCTCGCGCGTGGCGTTGGGGTCTTCGGGACCGAACCGCGGCGGCACGAAGGCCGCGTTGATCTGCGCCCGGTCGTGGAAGTGGAAGAAATCGAACTTCACGGAGGTGTCCGGGGCGACCTCGAAGTCGAATCGGCCCACGGCGCTCGCCTGGTGCAGATCGCTGTGGGTGAACCGTCCGTCGATCTGGTCGAGGTTCGCCGCCGACAGGGCGAACGAGAGCCGGCCGATGCGCCCGTCGAGGTCCAGGCGTTCCCGGTACGTGGAGAACGAGCCCGCCTCGAAGGAGACGCTCGCCCGTGGGTCGCCCTCGCCCTTGCGCAAGATCATGTTCACCGTTCCCGAAAGCGCGTCGGAGCCGTGCGGGGCGCTGCCCGCCCCGCGCACCACCTCCACCCGCTCGATCCCGAGGGTGAACACCTTGTTCCAGTCGAAGAATCCGCCGTCCCGGTTGATCTGGTAGCCGTCGATGCTGACCACCGCGTGATCGCTTTCGCCGCCGCGTATGAACAGGGTGGTCTGCGAGCCCCGTCCTCCCACCCGCGCGACGTGCAGGCCGGGGACGGTGCGCAGCACCTCCTGCATTTCGTCGTGGCCGCGCGCGCGAATCTGCTCCGCGTCGACGATCGACGCGGAGCTGCCGGATTCGGCAACTTCCTGCTCGATCCGGGTCGCGGTCACGATCACCGGCGCCGTCACTTCCGGGGCGTCGCCGCGGGGGTCGTCCGCCGCGCCGCCGCCCTCCTGCGCGAGCGCCGCCGTGCCGGTCGCCAGGGTCGCCGCAAGTGCAAAGGCCGACCAGGAATTCCTCCGCATCGATCCACCCTCCGTCTCGAGCCTGTTCTCGCGCAGGACGAGAAGATTCGCGGTCGGCGCGCGTCGCGCCGATCGCTCCTCGAGACCGGGAGCGGGGGCCGGTCCGGACGCAAAAAAAAAATCCCCCCGGTTGGTTCCGGGGGGATCGCGCCCGTCTTCGGATTCCCTCGAGGTCGTCGCGCGGCTGTTCCGGCCGCCCGCCGACCCGCCGGCCGCTGGGGCGGCATCGCCGCCCCGGTGCTCGCCGGGTCTCGCAACGGAGGCAGGTCTTCTGGCTCCCGGATCGTCCTACTTCCCGCGCCTTCCCACCCCGACGGGGCAGTGGCTCTTGCGGGGTTCGTCCCCGGTTACAGCGGCGGGACCGCGCCCGATTTGCACGGGCTTCCCTTTTCCTCCGCGCCTGTACCCGGGAGCATAGAGGGACGGCGACGGCCGTGTCAAGCACGAGAACCGGTGTGGACCCGCTCATCGGGCCGGGCCACGGCGGGATCCCAACGCAAAGAGGAGGAACAAGAACAGGTGGGCGCCGCCGAGGGCGAGGCCGCCCCAGCCCAGGAAGGTGAGAAACTCGTCCCGCGGCATGCGGCGGACCAGGACGCGGTCGCCGATCCGCACGGTGTCGGGGGCGAAGTAAAGGCCCGCGATCGCGGCGGCGCAGAGGCCGATCATTGCGAGCGCCAGCAGCCAGGGACCGCGGGACCGCCGCCCGGCGGCCGCCGCGACCAGCCGGCCGCCGCGTCCGGCCGGGGGGGGCGCGGCGGGAGGGGCGGCCGCGCCGCCGGAGCGCGCGAGACCGAGGAGCAGCCAGATCCCCAGCGTGAAGCCGCCCCCCAGCGTCGCCAGCACCCAGCGGCGGTCCCAGCCCGAGACACCCTCCCACTCCGCGATCGGGGCCTCGATCCCTTCGGGAAGCGGCGGCAATCCGGCCGGACCTGCCGCGCTCCGGTAGGCCATCAGACCCCCGGCCAGCAGCAGCAGGCCGAGGCCGATGAGGAGGATCTCCCGGAGCAGGGTGCGCAGCACGGCGTCGTCAATCCCCCCCGCCGCCGGTCGCGGGCGTAACCGAATCCGGATCGTCCTCCGCTCCGACCGGTTCGTCGGCCCCGGGATCGGGATCCTCGGCCGGGGGCGTCCAACCGTGCGTCGCGAGGAACTCGCGCAGGAACCTCTCGCCCGCCATCGACCGGCCCAGGTCTTCTCCGAGGCGCTCGAACAGATCGCGAACGTGCGCAAGCAGGCGGTCGGGCGGCAGGGGGCAGACCCGTCCCAGGGGCGGCAGGCGCTGGCGCCAGACGATCGAATGGAGGAGGCGGGCGCGCAGGGCATCGAAAACGTCGAGGGCGGAGAACGACATCACGCCGACGGCGAGCGAGATCGACGTTTCGCCGGCGGACTTCGCCATGTGCCAGTACCCGGGCGGGATGTAGAGCCAGTCCCCCGCCGCCAGGGTGCAGCCGATCGCCGGCATGACCTCGCGCTCGAAACGCATGTCGCGAGGCAGGGTCTCCTCCAGAGGCCACGGATTCACCGTGTTCTTGCGCAGCCGGTACTCCTTGCTTCCCCGGGTCTGCAGGATGAACACGTCCTCGGCGTCGTAGTGCCAGTCGAATCCGCGCGCCGCCGGCGGCGTGACATAGAGGTGAACGTTGATGGGGGCGGCGAAGTCGGCCCGAAACTCTTCGGCCAGCCGGGCCAGTGCGGGGTCGTGCTTCTCGGCGTTGCGCACGCCGAGGGTCCAGCCCTCCTCGTGGAGGCGGCGCATTTCGGCGTATCCGGGCGCCCCCGCGGGCGCGCCTTCGCGGAGCGCCCCGTCCCGCGCGACCATCGCGTCCACCCCGGGTTGCGCGAGAACCCGCTCGACCAGGTCCCAGTCGGCCAGCGGGATGAACTCCCGCGCGCCGTGCGGTCGGGCGAGCGGGACGCGGTGAAGGTGCGTCTGCACGAACTCGGCGACCGGCATCTCCCCGAGCAGGCGTTCGAGCGCCATCGGCCTACTTCCCGCCGCCGGCGGACGGCGACGGCAGATTGAACGGCTCCCCCCGCTCCAACCGCCGTTGCAGGTCCCGCGCGAAAGAGTTGCGCGCGTCCTTGGCGAGCGCCGCGGCAAGCTCCTTTCGCGCCTCCTCGGTGCGCTGTTCCAGCAAGGAGATCACCGCGAGGTTGAAGTGGGCCTCCGAGACCGCGCGGTCGTCGCCGATGCCTTCCACGTCCGATTCGATGGCCTGGCGCAGGTGCTCCCGCGCGGCGGAGTACTTCTCCTGATGCGCCGCGTGGATCCCCAGCCGCAACCATGCCTCGGCCGCCGGGGCGGCCTGTTCCCGCGAAAGGGTCCACTCGATCGTCGGCGTCGCGGTAACGGCCGGGACGAGCAGCGCCAGCGCAAGGAGGAGGGCGCCGCCCCCATAAAGCCCCCATTCCAGCGCGCGCTCCGTGAGCGAACGAATCTCGGAACCGGGCCCGCCGGACGGGGGGATTACCCGAACGACCTGGAGACGGTGGAAAGGAAACGCCTTGTACCAGCCGGTGACGCGCACCGGCGAGTCGGGAGGCAGCCTCCGCACGCGCTCCACCCAGGGACCGTCCAGCGGCTGCAGCAGGGGCATGCGTTTCCAGATCGCCACCGAGCCGGTCGCATCGACGAGGCGAATCTCGTCGGGGGCCACCACCAGGTTGCCGTACAGGGAGACGTGCTGGGGCACGACCGACATCGGAAACTCCAGGCCGCGCACCGCGCGGACGGACGTGTCCCCGAGCTCGTTGCCGGTGAACCGGCACACGCCCGCCGTCACCATGGCCAGGCCGAGGACGGCGGCCGCGCCCGCGGCGGAGCCGCCGCTGACGAGGGCGCCCAGGAGCATCAACAGCGAGACGACCGCGGCCAGGGCGGCGCCGGCCAGCACCCAGACGCGGGGAAAGGCCAGCCACTCGGGACGATGCTCCAGCGCGAGCGCACGCTCGACCCCCGGGTGCAGCCGCCCCACGGCGGCCAATTCGCCCGCCTCGAAGAAGAGCCCGCCGCAGGACGGACACTTGTCGACCTTGATCTCCGCCGACGTCCATTTCCCCTCTTCCAGCCGCGCACCGCAACTGGGGCACGGGAACTGCGTACCCTGCGCGCGGTTGAGCGCGTAGTCGCGAAGGTACTCCCACTCCTCCGTGAAGAAGTTGATCTCGCCCTTGTCGAGCCAGACCCCCTTGCACTGGCCGCACCGGTCCACCTTGATTCCCTGCGACGTGATCTGCACGCCGAAGGGACCCTGGCAGCGCGGGCAGCGCGCCGGGGTTTCCCCCATCCCGCCTCCCGGGACGGCGGCCGTCGGATTCGTCTCTGCGCCCACCGGTGGCTCCTCCCGCTCGATCGCCCGCGGGCCCCGGTCTCCGCGCGGGGCCCGACCGGATTATAGTGCAGCGCCGCGCCGCTCTGCTATCATCCGGTGCGTCCCCAGGGTCCCGCTGCCGGGAGGAGAGATGGCCGATCCCGTTCCCGCCCATGCCGACGCCCCCGCATCCCGACGCCGCGTCCTCGTCGGGCTCATCGTTCTGGGCGTGCTCGCCGGAGGATTCTGCGGCTGGTTCTGGGGACCGAAGATGAAGGCGATCGCCTTCCTCGGCACCTTCTTCCTCAACGCCCTGCGCATGGTGGTCGTCCCGCTGGTGATCTCCTCGATGATCGTCGGGGTCAGCAGCCTGGGAGACATCCGCAAGATGGGTCGCACCGGCAGCGTGACGCTGCTGGTGTTCTTCTTCAATACGATTCTCGCCTCGATCCTGGGCGTCGTCCTCGTGCTCCTCATCCAACCCGGCCTGGGGCTCGAGGTCGCCGGGACGGGGGTGGCGAGTCCGGAGCTGCTGCAGCGGATCGAAGCCAACCGCGCCAAGGGGGCGACCGACGCGCTCCTCGAGGTCTTCATGGACCTCGCCCCGCCCAACATCATCGAGGCGGCGGTGAAGCAGGAGATGCTGCCGCTGATCGTCTTCTCGCTCGCCTTCGGCGCCATCCTGACGACCATGGGGGCGCGCGGGCGTCCCGTGCTCGACTTCTTCCAGGGGGTGAGCGACGCAATCCTGATCTTCGTGCACGGCCTGATGTGGCTCGCCCCGATCGGCATCTTCGCGCTGGTGGCCTCGAAATTGGGCGCCAGCGGCGGGGGACCCGCCTTCTGGAACGAACTCGTGAAACTCGGGAAATACGCGGGGACGGTGATCGCCGGGCTCATCATTCATGGCGGCATCGTCCTGCCCATTGCGCTTTACTTCCTGGCGCGGCGCAGCCCGCACCGGTACGCCGCCGACCTGGGACCGGCCCTGCTCACCGCCTTTTCCACCGCCTCCTCGGCAGCGACCATGCCGGTGACGGTGCAGTGTCTGAAGGAGCGCAGCCGTGCGCGCGGGGAGGTCGTGGACTTCGTCGTGCCGCTCGGAACGACGATCAACATGAGCGGCACTGCGCTCTATGAGGCGGTCGCCGCGCTCTTCATCGGCCAGGCCTTCGCGGTCTCGATGGGTTTCGAGATGACCTTCGCCCGCGTGCTGGTCGTCTCCCTCACCGCCTCGCTCGCAGCCGTCGGCGCGGCCGCGATCCCGGAGGCGGGACTGGTCACGATGATCATGGTCCTGACCGCGGTCGGCTATCCGCCGGAGGTGGTGGACGCCGGAATCGCCACCATCCTGGTCATCGACTGGTTCCTGGACCGCTGCCGGACCACCATCAACGTCTGGGACGATGCCGTGGCGGCGGCCATCGTGGAACGGTTCTCCGCGCCCAAGACGCTCTGAACGCGGCGCGCGGACGCGCTCCCCGGCGGATCCCTACCGCGCCGTGGCCATCCGGCCCCGGGAGTCGTCCCAGCGGAGCGCGGCACCCTGCGACTTCGCCCACTCGCGCCAGGCCTGGAGCGAAGCCTCCCGATACGAACGCGGCGCCGCCCAGTGGAAGTCCAGGCTCTGCCCGGTCAGGTGATGCAGGCAGCGAATCGCTCCCTTCCGCTCCGACAGCCCGCCGGAGAGGCGGTCCACCAGGATCGCGACCGTCCGCGCCGGATCGACGGCCGCGGCCATCCGCGCGAGGATCTGCTGTTCGTGCGCCCAGTCGGTCTCCTCGAGGTCGCGCAGCGTCTGGAACAGCCCCTCGGCGTCGTCCATCGGCACCCCCATCTTGGCCAGTCGTCGCCGCACCACGAACGACTCGAGCAGCCGAAACTCCTCGCGCAACCGGCGCGCGTGCTGCCGCAGGATCTCCACGTGCGGCGCCAGTTGCTCGTCCGACAGTCGATAAAGCAGCGCCAGGTGCGGATACTCGAGATCGGGAAGCCGCCCGGCCAGGAATTCCCGATAGTGCGCCCGGCCCGCCTCGGTCATCTCCGCCGCGACCCATTCGCGCAGTTTCGGGTCCTCGAACAGCCGGCAGAGCGCGGCAAAGGAATCCGCGCTGTCCATCCAGACCAGGGCGCGCAGCGCGGTCACGTCTCCGGACGGCACGCGCGCCCGCGCCCGCGATTCCAGAAAACCCGCGATCTCCGGGTCGGGATACCGGGACAGGGCACGAAACGCCCAGCCGAGAAAGGGATGACCCTCGGTCGACGCCATCGCCAGTGCCGGACCGCGCGCCCGCGGGTCCCGGAGCTCGGCCAGCGCAAGCACCGCGCTCTCCCGCAGCCGGGGCACCTCGGAATCGAGGCACGGCTCCAGAATCCGCACCGCGCGCTCCCGGGCCACACCGACCATCGCCCGCATCGCCAGCCGGGTGAATGCCGGGTCCCCCTCGGCAACCTCTTCGGCGAAGCGCTCCAGATGCTCCGGCCCGCCCCAGCTCGTCAGCACCTCCAGGGCGTACCGGCGCACGCGCGGGTTGGCCGAGTCGAGCGCCCACCCGAGGGTCGCCGCCGTACGCGCGTCCCAGAATCTTCCGTTCTCCGGACCCAACCGGTCGAGCCACTGCCCGAGGGTGTCGCCGGGCATCCCGGCGTGCCGGCGCTCCAGGAACCGGGCGATCGGGAGCCGCAGGTCGAGCGCCGGATCGGTCTGCGGTTCGAGATCGCCCGCCAGGACATCCAGCGCGATCGTGAACGTGCGCGCCTGCACGTCGGAATCCCCCGCCGTCAGGTTCTCGACCAGCGCGCTGCGCAGCAACCGATCCCCGTCCCCCCAGCGAGGGTCCGCGGTCGTGTAGGACAGGACCTCGAGGGCGGCAATCCGTTCGTACGGGGACCCCTCCCGGATGTCGCGCTTCAGATGCTCGACTTGCAGGACGGCGCTTTCGCGCACGTGGCGCCGCCAGCGTTCACGAAAGCCCGGATCGGGCAGCGTCCCGGCCTTCCGCCGGGAGACGAGATCGCGACAAAAAGCACCCAGGTCCGCCGGCCGACCGGCCTCGGCGTGCAGCAGGTCCACGACCGTCGCCGCGACGCTGTACGTGCCGTGTTCGGCATAGTTGTAGAAGTCCTGCCAGCCCATGTCGATCACGTGCTCGGGCAGCAGGGTCAACCCGTCCTCGACCCAGCGCGCGACCTCGAGATGCACCGAACGGCTCGGACGCGGGGAAACCCGGCCGCTGACCCGGTCGCCCGACACCGACTCCACCAGCATCGGCAGGCCTTCGTAGAGCCAGGGCATCCGCGGCAGTCGGCCGAGCACGCGATACAGGTGCTGATGACTGACCTCGTGGCGCAGCGTGTCGCCGAGAATGCCGTTCTGCAGATCCTCGAGGCGCAACGGCGGAGCCCCGCGGCGCAACGCATAGTGGTACCCGATGTGGATCGCCCCCGTCGGGAGCGAAACGGCGTAGCGCCAGCGCCCGGACGACTCGTCGCCGTGGCGAAAAATGTAAACGTCCAGGTCGCCGCTCACCTCGACGCCGAAGAGCCGATCGCACTCCGCGCGCGCTTCCTGCAGGTAGGTGGCCACCACCGCCGATTCGGCGGGCGTCAGGTCGGTGTGGATGACGAATCCCTCGCCTTCGTGTCGCTCCAGACCGGACGGAACCGGACTCGCCACGAAACGGGAAACCACCGACGCGCAGCCGCCCAGCCAGGAAACCATCGCCGCCAGCGTGGCGACCCGGAGGAAAAGGCCTGCGTCCATACGCACTCGCGAAGCGAATCGACGGGGGCGACGGCCCGGCCGGGCCGGGGATCGGCGCGGAAAGGAGCCCATCGCGGGTCCGTGGAGAGGCCGCATCATATCGGCATCCGGGCGGCGATTGCAACACCCATCGTCCCTCCCGCGCGCGGGTGATCGCCGGATCTATAGATCCCTGAGGGGGTTGCGGGAGAGTCCCCGGGGCGACGCCGTGAGAGCGTTGTATATTTAGAAAACTTTCAAAATATCGATTGACGATCGGCCTGGGACGGGTTATAATTCCGGCACCACGATCGAAACCGCAACCGAACACGCGACGCGAGGACCCGAAAGTGGCGACTCTTTCCAAGGCGTTCAAGGCGCTTTCCGACGGCACGAGGCGCAAGATCCTCGAGCTGCTCAAGGACGGCGACATGAATGCCGGACAGATCGCAGAGCACTTCAAGGTCTCCAAGCCGTCCATCTCCCATCACCTGAACATCCTCAAGGAAGCCGAATTCGTTCAGGAGCGTCGCGAGGGGCAGAACATCATCTACACCCTCGTACCCGAGAACATCCACGAGTGCTGCGTCGTCTACCTGGCGAAACTGATGGTGCGCGGCGGCAAGAAGGAGAAGGAAAAGGAAAAGGTCGCCAAGGAGTCCTAGCCGAGGGGCGGTTCGGCCGGTCCGATCGCCCCTTTTTCCGGACCGAACGGTTAGAAATTTGTCTAACTAGCAAATTATGAAATTGCCGAAGCATTGAACAAGGAGGCCCCATGACCGCGCTGATGGGAACCGTTGCCCTGGTGGTGTTCGCCACCATTCTCACGCTGGGCCTGACCCTGGCCGAGACGGCCCGCTCTTGCTAAGGTCTCCGGAATGACCCGACCCCGATCCGCCGCCGGGGGTGGCCCCCGGCGGAACGAAGGCGCGGGGGAACGATCGATCCTTGGTTCCTGTCGTTTGGAGGCGTGAACGATGAACTGCCCTTGCAGCAAGATGTCGAAGGTCCAGAAGGTCCTGGCGATCACCGGCCTGAGCCTGGCGACGGCTTACGGCGCGTGGTTCGGCGCCTTCAAGGCGGGTTGGGTTTCCTCGGCCTGCCCGATCGAGTGCGCGGGCAAGGCAATCCAGGGGACTCAGAACCCGTAGTCCGATGTCCGAAATCTCCCTTCCTCTGATGCCGGGCCCGCGCGGTGCGGGCCCAGGTGGATCTCCCCCGCGTGTCACCGGCGAGGTCCATCGCACGGAGGAATGCTGCCGGCGCCCCGGCACGCCCTCGCGGGCGTGTCGGGGCGTCGTATTTTCGGTTCCGCCCGGCCGCGGAGTCGGCGCGACCGCGCCCCTCGCGCGCGACCTCGAGCCCCGGGTCGATCGCGTCACGGAGGTGCGCCCCGGGAGTCGAAATCGAGGTCGGTGAGATTGCCCGAAGGAGCGGCTTGCGACAACTCGCGGATCCCGGATCGGACGCTGGGGATCGACCTCCGGAGGGATCTCCCATGGACCCGCTCGTCCATCGCACCCCGGACTTCGCCGCCGCCCGCGAGGGGGAAATCCGCCGGGAACTGGCGATGACTCCCAAGGAACGGGTTGAAGTCGACGCGGAATCGCGGCGCCGGGCATGTCCACATGGCGCGCCGGGCGATCGTGAAGCGGAGCGGGGGCGGTGAGAGCCGCGCAATTCTCGCGGGTACGCCTGCGGGCGGCGCCGGACCCGTCTACACACCGCCACTCGCGCCGCCGGTCATCCCGCGAAGGTCGAAGACCCGTGCGGCTTCCTCGGCCGTGAGCAGGCCCTGCTCGACCGCGAGTTCCCGGATGCCGCGCCGGAGCCGCCGGGCGTCGTGCGCCAGTTGTGCGGCGCGGTCGTACCCCACGATCGGGTTGAGCACGGTCACGAGCGCGGGGCTCTGCTCCGCCAGTTCGACGCAGCGGTCCGGATCCGCCTCCAGCGCGTCGACGCAGCGGCGGGCGAACAGGTCCATGCCGGCGGCGAGGATCTCGACCGACTCCAGGACGTTGCGCGCGATCACGGGGACCATCACGTTCAATTCGAATTCGCCGCCCTGCGCGCCGAGGGTGACGGCGACGTCGTTCCCGGTCGCCTGGGCGGCGACCTGTCGCAGGACCTCGCAGAGGACCGGGTTGACCTTGCCCGGCATGATGGACGACCCCGGCTGGAGGTCGGGGAGCCGCAGTTCGCCGAGGCCGCCGAGGGGGCCGCTGCCCATCCAGCGCACGTCGTTGGCGATCTTCGTGAGCGAGCCGGCGACGGTCTTGACCGCGGCGCTGACGGCGGCGAGGTCGTCGCGCGCGCCCTGCGCCTCGAAGTGGTCGAGGGCCTCGCAGACGGGCAGCCCGGTCCATTCGGCGAGCCGCGCGCAGGCGCGCCGGGCGAACTCCGGGTGCGTGTTGATCCCGGTGCCGACCGCGGTCCCGCCGAGCGCGAGTTCACGCAGACCCTGCGCCGAGGCGCGCATCCGCTGCCCCGCCTTCTCGAGTTGGCGGGCGTAGCCGCCGAAGACCTGCCCGAGCCGGACCGGCATGGCGTCCATGAGGTGGGTGCGGCCGAGCTTGACCACGGGGTCGAACTCCACCGCCTTGCGGGCAAGCGACGCGCGCAAGCGGTCGAGCGCCGGGAGGAACCGGGACTCGAGGGCGCGCAGGGTCGCGAGGTGCGCGACCGAAGGGATGACGTCATTGGACGACTGGCCGAGATTGACATGGTCGTTCGGATGGACGGGGGAGCGGCTGCCGAGCATCCCTCCCAGACGCCGGTTCGCCAGGTTGGCGATCACCTCATTGGCATTCATGTTGGTGGAGGTGCCGGATCCGGTTTGGAAGACGTCGAGCGGGAAGTGGGCATCCCACGAGCCGTCGGCGACCTCCTGGGCGGCGGCCTCGATGGCGCCGGCGAGTCCCGGGTCGAGCGTGCCGACTTCCGCGTTGGCGCGCGCGCAGGCCTTCTTGACCCAGGCGAGGGACTCGAGGAAAGCGCGCGGGAAGCGGACCCCGCTCACGGGAAAGTTCTCGATCGCGCGCTGGGTCTGGGCGCCCCAAAGGGCATCGGCGGGGACTTGAACGGAACCGAGCGAGTCGGTTTCGGTGCGGTGCATGGCGAAGCCCTCCGATGGGAAGTTTCGGGTTGCGGCTGCCACGCGCCCCTCCCCGCGGCGGGGAGAGGCCGGGAAATCAGGACGCCCCCTCCTCCTTGGGCTTCTCGAATCTCCTCGTGCGGTTGCCGCCGTCGGTCTTCGCGGCGTACATCGCGCGGTCGGCCGCCTGCAGGAACTCGCGCCAGTCGTAGCCCTCCCGAAGCTCGCAGACGCCGATCGACACCGAGATGTCGGGCATGAGCGCCCACTCCACCTCGCCGCGAATGCGCTCCGCGAGGGCCACCGCGCCCTCGGTGGGGGTGTCCGGCATCAGGATCGTGAACTCGTCGCCGCCGTAACGGAAAGCCGAGTCGACGAACCGCCGGCAGGCCTGCAGGATGATCCGGCCCACCCCGCGCAGGACACTGTCGCCCGCGAGGTGACCCTTCGTGTCGTTGTACTCCTTGAAGCCGTCGAGATCGAGGAGGATGAGGGAGAGGGGACGGCGATTCCGCCGCGACCGCTCGATCTCCTCCTGGATCCGCGTGTTGAAGTGGGCGCGGTTGTAAAGGCCGGTCAACTGGTCGGCCGTGGCGAGTTTCTTCAGCTTGTGCTCGAGCACCTTGCGCTTGCGAATGTCCTTCGAGATGCCGACCGTGCCGATGATCTTGCCGGCGGCGTCGCGCAGGTAGGACAGCGTCAGGCTGATGTGGATCGTCTTCCCGTCGCGCCGGCGCAACCGCGTCTCGTAATCGATCACGCTCCCCTTCTTCGCCAGCAGACGCAGGATCTTCTCGCGCTCCGCCGGGTCGAGGTAGAGGTCTTCCGCCGGCTTGCCGATGACCTCTTCGCGGCGGTAACCGAGAATCTTCTCCGCGCCGCGATTGAACATGGTCACCCGGCGATCGTTGTCGGTGCAGACGATCGCGTCCGCGGATTGGTCCAGGATCGCCGTGAGGTAGAGATTCCGGGCCCTCAGGCCCTCGAGGGTCTCGTCCCCCGGCGTTTCGCCCGCGGGACGGAGAGTCCGCGCGGTTGCGCGGTGGTCTTTCAACGGATCGGCCACGGTATCGACCTTCTTAGGGACCGGGAAGGAGGAGGTGAAGCGCCACCTCCACCAGGAGCCACTCGAACAGGACGCCGCCGACCGCGAAGACGATCAGCAGGAACGGAAAAAACACGGCGAACAACGCCTTGCCCGTGGTCAGTCCCGCGAGGAATCGAAGCCCCAGAAACACGATCAACAGATAGTACAGCGGCGGCAGCAAGAGCAGCAAAAACACCAGCGAACCCCATCCGACCAGCGCCCCCCCCGTCGGGGTCCAGAACGCCGAAACCGGCAGGCAGACCGCCAGGATTCCCAAGTACATCCAATCCGTCGCGTGGGCGTACGATTCGATCCGCAGCATCCGGTCCACGGGGACCGAAGCCCCCACCACCCACGCCGCCAAAGCGTACGACAGCGCCCGCGCGATCATCTTGCTCACCGCCGCCACGACATTCAGCGGAAGCAGCAGCACCTGCGCCAGCACGGCGCCCACCAGGAGACCGCGCAGGTCGGCGACCCGGTCGGCCGGCAGCACCCCGTCCAGGCCCTGGACCACCGGCGCGAGCACGGCGCGGCCCATCACCAGCGCGCACACTTGCCCCACCGCGATGGCCAGAACGGCGAATCCGAACGCGCGGCTCCACTTCCCCTGTTGGGGAAGAGCCGCGAAGAATCCGGCCGGTTGCGCGACCACGAAGGTCCACGTGTCGTGCAGGCGAGGAAACCACCCCACCCCTCCGGGCTCCTCCCAAAGCACGGAGCGCGTCTCGATCTCGGGATAGAAGACTCCGCCCGTGATGCGGCCGGGGATCGGGGCCGCCCCGCCGGGATTTGCGTCGGACGGATCCATCGGTCGCACCACACGGAGGGCCGAACGGGTCCGGGACTCGGGGGCCTCGAGGATCGCTCCCCGAGGGAAGGCGACGACTCGGGACTTCATTTCGGCGGGCAGGTCATCGCGGCCCCGCCCCACCGCCCCGTCGGACGGCACAGGCCGGGCCGCCGGGGCTCACAGGAACTTGACGAGATGCAAGTCGTTCTGGAAACCCTTTTTATAGGAATAGTTCACTTCGTCGAGCAGCTTGCGCATCAGGAAGATGGCGAGTTGATGCCGCCTCTCCCGATCGAGGTGCGCCATGTACGCCGCCTCGTTGGTCGGGTCGACGTTCAAGTGGTTCGTGTGGTCCTCGATCGTCGCCTTGAACCGCGTCTCATTGAGGTCGACCACGACCCGAATCTCCCCGCGCCGATTCGTGTCGTTCGCGTGCGTGAGCATCGACGTCACGGCCTCATCGACGGCCAGGGACAAGAGCAGACAGGTGCGCTCCTCCAGCTTGCGGGTCTGGCACATCTCCCGCACCATGTCCCGCACCTCGGAGAGGTACTTGGATTCGCTCGGGATGACCATTTCCTTCTGGATGGCGTGCACCGCCATGGCTGATCCTCCGACCGCACCTCGGTCGAGTCCCGTTTCGGTTCCTGCCAGCGAGGGGGGGACGGTAGCAGAACGCGGGCGAATAATCAATACAAAAGAACCGATCCACAGAACCCTGTCCGGGGGCGTCCGTAACCGGACCCTGGGTCCCCGCCGACTCCCCAACCAGAGCATCCTACCACGACCCCGGGCGGGGTGCGCAAGTCCAAATTGCGTTAGGCGTTGGGGGCGGCAGGGCGAGGTCGCAAGTGCGGTCGGGCGAGATCGGGTCCGCGGGTCGAAATCGCGCGCGCCCCTCCGAACGAGCAACCGCGGTGAGGAGGCGGGGGCCGGAAGAATCGGGGTCGACCGACGCGCCCCGAATCACCTCCGCCGGCGGCGCGGCGGGCTGCCTCGGTCCCGCGGGCGACGAGGCGAGCGGGCGGAGCGGGGGCGCCGAAACGGGGATCCCGACCATCCGACCGCCGATCAGCGCGCCCCCGCCTCCGCGCGACGGGCGTAGGTGTCCAAGCCGCAGGCGAGCACATCCATGGCGCGGTCGAGCTTTTCGGTCCCGAGCACATAGGCGATGCGCACCTCGTCCCGGCCGCGGCCCGGGGTGGCGTAAAACCCTTCGCCCGGCGCCATCATGACGGTCTGCTTCTCGTGGTGGAAGTCGGTGAGCATCCAGCGGCAGAAGTCGTCCGCGTCGACCACCGGCAGCCGGGCCATGAGGTAAAAAGCGCCTTCCGGCTTCTCGCACGCCACGCCCCGCATGCCGGTCAGGCGCCGGTGCAGCAGGTCGCGGCGCCTGCGGTACTCATCGGCCACCTTGCGGTAGTACTCCGCCGGCAGATCGAACGCGGCGGCCGCGGCTTCCATCTCGATGGTCGGGGAGGAGAGCCGCGCCTGACCCAACCGGAGTGCGGCATCGGTCACGTCCGGATGTCGGCTGACGAGCAGGCCGACGCGCGCCCCGCACGCGGAGAACCGTTTCGAGGTCGAATCGACCACGACCACGCGGTCCTCGACGCCGGCGAGGTGCAGCGCGGAGGTGTACTCCCCCTCGAACAGGAACTCCCGATACGGCTCGTCGGAGACGAGGAAGAGTCCGTGGCGCCGGCAGAGCGAGGCGATCGTCTCCATCTCCGCGCGCGTGTAGACGGTCCCGGTCGGGTTGCCCGGGCTGCACACGAGGATTGCGCGGGTCCGCGGGCCGATCCGCTTTTCGATTTCTTCCGCGGCCGGAAGATGGTAGCCGGTGCGCCCCTCGGTCGGGACCGGCACGAGCGTCACTCCCGCCATCACCGCGAAGCCGCTGTAGTTGGTGTAGAAGGGCTCGAAGACGAGGATCTCATCCCCGGGGTTGGTGACCGCGAGATAGGCGAAGAGCAGCGCCTCGCTCCCCCCGGTCGTGACCTGAACCTGCCGTTCCGTCAACTCGACGCCGAGCTGACGCCGGTAGTAGCGGAGGACGCTGGCGACGAGCCGGGCGTCCCCTTTGGAGTTGCCGTACTCCAGGACCGGCTTGCTCCAGCGCCGCACCACGTCCATGAACTCCGGCGGGGTCTCGATGTCCGGCTGCCCGATGTTGAGGTGGTAGACCGTGATGCCGCGCTGCTTCGCGGCATCGGCGTGCGGAACCAGCTTGCGGATCGGGCTGGCCGGCTGCCGGCGCGCCCGTTCGGACACCGTCGGAGGTTTCCCGTCCATGGAGACCCGTCCTTCCTTGCGCGGTCCTACTTGCGCTTGAGCTTGATGTCGACCTTGTCGCGGAATTGCCAGCGCATGCGGAACAGCCACGCCATCATCACCCGCTTGCTGGCGGGGTGGTTGGTGAGGGCTTGCCAGACCTGGTCCTTGATCTCGGAGTAGGGCGCCGTTTTCGCCGGCCGGGAGCCCAGGCGGCGAATCACGTGGAATCCGCGCTGGGTGCGCACCACGTCGCTGAGTTGGCCGTCCTTGAGCTTGAAGGCGACCGAGTCGAAGTCGATCCCCATCGGGCTCAAGCCGAACACGAAGGGGAGCATCTTCCCCCCCTGCGAGCCGGAGAGCTGGTCGTCGCTGTTTTCCTGGGCCAGCTTGGCGAAATCCGCTCCCTTGTGCAGCCGCTCGTGCAATTCCCTCGCCTTGGCCTCGTTTTCGACCACGATGTGCTGGACCTCGACCTGTTCCTCAGTCTGCATCGAGTACTCGACCATTTTCTCGAGGATGATTTGCTTCTGGAAATTCTCGTTGTTGAAGAGGAGCTGGCGGAAGGTGTCCAGGCTCTCGCCCTTGGACTTGAGAAAGTCCTCGAGCGACATCTGGCCCCCGGACTGCTGCTTCAAGTCCTCCCGCGCGAGCTTGATCTGGATCTCGATGCGCTGGTTGACCTCCTCGGGCGTGTTGGTGACGCCGAGCCGCTTCATCTCCTGGTCGACCAGGACCCGCGTGATCATCTCGTCGAGGACGGTGGGGCCGTGCCATTCCACCAGGCGCTGTACGAAATCGGCCTTGGAAATGGGAATCCCGTTGATGACGGCGACGGGATCGCTGTCGTTCGGGGGGATTTCGACGGTGACGTCCCAAGAGCGGGCGCCGCCGGGCACATCGGAACCGCCGCCGAAGACGCTGTCATCGGCGCGCAGAACGGAGAGTCCGGCCAGGAGGAGAACGGCCGGAAGGGCCAGGGGCGCAAGGCGCGTGCGTCCGAGGGACATGATGCGGAACTCCGAATGAAAGGGTCTTTCCGCCCGAAACGCGGCCCGCGGGCGGGAAAAAGGAAGCGGCCATTGTCCCGGCGAGGCGGGGCCCCCGTCAACAAAAACGGGGCCCCGGGCCGTCCGGGACGGGACGCGCAAGCGGGGGGAACGGTTCAGCGCGTCCCGGTCCGGGCCTGCGCCTGCTCCATTTCGCGCAGGATCTCGATCATCTGATCGGTGGTGAGCACCCCGCGCTGGAGCAGGACGACGCCCAGGAGGGGGCGGGGGTGCCCCTTGCGCTCCATTTCGTCCATGGTGGCGAGCCCCTCCTGCACCTCGCGGCGGGTCGCGTATCCCTTGCGGATCGCATAGGCGCCGAACGGTTCGAGGCGGCTCACGGCGGGTCTCCTTCCGGGTCAACTCCGAACGTGCTTGCGGAAGTACTCCAGTGTCGGGCGCAGTCCGTCCGCCCGCTTGACGCGGGGCTGCCAGCCCAGGATCGAACGCGCCCGCGTGATGTCGGGCCGGCGCACCTTCGGGTCGTCGGCCGGGAGCGGCTTGAACGCGATTCGGCTCCGGGACCCGACCAGGTCGATGACCTCGCGGGCGAGCTGGAGGACGGTCACCTCCTCCTCGTTGCCGATGTTCACGGGGTCGTGCTCGTTCGACTCGAGCAGCCGGAGGATTCCGTCCACCATGTCGCTCACGTAGCAGAAGCTGCGCGTCTGCGAGCCGTCGCCGAAGACCGGCAGATCCTCGCCGCGCAGTGCCGCCGACATGAGCGCAGGCAAGGCGCGACCGTCGTCGAGCCGCATGCGCGGCCCGTAGGTGTTGAAGATACGCACGATGCGGGTGTCCACCTGATGGAAGCGATGGTAGGCCATCGTCATCGCCTCGGCGAAGCGCTTGGCCTCGTCATAGACGCCGCGCGGCCCGACGGGGTTTACGTTCCCCCAATAGTCCTCCCGCTGGGGATGGATGAGCGGGTCGCCGTACACCTCGGAGGTCGAAGCGAGGAGGAACTTCGCCTGCCGGTCCTTGGCCAGCCCAAGGGCCTTGTGGGTGCCGAGGGAGCCGACCTTGAGCGTCGGAATCGGATGGCGCAGATAGTCGAGCGGGCTCGCGGGGGAGGCGAAGTGGAGAACGGCCTCGACGTCCCCCTTGAGATAGATGAATTCGGTTACGTCGTGATGGATGAAGCGGAAGCGATCGTGCCCGGCGAGATGCTCGATGTTGGCGACGCTGCCGGTGATCAGATTGTCGATGGCCACCACGTCGTGGCCCCGTTCGACGAACGCGTCGCAGAGGTGGCTGCCCAGAAACCCCGCGCCGCCCGTGACCACGATGCGCATGAAATCGTCGCTCCTCCGGATCCAACCGTTTCGCATGCTAGCACGCCCCGCGAGAGGGGGTCAAGCGGACCGACGCGGATCCCGGCGGGAATCGGCGCAGGCGATCCGCCTTCCCCGCCGGCCCCCGGACCGACGCACCGGATGCTGGACCTCCGGAGGATTATGGGATACGGTTAAGCAAGTTCGTCTTTGCCAGGAGAAAGGTCTGCGCCATGGCCACGCCCCCTCTCACCATCCTGTCCGAAGAGGAGTCGATGTTCCGCGATGCCGTCGCGGCGTTCGCCCGCGAAGAGGTCGCCCCTCGCGTGAAGCGGATGGAAAAGGACTGCTGCATCGACCCCGCCCTCATCCGCAAGTGCCACGAGCTCGGGCTGATGGGCATCGAGGTCCCGACCGAATACGGGGGCCAAGGCGGGACCTTCTTCCAGGCGATCCTCGCCGTCGAGGAGATCGCCAAGGTCGACGGCAGTCTCGCGGTCCTGGTCGACGTCCAGAACACACTGGTCCTCAACTGCCTGCTGCGGGTCGGCACCGAAGCGCAGAAGAAGCGCTACCTGCCCAAGCTCGCCGGAGAATGGGTGGGGGCGTACGCCCTGTCCGAGGCCGGCAGCGGCTCGGATGCGTTCGCCCTGCGCTGCCAGGCGCGCGAGGACGGCGACGCCTACGTTCTCGAGGGGGCGAAGCTGTGGATCACCAGCGCCGCCGAGGCGGGTCTGTTCCTCCTCTTCGCCAACGTCGACCCGGAGAAGGGATACAAGGGGATCACCGCATTCCTGGTCGAACGGGACCTGAAGGGGTTCCAGGTCGGCAAGAAGGAGGACAAGCTCGGCATCCGCGCCTCGTCCACCTGCGAATTGGTCCTCGACCACGTGCGCGTGCCGAAGACCAACGTCCTGGGGGAGGTGGGCAAGGGGTACAAGTATGCGATCGAGACGCTGAACGAGGGGCGCATCGGCATCGGCGCGCAGATGATCGGCATCGCGCGCGGCGCATTCGACGCCGGGATCGCCTACGCCAAGCAGCGCCAGCAGTTCGGCCGGCCGATCGCCGAATTCCAGGGGATGCAGTTCCAATTCGCCCAGGCCGCGGCCGACCTCGAGTCCGCCCGGCTGCTGGTCTACAACGCGGCGCGACTCAAGGACGCCGGCCAGCCCTTCCTCACGGAAGCCGCGATGGCCAAGCTGATCTCCAGCCAGGTCGCCGAGCGCGTGACCAGCCGGGTCGTCGATTGGTTCGGTGGATTCGGCTTCACCTCCGAATACCCGGCGGAGAAGTACTACCGCGACGCCAAAATCGGCCAGATCTACGAGGGGACCTCGAACATGCAGCTGCAGACGATCGCGAAGCAGATTCTCGGCGGCGGCATGCGGTAAGCGGTCATCCGGCAACTCGGGACGGCGGAGTCGCGCGATCGCTCACGGATCGAAGGCCGCGCCACGCCTTCGCGCGCGTGCCGCGCAAGCGGATCCGGTCGCCGGCGGCCACCCCGCCGAGAAAAGCGAGCGGGGCGCCCCGAACCGCAATTCGGCGGGAGCGCCCCGCGAGGCAGACGTCCGCGCCCCGCGCCCGTCCGGCGCGGGAGGCGCGGCTATTTGGTCTCGAATTCGGCGTCGATGATTCCGTCGTCACCGCCCTTCTTGCCGCCGGGCTTGCCCGCCGGGGCGCCTTCGCCCGCGGCCCGAGGCTCGGGGCCCGCACCCTCCGCGCCGGGCGCGCCCGCCTCCCCGGGGGTCCCGCCGCGCGCCCGCGCCGCCGCTTCGTACATCTGCTGGACGTACTTGTGCGTCAGCTTCTCGAGCGCGCCGATCTTGGCGTTGATCTCGTCGATCGAGTCGCCGTCGCGCGCCTTGCGCAGGTCGGCCACCGCGGCTTCGACCTCCTTGCGCTCGCTCTCCGGGATCTTGTCGCCCATGTCCTTGAACGCCTTCTCGGTGGCGTAGGCCATCTGGTCGGCCTGGTTCTTGGCCTCCGCCAGCTTCCGGCGCGTCTTGTCCTTCTCGGCGAACTCCTCGGCTTCCTTGACCTTGGCTTTGATCTCGGATTCCGAGAGCCCGCTGGAGGCCTTGACCGTGATGTGCTGCACCCGTCCGGTGCCGAGATCCTTGGCCGAGACTTTGAGGATGCCGTTGGCGTCGATGTCGAAGGCGACCTCGACCTGCGGCACGCCCCGCGGCGCCGGCGGAATGCCGTCGAGCGAGAAGCGGCCCAGCGTCCGATTGTCCGAAGCCATCTCGCGCTCGCCCTGGAGGACGTGGATCTCCACCGAGGGCTGGCTGTCCGAGGCGGTCGAGAAGACTTCCTTCTTGCTGGTCGGGATCGTCGTGTTGCGCTCGATCAGCTTCGTGAATACGCCGCCGAGCGTCTCGACGCCCAGCGAGAGCGGGGTCACGTCGAGCAGCAGGATGTCCTTCACCTCGCCGGTGAGCACCGCGCCCTGGACTGCCGCGCCCACGGCGACCACCTCGTCCGGGTTGACGCTGCGATTGGGCTCCTTCTTGAAGAACTCCCGCACCAACTGCTGGACCATCGGGATGCGCGTCGACCCGCCGACCAGCACCGCCTCCTGGATGTCCTCGGCGCGCAGCTTGGCGTCCGTCATCGCCTGGCGGCACGGACCCAGACAGCGCTCGACCAGCGGGCGAACCAACTGTTCGAACTGCGCACGACTGATGCTCATCTGCAGGTGCTTGGGCTCGCCCCGCACCTGCGTGACGAAGGGAAGGTTGATCTCGGTCGTGAGCGAGGAGGAGAGTTCGCACTTGGCCTTCTCGCACGCCTCTTTCAGGCGCTGAAGGGCCATCTGGTCCTTGCGCAGATCAACGCCGTGCTCCTTGAGGAACGCCTCCGCCGCGTGATTGATGAGGGCATGGTCGAAATCGTCGCCGCCCAGGTGCGTGTCCCCATTGGTCGAGAGCACCTCGACCACCCCGTCGCCGACGTCCAGGATCGAGATGTCGAACGTGCCGCCGCCGAGGTCGAAAATGGCGACCTTTTCGTTGTGCTTCTTGTCGAGGCCGTAGGCGAGCGCGGCCGCGGTCGGCTCATTGATGATGCGCTTGACCTCGAGACCGGCGATCCGACCCGCGTCCTTCGTCGCCTGTCGCTGGCTGTCGTTGAAGTACGCCGGAACCGTGATCACGGCTTCCTTCACCGGCTCCCCGAGATACGCCTCGGCCGTCTCCTTCAGGCTCTGCAGCACCATCGCGGAGATGTCCGGCGGGGTGTACCGCCGGCCGCGGATCTCCACCGCCACTTCCTCCTCGTTGCCGCCGACCACGCGGTACGGGACCATCTTCTCCTCGGTCCCGACCTCGGTGCGCCGCCGCCCCATGAAGCGCTTGATCGAATAGACCGTGTTCTGCGGGTTCATGATCGCCTGCCGCCGCGCCAGCGCGCCGACCAGGCGTTCGCCCTTGTCCGTGAACGCCACGACGGAAGGTGTGAGCCGCGACCCTTCGGCATTCGTGATCACCGTCACGTCCTTGCCTTCCATGACCGCCACCACGGAGTTCGTGGTGCCCAGATCGATCCCCACGATCTTGCCCATGTCGCATCCTTCCACGGAATGGGATCCGTACGTCGTGACCCCCACGCCGAACCGCGCCGACCGAAGCACCCGAGGGGAATGACCCCGCCCACGGGTCCCGTCCGGGACACCGATTCAGAGTGACTACCCGGTGTGGTTCGCAAATGCTATGCCCGTCACCCCCTGCGGAGGCGCGACACAACCATCGTCTGGACCATTGGTTAGAAGTCGCTATTGCCGGTCTTTGGGGACCCCCCGATTTTCTCATGCCAAAATGGCAGCGGGAGGCGCGGGGCCCGCCGCCACGGTCGGTCCGCCGGCGGCAGGGCGAGCGCTTGCGTGGGCGCGCGCGGGTATGCTAGGATTCACGGCCAAGAGGTGTGGGGAGGTCCGGCGCACGCCGGGGAAGCCATGGGCCGCCGCTGGGTCTTGACCGAGCCCCGCCTGGCGGAACTCCCGGAGGATCGCTGCCTGGAGTTCGCCTGCGCGGTCTTGCAGCGTTTTCGCACGGACGGTTCGGATCGTCTCGACCGCCGGGAGGTATCGCACGTGGCCACCGAGAGCACCTTCGTGACGGTGCGGCAGGTGGGGACGGACCGGTCGCGAGTGGAAGTCCGCGAACTGCTGATGCCCGCGGCGGAAGGAGAGCCGGGTGCGCGGCAATTGAACTTGCGGGTTTTCGGCCTGCAGGACCGTGCCGACCTGGCCTGGAACATCGGCGACCTCGACGTGTCATCGATCCACCTGGTGGGCGACCTGTCGTTCGCGCGCGAAGTGGTATCGCTGTTCGAGCGCCTGTTTTCATTTCGTCCCGAGCTCGAGGAGGACCGCGAGCGGTCATGAAGGCCCCGCACGTCGCCGTCGAATATGCCCCGTCCACCCTGCGCAAGGTGCTGGAGGGGATGCAGCAGCCCGGCTACCGGGCGGAGCAGATCCTCCGCCAGGTGTTCGCGCGACAGGCGCGCGACTACGCGGCGATGACCGACCTGCCGGCGGCGCTGAGAGCCGCGCTGCCGGACCGGCTGCCGGTGCTGTCGTCCACCGTGGGCCGGCGGACGCAGAGCGCGGACGGGACGATCAAGCTGCTCGTTCGCCTGCACGACGGGGAGACGGTCGAATGCGTGATGATCCCGGAGGGGAAGCGCCGGACCGTCTGCCTGTCGACGCAGGTCGGCTGCCCGGTCGCGTGCATCTTCTGCGCCAGCGGGGCGGCCGGGGTGAAGCGGAATCTGGCCGCCTGCGAGATCGTCGAGCAGGCGCTGCACCTGCAGGATGCGCTGCCCGCCGGCGAGCGCGTGAACAGCGTCGTGGTGATGGGCATGGGGGAGCCGTTCCTGAACTACGACCGGCTCGTGCGGGCGCTGGAGACGCTGCACGCGCCGTGGGGGATGGGAATCGGGATGCACCACATCACCGTGTCGACGGTGGGCGTGATCGAGAAGATCGAGGCGTTCGCGGGCCATCCCCTGGCTTCGAACCTGGCGGTGTCGCTGCACGCCCCCACCGACGAGCTGCGCTCCGAGCTGATTCCCAACGTGGCGAAGGCGCCGATCGGCGACCTGGTGCAGGCGACGGTGGCCTACCGGCGCCGAACGGGTAAGGACGTCACCTTCGAATACGTGCTCCTCGCGGGCCGGAACGACCAGCTTCGCCACGCCCGCGCGCTGGCGCGCCGCGTGGCGGGGACCGGGATCAAGGTGAATCTGATCCCGCTCAATCCGATCGACTTCGCCCCGCTGACCGCCCCTCCGCACGCGCAGGTCAAGGCGTTCCAGGCCGTGCTCGAGCAGGAGGGGGTGACCTGCACGGTGCGGCGCCGGCGCGGCAGCGAGATCGACGCGGCCTGCGGACAGCTGCGGCTGTCCGAGATGAAGCCCGCGGGCGCGCCGCTGCCGGGGGCTCCGGACCGTCCGTGACCTCCCTCCGCCGCCCGTCCGCCCCGGGCCTTTCCGCGACCGGCCGCCGCCCATGACCCGCCTCTACCCCTACCTGCAGCGCCACCGGGGGGAGATCGCGCTGGGGCTCGCCTTCCTGGCGATCGCCAACCTGGTGGCGCCGCTGATCCCGCTCACCATCCGCGAGGCGGTGGACGGGCTCGCGGCCGGCCGCGGGGGGACGATGCTGGCCCTGTGCGCCCTCGCGCTCGTCGTCTTCGAGATCGTCCGCGGCTCCGCCACCTACCAGATGCGCTGGCGCCTGATCGGAACGTCGCGCCGGATCGAACGCGACCTCCGCCTCGACGCTTACGTTCGGCTCTCGCGCCTGCCCGCCTCCTTCTACCTCGCGCACAACACCGGGGACATCCTCTCCCGCGTCACCAACGACCTGGACGGGGTGCGCATGATGCTCGGCCCGGCGATCATGCACGCGGCGAACACCATCCTGCTGACGCTCTCCGCGCTCTGCGGGATGTTGTGGCTGAGCCCGCGGCTGACCTTCTGGACGATGCTGCCGCTCCTGTTCCTGGCCGCGGCGGTCAAGTGGGTCAGCGCCGCGCAGCACGAGTGCTCGAAGCGGGTGCAGGACGTGCTGGGGGCGCTCTCGACGAGCGCGCAGGAGAATTTCGCGGGCGCCCGCGTGGTGCGCGCCTTCGCGCGCGAGGAGGTCGAGGCCCGGGAGTTTCACGCCCAGGGGCAGGAATACCTTGCGCGCAACATGGATCTGGCGCGTTGGACCGCCCTGTCCGCCGCGCTGATGGCGGGGATCGCGGAGATCTGCATCCTGGTCACGTTGTGGATGTGCGGCACCGGCATCATGGACGGCCGGCACACGGTAGGGGATCTGATGGCGTTCATCGCCTTCCAGTTCATGCTGGTCTGGCCGATGATCGCGTTCGGCTGGGTGATCAACCTGTGGCAACGCGGCCGCGCCTCGCTGGCCCGGCTCCTCGACGTTCTGGATGCGCCGCTCGACGAGGAGGGCGCGGCCGCCGGGACGGTCGCGCCGGGCGGCGTTCCGGGGGAAGTGGAGTTCCGGGACGTGTCGTTCGCCTATCCCGGCCGGCCGCCCGTGCTGCACGGGATCTCGTTCAAGGTCCCGGCCGGCCGGACGCTCGCCATCGTCGGCCGCACCGGGGCGGGGAAGAGCACGCTCGTGTCGCTCCTGCCGCGCATCTTCCGCGCCTCCGCCGGCCAGGTGCGGGTCGACGGCATCGACGTCAACGACCGGCCGCTCGACGAACTGCGGCGTCGCATCGGGTTCATTCCGCAGGACGCCTTCCTCTTCTCCGAACGGATCCGCGAGAACATCGGGTACGCGCCGCGCGACGACGACGCCGACGCCGACTGGTCGCTCGAAGAAGTGCAGGCCGCGGCCCAACGCGCGCGGCTGCACGCCGACATCGAGGGCTTCCCCGAGCGCTACGAGCAATGGATCGGCGAGCGCGGCGTCACGCTCTCCGGCGGGCAGAAGCAGCGGGCCACGATCTCGCGCGCGCTCATCCTGTCCGCGCCGATCCTGGTCTTCGACGACTCGCTGTCGAACGTCGACGCCGACACCGAGGCGGGGATCCTGCGCGAACTGGCGGAGGCCGGCCGCGGCCGGACGCGGATCCTGATCTCCCACCGCATCGCCACGGTGCGCCATGCCGACGAGATCCTGGTCCTCGAGGACGGCCGCATCGTCGAGCGGGGCACGCATGCGGAACTGCTCGCCCGCGGCGGGGTCTATGCGGACCTGAGCCGGCGCCAGGAGGCGGAGGTCGAATGAGCCACGGTCCGATCGAGGACGACATCCCCCAGGGCGGGCTCGACCGCCGCCTGGTGGCGCGCGCTTTCGCCTACCTGCGACCGCACGCGCGCCTGGCGGCGGTCTCCTTCGCCTTCATCCTGGTCCTCCTGGCCGCGGAATTGGCGCTGCCGCTCATCATCCGCGGGGCCCTCGACGGCCCGATCGCCGCGCGCGACCGCGAGGGACTGGCGGGCTGGATCGGGCTTTTCGCCCTGGCCATGTTCCTCCAGGGGGGGGCGCGCGCCGCGGAGCAATACACCACGAACCTGCTCGGCCAGCGGATCGTGCTCGACCTCCGGGACTCGCTTTTCCGCCACCTGCAGGAACTCACCCTCTCCTTTTTCGACCGCAACCCGGTCGGCCGGCTGGTCACCCGGGTGACCCACGACGTCGAGGCCCTGAAGGAGCTGTTCACCTCCGGATTCATCTCGGCCGGGTACGAGATCCTGCTCATGATCGGCATCGCGATCATGATGTTCGCGGTCGAGCCGTCGCTGGCGCTGGTCTCGCTGTCCGCCGTCCCCGTGCTGGTCGTCGTGTCGCTGCTTTTCCGCAAGGCGGCGCGGGAGGGATATCGGGCGATGCGCAAGACCCTCGCCCGGGTCAACGCCTTCCTGCAGGAGAACATCTCCGGCATGCGCGTGGTGCAGCTCTACCGACGCCAGGAGCGCAATCGCGTCGCCTTCGACGGGGTCAACGAGGATTACCTGACGGCGACGCTGCGGACGATCCGCGCCTACGCGCTGTTCTTCCCGGCGGTCGAGATCACCGGGACGATCGCGACCGCGGCGATCCTGTGGTACGCCGGGGGACGCATCCTGGAAGAAACCCTTTCGTTCGGGACGTTCCTCGCCTTCTGGTACTACGCGCAGAAGTTCCTTCATCCGCTGGAGCACTTGAGCGAGCGCTACAACATCCTGCAGTCGGCGATGGCGGCGGCGGAGCGACTGTTCGCCCTGATGGACACGCGGCCGGAGATCCCCGCGCAGGGCGGCGAGGCCCCGCCGGGCCGTCCGCGCGGCGAGGTGACCTTCGAGGACGTCGACTTCGCCTACGTGCCGGGAACGCCGGTGCTCTCCCGGGTCTCGTTCCGGATCGCGCCGGGCGAGCGCGTGGCGGTGGTCGGCGCCACGGGGGCGGGGAAGACCACGCTCGTAAACCTGCTGCTCCGCTTCTACGACGTCACCGGGGGCCGGGTGACGATCGACGGCCGCGACGTGCGCGCGCTCGACCCGCGGTGGATTCGCGCCCAGGTCGGGCTGGTCCTGCAGGACGTGTTCCTGTTCTCGGGCAGCGTCGCCGAAAACGTGGCGATGGGGTCGGCGCACATCGACCGGGAACGGATCGTGGCGGCGTGTCGGGACGTGCACCTGGAGCGCGCGGTGAGCCGCATGGAGCAGGGGTACGACACCCCGCTCGGCGAGCGCGGAGGGCGGCTGTCGGTGGGGGAGCGGCAACTGCTGTCGTTCGCGCGCGCGCTGGCCGCCGACCCGGCGATGCTGATCCTGGACGAGGCCACCTCGAGCGTCGATTCGGAGACCGAGGCGCTGATCCAGGACGCCCTGGAGCGGCTGATGGCGGGCCGGACGAGCCTCGTCATCGCCCACCGACTTTCCACGATCGTCGGAGCGGATCGGATCCTGGTTCTGCACAAGGGGGAGCTCCGGGAGTGCGGGAAGCACATTGACCTGCTCGCGGCCCGGGGTCTATACTGGCGCCTCTACCAGACCCAGTTCGGCCGGGCGGAGCGGACCGAAGGGGCGCCGTCCCCCGGGGTTCCGGCCCCGGCCGGCGGAGAGGCGAGAAGCCCCGGCCCCTAGCCCGGATTATTCGCGGACAGCTTCGCTGTTCGCGAACAATCCGGCTCC
>CAZWCX010000095.1:0-29270 GCA_964632945.1 uncultured Planctomycetia bacterium | reverse complement strand
GAAGACCGCTGGGGGCTCATTTTCTTGGTGCGGCGCTCCGCGTCAAGCGCGGCCTGGGGGGAAACCCGGAACGCGCGATCGTCCGAAGCCCCCCCCGCATGGGGTTGCGTCCGAGGGAACGAATCGGCCGAAGGGGCCGGCGGGAATTCCGCGGCGGGCGGAAAGCGCCGGCTGCATCGCAATCCCCAACCGGTCCACGACTTGAGAAGCACTGCGCCGGTCCGAAAACAAAACTGAGAACGTGGGCGCAAATTCCGCATCGGGATTACTTGCGTGAGCATAACTTGATACCGCGGGAGAAGAGACCTTCCGCCCGCGCAGTTGCGGGTCGCGAGGACGCCGCACGAATGTTCGGCGGCACGGGCCGGTTCGAGTCCGACCGGAGAGGGTGGAGCGTGCGATTTCACCGTCGCGGTCGAGTTGTTCGACTCCGGCGCGACCGCGGGCGAGGCGGGGCGAGCCCCGAACTCGTGCGCAGCCAAGCGGCGCGCGTTCCGACCTTTGGTGTCGCGGACGGTTGCCGACGTTTCATCGCACCGGCCCCATCGAGCGGCCTCCGGTCCGTCAGGCGCAGCCCGGCGACACCGGCGACACGCGCGGGTCGGAAGGACACGGGAATCGGCCGCGAATTCGGTGCGCTGCCGGCTCCCCGTGCGGGGTATACTCAGCGGGCGCACTGCAGGGAGTCGGACGCCATGTCGAACGGGATGGAACCGCCGGGCACGCCCCGCTGGAACGAAGAAACGCGGCCGTATCCCTTCGGACCCGCCCTCGATCCTGCCCCCTGGAAGTCGAGCGCGGGGGCGGGATCCGGAAGTTCGACCTCCGAACCCGCCCGGTCGGGAGAAGGCGACGAACCGGCCCTCGACTTCGGTCCCTATCACCTGGTCGCGCGCGCCGGCGCAGGCGGCATGGGGGTGGTCTGGCGGGCGCGGGATCCGCGCCTCGACCGGCCGATCGCCCTGAAACTGCTGCGCAGCGAAGCGACCGACTCTCCGGAGGCCCGGGAACGATTTCTGCGCGAGGCGCGCCTGACCGCGCACCTACGCCATCCGGGGATCGTGGCCGTGCGCGACTTCGGCGAGGTGGAAGGCCGTCTCTTCCTCGCCATGGACTGGGTGGAGGGCGCGGACTGGTCGCACCGGCTGGCAGAGCTCGAATTCCCGCTGCCGGCTGCGCAACTGCGGGAGGAGGTGTCGCGCCTGGCCGGGGTCGCGGAGGCGGTGGAGCACGCCCACCAGGCGGGGATCCTGCACCGCGACCTCAAGCCGGCCAACGTCCTGATCGCCTCCGACGGGTGCCCTCAGGTGACCGACTTCGGACTCGCCAAGGAGGTGGCCGGCGGACCGGCGAGCGCGCCGCCCCTGACGAGCGGGCGGGACCTGCTCGGCACTCCCGCCTACATGTCGCCCGAGCAGGCGCGAGGAGAGGCCGCCCTCGGCCCCGCCACGGACGTCTGGTCGCTGGGTTGCATCCTGTATCACCTGCTCAGCGGCGGAACGCCGTTCGGCGACGCCGGCGATTCGTGGCAGGTGCTGCGGGCGGCGGTCGAACAGGAGGTCGAGCCTCCGCGGCGGCGGGCGCCCGGAGTCCCGGCGGACCTGGAGGCGCTCTGCCTGCACGCGCTGGATCCCGACGTCCGGCGCCGCTGCCCCTCCGCGGGCGAATTCGCCGCGGACCTTCGACGCTGGTTGGCCGGAACGCCGGTGCACGCCCCGGGACGCGCGCTCGGTCGAGTCCTGCGCGCCCTGCGACGCCGGCGTCTTCTGGTGGTTGCGGTTCTCCTCGCCGTGCTGCTCGGACTGGCGGCGGGGATCGCGCGACGCGAGGTCCGCGCGCGAGCCCTTCAGCACCTGGCGGAGGCCGAGTCCCTCCTCCTCCGGTTCGACGAGACCCGCGCCGAGGCGCAGGTCACCGAGGAGCAGGCCCGCACGCTTGCGGAACAGACCGAGGCGCTTGCCGGCGCGGCGCTGATCGACGCGCCCGACCTGGGTGCGGCGTACGCGCTGCGCGGCTACGCCCGCCACCTGCTCGGCCGCGACGTGGCGGCCGACGACGACCTCGAGCGCGGCTGTGCCCATGCCGGGGAGCGCGCGTCGCCCTTCTTCCTCCGGGGCGTGGTCCGTCTCGAGCGGTACCGCCGCCGCCGCGGACTCCCGCAGGTCCTGTACGGGGCGACCGGCTTCGATTTCGTTTCGGCCCGACCCGAATCCCGAGAGGAACTCGGGTTGCGCGAGCGCGGCCTGGCCGACCTGCGCCGGGCGCTCGCGTCCCCGGATGCCTCGGTGCGCACGGAGGATGTCCGGCTGATGGAGTCGGTTGCGGACTTCTTCGACGGCTCGCCGGAAGCATTGGCCCGCGCACTTCGGCGGCTCGATGGCCTGACCGGGCGGCGCGCACTCGAGTTGCGTGCAGAGACGCTGTACCGCTGCCGCCGGTTCACAGAGGCGTGCGCGGCCTACGATCGGCTCCTCGCGCTGCCCCGGCCCGATCCCGCCGTCCGGCGTGGTCGGGCTTTCGCCCAATTCGCTCACGCGGTCCAAATGGCCGCCGACGGCCGCGATGCGCGCGAGTGGCTCCGCGACCTTCGCGCCCGTACCGACGCCATCCTCGCGAACGATCCTGCCGACGACACCGCGCGGTTCTGTCGCGCCGAATGCCTCAATCTGCTCGGCGATCTCACGCGCGAGCACGGCGGGGACGCGCGCGAGATCTACGCCGCCGCCCTCGCGGACTACGACGAATTGGCCGTCCGCAGGCCGGCGGACCCTCTTCTTCTGCTCCAGCGGGCGATCGCGCTCTCCCGCGCGGCGGGCGTGCGCGGGGAGAGGAGCGGAGACCATGCGGCGATGCGGGCACAGGCACTGACGGCGCTGGACGAGGTGGTGCGGCTGTGGCCGAGTTCCCCGGAAGCGCGCAACGCTCGCGGGGTGGCGTGGCTTGACGAGGCCGAGCATCTCCAACGCGCCGGGGGGGATGCCCGGAAGGAGCTCGATCTCGCCCGGCGGGACTTCGACGAGGCGCTGCGGTTGGCACCCGGCATGGGCGAGGCAGCGTCCAACCGGGCGCTGCTCGAGATCCTGACGGCGATCGCCGAGGAGCGGGCGACGGGCGCGGATCCGCGACCGCGTCTGGATCGAGCGCTCCGGGAGTCTGCGGAGCTGATTCGCCGGCAACCGACGTTCGTCGGCGCGGCCGTCGGCCGGGCCGCGTTGCTGCAGGAGCGCGGCCAGGTGGAAGCCGAACGCGGCGGCGACCCGCGCGCAACCTACCGCAACGCCGTCGAGGTCCTCGAGTCCGCCTTGCGCCTCCACGCGGGCCACGTGGACGTCCTGCACGGACTCGGAACCGTCTGGAACCGGCTGGCGCAGGCGGAGGACGAGTACGGGCTCGATCCGACCGCCGCCTGCCTGCAGGCGATCCAGCACTTCAGCGGCGCGCTCGAACACGCCCCCTGGCGGGCGGGAACCTGGGCGGGCCGGGCGAACACGCGACTCCGGCTGGCCCGATTTCTCCTCCGGGCCGGTGGGGAAGCGCGCGACGTGCTGCTCGGCTGCATCGCCGACGCGGACGCCGCCCTGGCCGCCCAGCCGGAATGCCGCGCGCCCGTCCTGGACCGGGGTCTGGCGCGGGTCTACCTGGGCGAAGCCGCGCGAGAACACGGCGCGGATCCGATCCCGCTCTGGGAGCAGGCGGCAATCGACCTGGAAGATGCCGTCCAGGAGCGCGTTCCCGGGTCGCGGGTGAACCTGGCCTTCCTGCTGCTGCAATTGCGCCGGCCCGACCGCGCGATCGAGATCCTCGAAGCCGCTTTGCGCGAGGACCCGACCGGCACACCGCAGGCCGCAAGCCTCCTCACCGAAGCCCGGGCGCAGCTACGGGCATTCGCAACCCGCCCCTGGTGGGCCGCTCTCGAGGAGGCGAATCGGCACATCCGCGCCGGACGGTATCTTGCAGCCCGGAACCGCCTGGAGCGGCTGGTCGCCGACGCGGAGCCGACCGCCCCCCCCACGGATGCCGCGCGTACGGACTTGATCCACGCCCATTACAATCTGGCGTGCATCCTGGCCGTGTTCTCCACCGGCCGGGACGCGCCGGCGGCGGAGCCGAAGGAGTGCGCCCCCGGGGAGCGGGAGAATCTGCGTGCGGCGGCCTTCGCTCACCTCGGGCGCGCGATCGACCTCGGATGGCGCGACGCGGCGCAGACGGACGGAGATGCCGACCTGGCCTGGCTCCGTGACGATCCGCGCTGGGCCGCGCTGCGCGCGCGCCTGGGGGACTGAAACTCATCGGTCGGAGGGCAGTCGGATTCAGGAACGGCGTGCCAGCGCGCGCTCCATGGCGGGCAGCGGGTCATCGCTCACATCCTCGAGAATTCCGCGCAAGCCATCCTTTCCCGCCCGCTCGATCGTCATGGTCAGGATCAGCCCGCTGCGGCTCGACTCCTCCGTCCACAGGGAGAAGGAAACGACCCAGGCCGGCGGATTCCGGTCCGGAACGGGGTGCACCGTCATACTGTTCGCTCCGGTCCCTTTCTGGAATTCGTAGGCGGCCCTGGGCGGGGAGATCAAGCGCTGCTTGTAGCGCTTGATGGAGCGGGCGATCTGGTCCGGGGTCATGCCGTCGGGATGGCAGGACCCGGCCAGGTCCGCGAACGCGCCGGCGACGAGTTTGGCCACCGTCGCCTCCACGTGCGGTCGCAATTCCTCGATCACGGGCGGGGGACCGCCGAGGGTGTGGCGGGTGAGAGTACACTTCAGTCCCGCCTCGATCGCGTAGTGCGAATCCCAACACTCCCAGCGCTCGACCGTGGCGGGGAGCCCCAGTTCACCGTCGTAGTGTTTGAACTGCAGCGGGTCCCGGAAGGTCAGGGCCAGCGGGCAGTCGGTCCACCCGTCTCGAAGCACCGTACGCAGACGGTTTCCCGACTGGATCTCCCATCGAAACGCCGCCCGCAGGTCGGGAGCGAGGTCCTTCTCCTCGAACGGAGGCGGGGGATCCTCGGGACGCGGACTATCGAGGCTGTGGCGGCATGCGCCGCAAACGAATCGGAAGTAGCCCAGGGTCTCGAGGGGTTCGACCGCGGGGTCCAACGCAAGCCCCGCGCGCGCGGCCTGGAGATCCATCGGTGCTTCGAGCGCGACATGGTAGCGGCGGTTGAGTTCGTCCCAACGCCGGTACGCGACGCGGTTCCCCTCGGACTCGACCCGGGCAAGGATCGGCTGCAAGTGGGGGCAAAGATCCTTCGGTCGTTCGGGCTTTCCGGGCGAGCGACGTCGGGCCATGGCGAGGACTCCCCTGCAGGCGAATGGCCGGCGGTTGCCGGCGGCTGCCGGCGGGACCGCGACCGACCCGCGGTCGCCGCGGTCGGCCTTGATCTTATCCGGGAAGCGGGAGTCCGTCGAGGGTGGGGAGGGGGAGCCGGGCGCCCGTGCATCCGCGCCCGGCCCCGATCGACCCTGGTCAGCGGGCGATTTCCAGCTTCCAGAGGTGAAGCTTGCCCGCGTCCTTGCGTTTCCGATCCTGCACGCGCAGGGTCCACGTTCCTGCGGTGGAAACGCCCGCAAACGCGCCGAGACTCTGCGCCGGCGCCAACTCGGTGTCATACCAGCCCACCAGATCGTCCGCGCTTCCGCCCGTGCGGTCGTGCAGGACCACGGACTGGCCCGCCGGGGAGATCAAGAGGATGCGCAGGTCCCCTCGCCAGGGATGCCGGATGTCGACATAAACCCGGAGCGAGGCGACGGTGCCGCCGTCCGGGACGACCAGCGTGCTCGAGAGGTGACTCTTCCCGTCCGGAATCGCCCGATCCGGAATCTCGTCCTTCACGTACTCCGTCACGGCGGGGGCGGAAGCCGCGAAATCCTGTCCGGTCACATCGCCGCCCGCGATGGTCACCTCCCGCGACGCCGGGGCGAACTGGACCCCGGCCCGGGACGGGGTGAGCGTGTAGGCGCCGTCCCCGAGACCGCTGAAGGAGTACGAACCGTCCGCCGCGCTCGTCGCCAGACCGTGCGCGGCGCCGGAGAGCACGACGTCCACACCGCCGATCCGTCCGGGGTCGCCGGTGATCGTCCCCGACACCGACCGGGTGGACGCCGCCGCCGAACCGCCGTCCACGAGCAGCACGTAAGGCTGCGTCCCGCTCGCCACCGCGGCCCCGCGCACGCGCAGGATCCAGGTGCCGGCGGCCGGGGAGGCCACCACGACCTGTTCCACCACGTCGACCGTGTTCGGGGCATCGCTCAAGGCCGGCGCGGACGGGCTCGCCGGGTTGAGACGCCAGGGAAACCGCGGACTCCCGTCCGGGGCCACGAGCAGGAGGTCCAAGTCGTTGACCAGGGCTTTCGCGGCCGAGGTGGAGCCGGGCGGATCGACCCACGCAAGCGTGACCTTGAGCGCCGGGGTTCCCGCCGACACGCTCACGGCATGGTCGTCCTGGCCGAGGTGCGCGAGCGTGCCGCTCCAGATTCGCCGTGAGGCCGGGGTCGCGTCATCGTCGAGCAGGTCGACCGCGGCGCGCGCGTCCACGATGCCGTAGCCGTACAGGTAGTCCGGCCCTGCCGCGCCGGCGTCGCGGGCCGTATGGCAGAGGAGAGCCCGCGCCATGGCCGGGCCGGGGTCCGAGCCGTGGATCGCTCGATGGCGCTGGACGATCAGCGCCAGGCATCCGGCGGTCGTCGGCGTGGCCATCGAAGTCCCGCTGTAGGAGGCATATCCGCCGCCGGGCACCGGAGAGAAGAGCCCCACTCCATTGGCGGACACATCCGGCTTGACCCTCCCGTCGTCGCACGGCCCCCGGCTGGAGAAGCTCGCGACCGCGCCGGCGTCCGACAGGGCGCCGACCACGATCACGTGCTTCGCCGCCGAAGCCGTGTCGATGGTGTCGTATCCGGAACCGCTGTTGCCGGCCGCCTTGACGACCAATAGCCCGGTGCCGTGCATGAGGGCGTCCAGCTCCCGCGCGTAGGCGGTGTATTTCCCGTAGTAGCTCGAGTCCGTGACGTACCCCCACGAGTTGTTCGTGATCGACAGACCATACGCCGCGCGCCCGGACGACTGCTCGCTGGCGATGTCTCCGTAGTAATCCCAGGAGTAAAGCAACGCCGCAGCCGCCATCCCGTGCGCCGAAGGGCTCACCCCGGCGGCGCCGATCGTCCCGGCGACGTGCGTGGCATGCGCACTCGCCGAACCGGACTCGACCAGGGTAACCCGTCCGCCGAACTCGGCATGCGCGGCGTCCACCGCGCCGCCGTCCCAGATCCCCACCCGCACGCCCGTCCCGCTCAGGCCGTAGGGCGCCCCCCAGAGGTCATCCGCGTTGGAGAGCGCGGCTGCCGTCAGGTTCGTCCCTTCCCGCGGCGGCGCCGTCTCTGCGAGGTGCGCCACCCCGTCCACCGCGGCAAGCGCTGCGAGCGCCGTTGCGGGCGCCCGCGCCTCGAGGCGTTGATCGTGCAGCCAGGAGGTCGAGAGCACCTCCGCGCCGCCGGCGACAAGGGCTTTGCTCGCTTCCGCCAGCGAGACGTCGGGATGGCAACGAACCGTCAAGGCCACGACCCCGTCTGCCGCGACGGCCCATTCCGCGGGAAGGCCCCGGGCGAGCGTGTCGCTCAACTTGTCGCGCGGCTCGACTTCCGCCACGCCGCGCAACCAGGACAGCGCCCGCACCGCCCCGAAGGACGCTTCCTCCACGCGGGCCACGTAGGTGAACGACCCCACGTATTCGAGCAACTCGACGCCCAGCCGCCGTAACTCGGCCCGTTCGGCGTCGCGCGGAAGATCGGCCAGCTGGAGATAGATGCGCTTCACCGGCCCGCGGAACCGGATCGCATCGGCGCGCCCGGGCAAGAGGCTGCGCCCGCGCAGGTCCAGAACGTACGGCCGATCGGCCGCCGCGACGGAGTCCACGAATTCCTCACGGGCCTTCTCGTCGAACCACGGGGACGAGCGCCCGACCCCGGGGTCCGTTGTCCCGTCCGCCGGCGCCGCCGCGGGCGGTTGGGGGTCCGGATCCTCTTTCGCCGCCTGTGCGAACGCCGCGGAGTCGCTCCCTCCCTCGTCCAGGGGGGCTGCCGGGCGGACCGGTTCGCGCGCCCCGCGATCCGGCCTCGTCGACGGCCGCGCGCCCCGCGGATCCCTTCCCCCCGGTTCCCGAACGATCGGCCCCACGCACAACGCGGCAGCGGCGGCAAGGAGCAGCACGACCAGCCAACGGGTGCGACCTCCCGGCGAACGACCGGATCCCGAACGACGAGCGTCCACGATCAGCCTCCCCCCCCGCCCGGAGTCGGACCCCGGACAGGAGTTTGGCCCGGACCGGGCGCGGCGGGAAGACGGACGGCGGGACGGTCGCGCGCAGGAAGACCGGCCATCGCCCGACCCGGCGGCGCGGTCGGGCGTTCCCCCACGAATGGACCGGGGCTCGGGCGGACGCGGCTCGTCCTCTCCCGTCGCCCCCGTTGGGCCGGCGCACGCCGGTCCCCGGTGCGATGACCTGCGCGATGGTGCTTCCGTCCTGTCCGTTCAAGAGAATAGCCCGGAAGACGGACGGGGTCAAGGGAGAAATGCATTCTTCATGCATTCTGAGGCCATCGGCAGCCCGGAGGGTGCTTTGCCGACCCACGCGACGGGGTCTGCGGGAAGAGACGAGGCCGTGTGCGGCAGGCCACGGCAGGGTGTGAGCCCGGGACGGCTCAACTCCCCTCCGACCGGCGCGCCGCATCGCGTTCCAGCTTTTCCCTGCGGGCGCGCACTTTCGGCTCGGACGGGGCGACCGCCTCCGCCTGGCGGAGGACCGCCATCGCTTCTTCGGGGCGGCCGAGCCGATCGAGGAGGTCGCACAGGGAGAGGGACGCGGTCCACATGCCGGCGTTGCGCTCGAGCAGGGCCCGGAAGTCGCGAATTCCCGCCTCCCACGCCGGGACGGGATCTCCGCCCAGCGCCTTCTCGGCATCGCCGAGGTTGTAATGGGCGTTTCCGCGCATGCCGTAGCCCGCATGGGACTCGGGATCGGCCGCGAGGACGAGGTCGAAGTCGGCGATGGCGGCCTGAAAAGTATCGCGGGGATCCTCGCCCGCGGAACGGCGGGCCGAGGCCAGCAACGATCCCGCGAAGGCTCGCATCAACCGGACCTGGGATGCCTCGGGCGCGAGATCGAGGGCGCGCGTGTGCGCTTGCACGGCGGCCGCCAGCAGGGGGCGGGGATCTCCTTTTTCGCGCTCGGCGATGTCCGCCATGTCCACGCGGGCACAGCCGAGGAGGTAAGGCCCGCGTGGATCGTCGGGCGCCGCCCGGATGGCCTTCTCGAGCAGATCGACGGCCTTCTCATACTCCGCGCGCGCGGGTTTGCCGGTCTTGATCCGCGCCTGTGCGGCCATCAACGCGCGCTCTGCCTCCGCCAACGCCTGCAACCCGCGGGCGCGTGCGACCTCCGCGGCGAGCCGCGCGCGTTCCGCGTCGGCCCAGGCCACCCCTTCGCGGGCGGCGGCGTGATCGGGGTCGAGCTCGAGCGCACGGCGGAATTGCTCGCGCGCCGCTTCGACGTCTCCGCGTTGGCGCAATGCGCGGCCGGCCTCGACCGCTTCCGCCGCCCGGACGCGGCGCTCCGCGCGCGTCCGCCACGCGTAGCCGACACCGGCCGCCGCCACGAACAGGAGGGTGATGCCGACCGGAAGCCAGACGGCGCGCCGCCGCGCCCACGCGCGGGAAACTCGCGCCGTCCAGGGGGCCGGCCGGGCCACAACCGGCTCCCCCGCCCGCCAGCGGTCGAGATCGTCGGCGAGGGCGCCGGCATCGGCGTAACGCCGGCCGGGGTCGGGCTCCAGACTTCGGAGGCATACCGCCTCCAGCGCCGCGGGCACGTCCGGAGCGATCTTTCGGGGGGGGACAGGGTCGCCCCGCAAGGTGATCCCCAGCGTCTCCATCGGGCTGGAGCCCAGGAACGGGGGGACCGAGGTCAGCAACTCGTACAGGATCGCCCCCAGGGCGAAGACGTCGCACGGGGGACCGATCTGCTCCCAGGCCCCCTCGATCTGCTCCGGGGGCATGAATCCCGGCGTGCCCATCAATTGCCCGGATGCGGTCATCCGGGTGCCGCCGTCGAGGCGCCGGGCCAGGCCGAAGTCCAGGACGCGCGGCCGTCCCGACGGATCCAGCATGACGTTGGCCGGCTTCAGGTCGCGATGCACCACGCCGTGGCGGTGCGCATGCTCCACCGCGCGGGCGATCTCGCGCAGGATCCGGATCCGCTCTTCGAGGGAGTCGAGGCCGCCGCGACCCATCGCGGCCTCCAGGGTCTCCCCTTCGACCAGTTCCATGACCGCGAAGGGGGTGCCGTCGACCGTGCCCATCTCGTGGACGGAGACGATGCCGGGGTGTTGCAGGCATCCCGCGGTGCGCGCCTCGCGGAAGAAGCGCTCGATCCGCTCGTGGTCCGCGCGGTCGGCGGCGCCGAGCAGCTTGAGCGCGACGTCCCTGCGCAGGCCGGGATCGTGGGCTCGATAGACGACTCCCATCCCGCCGCGGCCGAGCATCTCGCGGATTTCGAAGCGCCCGATCCGCGCCTGCCCCCCCGCCGCCGTCCGCTCCTTCGCCGCCACTCCGTCCCCGACCTCGACGACGGTGTCGGCCTCGCCGGCCGGGACCCGAACGGCCTCGACCGTGTCCGGGGCGCCCGGGTCGCCTCTCTCCAGGGGATCGGATCCGGGCCGCGTGGGACGGTCCGTCGGGCCCGCTTCCCGCGCGTGGGTGGGCCACGATGAGCCGGAGTGGTTCCCGACTCCGCCGTTGCCGGCTGCGCTCTCCGTCGGCTCCTGTTCCACGCCTGCTTCCTCCGGTCGACGTCCAGATCGTACTTCACGGCGGTGCCCGTCGCAAGCGCCCGACGCGCAAGCCGCGCCCGCACCGAACCGTGGCCTTCGCGCCCCCGCGAGGGTAGGATGGGCGCGTTCCCTGACGATCCTCCCGGCCGGAGCCGAAGCGATGCCCGAGGTCGACCCGAAACCGTCCGATCCCGCGGAAAGGCTGACCGCCCTGTTTCGCCGGGCCGTGCTCGAGGCCGGTCGCCTGGCGCGTTCGCTGCGGGATGGGGAGGGCGGACTCGCCCCCGATCCGCGGCGCGCCGACGACGCCCAACGACTGGTCGCCGACCTGGTCGAGCTCAAGGCCGATCTCGCCGAGACGCTGTCTCGCGACGCCGACGGCGGGGTGTGGCTCGACCGGGTCGAGCGCGTGCAGACTTCGGCCACGGAGGAGGACGCCCTCGCCGAGGCCCTCGATGCGATCGTCGCGATCACCGGCGCCCGCCGGGGGTTCGTCGTGACGGTGGGGGAGGGCGAACCCGAAGTCCGGGCGGCCCGCAACCTGGAAGCCGCTCCGCTCGGGGACCTCGAGCGCCGGCTGAGCCGTTCCATCCTGGCCGATTCCCTGCGGACGGGTGAGCCGGTGGTGGTGGAGAACGCGCTCGAGCACCCCCGCTACGGCGTGTCCATGGGGGTGTCGCGGCTGCGTCTGCTGTCGGTGCTGGTCGCCCCATTTCGGATCGACGACCGCGTCGCCGGCGCCGTCTACGTCGACCACGACGGCGTGGAAGGGATGTTCCAGCGCGACGTCCTGGCCCGAATGGAGCGGTTCCTCGCCCTCATCGCCCGCACCCTCGCCGGCCTGCGCCGGCTCGCGGAACTCGGCCGCGAGAACCGCGCCCTGCGCGACCGCATCCACCGGCCGGGCGGGTTCGAGGACGTGCTCACCGTGAGCCCGGCGATGACGCGTGTGGTCGAGCAGGCGCAGCGGTTCGCCCAGAGCCCCTGGCCGGTGCTGGTCCTCGGCGAATCGGGCACCGGCAAGGAGTTGATGGCGCGCGCCCTGCACCTGGCCGGCCGCCGGCGCGACAAGGAGTTCCTCGCCCTCAACATGTCGGCCATCCCGGAGACCCTGATCGAGGACACCCTCTTCGGTCACGAGGTCGGCGCCTTCGCCGACGCGCGCAAGATGCGCAAGGGCTTCTTCGAGTCGGTGGACGGCGGCACCCTCTTCCTCGACGAGATCGGCGACGCCCCCGCCTCCGTGCAGGTGAAACTGCTGCGCGCGGTGCAGTTCGGCGAGATCCAGCGCCTCGGCAGCGACAAGCCGATCACCGTGGACGTGCGCGTGATCGCGGCCACGAACCGGGACCTGGAGCAGGACGTGCGCGACGGACGGTTTCGCGGCGACCTGCTCTTGCGCCTCAACCCGCTCACGTTGCGTCTGCCGCCGCTGCGCGAGCGCCCCGAGGACATCGCGCTGCTCGTCCGGCACTTCCTCCAGCGCTACGAGAAAGAGGTGGGGAAGAAGGGGGTGCGCATCACCGAGGGGGCGCTGGCCCGGTTCCAGGCCTGCCCGTTCGCGGGGACGAACGTGCGCCAACTGGAGAACTTCATCAAGTACATGCTGGCGATCGCCGAAGGGGAGGTGCTGACCGAATCGCACTTGCCGCCGGAACTCGACCCGCGCGCCGGCGCCGATCCGGGCGCGAGCGCAGCGGCGACGCCGACCGGCTCCGCGCCGACCACCTTCGCGGAGCTCGAGGAGACGAAGCGACGGATGCGCGATGCGGCCGACTTCGCCTTCATCGAGCGGGTCGTCGCCGCCGCGGGGGGGAACGTCGCCCAAGCCGCCGCGGCGAGCGAGACCGACCGCTCCTGGTTCTATGCCCGCGCCCGCCAGCTTGGGCTCGACCTGCGCGCGCTGCGCGGCGGAAAGGACGAGCGGCCGTGAACCCGGGCGACGAGGACTTCCTGCGGGCGGCGACCGGGGCGGGCGGCCTCGATCCCGGGCTCCTGCCGGATGTCCGCTCGTCGCTGACGCGCGCGCAGGCCCTCTTCGGCCGGCCCGTGCCGGTCGGGCCGCATCTCCTGCAACAACGGTACGTCTCGCCCGATGCCGTCGCGCGCGCGGCCGCCGCCACCGGCCGGGACTTGCGCGTTTGCCCCCACTGCTGGGCCCGCGTCAATGTCCACGGACTCCCGCTCGCCGAGCGGTTCTGCTGCGGCGGCTGCAACCGGCTCGTCGCCGTCCGGCACGACCCCTCCGCCGACTGCCTCGCGATCGACCTCCGCGACGCCTCACACGTGCCGCTCCCCGGCGAACACCATCCGGCACGCACCCTCGCCGCCTGCGGCATCGAACTTCAGGGGGAAGCCGGGTTCGGCGGCGCCGGCGCCGTCCACCGCGCGGCCCTCCCTCCCGGTCGCGCCACCGTGGCGGTCAAGATCCTGCACGCCGATCTCGGCTCCGACCCGCAAGCCGTGCGCCGTCTGCTCCGCGAGGCGCGCGCCGCCGCCGCCCTCGACCACCCGCATGTCGTGCGCGTCCTCCACGCCGCCTTCACCGCCGCCTTCCCGTTCCTCCTCCTCGAGTGGGTGGACGGCGTCGACCTGAGACAGGCCGTGCTCGACCGCGGACCGCTCCCCCCCGCGCTCGCGCTCGAAGTCGCCCTCGGGGTTGCCCGCGGCCTCGCCGCCGTCCATGCCGCAGGACTCGTCCACCGGGACGTCAAACCCTCCAACATCCTGATCCCCGAAACCGGCGGCGCTCGACTGACCGACTTCGGCCTCGCCCGCGCCGCCGCCGGCGAATCCCTCGCGCTCACGCGCACCGGGGACATCGTCGGCAGCCCCCACTACATGGCGCCCGAGCAGTGGCGCGACCCGCGCCGCGCCGCGGCCCCCGCCGACGTCTACGGGCTCGGCGCCTGCCTCTTTCATATGCTGACCGGCAGGGCCCCCTACGAGGGACTGCGGGGCGCTGCCCTCGCCGAACGCCTCGCCCGCAACGACGGTCCCGGAATCGACGCCGACCTCGCCGCAACTCCCCCGGAACTCCGCAACCTCGTCGCCCGGTTCATGGCGATCGACCCAGCCACCCGACCGACCGACGGCACCACGGCCGCCCGCGAGATCGAGACGGCCCGAAGTTCCCTCTGAGTCGAACGCGAACCCGCGCCGCGAACCGGACGACACGAACGGCCGCGCCGCCTTCGGTCCGATCGCATCCGCGCTCCGCCGGAGGAACCCCGCACCGGCGGGGTGGTATCGCCAAGTCCCGCGCAACCTCGACTCTGTCGGGTCGCCCCGACACCCGGCGACGGAGTGTCGGGATCACCCGACACCCCACGCCCGCCCGGAAACGCCGCAAGCCATTCTACTCCCTTGGCTTGTGGTTTCGTCCAGCGGCGGGCACACCACGTGCTTTTCCCTTGTTCCTCCGTCGAGTTCATTCATCCCCCATCCAGGAGTTGCCCCATGCGATCCCTCTCCATCGCCCTGCTCTTGGGAACCGCCCTCCTTGGAACCCCGGCCTTCGCGCAGGACTTTGCCGGCGCCTACACCCTGCCCACGCCGAGCGGCGGAGTCCGGCTCGTGCTCGAACGGGGCTCCGGCGACCAGTTCACCGGGACACTCGCCGGGAACGGGTCGACGGGCCTGGTGCGCGCGCGACAGGAAAAGGACATGCTCCTGGGGAGCGTCACCCTGGCCGGGCAGCCGCTGTTCCTGCGCGCCTGGCGCCCGGACGGACGGTTGCGCGTCGAACTCGCCGAACTCGACGCCTCCGGACAGCCGGTCTGGAGCACGGTTCGTGCGCTCGACTTCGAACCGGATTCCGCGGCGATCCCGGCCGGGGAACCGCGGAATCCGTTCGCCCGCCGCCCGGGCGAGAACGCGGGCGATCCGCTCGCCGGACAGTTCGCCGGCGACGGCGTTTCGATGGTCCTCGAAGGCCGGGACGGATCCTGGTCGGGCCGTCTGGAAGTGGATGGCGAAGCCTACCCGGTCCGGGTGTCGGGAAGTCCGGAGCGACTGACCGGTACCCTCTTCGAAGATGGCGAGTCTTTTCCCTTCACCGGTCGGCTGGTCGGGGATCGGTTGACGATCGAATCCGCGGACGGCGCGTTCGAGCTGCGCCGCGCGGGAGCGCCCGCCGGCGCGAACCGCGGGTCGGACCATCCTACCCGGACGGAGAGCGCATCCCGCCGGGTCGTCATCAACGGCAAGCCGCTGACCGAGGCCGAACTTGCCGCGATGGAGTCTACCTTTCAGGTTCGGGTCCAGGCCGGCGACTACTGGTACGATCGCGGCTGCGGCGCGTGGGGGTTGCGGGGCGGCCCGATGCTCGGGGCGATCCCGGCTGGGTTGGAACTCGGCGGAAACCTCGCCGCGAACGCGTCGGGGGGAGGCACCGGAGTCTTCATCAACGGCCGGGAGCTTCATCCCCTGGACGTGCTCGCGCTGCAACGGCTGGGTCCGGTTCTGCAGGGTCGGTACTGGGTCGATGCCGCGGGCAACGGCGGCGTGGAAGGCGGGCCCGCGCTCTTCAACCTGGTCGAACTCGCGCGGCGCGCGGGGGGGCGCGGCGGTCCGTGGGGACATCACTCCCGGTACACCGACTCCCACGTCGGCGGCGACGGGCAGGGCTTCTCCTACTACATGGACAAGGACGTGAGCTGGACCTCGGGGGACTGACGCCCACGACAGGGGGGTGCGCCGGGATTCGGGGTCAGGGACAGGGTCCGGCTCCCGGCGCTCCCCAGAGTTCCGCCCGGGATCCGTCGGATCATCCGCGGCCGGCCGGCTTCGGGAGGAAATGACAAGGGAGTTTACACCCCCGGGCACACCACCGGTTCGCCGGACGGGCGGAGCGCCGACCGGAACGGATTGAAAATCAATGGGTTGCGCTCGCCGTCCCGCTCTCTCCGCCAGGCTGGGCCTGCGGGCACGGGCCTTGCGATTCTCCCCCGTCTGCGGGATCACGAGCCGAGAGCCGAACCTGGGTCTGGGAGGAGGAACGAGATGTCACGAACGCAGATGCGGGTCGTCGTCGCCGGGTGGATCCTGGGACTGGCCGCCGGGATCGCGCCCGGGATCGGGTGGGGTGAAGAGTCGGCCGCGAAACCGCCGCATGCCCCCCAGTTGTTGTGGAAGCACACCTGCGGTCCCGCCGGGCTCTCCGCCCCTCCCGCGATTCATGGAGGCGTCGCGGTCGTGGGCTCCGGCTGGAGCGGCAGCGAGTTGCACGCCGTTCGGCTCACGGACGGCGGTCTCGAGTGGCGGCGCGCGCTCGACGACAACGGCGTCGGCGCGGTGGTCCGGGACGGGGACACGACCTACTCGACGACGGAATCGTGTACGATCTACTCCATCCCGACGAAGTCGGGAAAGATCGCCTGGAAGCGCTGGTTGGGTGACCCGGTCCTGTCCACCCCCGCCTTGGAGGGGGACCGCGTCTACGTCGGGAGCGGCGCCGCGCGCGACAGCCACTTCCATCTGATGTGCCTGGACAAGCGCACCGGCCGGGATGTCTGGACACGACGGATTCCGTGCGAGATCACCGGCTCGCCGGCCGTGCAGGACGGGCGCGTCTATGTCAGCCTGAATGACGGCAGCGTACGCGCCTTCGACCGCAATGGCCGGGAACTCTGGAAACGCAACGCGGCGGCCGCGTCCGTGCCCACCCTGGACGGGAAGAATCTGCTCGTGAATACCCGGGGGGGGACCATCCTGGCCTGCCTGGAGACCGACACCGGGAAGCCGCGCTGGGAGACGAGTGTCTCCTCCGAGGCTGGAAACGTACTCGAGACCGGCGCGACCCTGTGGACGATGGCATCGACGCCGATCCGCACGGGCCATTCGATCTTCGTCGGGACGCGCACCGGCGAACTCGTGTGCCTGAATGCGCACGACGGCGCGACCCGCTGGAGCACGAAACTGCAATCGACGCCGCCCCCCGCCGACCCGTCCGACCGCGCCGCTCGACGCGCAGCCCTGGGCAGCGGGTCGACCTCCGCGCTCTCGTCCCCGGCCTTCGCGAACGGGAAGGTCTACGTCGGCTCTCTGGCCGGAGGCCTTTTTTGTGTCGACGCGCGCACGGGGGATGTGATCTGGCGCTTCGAGGCCGGCGGCGCGATCCGCTGGTCGCCGGTCCTGCACAAGGGCCGCGTCTACGTCACGACCGATCAAGGCCTGCTGCTGTGCATGGACGCCGGGGATCCCAAGGCCGACGGCTGGGACCAGTGGGGCGGCAATGCGGCCCACACGATGACGAATACCCGTTCCCCGGGCGGAGGTCGCGGGGTGGTCGGCACCCCCGACGACGAGGAAACCGTCACGCCTGGGACGGACGGGATCCGCGGCGACTAGCCCGCCGGAACCGCGGGGCCGCCGCCGGGGACGGAGACCGCCGGCGCCGGAGGAGATCCGTCCTGCGGTCCGCCCGCAGGCTTCGGCCCGGCCGGGGGGGCCGGGCGCGGAGATCGACTACCGCTTGTTGAGCCGGTCGTCGTAGAGCTTGGCGCTGTCCTCCCACCAGTCCTTCCACTCGCGCCAGTTGTCGTGCTTCTCGCCGGTCAACCCGCGCAGGGCCTTCTTGCAGGCGTCGGCCACGTTGGCGCGGGACTTGTGCCGACCGTCGCCTTTGCGCCCGCCGCTCACGGCATTCCGCTGCAAGAGGTCGAGCAGCGAATCGACGGCCGCTTTCCACCGCAGTTGCCCCAGCGCATCCACCCCCGCCCGTTCCGCCTCGATGTCGTCCACGTCCCGCTTGGGGATCATCTCCTTGACGTACTTCTCGAGCACGGGGGCCGCCGCCGGATCGTCGCTCTTCCCCAACGCGGTAACGATCGCCTTGGCCACGTCCGGCCGATTCACGTTGGCGCTCAGTCCGGCGGAAAGCACGGGCACGACATCCTTGCGGCCGCTGAAGTGCGCCAGCGTCTCCGCCGCGGTGACCCGAACCGCATCGACGTCGGAGTTCAACAGGGTCGCGAGCGCCTTGATCGTCAGCGGGTGGGCCGGATCCCCCAGCAGGGGCACCGCGGCAACCCGCAGATGCTCCTCCTTGGAGGCGTAGGCCTTCTTGAATGCGTCCACGGCCTCCCGGGCCTGGCGATCCAGCGCCTCATCTGCCGTCGCCGCCGTGACGAACGCAAACAAAGCCGCCACAATGAGATATGACCGCATGTGGACCTCCTCGCTGGGGACCATGCGGGTTAAACCCCGCGCCCGTCGCCGGGTTCCGGCCGAAATGCGGCGCGGAGGACGCGGTTGACGGTGAACGGAGCCGAGGGCTACAATCGGGCCATGCGCGAACCACCCCCCCCGGTCGGTAAACGGCCTCCTCCGCCCACCGACTTCCCGACTCGCGCCGGGTGGTCCCGGGGGCGCCGCCTCACCCTGCTGCTCGTGATCGGCGGCTTGGGGTGTGTCGCGGCCTGGTCGTTTCGTCACTTTCACCTGGCGCTCGCGGTCGGCCACGGGCCCGCAGGCCCGGCGGTGGCGGCCGAGGAATTTCTCGCGCCGATTTCGTGGCGTCCGGTCTACCTGCTCGGGATGGGGGACGGCGTCACCGAAGGCGCCGGGGTTTCGCGGGACGAGGGGTACTTCTTCCGTCTGGCCGAGCCGATCCAGGGAGACTCGGCGGATCTCCGGGGGATCAGCCTGCGTTCGCTGTTTCCCCGCCTGCGGAGCTTCAACCGCGCCGTGGAGGGCACCTCGTCGATCGAGCACCTCGAGAAGCAGGTGCAGAAGTTCCCGGTGCAAAAGGAGGAGATCCTGGGCATCGTGGTCCTGACCACGGGGGCCGGGGACGTCTTCCGGGAGTACGGGCGGGAGGCGCCTCGGGACGGCGCGATCTGCGGGGCCACGCTCGCGCAGGCACTTCCGTGGGTGCAGGCGTTTGAAGCCCGCCTGGACCAGATCGTGACCGCCCTGATCGCCCGCTTCCCGGGCGGCTGCCACATCTTCCTGGGCACCATTCTGGACGCCACCGACGGGACCGGCGACCTCGAGCGCATCGGCCTGCCGGAGTGGGAGGACGGGATGGAGTTGTTCCGCCGGTACAATCGCGCGATTCGTCGCTGCGCGGAGCGTCACGAGCAGGTGCACCTGGTCGAACTCCACGATGCCTTTCTGGGACACGGCGTCCATTCCGCGAAGTTCTGGCACGCCCACTATCGACCCGAAGATCCGCACTGCTGGTTTCAGGATGATCTCGAGCTGCCCAACCGGCGGGGCACCGATGCGATTCGCCGGCTGTTCCTGCTCGAGATTCGGCGCGCGCTGGGCGGGAAGTGAAGGCCCGGCGGCGGCGGCGTGGTCAGGGGGGTGGGGGCGAGGCGGACTCGGGGCCGGGCCGGGCCGCGGCTTCCGGGGCGACGGTCGTGGCGGGCGGCCGGACCTCGGCATCGGTGCGGGGCTGGAGGTCCTCGAGAGCGCCGAGCCGCCGGAGTTCCGGAAAGCGCCAGGCGACCGCGAGCACGACCAGCATGGTGCCGAGGCCGCCGCTGACGACGCTGAAGACGGGCCCGAGGAAGTGGGCCACCACGCCGGACTCGAGCTCGCCCAGTTCGTTCGACGCGCTGATGAAGACGCTGTTGACGGCGGCGACGCGTCCGCGCATCTCATCCGGGGTGCGCAATTGCAGGAGGGTCTGGCGCACCACCACGCTCACGTTGTCGAAGGCGCCGCACGCGACCAGGGAGGCGAACGCGACGGGAAAGGAGGTGGAGAACCCGAAGGCCATGGTGGCGGCCCCGAAGCCGGCGACGGTGGCCAGGAGGACCGGTCCGGCGCGCCGGATCGGGGCGCGGTGGGCCAGGGTGAGGGCCATGGCGAAGGCCCCGAGGGCCGGCGCGGCGCGCAGCCAGCCGAAGCCGTCGGGTCCGACGTTCAGGATGTCCTGGGCGTAAACGGGCAGGAGGGCGGTGGCGCCTCCGAAGAGGACCGCCATCATGTCCAGCGTCATCGCCGCGAGGAGTTCCCGCGTGCCCCAGACGAAGCGAACGCCGGCGACCATGCGTTCGACGGAGATCGGCGCGGGGGCCCGCACGACCGGCGGCGGACGCAGGAATGCGACGGTGCCGGCGAACACGAGACTCGCGCCCGCGGCGATCAGGTAGACCGTCGCCGGGGCGCCGGTCCACGCGATCAGCAGCCCGCCCAGGGTCGGTCCGGCGACCGAGGAGAGCTGGAATCCGCTCGAACTCCAGGTCACCGCGTTCTGTAACGCCTCCCGCGGGACGATCTGCGGCAGCAGGGCGACGCGGGCGGGCCAATGGAACGCGCGCGCCGAGGAAGTGGCGAACAGGCACAGGTACATGACCCACACCGGGGCGCGGGTCCAGGAGATCGCGGCGAGGGTGAGAAGGGCGCAGACGATCGCCGCCTGCATGAGGAGGATGATGCGGCGGCGATCGAAGCGATCGGCCAAGTGCCCTGCGGGCAGGGCGAAGAGAAGGATCGGCACGACCTGCACGAGGCCGACCATGCCGAGGGCCAGCGGCGACCCGGTGCGCTGGTAGATCTCCCAGCCGACGGCCACGCCGCACATCTGATTGCCGGCGCCGGCCAGCAGGCCGCCGCTCAGGAAGAGCCGGTAGTCGCGCAGCCGCATCGCGGCATACGGATCGGACCCGGGCATCGATTCAGCCCCTTCCCTCGTCGGAGCGTCCGGGGCGCGCCCCGGGCGGCCGGATCGCGCCGACGTTCCCACCGCCCGCGCGCCCGCGCGGATGGTTCGCGCGTCCCGGGCCTCCTGCCGACGCCATCGTCCGATCCTTGCCAGTCGGGGCCGTCATGGAGAGAATGGACCGGCGGACGCTTCCCCGGCGATCCTGCCCCCGGAGCGGATCATGCCCTTTACCGTGGCCACGTACAATGTCCTCGCCGACTCGTACATCAAGCCCGAGTACTTTCCGCGCACTCCCTCCATGTACCTCGATCCGACCTGGCGCCATCCGGCCCTGGCCCTCCGCATCGTCCGGCTCGGCGCGGACGTGGTCGGGTTCCAGGAGATGGAGCCGGTCGCCCTCGGCCATGTCGAACGCGCGCTCGGACCGCTCGGCTACCGCTGCCACTTCGCGCGCAAGGGCCGGGGGCGGCCGGACGGCTGCGCGCTCGCCGTGCGCGAGTCGGCGCTCCTCACGCTGGCGGTCCACTCGTTCGAATACGACGACGGTGACGCGGATCGTCCCGCGTCCGGACACCTGGCCCTGCTCGGCGTTTTCGAGCAGGAGGGCCGCCGCTTCGGGGTGGCCACCACCCACGTGAAATGGGACCCCCCGGACCTTCCCGGCCCCCAACGCTACGGCGCGCGCCAGGTCCCGCTCCTGCTGGAACGGATCGAGCGCGTCGAACCCGCATGCGCCACCTGGGTAGTGTGCGGCGACTTCAACGCGGAGGCGGCCAACCCCGTTCTCGAACCCTTTGTCCGGCGCGGGTTCCTCGACGCCTACCGGGACCGGCCCGACGCCTTCACCGCCAACGCCAACCGGCGCGCGCGCCGGATCGACTTCCTCTTCCACACCCCGGATCTGGCGGCACACCCCGCCAACGTGCTGCCGCTGAACAACGACACCTCCTTGCCCACCATGGCCGAACCCTCCGACCACCTGCCGATCTCGGCCACCTTCCGCTGGGCGACCGCATGAGGACGACCCGGCCGCGGCGACGAGCGCCCGATCATGCACCCCGCTCCGCCGCAACGATCAGGTTCTCCCCGAACAGCAATTCGTCGCTCAGCAGCCGGGCATGATGCGGATGATGTTTGGGACGCCGCAGCCCGAGCGCGCAGCGCACCGTTCCCGCCCACCAGGGATGGTAGGAACGCAGGTGATTGGCGTGCACGGCGTCCACGCGAAACCCCGCCCGGGTCAGGGCGAAGTCGAGTTCGGGATACCCGACCGGATTGATGTGGCCGCGGACCAGCGGGGACTGGGGATCCCCGTTGCCGGCGAAGTCGCTGAACTTGGCGAACCGACCGGTGAAGAACAACTTCCAGCGGGACCGCAGGGAGAGCACGTTCGGCGTGCTCAGGAACAGCCAGCCGCCCGGCCGCAGGATGCGACGGAATTCGCGCAGCATGTGGTGGGGGTTCTCGACGTGCTCGATCCCCTCCACGCAGATCACCGCATCGAATCCCCCGTCCTCCAGCGGCAGCGCATGGTCCAGATCCGCCCGCACCCCGCGCGTCCCCACCGGGAACGGGGCGTCCTCGCTCAGGTCGAGGCAGGTGACCTCCAACCCGAGCTCGACCAGCTGTTTCGCCAGGATCCCCACGCCGCTCGGCGTGTCCAGCACACGCCGAACCCCGGACTTCTGTTTCAGCAGATGCAACACGATCGCATGCGTCTTGAGCGAGCGACGCATGTCGTCCGGAAGAACCGGAAGATCCGCCACCGCTTCTCTCCCCGCCGACAGGTTGAACTCGACGGCCCGACACCCTATCAATTCGCCGGGCCAGATCCAAGCAACTCGACACCCGCGGCTGCGAGTTCCGTCCGGCGCAGGCTCGCCCCGACGCGTCGACCCCGGTTCTCCGCCGCGCCCTCTGACTGCGGTCGCTCCACGGCCCGACGAGCCGCCCCGGGGCCGGCCCGGACCTGCGCGGCACCGCCGGGTGCGATCCCTCTTGACCGGATGCTTGCGCCGGGATATCGGTGAAGTCTGCCCCCAGGAGAGACCCCCTCCCGTGTCCGACCCCGAACCCACCCGCCGCGCCCGGACCTGGCCCCGCGTCCTGGCCGCAGTCCTGCTCGGCTGGGGGGCGTTCACCCTCGCCGGGGCGACGGTCGGAATCTGCTTCACCTTCTTTCCCCCGGCGTTCTACCTCGAAGCCGCCCAACGGGCCGGCCCGAATCCGTTCCTCGAGGCCATGGCACGGGACCCCATCGTCTACTGGGGGACCGCCCTCGGCCTGATCGGTCACGCCCTCTGCGGCGCCGCTTACCTGGCCGCCGGCGTCGGCCTGTGGTCGGGGCGCCGCTGGGGAAGGTCCGCCGCGGTCGCCGCCTGCGTCGCCACCCTGGTCCTGACCGCCGCTTCCTGTGCCCACAACATCTACTACGTGTTCCCCCTGTACACCCAAATCCTCGAATCTTCGCGCCCGGCCACCCGCGGCGAAGGGTTCGGCGCCCTCCTCGGCACGCTGCTCTCCTTCGCCTGCACCCCGATCGTCCCGGTGGCCTGCCTCGTCGCCCTCCGGATCCCCCTCTTCCGCGAATCCGCCCCCTGATCCGGCGGATTCCGCACGAATTCCAATCCCCCCCGGATCGCCGAAAACCATTGCATAAACCGGAGTTGTCTGTATAGTGACACCCCTTCGGGACCCTGCGGAGGCTCTCCGCAGAGGTCTTTCTCTTTTTTACGCGCCGAGTTACAACCCCTTTCACGAGAAGAGGTTGTGGATTCTGCGCAGGTCTGCGGTACGGTGCACGAATCATGAGCCAGGGATCTGCGACGACGGAGGCGACCGTGACTTCCTCGCCCGTAAACAAGATCATCGAAGAAATCCTGTCCGCGCTCGAGCAGGAGCGCAACGCCATCCTCACCCGGCCCTCCCGGCTGTCGACCCGCTGTTTCGACGGGCGCCTGCTGGTGGCGCGCGCCGGCGCGAACACCTACCGGTTCGCCCTCGAGAACGAACACGAACTGGCGGCGGGCCTGCCGGTCCTCCTGCTGGTCGGCGGTCGCTGTACGCGCGGCCACGTCCAGACCATGAAGGGAAGCGAAGTTCAGGTGGTGGTAGAGGAGAATCTGGGGGATGAGGTTGCGGCCGGCGACCTGCTCGTGCTCGAGAATCTGCTGATCGATCAGATGATCAAGCTGATTGAGCGGACCCGGGACGGCAAGCGCAAGTTCTTCGACGACGGTGCCGTGAAGCGGGTGTTCGGCATCGAACCCGCCGAGGTCGGGCAGACCGAGGAACTCGAGATCCCGCAGAGTGAACAGGACCTGCTCAACGACAAGCATCGGCTGGCGATCCAGAAGGGGAGCGCGAGCAACATGCTGCTGCTCAGCGGCCCGTCCGGCACGGGGAAGACGCGCACGATCGCGACCCTGGCGGTCCATCTCGCCTCGATGGGGGAGAGGATTCTGCTGGTCTCCCACACGCCGTCCGGCTGCGACCGGGCGCTGGACCGGTTCTACGCCACTTTGAGCCAGTCGGTCGAGCCGCCGCCGGGCAGCATCCTGAGGCTGGGTCCGGCGGAGGAATTGTCCGAGTCGACCGAAGCGGCGGTCACGCTGTCGCTGGCTGCGGAGAATTCGCTGCCGGAGGTGCTGCGACCGTCGTACCTGATCAGCCTGCGCGCCGCGCACCGGCAGCGGCTGAACAACGTGCGCAAGGCCTTGGAGCCGATCGACCTGCGTTCGACCACGAGCGTGGTGCTGCACCAGACCGAAAACCAGACCACGGAGGTGTTCCAGGAACTGCAGGAACTCGACGAGATGATCGAGCAGATCCGTGCCGAGGTTGCGGAGAACGAAGCCAAGAAGGCGCCGGAGATCCAGTTCCTGGGCGAATGGGACGCCTCGCCCGTTCTCGATCGCTGCCGCAAGCAGATCCTGTCCTCGCTCAAGACCGAGGGGGCGAAGCTGCCGTTCCCGGAGGACCTCGCCCCCGTCGGCGTGGATGAGGCGGTGCCGGAGGAGGAGATCGAGGAACTGCTGCACCGCGCCAAGGAACTCGCGCACGCCTACCCCGCCTGCAAGCCGGCGGTGGAAACGGTGGAGTTGCTCAAGGCGCACATGACGACGATCCAGAAGGCCCTGCCGGTGGCGCGCGTCCTGCATCGGGCCGCGGAGAACGCGCTCCTGGAGGATTCGCTCGTGATCGGGACGACGGTCACGCGCGGGTGTCTGGCCCCGGTGGTCTTCGACGGCGAATTCGACACGGTGATCATCGACGAGGCCCACCGGGTGGCGGTGCCGGCGCTGTTCGCGCTGGCCGGGCTGGCCAAGCAGCGCGTGATCCTCTCCGGCGACTTCCGCATGCCTTCCGGCTCCTCGCGCACCTCGGAGGTGCTGCCGGTGTGCCGCAAGGCCTTTGCGCAGGACATCTATGACTGGTCCGGCGTGCGCGCGGCCGTCGATGCGAAGAAAGACGTACCTGCGCTCGTCTTCCTCGACACGCACTACCGCGAGTATCCCGACCTGACGAAGTGGCAGGGCGAGTTCTTCTACGGCCGCGAGATCCGGGACGGGATCAAGAAGCGGTCCGCGCCCGCCGAGACGTACGAAGTGCCCTGGGCCAAGGGTCCCGTCACCATCGTCGACTCGTCGATGATCGAACCCTGGACCGCCCGCGTGGTGGGACGCTCGAGCCGCTTCAACCTGTTCCACGCCGCGGGCGTCGCCCTCTTGGTCAACGACCTGCTCGACGCGGGTTACGACCCCGAAGGGATCGCGGTCGTCTGTCCCGGCGAGGCGCAGCTCAAGGCGATCCAGAAGCTGCTCTGGCACGACAATCTCACGAGCATCCTGGTTGCGACGGTGCAGCAGTTCCAGAACACCGACCGCGACGTGGTCATTTTCGACATCCCGGACGGCCCCCCCGGCGAGGTGATGCGCACCCTGTCGGGACCGGATCCGGATCCGGCGCGTCGCCTGCTCAACGTCCCGCTGTCGCGGGCCCGCCGGCAGGCGATCTTCCTCTGCAACCTGCCGTTCCTGCGCGCGAAGACGCCCAAGACGGGGCCGCTGGCACGCCTGCTCGAGAAGGTGGAGAAGGACCATCCGGTCGTTCCGCTCACCGACGTCATCAAGAACACGCCCGAGGTCCTCAAGGTCTGGTGCGACCTCGCCGCGGCGGGCTACGCCAACGAGACCTTCGACCGCGACATCGCCGCGACCTCGGGCGACCTGTACTTCTGGGGTCCGGTGGTCGATCTGCCGAGCGTCAAGAGGATCGGGGAACTCCTCTCCCGCGGCAAGGAGGCGCGCACGGCGTACATTTTCACCTCCGGGCGCGGCCTGCGCGACGACACCGGTCACCCGATGACGCCGCAGGAATTCAGCAGCGCCCTTTTCGGACATGCCGCGCTGCCCAACGTGCGCTTCGTACTCACCACCCATGACCCCGGGTCGATGGCCCTGCTCGGCAACACCGTGGCGTGGGCGACCACGCAGTCGATCCTGGATTCGACCGTGCGCCGGATGGGGTATGCGCGGGTCGAGGCGCCGGAACTCGGCGAGGAAATCCACCGGATGTACCAGGTCTCCGAACTGCTCGGCCGGCTGACCAAGGTTCACGAGAACATGGCCATGCCGACCTGCACGACCTGCAAGGAACCGCAGCGGCTCGGGTCGGTCAGCGGACATCTCCAGACCTACTGCGGCTGCGCCGCCGTGGAGTCGTGGAAGACGCTGGAACTGGCCGGGACGCTCACCATGATGGCCGCTTCCTGCCCGCGCTGCGGGGCCGACCTGGCGGCCGACGCCGCGGGCGATCCGCTCGGGCTGAAATGCCCGGCCGCGGGCTGCGGATTCACGGTCGCGCAGGGCCGCATCACCACGTCGGTGACGAAGACCAAGCGCAAACCGACCGTGCGGAAGACCAAGGCCAAGGCGCCGGCGAAGAAGGGGATCTCGAACAAGCCGGCGGAGGACACCGCGGCCGCCGACGAACCCGCGGAAGGGAAGGGAACCGACGACGCGACCGAGTCGGCCTCGGCGGAATAGCGGGCGATCGGCGCGGGGAAGCGAAAACGCGCCCGGGCGCGGAGCGGCACGATCGCTCCGCGCCCGGGCTGTTGATCCCCCGCGGGGTCACCGGGAGCGCGTTACTTCAGGGGCAGACCGCTGTCGTCGAGCGCGCGATCGATGATCCGGCGGATCTCCTGGCACTGTTCCTTGGTGTAGGTGGGATCGCGCTCGATGGCGCGCAACTGCTCCTCGATCAAGCCGCGCAACTGCGCCATCGTCACCCCTTGGGCCGGCCCTCCGCCGTAGGCATCGATGTAGTCGCGACGCATTTCGTCGCTCCAGGACTTGAGACGCTCCGCCTCGGTGCCGCCGTACTTCGACTTGATCGGCATCGGCTCGGCTCGGCTTTTCCGCAATTCCCGCGGCTTGTAGTAGACGAAGAAGAGCACCATGATGCCGAGGGCAAGCGCCACGACGAACGGGGAGTTCACGAGCCGGTCGGCATCCGGATCGCCCACGCCCGGCTTCGGTCGCATCCACGGCGGCAGATCCGAGGACCCCCCGACGGCATCCGGGGTGCAGTCCGGACAGGCGAACTCTCCCGCGGGCAATTGCTTCCGGCAATGGACGCAGGACGCCGCGCCCGCCGGCAATTCCGGCGCCGGCATCCCCGAATCCTCGGCCATGAAACACCTCCGCAATCAGGCGCTTCATTCTACCATTCTGCCCCGGCGGCTCAAGAGCCGGCTTGCCCCGCCCGCGGATCCCCCCAGCGGGCGGTCGCGCCGGTTGATCGCCGGCGCGCCGACCGGTACGATGGTCCCGGATCCCGCGCCTCCCCCCGCGAGCCGACATGCAGCCTGACTTCGACGTCACCCGACCCCACCTGCGCATCGCCGCCGGCGAGGCGGTCTATCGCATCTTCACCACACCCTGGGTCTACGGCGGGGAGGTCCAGGTCATATTCCGCGTGATCAGCAAGCTGCGCCGGGATGGCCGCATCGAAGTCGTCCATTACACCGAAACCAACAAGGGAAAGTACGTCACGGCGGCGCACGCGGTCATGAAGGAGGAGAAGCTCCCGCAATTCCTGGCGATGGCCCAGGCCGCCGTCAACCGCTTTTTCCCCGGCCTCGGCTTCGTCGAGGAACGGGTGTCGCACCTGCCGATGGAGCGGCTGCGCCGCGAGTTCCTGTTCGAGACGCCCACGGTCGAACCCCACTGACCGGCGCTGCCCGCGGTCACGCCACCCGGGCGAGATCCCGCCCGAAGCGGAACCCGAGCACCGTCCCGAGCGCGCTGTACAGGAATCCGTTCAGAACCACGGTCAGCCAGACGTACCAGTCCGCGAAGAACACGCGGTAGAGCAGCACGGTGATCTGGAAATCGACGAAGGTCGACAGCGCGTCGGCCAGCCCCACCAGCACGGCCGCTGCCGCGATCCGGCCGCGGCCGGGGTTCGATGGCGCAAGCGCCGGCGGCGGCGCCGCCGGCGCATCGACGCCTCCCCCGCCCGCTCCCGACCGGCGGGTCACTCCCGCCGCAAACAGCGCGGCCTCCAGGAGCGCCGCATAGGTCGCCAGATAGAGAAGTGCCGTCAAATTGATCTGGCCGAACAGGACCGCGGACAGGGCCCAGCGCACCGCCACCGCCAGCGTCGCCGTGCCCACGCGGGGGACGAGCACGAGGAGCGAGACGAGCACCAGGTATCCCAGGACGCGGCCGATCAGTCCGGTCACCACCGCGCTCGCGGGGCCAAGCACCGCGGACAAGACCGACGCGAGCACGCTGCCGGGAAGGGTCACCGCCGCGAACGACACCGACCCATAGAGGGCGATCGTCACCAGCTCACGCAGCCGGAAGGAGCGCCAGAACGACTCGCCGGCCCGGACGAGGAAGGCCGCCCCGGCCAGCGCCACGCCCAGGGAACCGAGGACGGCGACCCACGCCAGCGCGCCCGTGCGGCGGATCTCCAGCCGGCGAACCGCTTCGAAGACGACGTGGTCCGTGCCCGGCACGAACGCGCGCGCCTCCCGGCGGTAGACCCCCTCGTCCGCGGCCGCGGCGTGAACGTACACCGGAAGGGTCACCCGCGTGACCTCCCCCGGGGGGCACTCGGTCATCGCCAGGCTTTCCCCCGAACCTCCGCTCGCGTGGGCGGGAGCGGACAGAGCCGGGACCGGCGCGCCCGTGCCGGCGTCGGTGATGCGCAGGCGGAGGAAGAGCGGGACCGGGGCCGCACCCCGGTTGCGAATCGCCAGGGCGGCGTACGTGTACGGCTCGTACGGATCCGGCGCCGGGACGCGCGCGCCCACGAACCGAAGCAGTTCCTTGCCGAGGGCCCCCGGCAGTTGCACGGCATCCGGCTGCCAGCGCGGATCCCGATCCCCCGCCACGGTCACGGGCAGGTCGAACGAGACCAATTCCAGTCCGCGCGCGAGCTCCGACGGCTCGGCCGGGACGAGCACGCGCTCGCGCCGCGCGACGGCGCCGTCCGCCCCGCGAGCGGTCAGCACGACCCGGGTCGTCGCGGCGGAGGGTGGGGCCGGCATGCGCAGGATCACCTGACCGAAGGCAATGTCGTCCGGCCCCCCCAGACGCACCTGCGCGCGGGCGACCGGGACGCCGTGCTCGACGGCGTCCGCCCACGCGAATCCCTCCCCCCGCTCGAGCAACCCGCCGTGTTCGAGCGTCAGCTCCACGTCGAGGGGATCCCCCCGGCGCGAGACGAGCGTGATCGTCCCCTCGGTTCGCGACCCCGCGGCCAGGGCGCGAACCGACGATTCCTCGAGGTCGCCGCCGGCCCCATGCGGCACCTCG
>CAZWCX010000094.1:0-29299 GCA_964632945.1 uncultured Planctomycetia bacterium | reverse complement strand
AAGCTGGCGATGATCCAGCGGTACCTCAATTTGGCTTTTTCAGACAGAGCCTAGCCCCGCGGCGGAGCTTCCGTGGAGGATGGAATGACCGAAGACACGGCTGGCGGTATCAAGGTGACGTTCCTGGACCAGACGGGGGCCAAGATGGTGCAGGCGATCGTGGCGCCCAACATCACGGTGCGGCGGATCGTGCCGAACATCATCACCAAGATGAATCTCCCGCTCGTGAGTCCGGACGGCACTCCGATGAGCTACAGTCTGGATCACAAGGAAGGACGAAAGCGGCTTCGGGACGACGACAACCTGGTGGCGGCAGGCGTGCGGGACGGCGATCACCTGATCGTCTATCCCGAGATCGTCGCCGGCTGGACAGTCGCGGTACGGGAGTAGGCCTCTGCCGGGCGCGCGCGTCGCGCCGGAAGGAGGCGGTGAGGGTCGCCGACCATGGAATCTCCACGTGATCGTCGCTTGCGCAGCGACTTCCGGGCGCTGTCGCAATTGAAGGCGGAGAGCAGCATCGTCGACTTCAAGGCGTATGGGAACCCGCCGGAGCGGTATCTGATCAGCCTGGCCGGGAACGGTCTGCGCCGCACCGACCCGGGCACGGGTGCGATCCGGGCCGAAGTGCTCCACCGGCACGAGGTGGAGATCTACCTGGGCGCCGACTACCCGCGCAACCGTCCGCAACTGCAATGGAAGACCGAGATTTTCCACCCCAACATCTCGGGGACCGGACTGGTCTGTCTGGGCGGATACTCCACGCACTGGGTGCCGAGCCTGAACCTGGACGAGCTGGTGGAAATGCTGTGGGACATGGTCCGTTTCTCGAACTACGACGTGAAGAGTCCGTACAACCTGGTGGCGGCGCGCTGGGTCGCAAGTCAGACGGACTTCCGATTTCCGCTCGACGCGCGGGTGGTGCGGGACAAGGGACCTGCGCCGGAGCCGGTCGCTCCGCCTGCGGCCGTGAAGCCCCCCGCGCCCGCCCGGCCCGGAACGGCGCCCCGCCCGGCCCCCACCGGACGCGACGCCGTGACCCCGGCCGCAGGCGATGTCGTCCACACTCGCCCCGCGGCCGCGCCGGCGGGGGACATCGTCTTTCTCGACGAGGCGCCCCGGTCGGCGCCCAAGCCGCCTCCGAAGAAGAAGGATGACGACGACATCCTGATCATCCGCTGAGGACGCCCTCCCATGTCCACCCCCCCGAACGAGCCGGAAATCCGGTTCATCGATCCCGAGGGTGACGCGGCGGAAAAGAGCCGCATCGCGCCCATCGCGCGCGAACTGGCAATGCGCCGGGGCGTTCAGATCGTGGAAAAAAAAGGTCGGACGTTTCGCGGCGATGTGCCGATCTTCGTCCACCTGGACGTGCTGCGGGAGATCATCCGCTATTCGGAGACGGACAAGCGGCGCGAACTCGGCGGGATGATGCTGGGCGGGTACTATACCGATCTGGAAATCCCGTACATCGAGATCGATCGGTATCTCGAGGCGCGCCACGTGGATTCGCGCGCGGCCTCGATCAAGTTCACCCACGACACCTGGGAAGACATTCACCGGCGGAAGGACGAAACGGCCCCGGAGAGCCACATCCTCGGCTGGCACCATACCCATCCCGGGTACGGGATCTTCCTGTCGCGCTACGACGTGTTCATCCAGGAACACTTCTTCAAGGAACCGTGGCAAGTCGCGCTGGTGGTAGATCCGTGCGCCAATCGACTCGGTTTCTTCCGCTGGCGCAACGGGGAGATCGTCTCGACGGGATTCTTCGTGATCTACCCCCAGGCGACCCTCCAGACGGCCTAGTGGGGCTTCAACCTTGATTTCCCAGGTTGGTCCGGTCGCTTTTCGCGCCGGGCTTCGTTGCTCGTCGTCGGCGATGCACGGGGGCATCGCCTCCTCCTCGCGCCTCGCCGGGCGCGAAAACCGCCTCGGCCGAACCTAGGATCTCAAGATTGAAGACCCACTAGCCCGGATGATTCAAGACGCCGCGTCAGCGGCTTCGTGAAGCACCCGCCCGCGGGCTCCCGGCTGCGTCAGCAGCCAGGACCGCGAGCCGTTCGCCCGGCTACTTCTTCGGGTGCTCGCCGCCGCCGGCGGGATGATCCTTCTCGGACCCGTGATCGTGGCCGTGGTCGTGGTCATGACCGTGACCATCTCCGTGGTCGTGGCCATCGCCCGGACCGTGCTTGTGACCGTCGCCCTTGGCCATCTCCTGCTGCATCTGCGGAATCACCTGCTCGGTCGCCACGTTGGCGTACTGGTCGCCCGGGTGGTCCTTGACCAGGGCCTCCAGCGCCTGCAATCCTTCCGCCTGCTTGCCCGACTGGAACATCAGGATGCCGCGGAAGAACTTGGCTTCCGTGAGGACGTCGCTGTCCTTGTGCTTCTCGACGAACTTGTCCAGGGCCTGCAGGCCGCCCGGCAGATCGCGCTTCACCTGCACCTGGATCTTCACCGCCACGAGGTCGATGTTGTCCTGGTGACCGCGCTTCCCCTCGGGATCGAGGCGCGTGGTTTCGGCAAAGTGCTTCTGCCCGCCCTCCAGGTCGTTCTTCATGAGCATCGAATAGCCCAGGAAGTAGTGGGCGCTCGCGTTGCAGCCCTTGGCGTTGTCCTTGTCCAGCTCCAGCACCTTGGTGAAGTGCTCGCCGGCCTTGTCGACCGAGTTGTTGTCGAAGAGGAGCCGGCCGATTTCGAGGTGGGCCTCGACGTCGTTCGGATCCTTGGTCAGCCGATCGTTCAGCGCCTGCGACTGGGCCTTGTACTTCTTGGCGTTGTCCTGGATCGACTGCAGTTCCTTGAGGAAGGCGTCGGCCGGCAGATAGCCGCCGATCTCACCGACCTTCTCTCCCGCCGCGTCCAAGAACAGCGTCGCCGGAATGCCCTGCACGCCGAACTGGTCGGCCAGGGCCTGGTTCTCGTCCTTGTTGACCTTCAGATTCACGAAATTCTGGTTGCAGTAGTCGATCACCTGGCGATTGGAGTGCGAATCCGCCTCCAGCTTCTTGCACCACCCTCACCACTCCGCCCAGAAATTGAGCTGAATCAGCTTCTGAGACTCCGTGGCGGCCTTCTTCGCAGCCTCCATGTCCTTTACCCATTGGATGCCGCCTTCCTCGGCTGCCGTCAGGGAGGCGCCGAGGGCGACTACGGTCGCGAGGCCCAGCGCGCGCGCAAAATGGCGCATTCGAATTCCTCCTATGTCTAAAAATAGGGACAAGAACGGCTCATCGTACGGCGGTGGAAAGCCCGGGGTCAAGCCAAATGCCGTCCCCCTTGGAACATCCCGGCTCTCGGCCGCATTCCGCCGACTTTGCAGAAGGTGCGGATCGACCGCCGTCGGGGCGCGGGGTCGCGGAGGGCCTCCGGGGCCGGGCCGGGCTCCTCCCGGCCGGGTCGTGTCTTCCCGGCGGGACCCGGTGAAGCCGTCGCCACCGCGCCGCTGCAGGGATCGCGACCCGGGAGTGCGGGGGATTCGAACCGTGGCGGTCCCGCCGAGGTCCCGGACCGTCCCCGGGCCGGCGTCGCCCGCGCAAACCGTCCCAGGCTGGACGGGCAAGAGCCCGACCCGACGCGTGGTTCGGAAGTCGAGGTCGGGAGGTTTGTTCGACCTACTCCAGGTAGACGTCGATCTCGCGCCATTCGCCGGCGCGCCACACCTTGAGATGAAGCGGCGTTTCCTTCGGGTGGTCCATGAGGCGCCGGCGCAACACCCCCTCGGCGTTCGTCGCCGGAATCGCCGCCCCGCCGATCTCGACGACGATGTCGCCGGCCTGCAGCCCCGCCTTGGCCGCCGGCAGGTCGGGCATCACCTCGGCGAGTTCGATGCCGGTGCGATCCGGCCCGAGCCCGAGCGCGGTCCGCTGCTCCGGCCCGATCGGGCGCGGGACGACCCCCAGGCGCGGCCGTCCCCCGGCGCGCGGAGGCAGCTTGGCGAAGGTCGGGCGCTGCGGCGCGCCCGCCACCCGCCATGCCAGCCGCGTCACCAACTGCGCGCAGCGCCGGATCTTCCCCGGCAGGATGGTGTGCGCCTCGTCGGTCGGCTGATGGTAATCGTTGTGAAGACCGGAGTTGAGGAAGAGGACGGGGATGTTCTTCGAGTAGAAACTGAAGTGATCGCTGTTCTCGAAGAGGCCGCGGTCGTCCGACAGGCGCATGCCCAGCGGGCCGTTGGCCTCGTCCAGCATTGCGCTCAATTCCGGGCTGGTCTCCCGCCCGAGGACGAAGATCCCGTCGATGTCGTCGTCCCCGCGGCCGACCATGTCGAGGTTGATCATCGCCACGGTGCGATCGAGTGGGATCAGCGGGTGGTTGACATAGTGCATCGAGCCGAGCAGTCCCTTCTCCTCGGCGCCGAAGGCGAGAAAGAGGATCGACCGGTCGGGGCGGCGTTCGACGGCGGCGGCGGCGCGCGCCGCCTGCAGGAGGGCGGCCGTCCCGGAGGCGTTGTCGTCGGCCCCGTTCCAGACTTCTCCTTCCGCGTTCCGTCCGACGTGGTCGTAGTGGGCGCCGATCACGACCACCTCCTCGCGCAGCGTGGGGTGCGACCCGCGCAGCAGGCCGGCGACATTGCACGTCCGGCGGTCGTCCGGGGCGGTGGACACCGACATCGAGACGCGCACGCCGGGGACCGGGAACGAATTCGGGGCCTGCGTGTCGTCGATCCCGCGCTGAATCTCCTCCAGCGGCGGCACCGTGCCGGAGGACGCGGACAGGAGCGCGCGCGCCGTTTCGAGCGACACGTGGAATGCGGGCAGGCCGACCGGGCCCTCGATGGTTCGCGCCTGCTGGACGAACAAATGTTCCAGCGCGGGTCCCGAAGTCGATTCCGCGCGCAGCGCCTCGGGCGTCAGGTGTCGGATCGTGCGTCGCCCTTCTGCGGTCATTTCCCCGGTGGTGAGCGAGGCCGAGGAGAGCGGCAGGTGCATGGCGTGCGCGTTCGGGTCGGTCACGAGCAGGAAGCCGGCGGCTCCGGCCTCCTTGGCGCGGCGCGCCTTGGCCACGAACCAGGCGTGCTGGGTGTTGCGCTTGCCGAGGAATCGGCTCTTCGGGTCGTTTTCCGCCGGTTCGTGCCGGAGACAGAGAACCACCTTTCCGCGCACGTCGATGCCGGCGTAGTCGTCGTACTGGTGTTCGGGGGCGGTGATGCCGTATCCGACGAACACCAGCGGCGCATCGACCACGCCGGAGTCGGTGAAGGAGAAAGGCACGAAATCCAGCGCGCCCTCCGCGAAGGCGCGGCGGACTCCGCCGGCATCGAGGAGGGAGAGCGTGGGAGGGGCGGCGAGCTTGCGGCCGGGAAGCGTGAAGTCCTGGAAGTACGAAGCCTCGGGATCGGGCGCCTCGAGCCCGTATTCACGGAACCGGTCGCGCACGTATTCGGCGGCCATCCACGCCCCCGGTTCCCCGCCTTCGCGCCCCTCGAATTCGTCGGCGGCGAGGACCTCGACGTGGCGCAGGGCCTCCGCCGGGGTCAGCGTTCGCAGCGCGTCGCTCAGGCTCTCGAACCGGCCGGAAGCGCGTCGGCCGAGGCTGCCCAGCTCCTCGTCGAGGACTTCGAAGAGCATCCGCCGCAGTCGGGCCGAGGCTTCGTTCAGTCGCCGCTCCACGGCCGCATCCACCCGCGTGTCGGCGGACGCGCCGGCGCCCCCCTCATCCGCATCGGCGAGGATCGGGAAAAGGAGCCACCCGCAGAGCGCGGCCAGGGCCAGACGTCGGGGCATGGGAACCTCGGCAGGACCGGGAAGAAGGACGCTCGCGCCGCACGGCGCCGAGTCCGGGGCAGCATACCCCCCCGCCCCGCGCCCGTCCAGCGTCCTGCCGTTGGGGATCGTTCGCCCGGTCGGCGGGAGACCCTCGATGGACCTCCGTCCCGGGGAGCGGAGCGGAGGCGGAGACCGGGGCCGCGCGGTCGAGACAGGGAACGCCTGCCCGGCGAGCGCAGCGCACCCGACGGTGCCGCCGGTGGACGCACGAGAATCAGGGAGCGAACCCCCAGCCGGTCGCGAGCCCGGATGATTCATGAAGCCGCGTCCGCGGTTTCGTGAAGCGTCCGGGCTAGTGACAGCAGCGCTCGATCGCGCCCATTTCGTCGTCATCCAGACCGAAGTAATGCCCATACTCGTGGATCACGGTGTCCTGCACCTCCCGGATCACCTCCTCGTCGGTCTCGCAGAACTCTTCGATCGGCTCGCGATAGATGGTGACCCGGTCGGGCATCATGCCCGCCATGTCCGGCGTGCGTTCCGTCAGCGGGATGCCGTGGTAGAGTCCCAGGAGGGTGTCACCTGGGGGAACGCCGGCCGCCTCGAGATCGGCCTTGGAGGGACGGTCCCGGATTTCCAGAACCACGTTTTCGATCCGCGCCCGGAATTCCGGGGGAAGTCCCTCGAACGCGCGATGCACGAGCCGCTCGAAGTGCTTGCGGTCCATCCGTCGATCTCCCGAGCCAGGGCGGCGCAGGGGGGCCTGCGTTGTTCTCATTTTACTCGGCGAGGCCGACCTCCGTCACGAATCGTGTCGGTTCCGCGGCCCGGTCGCCCCGCCCCCCCGGAAGCCCCGCCGAAACCCGGCCGGTTCGGCAACCAGCGCGCCCGTTCGCCCTGTGGACCGGTCCCCAACTTCGAGGACATCACGGGCACGCCCGAGGTGGTCGTCCGGATGGCGACCGGCTTCCCACTGGTCAACAACTCCGCGGTGACCGCCCGGCCGTTCGCGTTCACCTTCCGTGGGGTGCCCAAGGTTTCCTTCGTGGCAAGCCACAGGTCGCCCGCGGCCGAGCTACATGCCCCGGCGCGTCCACGCGCAAACCCGGTCCCGGCCCGTCCGCTTGGCTTCGTAAAGGGCCTCGTCGGCCGCCTTCAGCAGCTCCGTGCCCGTGCATTCCGGCGGCCACTCGCGGTCGAACACGGCCACTCCGAGGCTCGCCGTGACGCGCAGATCCGGGATCTCCGGGAAGCGCAGGGAGGCGACCCCGGTCCGGAGGCGTTCCGCGACCTCCCTCGCCCCGTCGGCCGTGGTCGGGGAAAGGAGGATTGCAAACTCTTCGCCCCCGTACCGCGTGGCGACGTCCCCGCCCCGTACCACGCCGCGGATCACGTCGCCCACCGACACCAGCACCCGGTCGCCGAATGGGTGACCGTGGGTGTCGTTCAACGATTTGAAGTGGTCGATGTCCATCATGACGGCGCCGAGCGCATGGCCGTGACGCCGGGCTCGGGCGAGTTCCGTCGGCAGGGACTGATCGAGGTACCGGCGGTTGCGCAATTCGGTCAACGGATCGCGTAGGGACTGCTCCTGCACCATCGCCAGCGTTCGCGTGAGCTCGCGCTCGGTCGCCTTCAATCGGGTGTTGTCGTCTACGACCAGCAGCCCGAACGGCTCGCCGTGGGACATCACCTTGCGCATCCGGATCCTCACGTCCAGGTGGCCGCGATCGAACGGGAACACGAACTCGAGATCCACGTCGAGGGGCCGATCCGGGTCGGCCATGGCTTCGAAGAAGGCGTCGGCGAGCTCCTTCACGTTCGTGCAGGGCGCGACTTCGCGGAAGAAGTTCCGGCCCCGCACCCGCTCGGGCGTGCGGCCGGCCATGCGGGACTCCTGGCGGTTGTAGAGCAGGACTTCCCCGCGCGCGTTCAGGACCAGCAGTCCGGTCGGCGCGTGCTCGAAGATGTCGGCAAGAAACGCGGGCCGGGCCGGATCGTTCGCAGGGCCTTGGGACGAGGTGGGATACTCGGTCATGCGGACCTCCAAGTCGGTGGGGCGGCATCGCGGCGATGCGTCGGGACGATTCGCTCCGCACGGGGTCACCCGACGCGGAAGCGGCGGAAGGCGGATGGCGCGCGGCAGGGTCGCGATCCGGTCCGAAGTACGAAGCCTGGGGGCCCCCGGCCGGCCGGCCACGCGGTGCTCGATTATAGCCACGGGCAAGACGGTCGGAAGTGGAATCGGGTCCAGTCTCCCCAACGCCGTCCGGATCGCCAACAGGCCGCTCCGCGCACACCCGCCCCGGTGGGGCCGGGGCGATCGAGATCGAGGAGCAGACGCCCTCCCCCGGTCCGGGGCGGGGGATCCATCGTGCACAGGGGCTCGTTCGCTTCGCCATCCCTCCTTGTGCGATCGGGACGCACGGCCCGGCCGGCCGCAAGGATGCGGCTGCGTCAAGATCCAGGAATCTGGAATGATCCAATCCGTTGGACAGTCCGCCTCGAATTGCACGGTCGATCCAGGTGGAATCGGCAGGACTTAAGGGGATGCGGGGCTTGGCTGCCGAAAGGCACGTGGGTTGCTTACGGGGATACGGAACACGGACTGGAAACTCCCTTCCTCCAAGGGTGCCGGACATGTCGATCCTCTACCTGTCGTATCTCGTCGGCTTCCTGTCGTTCGCCACCTTCGTCGCCGTCGGCTATTCGCTCTTCAGCCGCCGCTGGGACTCCTACGAAGAGAAGTACGTCTCCGGCGCCGAGCGATCGATGGAAGCGATCTATCTCTCGCTCCCTGCAGCCCATCTGTTCTATCTCCAACTCGTATGCGCCCTGGTCTTTACATCGATCGGAACGGTCGCCACCGGGCGCCTCTTTCCGAGCCTGGTTCTCGGCCTCGCCGCATTTTTTGTCCCCCAGGGCATCCTGTTCTGGGCCAAGAAGCGTCGTGCGCTCGCCTTCAATATGCAGCTGACCGGCTTCATTAACATCCTCAACAACTCACTCAAGGCGGGCTACGCCCTCCCGATGGCCCTCGAAGTCGTACGCAGCGAAATGAAGAACCCCATGCGCCAGGAGATGACCATCCTGACCCAGGAGCTGCGCCTCGGGGTGCCGCTGGAGAAGGCCATGCGAAACCTACACAAGCGCCTTCCCAGCGAGGACTTGGACCTGATCATCACGGCGATCGTGGTTGCCGAACGGGTCGGGGGCCAACTGACCAACGTCCTCGGCGGGCTGGAAACCACCATCCGCGAGCGCTACAAGGTCAATGGCAAGATCAAGGCGCTGACCGCGCAAGGCAAGATGGAAGGGTTGATCGTCGGCTTCCTGCCGGTGTTCATCGCCACCGCGATCACGCTGATCGACCCCAAGATGATGGAGCCGATGTTCACTCAGCCGACCGGATGGCTGATGATCGGTGGGATCTTCGTCCTCGATCTGATCGGGCTGATCATCATTCGTGAGATCGTAACGATCGAGTTTTGATTGAGTTCCGCGTCATTTGGCGAGAGTGAATCACACGGACGGGCGGGAACGACGTTTGCGAATAGAGCGCGTCGACCCGCATTCGAGGAACACGGACCATGTTGCTCTTCCTCTGCACCCTGCTTGGCATCAGCGTCGCGCTGTTCGTCTGGGTGCTGTACGGCATGCAGCAGGAGATCTTCCGGGAACGGGGGATCGACGAGGACGAGCTCAAGAAAGACGACTCGGGCATTCTGAAACTGCTCGCGCCCTACTTCAAGACCTTCGGCTGGTTCTTCGAAAAGCTCACGCGTTGGATGCGCGCGCTCTACGGCGAGGAGAACGAACCCGGCGACCGCATCGACTTCGGGCGGGTCGTGGAGCGCGGCTTCTCCCGGGTTTACCTCAATTTCCGCAAGAGTTTGCAGCAGGCCTGCCTACAGGCCGGGCGACCGCTCGACCTCAACGGCGACGACATGCTGGGATCGTTCATCGTGGGCGGAGTCGTGGGCCTGCTCTTCGGCGCGATGGACTACTTCGTCATCCCGTCGCTCTGGTTCGTGCTGGGCATGGGCGCCATCGGTGCCGTGGTCCCGGCGATGTGGCTCTACGACAAGGCCAAGCGGCGCATGGATGACATGCGTCGGGTCCTCCCGGTCACCCTGGACTTGCTCACTCTCGCCGTCGAAGCCGGCATGGACTTCACCGCGGCGATCGCGATGGTCACCGAGAAGCAGAAGGGCAACCCGCTCGCCGCGGAGTTCAACGAAATGCTGCGCGAGATCCGAATGGGCAAGGCGCGCCGGGAGGCCCTTCGCAACCTGGACGTCCGCACAAGTTTGGAAGAACTGTCCACGGCGGTCACGGCCCTGATCCAGGCCGACAAGATGGGCGCGGACCTGGGCCCGATCCTGCGCATCCACTCGGATCAACTGCGCGTCAAGCGCTTCCAGAACGTCGAAAAGAAGTCCAACGAGGCCCCGGTGAAGATGCTGTTCCCGCTCCTGGTCTTCATCTTCCCGACGGTGTTCATCGTCCTGTTCGGACCGATCTGGCTCTACTTCATGGGCAAATGACGCAAGATCTTCTGCAGCCGACGAAAAGGAACGACCTCCAAGCATGAGCTGATCCCTTCAGGCTCGTTCCACCGCCTGGTTCGCCTTGTCCCGGGGTAGCCCCGCGGCCCCCCGCGCCCGCATTCCGCTCGGGCCCGGGCCGCGCCGTCCTGTCTGTCCAATCCACGGGACTTTTCCAAGAATCAGGATCCAAGATCCTGCGCGGGTCCCGTCATTCCTCCTGCAACCCACGCAAATGCAGCCATTTGGCGACTTCCTGGGCGAATCTCCTGCGGCATGGCGATTGCTTAACCTCGGTCCGAGAGAACGGATTTCCTATCCTCGGTACACGGAGAGATCGCCATGCCGGAGACGATCAAGAAGGCCAAGGCCGCGAACGGCCCGGCCCCCGCCCCTGTGGCCAAGCGCACCAAGACCCTGTCCTACGACACGGGTTCCGTCCGCTCGGAAGACCTCTTCCCGGAGCTCCGGGCCAAGAAGAAGCCCTCCAACCCGGCGGTGCCTGCGGTCAAGAGCAGCACCCCGCCGGCGCCGGTGAAGAAGATTCGCAAGACGGAAGTAACTTCTTCTCCTAAGGTTGTGTCATCGGCTCCGGTCGCCGCGGGGGCGGCCCGCGAGACGACCCCGCGCCGCGCGACCACCCCCAAGGCGGGCGTCAAGACCGCCTCCCCGTCGGGCGCGGCCGGCACGGTCCGCAAGAGCGCCACCCCCGCCCAGGGCGTCAAGAAGGTTGCCCCCGCCGCGGCCGCCCCCAAGCGCACCCAGCCGGCGACCCCCGAGGGCCGAACGGAGGAGCCGCCTCGCCTCAAGTTGATCGCAGGAACCGGGATCGGCTTGACGCTCCTGTTCGTTTGTCTGATCATCCTCAACGCCTCCCTCCAGGTCAGCGCGATCACCATCGAAGAGCGCATGACCGTGGGCGACGTCACCGTCCGCCACGAGACCTGGGAACGCGGCAACGCCATCGTCGACATCACCAGCCTCGACCCGAATGTGGCCGACGTCGATATCTTCTTGATCCAGGACGAGTTCGAGCCGGGATACATCCACTTTCTGGTCTCGGCCCTCAAGGAAGGTGAAGTCCCGGTCCTGATCGAATACGAGAACAAGGACCAGAAGATCGTCCGCGTCACCGTCGAACCGCCCGCCCCGGAGCCCATGACCAAGGACGACAAGAAGTCGAAAGCCGATACGCTGGAACGGGTTCGGGAGTTCCTTCGCGCCGGGGACGAGCTCACGCAGGACGCCGACAAGTCGGTCGAAAACACGTGGAAGGCTTACGCGAGCTATCAACGGGCGCTCCGGACGATCCGACAGATCCGCCTGCACCAATTCCTCCCGGAGTTCAAGGGGCTCGAGGAGAAGATTCAGAAGGCCCGGGATCAGATCGAAGTCCGCTACAAGAAGGCCGAGGCGGAGTACCAGGTGGCCCGCGATCGGCAAATGCACTGGAAGGCACGGGAGTTGCTTAAGGTCCTGATGCAAATCGTACCCGACCCGAAGGACCCGCGACACATGAAGAACAAGACCTACATGGAATACCTGCACAGTGACGGAGTCGTGGGCGGCAACTAGATCGGGTGGTGGCGGGGAACACGAGAGCAGAGGAGCAACGACCATGGATCGCAAGCAGGACGCCGGGATCACGATGGGGACCTTCGCCGAGACGTTCGCCGACATGCCGACGACGCTGGGCGAGCCGCGCAAGCCGGTCCGCAAGACCAAGGTGCCGACGCCCAAGGCGACCCCGGCCCCGGTGTCCGCCCCCGCGACCCCTGAGGTGCGCACCCCCGCTCGCAAGACCGAGGCGCGCATCACCGGTCCCGCCCCGAAGACGGGCAAGACCGTGGCCGTCGCCGGGGAAGCCGTGATCGTCCTCCGCGGCGGCAAGCTCACGGTCCACGACCTGGGCGTGGAGACGGGCGTGTTCGTCAACGGCGAGCGCGCGAAGATCTCCCACCTCAGCGAAGGCGACTACGTCCAGCTTGGCGACCTCGAGTTTTATCTCTGCGAGTCGTTCGCCAAGGCGACCGCCCGCCGGAAGGACCTCCAGCGCAGCGCGCGCAAGACCTCCGCCAAGCCCGCGGCCGAGGCCGCGATCGACCCCGAGTTCCTGAAGTCCGACGAGGCGCCCGCGCCGGCGCGCGAGGAAGCGATCGACCCCGCCTTCCTGGTGTCCGACGAGGAAGCCGCCGACGAGGCCCCGGAAGAGACCAAGATGCCCGCCGCGACCGTGGCGATCGAAGAAGTCGAAGTCGACGACGACGACATCGAGGACGCCGAGGAAGCCGCGGACGCGACCGACGCGGACGCGACCGAGGAGAGCGAAGAAGCCGCGGACGTCGAGTACTCCGAAGCGGGCGTCGAAGAGGCCGACGAGGAAGTCGAAGAAGAAGTCGAAGTCGCCGCCGCCCCCCGGGCCAACCGGCGCGTGGTCGGCATGATGGTCGCCCTCACCGCGGCGATCCTGCTCTGCCTGGTCGGGTTCGTGTTCGCCGGTCGTCAGGCCGACGACTACCCCACGTTCGACGAGATGCTCGAGCCGGCGCTGGTCAGCCTGGAGCAGGGCAAGTTCGAGGGCGCGGCCGACGAGTTCGCGCGCCTGGGCGAGCTCTACCCGGAGAGCAAGGTCTCCCGGATCGGACTCGACATCGCCCGTCTCTTCCGCGCCAACAACGACCCGTTCCTCTTCGACTGGGGCAAGGCCGACACCCTGTACGGCGACCTGGCCCGGCTCGACGAGGCGACCGAGTCCCTGGTGGCCTTCGCGAAGAAGCAGAGCGACTGGGTCCGCCGCGAGAAGGCGTGCGCGGAATTGATCTACCAGGCCCAGGAGCATGTCGAGAAGAAGGACCTCGAAAACGCCCTGGCCCTCTACGAAGAGATCGAGCGGGACTATGAGAACAGCGACCTGCGCATGGCGGTGAAGGCCGACCTCGTGAAGATCCGCGTCGCCCTCCGCAAGGACTACGTCGCCAAGGCCGAGAAGTCCCTCGAGGGGAAGGCCCCGGACTGGACCGCGGCGATCGCCAACTACGAGAAGGCCCTCAAGTTCTTCGCCCAGCCCGACGCCGAGGTCTCCGACGCGATCGACGCCTGCCGCAAGAACTTCGACGTCAAGGTCCGGCTCGCCGACTGCGACACGCTGGCCCGCAACGGCCGCCTGGAGGAAGCGCTCGACAAGCTCGAGAAGATCGCCATGGGCAGCCACTATGACCGCGCCCTGATGACCCTGAAGACGAACATCACCAACGAGAAGCTCTTCCAGCAGGCGGTGAAGGCGTATCGCCAGAAGGACGCGCGGACGGCCCTCGACATCCTGAACTCTCACCCGGAGGAGCGCGCGACCGTTCTGGCCAAGAAGATCCGCACCGTCCTCGCCGGCCTGGAGGAAGGGAAGCGCCTCTACCAGATGCACGAGTATGTCGACGCTCTCCCGCACCTGGAAGCCGTGCGCAAGGCCGAGACCGACAATGCCAACCCGTACCTGGTCGAGGCCGCCCAGATCCACAAGGCGTCCCGCAGCAAGGTCCGCGAAGTCGCCGAGGAGTCGTTCTCCAAGGGGATGTCGGCCTTCGAGGAAGGGCGCTACGCGACCTCGATCGAACAGTTCAAGAAGCTCGCCAAGTACGACACCGACGGCGCCCTCACCGACAAGATCCGCCGCAAGGTCGAGATGGAGTCCACCCGGCTGATGAAGGAGGTCAAGGGACACTTCTGGACCTCGACCTCGACCGACGCCGACCAGGTCGTGCTCGACATGCTGATCCGCTACCTGGCGCAGGAGAACTCGGTGCGCCAGGAGGCGCTCAAGTTCAAGAACAACCTCGAGGAGGCCAAGATGAAGGAATCCGCCAAGGCGTCCCCGATGCCGAAGCGGTAACGTCATCCGTCTCCCGTTTGCCCTACACTCCGGCTCGGCCGTCGCGAATCGCGGCGGCCCTGCTCTTTTTCGGAGGCGAGCGGCTTCCCCGGACTTCCGTCGCGGCGGCGGCGTAGGCCGCCCGCCGGCGGCCCGGTCCGCGACGCTCGCGTCCGGCCCTCGACAGGATGGGGGCCGATCGGGTATGGGTGGAGGGACCGCTCCAACAGGGAGGCCGCCATGGCGGTGGAAACCCGGCGCACGATCTGCAACCGCGACTGTCCCGACGCGTGCGGTCTGATCGCCACGGTCGAGGATGGACGCCTGATTCGGCTCGCCGGCGATCCGGATCACCCGATCACCCGCGGGTCGATCTGTTTTCGCACCGCGAAGTTCCCGGCGCGACAGCACTCCCCGGACCGGCTGACCACCCCGCTGGTGCGGCGCGACGGCCGCCTGCAGCCCGCGTCGTGGGACGAGGCGTTCGACCGGATCGCGGACACGCTGCTGCGCATCCGCGCGGAGTCCGGACCCGCCGCCATCCTGGCCTACCGCTCGGGCGGGAGCCTCGGGTTGCTCAAGACGCTGGTCGACCTCTTCTTCCAGCACTTCGGGCCCGTGACCGGAAAGCGGGGAGACATCTGTTCCGGCGCGGGGGACGCCGCGCAGGAGGCCGACTTCGGCGAGGAGGACTCTCACGACCTCTTCGACCTCCGGAACGCGCGCGCGATCCTGCTCTGGGGGAAGAATCCGGCCGTCTCGAACATCCACCTCGTCCCGGTGCTCGAGGAGGCGAAGCGGCGCGGCGCGCGGGTCCTGCTCATCGACCCGGTCGCGACCTCCGCCGGCCGGCTCGCCCACCGGGTCTTGCGACCGCGCCCGGGAGGCGATTTCCACCTCGCCATGTCCGCCGCCCGGATCCTGTTCGACCGGGGCTGGGCCGACCCCGGGGCGGCTTCCTGGTGCGATCATCACGCGGAGTTCTCCGCGCTGGTGCACGGCCGCAGCGCGGAGGAATGGGCGCGCGCGGCGGACGTCCCGTTCGCGGACGCGGAGGCGGTCGCGGAGGCGCTGGCGGACCGGCCTTGCGCCATCCAGGTCGGCTGGGGGATGGGCCGGCGCGGCAACGGCTCCGCGATCATCCGCGCGCTCGATGCGCTCGGGGCGGTGAGCGGCAACCTGGGGATCCCCGGCGGCGGCGTCTCCTTCTACTACAAGCGACGCGGCGCGTTCGACCTGTCGTTCGCCGGCGGGTCGTGGGCCCGTACCCTCTGCGAGCCGCGTCTCGGGCACGAGATCCTCGCCGCCGCGGACCCGCCCGTGCGCGCGGTCTGGATCACGGCCGGCAACCCGGTCGCGATGTTGCCGGACTCGGCCGTCGTCGCGCGCGCGCTGGAGTCGCGCGAGTTCGTCGTTGTGGTCGACCCGTTCCTCACCGACACCGGCCGCCGCGCCCACGTCGTCCTCCCGACCACCACGCTGGTCGAAGACGACGACCTGATCGGCGCCTACGGCCACCACTGGATCGGGACCTCGCTGCCGGTACTCGCCCCGCCGCCGGGCGTGCGCTCGGACCTCGAGATCGTGCAGGAGGTCGCCCGCCGGATCGACGCGCGCGGCGGCGCCGGCGCGGACGGCCTGGCGCCCCGGCTCGCCGGGGACGCGCGAGAGTGGAAGCGTCGCCTCCTCCGCCGCGTCGAACCCCACGGCGTCACCCTCGAGCGGCTGGAACAGGGGGCCGTTCGCAATCCGCTCGCGCCCGACGTCCTTTTCCGCGACCGCCGCTTCCCGACGCCGGGCGGACGCGCGCGCCTCGTCTACGCGATGCCCCCGGAACCGCCCGACGAGCCCGGCTTCCCGTTGTGGCTCTTCTCGAATTCCAGCACCCGATCCCAGTCCTCCCAATGGGCGGAGGCCGAGCCCGAGATCCTGCCCGCGACCTGCCACCCGGACGCGGCGCCGGGATGCGCCGACGGCGAGACCGTCTGGATCGAAAGCGCGATCGGCCGCGTCCGCGCGCGCCTGCGCTTCGACCCGGCGCAACGCCGCGACGTCGTCATCGTCCCCAAGGGCGGCCACTATGATCGCGGTACCTGCGCCAACGTCCTCGTCCGCGCCCGCACCACGGACGCCGGCGAGGGGGCCGCGTACCTGGACTGCCGCGTCCGCGTGGTCCGCGCGAGTTGACGTCACGCTCGAGGAGGCCCCCGTGAAGTCCGGAACCCGGCGGGCGGCGGCGCTCGTGGCCCTCGCGGCGGGCCTGTTCCCCGCCTTCGTGTCGGGCCAGGAAACCGACTCCGCGGCCGCCGCCTGGGCCCATGCCGAAGACGCGCGGGTCGCCGGCCGCTGGGAGACGGCCGCGGAGCGATACGAGGTCTTCCTGCGCCTCCGTCCCGACCACGTCCGCGCGCGCGTGCGGGCGGGGGAGTGCCGACTCGAGGCCGGAGACGCGGAAGCCGCCGATCGCGACTTCGCCGCGGCGCTCGCACGGGACCCGGACGACCCCGGCGCCCTCGCCGGGAGGGGCCGCGCGGCGCTCGCGCTCGGCCGGCCCGCCGACGCCGAGCCGTGGTTGCACCGCGCGCTCGCGGCGGATCCCGACCTCCAGCGCGCCCTCCTCCTCGAGGCGCTCGGATGCTCCCTGCAGGGGCAGGGACGCCACGCGGAGGCCGAGACGGCCTTCCAATCGGCCCTGCAGCGACACGGGCGCGAGCACTCCCCGAGCCTCTACTCCAATGCGCTCCTCAACCGCCTCGCCCGCGGCGACGCCCCGGGCGCCGTCGAACTCGGCCGGCGCGGGACCGCCCGCTTTCCCGAAGAACCCTGGATCTGGCAGAACCACGCCTGGGCGCTCGAGGTCGCCGGAGTCCGGGAGGCCGCCGGACAGGCCTTCGCCCGTGCCGAGGCGCTTCTCCCGACCCCGCCCGAGCCCACCCACACGATCCCGCTGGCACTCCCGTTCGCCGGCCGCTGGACGGTCCTGCAGGGGAATCACGGCACGGAGTCCCACCGTGGGCTCCTGGCCCGATTCGCCTGGGACTTCCAGGCCATCGATGAAGCGGGACAGACCTTCCGCGGCGACGGGTCCCGCAATGAGGACTTCGCCTCCTTCGGTCGGGACATCCTCGCCGCCGCGGCGGGCATGGTCGTCGCCGCCTTCGACGGCATCCCCGACCACCCGCCCGGACGTCCCGACTCCGCTCACCCACGCGGGAATCACGTCTGCGTCCGCCATGCCCCCGGCGAGTTCACGCTTTACTTCCACCTGCAGGAACGATCCGTCGCCGTCACCGTCGGTCAGTCGATTCCCGCCGGGGCGCTCGTCGGCCGATGCGGGAATTCGGGCTGGTCGGGGCAGCCCCACCTCCACTTCGCCCTCGCCGAGGGGGGCGACCCGGATTCCCCCGTTCGTCCAGCCGCCCTGGGACCGTACCGGCGCATCGGTTCGGGGGTCGCGGACCGGGTGGAGCGCGGCGTTCCGGGCCCGGGGGAGAGGCTGGAGCCCGACCGCTGAGCGTCGCCCGGATCGCGCGTCCGACGCGTCGTTCGTGCGGCGCCGGCCCCCCGAGCAGTGCCGCATCCGTCGGGGCGACGAAGTCGCGTTGCGAATTGACTCGAGGGCAAAGGGACGAGTACTCTCGGAACGGTGCGACGGGGATGCGGACGAGGTGAGCCCGCCCGCGCCGGCTTCATGGCGCTCGAGGCCGAAGGGCGGAGTCGAGGCGGGCGGGGGCAGTGGGGCGAACGAGGACGCGCGCTCAGGAAGGACCGGTCATGGATGGGACCCGCGAGGGGGAAGCGGAGACCTCGCCCCGGCCGACGGGCTCGTCGGATGATCTCGCGCGCCCGAGGGCAGCCCCGCCGGACACCGCCATCGCCGCCACGGTCCGGCGTTCGCCGGGCGAGCCCCCCCACGAAGCGCCGTCGCCGGACCCCGACGCGATCCGGTCCGCGCCGCCGAGCGGCGCCGCGAGCCCCGGCGCATCGCCCGCGGACGCGACCCGGATCGCTGCCGGCGCGCCCGCGGAGGATTCGCCCACCGGGCTGCCGGCCCCCGCAACTCCCGCCCAGCGCATCGGCCGCTACGAGCTGCGCGGCCTGCTCGGACGCGGCGCGATGGGCACGGTCTACCGGGCGTTCGACACCCAACTCAAGCGCGACGTCGCGCTCAAGCTCCTGCGCCTGCGCCCGGGGGACGCGGCCGAGCAGTTCCAGCGATTCCGACACGAAGCCGAAGCGGCCGCCCGGTTGCGCCATCCGAATCTGGTCGCGGTTCACGACCTCGGCACCGAGGGCGGGGATCCCTTCCTGACCATGGAGTTGATCGAGGGCGGCAGCCTCGCCCAATACCTGGCCGACCGGGGCGGCCGCCTGCCCCCGCACGAAGCCATGCGTCTGGCGCGGGACGTCGCCCTCGGCCTCGCCTGTGCCCACGAACACGGCATCGTCCACCGCGACCTCAAGCCCGAGAACATCCTGCTCGATCGTGCGTCGGACGGTGCCGCCGGTGGTTCGGCGACGGGGTGTCCGAAGATCTCCGACTTCGGTCTCGCGCACACGATCGGCGCGCCGGGCGACGCGCGCCTCACCCTGCGCGGGGCGGTCCTGGGCACGCCCACGTACATGGCCCCGGAACAGGCGGCGGGGCTGCCCGAGGAGGTGGACGCGCGCAGCGACGTCTACGCGCTCGGCTCGGTGCTCTACGAAGCCGCCGGCGGGCGTCCCGCCTACCCGGGCACCGACCCCATGGCGGTGCTGCTCGCGAAGCTGGCCCACGACCCGCCGCCTCCGCGGGGGCTCGGACGCGACCTGGAGACGATCATCCTCAAGGCCATGGCGCGCGAGCCGGGCCGCCGATACGCCTCCGCGCGCGAGCTGGCGGAGGACCTCGACCGGTGCCTGGCCGGCGCCGCGATTCTCGCGCGGCCGGAGTCGGGTTTCGATGCGGCGCTGCGCCGGGTCCGACGGCATCGCGGTGTGACCGCCGCGGCCATGCTCGCGGTCGTCTCGCTCGCGCTGGCCGGCGGCTCGACCTGGAGCGCGCGGGTCGAGCGACGGGAACAGGTGCGTCTGGAGGCGGAAGCGCTGCGGCACCTGCGCTCGGTCGCCGAGACCAGCCTGGATGCCAGTCTTGCGTTGCGCCGGGCGGGGCTTCCGGTTGCCGCGCAGGAGCCCTTCCTCGAGCGGGTCGAGAAGACGGCCAAGGAGGCGGCCGCGCGCGGTCCCGCCTCGGCCGAGCCGCACTATCGGCTCGGGCGCCTCTACCGCGCGCTCCTGCGCTTCGACGCGGCGCGCGCGGAGCAGGAGCGCGCGCTGGCGAAGGAGCCGGGGCACGCGCTCGCCCGATACGAGCGGGCCCTGCTCGACTTGCGCCGCTGGGAGCAGCGCCTGGCGGAGCTGCGCGCGGCGTGGGTGCGCGACGAGGGCCGGCGGCTGGCGGAAAGCGGCCTGCTCGCGCGCGCGGGTTTGGGCGGGACGAAGCTTCCCGATCCGCCCGCGGACGTCGCGCTGGCGGCGGGGGACGCGGAGGCCGCGAGCCTGCGGGATCGCATCCAAGGCGACCTGGCGCGGTTGGAGCAAGGATTGCCGGGCGGCGCGGAGGCGGCGTGCCTGCGTGGCCTCGTGCAGCTTCATGGCGCCACGGAGGCGGAGCTCGCGGAGGGAGCGGAGCGGGTCGAGCGCGCGTTGGCGGCCGATCCTTCGCTGGAGGAAGGGTACGAGGGGCTGGCGCGTTCGGCGCACGCGCGCGGGAAGTTCGCGGAGGCGGCGCGGCAGTACGGGCGCGGCATCGCGGTGGACGCCGGGTACGTCCCGTTTCACCTGGGCCGGGCGGCCGTGGCTGCGGCGGAGGCCGAGCGGACCATGTCGTTCGGCGGCGACCCGATCCCCGCCTGCGAGCGCGCGACGGCGGACCTGACGCGCGCGCTCGAGCTCGACCCGGACCTGCCGGACGCGCGGCTGCGCCGGGGAAGGGTCCTGGCGCTGTGGGCCGACCGCCTGGGGGAGAACGGCGCGGACCCGGAGCCCACCTTCGCGCGCGCCTTGGCGGACTTGACCGCCGCGGTCGATGCGGAGCCGGACCGTGCCGAGGCGTGGCTCGCGCGCGGGTCGCTGCAGGGCACGTGGGGCTATTGGATGAGCGATCGGGCGCTCGACCCGAGCGAGCGGTACGCGTTCGCGGTCGCCGACTACGGTCGGGCGATCGAACGGGCGCCGCACGCCGCGGCCGGTTGGGGCGGCCGCGGGGACGTGCGGCGGCACTGGGGCCTGTACACGAAGAATCGCGGCGCGGATCCGCGCGCGCACTATGCCGAAGCGCTCGCGGACTACGCCGAGGCGCTCGCGCGCGACCCGCGTTCCGCGGAGCTCTGGAAGTCGCGGGCCGTGGTGCGACAGGCGCTCGCCACCTTCGCCCGGCTGCGCGGCGAGCCGTGGCGGGAGGGGCTCGCCGAGGCGCGCGCCGACCTGGACCGCGCTCTCGAGCTCGAGCCGCGCTCCGTCTGGATCCTCGGCCTGCGGGCGCAGGGGGATGTCCTCTGGGGGGGCTGCCTGACGCAGGACGGTGAAGAGCCCGCGGAGGCGTTCGGGCGCGCGATCGCGGACTTCGACGCGCTGCTGCGGGAGCAGCCGGCGCCGTTTCCGCGGATCGAGCGCGCAAGCTGCCGGATCCAATGGGCGGAGCACGAGCACGGTCGCGGCCGTGACGCGGAGTCGCTGATCGTGCCCGCGCGCGCCGACCTCGAGGCCGCGCGCGCGGATGCGTCGGGCTCGTTCGGCTTCGGCCTGGTGCTCGGCCGGCTGGAGCTCCTGGAGGCGCATCGGGCGCACGCCCGGGGGGGGGACCCGTTGCCGTTCGTCGCGCGCGCGCAGACGGCGTTGGCGCAGTCGATCGAGCGGAACCCGGCGGCGACGGAGGCCCACATGCGGCTGGGCATGGTCGGTCGCCACGAGGGGGCCTGGCGCGCCGGGCGCGGGGAGGATCCGGAGCCGGCGTGGACCGTGGCGGAGGCCGACTTCGGGAAGGCGCTGGCGATCAACCCGCGCTGGGAACAGGTGTGGCTGGGGCGCGGCCTCTTGCGGCTGGAACGGGCGGTGTTCCGGGCCGCCCGGGGCGAAGATGCCGGCGCGGCGTTCACGGCGGCGCTGGCGGACCTGGGACAGGTGGTGGAGGTGAACCCGAACTACGTGGACGGCTGGCGGGCGTTGGGAGAGGCGAAGCGGCGCTGGTCCGAGCATGGCGTGGCGCGGGGAAGTGCAGAGGCACGGTTGCGGCTCGAGGAGGCGCGCGCCGACCTGGACCGCGCGCTGGCGCGGGGGCCGAACCACGCGGCGGCGCGGCTGGAACGCGGCCGCGTGCGGCTGGCGCTCGGCGACCGGAAGGGCGCGGCGGAGGACCTGGAGTGGGTGGCCGAGCGAGTGCCGGCGTGGCAGAGGGAGTGCGCGGAGATGCTGGAGAAGGCGCGCGGGGACTGAGGAAATTGCGCTGCATCATGTTGCCGTCCTGCGGCCATCCCGGGGCCCGATGGAGGGAGCGATTCGCCAGGCAGAATCGGCGCACGCGGGCAGGGCGGGGGCGGGCGTGAGGGCGTGCCCCCCGGGGGGGGGCTCGTGCGGCGGCCGTGGTCGATTGGAAGCGCCGCGGAAGCACCTCAGGCGTAGGCCGCGAGGACAGACACGCCCAGCAAGAACGATGTCCCGCCGCACTCCGAGCGGACCGGCAATGGGCCGTCTTGGCGGACGCGGGTCCTACTTCGCCTTGCCGGCCTCGCGAGCCTTTTCCAACCAGGCGCGCACCTGGACGCTCACGTCGGACTCGGGAGCGCGTGCGAGGTACTCCTCCCAATCGCGGATCGCCGCCTCGAGACGGCCCAGGGCGAAGAGGCAGCCCCCGCGTCCGGCGAGGGCCTTGGTCTGGGTCGGATCGAGTGCAAGCACCTGCTCGTAGTCGGCCAGCGAGGATACGTAATCACTCGCGTTGTAGTACGCATTCGCTCGATTCAGGTAGGGCGTGGGAGACTTGGGGGAGGCCGCGATCGCCTGTCCGAAGTCCGCGATCGCCTCGGGGGTTCGCCCGAGACGGGCGTGAACGAGTCCGCGTGCCTCGTAGAGCGTGGCTTTGGGCTCCAGGCGGAGGGCGCGGTTCAGCGTCTCGAGGGCCTCTTCCCACCGTTCGAGCGCGCGGAGCGCCCGCGACAACTCGCGGTAGGGGGAGGTCCGGCGCGGGTCGCGGGCAATGGCGCGGCGGAAACTCTCGGCGGCGGCCTCGAACGCCTTGCGCTCCATTTCCCAGCGGCCCAGCGCTTCGTGGTTGGCCGCATCCTCCGGTCCGTCGGCGACCGCCCGGCGCAGCGACTCGCCCGCCGCGTCGATGTCGCGTTGCGCGAGCGCCGCGAGTCCGGCTTCGCGCGCCGCGCGGCCCCCGTCGCGGGCGCCGGCGAGGGCGGGGTGTACGGGGTCGATCCGCGCGAGCGCGTCGCGCAGACGGGATGCGCCCGGGTGGCGACCCAGGGCGTCGGCAAGCACCGCCGCAGCCGCCCGCGGCCCGGCGAGAACGGCCTCGACTTCCGCCGATACGCGCCAGGTCTCGATGGGATCGATGCCGAGTCGCAGGGCTTCGGCGAGCTCCGCGCGAGCCGCCGTCTCTTCGCCCTGCCGGCAGAGGGTCCGGGCGAGGATCCGGTGCGGTTCCGGGATCGTTCGGCAGGCGGCGACCGATCGGCGGGCGGCGAGCGTGGCCTCCTGAATCCGGCCGGCGTGGAGTCGGCATCCCGCGAGGTCCGCCAGGGCGTGGGCGCGTTCGCGGCCGATGTCGCCGCCGAAGGAGCTCCAGGCCTCGGCCCGGGCGAGGGCTTTGTCCAACTCCGCTTCCGCCGCCTCCGGCCGGCCTGAATCCAACAGCGCCCGCGCCTTGAGCCGATAGCCCTTGGGATCTTCCGGACGCAGCACCAGGCGCCGCTCCGCCAGTCCGAGCGCGCCGGCGGCGTCGCCCGACGCCAGCCGTTCCCATACCGCCGCTTCGAGCACGTCGGGATCGTTCGGATGCGACTCCAACCCGCGTGTGGACCTCGCGCGGGCCTCCGCAGGATCGCCGCATTCGAGGGCGGTACGCACGGCGAGGGCGAGGTGCCGAGGTGCCGGGTCCTTCCCGCGGATGGCGACCGCGACATCGGCCGCGGCGTGACGCACGCGTCCCTGAAGCCACGCGAGCGCGGCGCGATCGCCCCAACTCTGCCGCCGATGGGGATCCAGCAGGATCGCCCGATCGAGGGGCGCTTCCGCCTCCGCCGGGCGGTCATCCAGAAGCAACACGGCCCCCAACGCCGCATGCGCCATGGGGTCGTCGGGCTCGATCTCGAGCGCGCGCTTTACGTCGGCCGTGCCGCGGCCGGCACGGCCGAGTTCGGCCAGCACCATGCCGCGATCGACCCAGGCGCGGGCCAGCCGCGGCGAATGACGGATGGCCTGGTCCAGCAGATCTCGCGCCGACTCGAGCGCAGCCCGACACCCCGCCGCGTCGGTCGCCGCCTGCGCCTGCCGGCGCGCCCGTCGGGCGCGTGCCCAGCAGGCCAACTCCCCGCCCCCGTCCAGGGCGGCAAGCCGTTCGAGTACCGACGTGCGCTCCGCCTCGGACCGGCCCAGCCACTCCAGCGTGAGGAACAGGTAATACAATGACAACCCGTCGTCGGGCTTGCGTTCGAGGGCGTGCTCGAGATCTTCTCGCGCCGACTCATGTTCGCCCCGACCGCTGCGCCAGCGCCCCCATTGTTGAAAAGTCCCGTGGTAGCTCGGGTCCGCTTCCCGGGCGGCCCGGAAGGTCCCGGAGATCAGAGCGGAGTCGGCGCCGGCTCCCGCGAGGCGGACCGCCTCCATCACCAGGTCCTGGGCGCCGGCCCGCCGCCGGGCGCGATCCCGTTCCTCTTCCGCACGTCCGCGCGCAACGTGCGCCGCCTCCTCCGCCGCGACCGCCCGATCATACTCCTTCCGGATCCGCTCGAGATCGCGGAGCTTGCCGACCGCGCCCACGGCCCCGGCGACGGCCAGGAGCAAGGCGGCGGCGAGCGCCACCGCGGTGACGCCGCGGTGCCGGCGCGCGCGCCGGACCAGCGCCCCGAACGGCCCGACCGGGCGCGCGGCGATCGGCATGCCCTCGAGGAACGCCGCCAGATCCGCCGCCAGCGCAGACGCCCCGGCGTACCGCCGCGTCGGGTCCTTTTCCAGCGACTTCAGGAGGATGGTCTCCAGGTCCCGGGGAAGGCCCGGGAGGTGCCGGCGCGGCGGGATCGGGTCCTTGTAGATCACGTCGGCGAGCAGGGCGAGCGGGCTGTCCGCCTTGTGGACCATCTCTCCGGTGACCGCCTCATAGAGGGCGGCGCCCAGCGAGTAGACATCGGTCTGCGGCCCCACCGCGCGGGCCTCGCCGGACGCCTGTTCCGGGCTCATGTAGGCCGGGGTGCCGAGCAATTCCTCGGAGCGCGTCAGCGGTTGCGCGTCGAGCAGGCGGGCGAGTCCGAAGTCGATCAGCACCGCGCGCTCGACATCCCCCTCGCCGGGCACGATGAGGAGGTTGGAGGGCTTGATGTCGCGGTGGACGATGCCATGTTCGTGGGCGTGAGCCAGTCCACGGGCCGCGCCGAGGGCGAGGCGAACCGCGCGCTCGGGATCGATGCGGCCGCTGCGCAGGATTTCATGCAGGCTTCGGCCGGCGAGGCGTTCCATCACGTAGTAGGGGATACCCGCCTCGGTGCCGACGTCCAGAATGGCCACGACGTTCTCGTGGTGAAGGGCCGCGACGCTGCGCATTTCGCGGCGGAATCGTTCGGTGGCTTCGGCGGCGGAGAGAAACTGGGGGTGGATCAACTTGACCGCCGCGACGCGGCCGGTGGCTTCGTGAACGGCTTCAAGCACGACGCCCATGCCGCCCTCGCCCAGGCGGCCGATCGGGCGGTAGCGGCCGAACGCGGGCGGCAGTCGCGTCTCCGTGAGGGGGCGGGCGGGGGAAGGCGCCGGAGGGGAGTTCTCCGCGCACGTGACCGCGGGGCCGCCGACATCCCTCCGAGTCAGGTCCGGCTCGGCCAACGGTCCGGGCAGAGCCGTGCTTTGAAGCCGGGTCGGATTCGGGCCGACGTCCGCGCGATCCTCTGTCGCCGGAGCCCGGCGGTCCGGCACCGGCGCGGCGCCGCGCAATTCCCGGAGGATCGCGTCCACGCGCCCGATGTCGAGTCCGCCCGCCTGCGTGAGGAGCTCCATCGGGAGCGCGTCGGGAGATTCGCGTTCGCGCCGGCGAATGCGCTCAAACCCGCCTTCGTCCAGCCAACCCTGCTGGCAGGCGCGGGCGAGCACCAGGGCGAACTCCCGTCGGTCCATGGGCGACTCCACGGCAACGCTTGGGCGCCGGCGGCACGAGAGGAGTGTACCGGGGATGGGGGAGGGGAATCAATGAGGTCGGCGACCCCGAATCCGGACCGCGGCCGGACTTCACGCCTTCGCGGCAGGCGTACGGCGCCGACCCAGAAGCGCCCGCAGCACTGTCAGGGGGTGGTGGAGAAACGTCGCCGCCCGCACACAGAACGTCGTCGGATCTCGGGCGATCCCCTATGGGTTCATCACCGTCAGGCGATCAAGATGCAGCCGTTCGCAAACCCGCTCCATGCCTTCGCACACGAACCCGTTGCACATTCGATCGCGCACGGGTCTCCGCCGGGTCGGCGGAACCGGCATTCCGAATCCCCACACGGAGCAGTCCAAGGATCTGGATGAATCCAACATGTTGGAGCAATCACGGTCGTGTGCGGAGCATTGTGTTGATCGCAAGATCATGTAATTTATTGCTTTGCAACAAACGTGCAGACGCATCGCTCTGGCATCCCAATTGCTTCTCTCTGGCTCGTCTCTGTGGGTCTCCCGGTACGGAGGTCCCGTTTAGGAGTCGCGACATGCTGCGCACGAAGCTGTTCCTGACCCGCGCCTTGACGAGCCTGATGGCGGTGACGCTGTGGTTCGGCGCCGGTCTGGCCTACGCCCAGTCCGAGACCCCGGCAGGGAAGGCCCCCGGGACGGAGCAGCCGGTGAAGCTGGCCCTCAAGATCAAGGAATCGAACGGGGTCGCGCTCTTCCAGCTTGATGTGACGAACACGGGCGCGAAGGTCGTGCAGTTCGACTTCGCTTCCGCGCAGCGGTATGACTTTGTCGTCAAGGAGACCGCGACCGGGAATCCGGTGTGGAAGTGGTCCGACGACGAGTCGTTCCTCCCCGAGGGGCAGTCGAAGACGCTCAATGCGGGGGAGACCTGGTCGTTCACCGAGGCGTGGTACTACAAGGAGACCCCCCCGGGCGAGTACCAGGCGACGGGTCTGATCACGGCGAAGACGCCGCAGGAGACGGAGCCGGTCCAGTGCACGTTCCTGCTGCCGATCAAGCTGACGTTGACGGTCAAGGAGGAGAACGGGGCCGCGGAGCTGGCGTTCGAGGTGAAGAACATCGACGCCGAGGCGTTCACGCTCCACTTCGCCACCGACCAGCAGTACGACTTCCTGGTTCGGGACAAGGCGACGGAGAAGGTGGCGTGGCAGTGGTCGACGGGGCGGACGTTCTCGGGCGCGCCGTCCAGCAAGATCCTGAACTCCGGCGACGTGCTGACCTTCAGCGAGATCTGGGCCTGGCAGGGCGCCAAGGCGCTGCCCGCGGGCGACTACACGATCGAAGCGGTGGTGGCGTCGAATCCGCCGATCCACTCGGCGGCGCAGGATGTGCCTTTCCTGTCTGGTGGCAAGGGGGACAAGGTTTCGCTCAACACGGACGGCAAGGACGGCAAGGGCAGCGACAAGGGGACCAACATTCATGTCGACGGCGGAGCGGGCGGCAGCGCCGACGCCGGCGGCGAGGGGGACCTGGGGGCGGACGGCGCCACGGCCGACGGGTCGGGCGAGGGGTCCGGAGAGGGTGAAGAGGGCGGGGACGGCACCTCGATCTCGGTCGGCACGGGCGAGGGCTCGGGCGGCGGGTCGGGTGGCGGCGGCTCCTCGGGCGGCGGCGACCTGGGGTCGGCCGGCGGGTCCGGGGACGGCGGGGCCGGCTCCGAAGGCGGGAGCGACACGTCGGTGTCGATCGGCGGCGGCTCCTCCGGCAGCGGTTCGAGCGGCAGCGGTTCGGGCGATGGCTCGAACGGCGGCGGCGAGAACGCGGGCGACTACGACTGGGGCATGGACTCCGGCAGCGGGTCGGGCAGCGGCTCCAGCGGCGGCTCGAGCGGCAGCGGTTCCTCGGGCGGCTCGAGCGGCGGCTCCGGCGGAATCGACGACATGAACAACGACGGCTCGGACTGGGGCATGGACGGTGGTTCGTCCGGCTCCGGCAGCGGGTCGGGCAGCGGTTCGAGCGGCGGGTCGGACGGCAACTTCGGCGGCCCGATCGGCGGCGGCTCGGACGGCGGGTCCGGCGGCAAGGATGACGGGTTCGACTGGGGCGGCGGCTCCGGTTCCGGCTCCGGTTCGTCCGGCTCCGGTTCGTCCGGCGGCGGCGGCAGCGACGGGTTCGACTGGGGCGGGGACTCCGACTTCGGCGGCGGCTCCAGCGGCAGCGGTTCCTCCGGCGGCTCGACCGGCGGCGGCTCCGACGGCGGCTTCTGGGGGAACGACGGCGACTTCGACGACATGGGCGGCGGATTCGACGGCGGTTCGACCGGCGGGGGCAAGGACCCGGGGTACGGCTCCGACGGCGGATACGGCGATGAGACGGGCCCGATCGGCGGCGGCTCCGACGGCGACTTCGGCGGCGGCTACGGCGGCGACATGACCGGGACCGGCGGAGACGAGGGGAAGAAGGGCGGGTTCATGGGGATCCTGGACACCATCCTGGAGTACGGCTCCAAGATCCTCGACGTGATCCGCATGGGCGCGGAAGCCTGGGACCTGATCAAGGACATCTTCGGCTTCGGCGACGAGTATGGCGACTACGGCGGGTACGGCGGCTATGACGGCTACGGCGGCTACGATGGCGGCTACGGCGACTACGGCAGCGATTCGGCCTGGGGCGGGGGCGGCGCCGGCGGGAGCTGGGGCGACGGCGGTCTGGAGCAGGACACCAGCGCCAGCGGCCAGCTCAGCCGGATCAACGACCGGATCAACGGCCGGAAGTAGTCGAAAGACGTAGAAGAAGCGACGCAAGTGCGGCGGGCCGGGCGCATCGGGAGGAGGCGCCCGGCCCGCCTGCCATTTCGGGCGGACCTTGCGCGTCCGGGGACCGCGTGGTAGTCTCAAGACTCGCCCCGATTCCTCCCGCCGCTTCCGCCGGAGCCGAGCATGCGCATCCTGGTCACCAACGATGACGGTGTCGACTCTCCGGGCATCCGCGCGTTGGCGAAGGCGCTGCAGTCGATCGGGCGGGTCACGGTGGTGGCGCCGGCCGACCAGCAGAGCGCGATCGGGCACTCGATCACGATCTTCCATCCGCTGACGATCGCCCGGGTGCAGAACGGCCAGAAGACGCTGTTCTATGGGGTGGACGGGACGCCGGCGGACTGCGTCAAGCTCGCGGTCGGCGAGATCCTCGGGCGGCGGCCGCATCTCGTGGTTTCCGGCATCAACCACGGCGGCAACCTCGGCATCAACGTCATCTACAGCGGGACCGTGGCCGGGGCCATGGAAGGCGCGATTCTGGGCATCCCGTCGATCGCGGTGTCGCTCAACACGCACGATCCGGCGCGGTTCGACGGCTACGCGCGGATGTTCGCCCGCTGGATGAAGCCGCACCTGCCGGACCTGCTGCGCGAAGCGGTCGCCTATAACGTCAATTTTCCCAACGTGCCGGTGCGGCAGATTCGCGGGTTCGCCTGGACCCGCATGGAAGCGATGCCGTACGCGGACAGTTTCCATCGGCGGCTGGATCCGCGCGGGCGGACCTACTTCTGGCTCGGTGTCGACCCGATCACCGCGACCAAGGCGGCGAACCGGCGGCGGCGGTCGACCGACCAGTTTTCCACCGATGTCGAGGCGATCGAGAATTCGTACGCCTCGGTCACGCCGCTGGCGGTCGACCGGACCAACTATCGGCTGCTGACCAAACTTTGCGGCGGGAACGGCGTGGCGGACGGCGGGCCCCCCGGTCCGCGCAGGATTCCGCGGCCGAGGCGCTAGCCCGGATTATTCGCGAGCAGCTTCGCTGTTCGCGAACAATCCGGCTCCGTC
>CAZWCX010000093.1:0-29626 GCA_964632945.1 uncultured Planctomycetia bacterium | reverse complement strand
GGTGGTCATCGCGATGCGATGACCCGCCGCAGCCGCATCGGAGATTCCGATTCGATTCGGAGGGGCGATCGACCGTCGCGACGGCCGGAACTCGAGGCTGGCAGACGACCCGAAACTCGGGTAGGATTACGGGGTTGACCCCGGGGGAATCAGGGCGGGGCGCGCGGGCCGGGTCCGGGCGTCGCACGCGCATTGGAATCGGAGTCCGGTGCGCCGGACCCTGCTGTCATGTACCTGCAGGAAGCCATGCGAAACGCATCCGGTCGCCCCGTTTCCTCCCGCCGCGCGACCCTGATCCTGGCGTCGGCGGTCCTGACCGGGTGCATGACCCCCGAGTCGGCCCGCACGGACGCCGATCGCGTCACCGGACGGATCGTGGAGCAGGCCCAGCAGGAGGCCCTCGGCCGGACCGAGCCGATCGCCATCCGTTCGCCGGAAGAGACGTTGCGCCGGCGATTGCTGCTCGATCAGACGTTGCCTGTGGCCGCGCCGGTATCCTACGGGACCCGCGCCGTGACCCCCATCCGCCAGTTCCCCGACCCCGCCTATCTCACGGAAGCGACCCCGACGGACCTTCCCCCGTGGCACGAGCGCGCCCGCGACACGACCTCTCCCCTGCGTCTTTCCCTGGCGGAGGCGGTCCAGATCGCGGCCCGCAACAGCCGGTCCTTCCAGACGGAAAAGGAGAAGGTCTACCTGGCCGCGCTCGCCCTGGACCTCGAGCGCGACGCCTTTCGCGGGACCTGGACGGGCCTCCTGCGGAGCGAGGCGGTGGCGGACCTGACGTCGGATCCCACCGAGGCGACGATCGAGGAAACCGGCGAGCTCAAGCTGGTGCAGAAGTTCAAGAACGGCATGGAGATGACCGCCGCGATCGGGCTTTCCCTGGTCCGCCTGATCACCGGCGACGTCGGCTCCTCCCTCGGGCAGTTCGCCGACGCCACGATCACGATCCCCCTCCTGCGCGGCGCCGGCCAATTCGTCGTCGCCGAACCGCTGCGCCAGTCGGAGCGGGACGTGATCTACGCCATCTTCACGTTCGAGCGCTTCAAGCAGACCTTCTCCGTCGACGTCGCCCGCGCCTATCTGGCCGTGCTGGAACAATTGGACGCGGCGCGCAACACCGAGGAGAGCTATCGCCGCCTGATCACGGCGACCCGCCGCGCGCGACGCCTGGCGGACGCCGGACGGTTGCCCGAAATCCAGGTGGACCAGTCGCGCCAGGACGAATTGCGCGCGCGGGATCGCTGGATCTCGACGCTGCAGGCGCACGCGCGACGCCTGGACGAGTTCCGGGTCCTCCTCGGCTTGCCGCCCGACGCGGCGGTGGAACCGGACGCAAGCGACCTCGAGCGGATGGTCGGCGATGCGGCGGAGATGCGCCGAACCTCGACCGCGGACGAAGGGCCGCCGGCGGCCGGCGACGGGACGCCGGCGGAAGCCACCGCCGCGGGGACCGGACCGCCGCGCGAGGGTCCCGCCGCCGACGAGGCCGTCGTGGTGCACCCCCCCGACCGGACGAACCGCGGCCCGCTCGAACTGGAGGAGCGTCGCGCGCTCGAGATCGCCATTGCCCGGCGTCTGGACTTGCGGGTCGCCGTGGCCCGCGTCGACGACGCGCAGCGCAAAGTCGCGGTCGCCGCGGACGACCTCCTCCCCGACCTCAGCCTGCTCGGCCAGGCCTCCCTCGGCGGACGGATCAACCCCGCCTCGGCCGGGGCTCCCGACACCAGCCTCGATCATCGCCGCGGGATCTACACGGGCGCGGTCGACTTCGATCCGGCCTTCGAGCGGACGAGCGAGCGCAACCAGTATCGCACCCGCCTCATCGACCTCGAACGGGCGGTCCGCAACGCCCAGGAGGTCGAAGACCAGGTCAAGTCGCAGGTGCGCGAAACCCTGCGCACGCTGCTCTCCGCGCGCGAAAGCGTGCGCACGCAGGAGCGCTCGCTCGAGCTCGCCCGCCGGCGCGTGGAAAGCACCAACCTCTTCCTCCAGGCCGGGCGGGCGGAGATCCGCGACTTGCTCGAAGCCCAGGAGAGCCTGGTCTCCGCGGAAAACGCGCGCACCTCGGCCGTCGTGCGCTACCGCCTCGCCGAACTGGAGATCCAGCGCGACATGGGAGCGCTGGACGTCACCGTCGACGGCCTGTGGAAGGAATTCCAACCAGGGGAGAACCCGTAATGACCTCCGCGACCCCGCCGTCTGCGCGCGGCGTCTTCACCGGCACGCGTATCGCCGCCCTCCTCGCCGTGTTCGCGCTCGCGGGCGGGGCCTGGGCATTCCGCGACCGCCTCGAGCCCGGCCCCGCTTCCGCCGGGGGCGACGCGCCCGCCACCTTCGTGGCCGTCCGCGGCCCGCTTTCCATCCAGGTCGTCGAAACCGGCAGCATCCAGGCCCGCGAACAGCTCGTCCTCAAGAACGAGGTCGAGGGCCAAACCACCCTCCTCTTCCTCATCCCGGAGGGAACGGTGGTGAAGAAGGGGGACCTGCTCGCCCAACTCGACGGCAGCCGCCTCGACGACGAACGCCTGGAACAGCAGATCAAAGTGCAGAACGCCGACGCGGCGTTCGTGCGCGCCCGCGAATCGCTCGAGGTCGAGAAGAGCGAGGCCGAAAGCAACATCTCCAAGGACACCCTGGCGCTCCAGTTCGCCGGCGACGATCTGCGCAAGTACGTCGAGGGGGACTACCCGAATCAGGTGAAGGAGGCCGAGGCCAAGATCACGCTCGCCGAAGCGGAACTCAAGCGGGCCACGGAGAAGCTGGACTGGTCCCGCGTCCTGAGCAAGGAGAAATACGTCTCCGCGACGGAACTGGAGGGCGACGAACTCGCGGAACGCAAGGCGCGGCTGGATCTCGAACTCGCCCGCAGCGCCCTCGATCTGCTGCGCAAGTTCACCCACGAGCGCACCCGCACGAAACTCGAAAGCGACCTCTCCCAGGCCGGCCTGGCCCTCGAGCGGACGCGGCGAAAGGCGAACGCGGATCTGATCCAGGCGGAGGCCGACCTGCGGGCGAAGGAGGGCGAACTCCTTCGGCAGCAGACCAAGTTGAAAAAGATCGAGCAGCAGATCGAAAAGACCCGGATCGTGGCCCCGCGCGACGGGCTGGTGGTCTACGCCACTTCCACGCAGGGGGGCGGCGGCCGGGGCGGCGGCTCCGAACCGCTGGCCGAGGGCCAGTCGATCCGCGAGCGGCAGGAATTGATCAAGCTGCCCACCGCAGAGGACATGATGGCGGTGGTGAAGATCCACGAGTCGCGGCTCGACAAGGTGGCGCCGGGGCTCCCGGTACGCCTGACCATCGACGCCCTGCCGGGCCGGGAATTCAACGGCAAAGTCGTGCGCATCTCCCCGCTCCCGGATCCCACGAACATGTGGATGAACCCCGATCTCAAGGTCTACACCACCGAGATCCACATCGACGGCAACGGGGGGAGTCTGCGCACCGGGATGTCCTGCCAGGCGCAGGTGCTGGTGGCCGAGTACCCGGACGCCGTGTACGTGCCGGTCCAGGCCGTGCTGCGCCAGGGGAGTCGTGCGCTGGTCTGGCTGGTCCAGCAGGGGAAGTCGGCGCCGCGCGAAGTCGAGGTCGGCCTCGACAACAACCGCATGATCCACGTGAAGAGCGGGCTCCAGGCCGGCGACGTGGTCCTGCTCGCCCCGCCGCTCGAGGCCGGCGCGCGCGACGCGATCGTCCCCGCGGGCGGCGCGGCCCTGACCCCTTCGAATCAGCCGGTCGGGAAGGGCGCCGCGCCGTCCGGGGAACCCGTCCCGGCGGCGGCCAACGCGCCGGAGCGCACGCCTTCCGCCGGGGGCGAGGGCAAACGGTCGGGCGGCCGAATGTCTCCCGAGGAGCGCGAGGCGTTCAAGAAGCGCATGGAGTCGATGTCTCCCGAGGAACAGGAGAAGATGCGCGAGCAGTTCCGGAACCGGCGTCCGCGCGGCGAAGGAAGCGGCGACGGGGAGGGCGGCAGCAAGTGACCGTCCGTTCGGGCGCGCCCGGCGCCGCTCCCTCCCCCGCGAATTCCGCCCCGGATGCCCCGCCGGTGATCGAGCTCGTGGACGTGCGCAAGACCTATCGCATGGGCTCCCAGGACGTCCACGCCCTGGCCGGCGTCAGCGTGCAGTTCCTGCGGGGCAGTTTCTGGGCCATCATGGGCCCCAGCGGCTCCGGCAAGAGCAGCATGCTCAACCTGCTGGGATGCCTCGACCGACCCACCCGCGGCGCCTACTTCCTCCAGGGCGAGGACGTCAGCCGGCTTCCCGACGACGAGTTGAGCGACATCCGGCTGCGCCATCTGGGCTTCATTTTCCAGAGTTTCCACCTCATCCCGCAGCTCACGGTGCGCGAGAACATCGAACTCCCGCTCTACTACCTGGGCTGGGATCCCCGGGCCGCCGCCGACCGCGCCGTCGATCTGGCCGGCCAGGTCGGCCTCGGCGATCGGCTCGACCACCGGCCGACCGAACTGTCGGGCGGCCAGCAGCAGCGCGTCGCCATCGCCCGGTCGCTCGCCAACGACCCCGCCATCCTCCTGGCCGACGAGCCCACGGGCAACCTCGATTCCTCCACGGGCGAGCAGATCATGGACCTGATTCACGAACTGCACGCGGAGGGAAAGACGGTCGTCATGGTCACGCACGAACCGGACATCGCGGCGCACGCGACGTTCCAGATGCACATGCGGGACGGACGCATCGAGCGGATCGTGGAGGGCCGACGATGACCGGCCGACGCTGGCTGCGCGACGTGCGCCTGGGGATCAAGACCCTCCTCCTGCACAAGCTGCGCTCGATGCTGACCATGCTCGGCGTCGTCTTCGGGGTGGGCAGCGTCGTGGCCATGCTCGCCGTCGGCGAGGGAGCCAGCCGCGAGGCGCTCGAGCAGATCCGCAAGCTCGGCAGCCACAATGTGATCATCTCGGCCATGAAGCCGACGGAGGAGTCCACCAGCAGCACCCAACGGATGCGCATGCTGATCTACGGGCTGCTCTACGAGGACGAAGTACGCATCCGCGAGGGATTCTCCTCGGTGCGGCGCGTGGTGCCGGCCAAGATCATCCGCAAGGAGGCCCGGCTCGACGAACGGACCCTGGAGCTGCGGCTCGTCGGCACGACCCCGGAGTGGTTCGAACTCGTCCCCCGCCCGGTCCTCGCCGGCCGCGTCCTCACCGAGTTCGATCGCGACCGGCGCTCGAATGCCGTCGTGCTCACGGAGTACGGGGCGCGACGCCTGCTGGCGGCCGCGCACACGCTGGGGCAGGTGCTGCGCATCGGCAACCAGGCCTTCGAGGTCGTCGGCATCGTCCAGAGCGAGGGAGGACAGGGCAGCAGCGTCCAGACCCCCGACCAGGAGGTGGACGCCTACATCCCCATCGACGTGGCCCGGGCGCGCTTCGGCGACGTCTTCGCCCGCATGACCGCCGGATCGATCGAGCGCGAGCAGGTGCAACTTCATCAGCTGATCGTCGAAGCCAATACGCTCGCCGACGTGGAGCCTCTCGCGGGCGCCCTGGAAGCCATGTTCGACCGCTTCCACCCCAAGAAAGACGTCCGCATCAGCGTCCCCCTCGCCCTCCTCCGTCAAGCGGAGGCCACCAAGCGGACCTTCAACATCGTCCTCGGTTCGATCGCCGGCATCAGTCTCCTGGTGGGCGGGATCGGCATCATGAACATCATGCTGGCCAGCGTGACCGAACGCACGAAGGAGATCGGCATCCGCCGGGCGATCGGCGCCAAACGCAAGCAGATCGTCTCCCAGTTCCTGATCGAGACCGTGGTCCTCTCCTCCATGGGGGGGTTCGCGGGCGTCGGCCTCGGGCTGGGGATCCCGCGCCTGATCACCTATTGGGCCGGCATGCCGACGGTCGTGACGCCTTGGAGCGTGGCGCTCGCCTTCGGCATCTCGGGGGCCGTCGGCATCGTCTTCGGACTCTACCCCGCCGTGCGCGCCGCGCGACTCGACCCGATCGTGGCGCTGCGGCACGAATAGGCCCGCGCGCAACGTTGGGGTCTCCGCTTTCCCCTCCGTTCGTTCGTCCCCGTGGTACGCGGTATCCCCGGCCCGACCGGCGCCGGCGAACGATCGCCCGACGACCGTCGGCAAGCCCGCCGATACGGGCCGTGATCGCGCAGCGGGCCGGCCGGACGTTGATTCCCTTCCCCCCGATCGCGTAGCATGTCCGCGTCCGCAGCGCGGGAGGACCGTCATGATCACCGGCGTCCAGGACGTCTACTACAACGTGCAGGACATGGAACGGGCCGTCCGGTTCTACCGGGACGTGCTCGGGATCCGCGTCGTCGACACCTCGGAACACTGGAGTTCGCTCGACGTCGGCGGGGTGCGGGTGGGGTTGCACGGGACCGGAGGAAGCCCGGTTCCCGCCGTCCCGCGCGATCCGCACGGGGCCCATGCGGGCGCGACGCTGACGCTGCGCGTCGACGATCTGGTCGCCGCCGCCGCGCGGCTCGAAGCTCACGGTGCAAAGATCCTCGGACGACTCGACTTCCCCTGGGGGTGCTTCGTCGTCTTCGAGGACCCCGACGGCAACGTCCTGAAACTGATGCGCCCGGCCTGACGGGAGGAAGGCATGACGAACGAAATCGAGATTCGCGGCACCGCGCAGAACCACAAGGTCGGGGCCGCGGTGGCCACGGACCAGGGGGACGTCTATGTCGCCGGCCTCGACCGCTGGCCCGACGGCTGGTCCGGGCAGGCGGTGATCGTCGTCGGTCGGCTCGACACGCGGAATGACCTGCCGGTGTTCGTCCAGCGGCCGGACCAACCGATTCGCGCCGGGATTCCGGTGCCGGAAGGAACGGATCTCGAGGCGGCGAGCCGCCGTCGGGTGATCGAGCAGGCGACCTGGCGCAGAGCGACGTAGCCCGAAAGGCAGGAGCCCCGGGAGCGGGTCGCGGCACCGCGGCTACGCCCCGTCGGGCATGCCGCCCGGGACGCGCCACCCGAGACGCGCACCCGTGGACCCGGCGCCCGTGATGGCCGTCGCTCCCTACCGGCGCACCTGCCCCGTCCCCTCGACCACCCATTTCAGCGTGGTCAGTTCCTCCACTCCCATCGGTCCGCGCGCGTGGAGCTTGTCGGTGCTGATGCCGATCTCGGCCCCGAGGCCGTACTCGCCCCCATCGGCCATCCGGGTCGAGACGTTCCACATCACCGACGCGGAGTCGACGTCGCGGAGGAAGCGCCGGGCGGCGGCTTCATCCCGCGTCACGATCGCGTCGGTGTGCGAAGACCCCCAGCGATTCACGTGCCGGATCGCCTCGTCCAGGTCGCGAACCACCTTCACGGCCATGACCAGGTCGAGGTACTCCTCCGCCCAGTCCGACTCGGCGGCGGGGGCCATGGTCGGGACGTGGCGGCGGGCCGCCTCGTCGCCGCGCCACTGGACGTCCGCCATGCGCCGCGCGATCCGCGGCAGGAAGGTTGCGGCGATCGCGGCATGGACGAGCAGCTTTTCGGCGGCGTTGCAGGTGCCGGGGCGTTGCGTCTTGGCGTTGTGGACGATCGCCTCGGCGAGGTCGAGGTCGGCCGCCGCGTCCACGTACACGTGGCAGTTTCCCTTGTAGTGTTTGAGCACGGGGATCCGGCTGTGCTGCGCCACGGCGCGGATCAGCGCCTCCCCGCCCCGGGGGATGACGAGGTCGATGCAATCGGCCATCGCCAGGAGCGCGTTGATTCCCTCGTGGTCGCCGGGCGGGACGGCCTGGATCGCCGCGGGCGGGAGGCCGCAGTCCACGAGGGCCGCCGCCAGCACCGCCGCGATCGCTGCGTTCGATTCGCGCGCCTCGGAGCCGCCGCGCAGGAGGACGGCGTTTCCCGATTTGAGGCAGATGGCGGCGGCCTCCGCGGTGACGTTCGGGCGCGCCTCATAGATCATCAGGATCACGCCCAAGGGCACCCGCACGCGTCGGACCTTCATCCCCGAAGGGGCGACCCGCTCGTCGTGCACGCGGCCTACGGGGTCCGCCTGTCCGGCGACGGCCTCGAGTCCCCGCGCCATCTCCTCGATGCGCCGGTCGTCGAGCGAAAGGCGGTCGCGTTTGGCATCGCCGAGGTCCCGGGCCGCCGCCAGGTCGAGCCGATTGGCCTCGAGGAGCCGGGCGCGCTCCGCCCGCAATCCGCGCGCCATCGCCCGGATCGCCTCCGACCGAGCCGCCGATTCGAAGGCGCGCAACGCCTCCGCCGCGGCCCGCGCGCACTCCGCCCGCTCCCGCATCCCGCTCACAGCGGCACCAGGTTGTCGCGGTGAATGACCTCCTCGAAGTATCGCCCGCCGATCAGCGCGCGCAACTCCGAAGTCTTGCGCCCCTGGATGAGACGCACCTGCTCGGCGGAGTAATTCACGAGGCCCTTGGCGATCGTCCGTCCGTCGCAGCGGACCACCACCGGATCTCCCTCCTTGAAGTCCCCCTCGCAGCCCTGCACCCCCGCGGGGAGCAGGCTCTTTCCCCGTTCCAGGAGGGCCTTGGCCGCGCCGGCATCGACGCGGATGGCCCCGGCCTCTCGCAGCGAGTAGGCGATCCAGCGCTTACGGTGCGGCATCCGGTCGGGAGCCGGGCGGAAGAGGGTGCCGTCCACCTCGCCGCGCAGGATCGCCGCGAGCGAAGCCTTCTTCCCGTCCGCCAGGACCAGCGTCCCGCCGCCCCGCGTGATCGCCTTGGCGGCGCGCAACTTCGACGCCATTCCCCCGGAGCCGAGCCCGCCCACCGACTCGCCGGCCAGCGCCTCGATTTCGGCCGTGATCTTCTCCACGACCGCAATCCGCTGCGCGCCGCCTCCGGCGCGCGGATTCCCCGTATAAAGGCCGTCCACGTCCGAGAGCAGCACCGTCAGGTCCGCGTCGACCGCCCCCGTCACCAACGCCGCGAGGACGTCGTTGTCGCCGAACTTGATCTCGTCCACCGCCACCGTGTCGTTCTCGTTGACCACGGGCAACACCTTGTGGGGTCGCAGCGCCCCGAGGGTGTTGCGCAGGTTCAGATAACGGTGTCGGTGATGAAAGTCGTCGTGCGAGAGCAGAATCTGCGCGGCGACGTAGCCGCGCGGCGCGAGCACCTCGTTGTAGGCGCGCATGAGCAGGCTCTGCCCCACCGCGGCGCAGGCCTGCAAGTCCGGGATGGTGTCCGGCCGCTGCTGGAACCCGAGCGGACGAAGTCCGGCCCCGATCGCGCCGGACGAGACGAAGATCACGTCGATCCCCTGCTCCCGGGCATCGACGAGGTCCCACAAAAGACGACCGATCGTGGGCAGATCGAGCGTCTCCGTCCCGCGCAGGAGGACGCGCGTGCCGGCCTTGACGACGAGCGTGCGTACTTTCATCTGCGGCATCGTATCTCCGAAGCCGGAGCGGCGCAACGATCCCGGGGATTCCGACCGACCCGCGACCGGGGCGTCCGGCTCCGGTTCGGGGGCGCGGCCCCGACCGGGCGGGGCGCGGGCCGAAATGTCGCGTCCCCCGGAGGCGCGCCATGTGCTATCCTATCCTCCGTATCCCCCATCGAGCGCGCGCCGCATGAATGAAGCGGGCCACGCCGGCCATCCCCCCGCCGATGCGGGAACCCATCCACCGTCCGGTCCGTGGCGGGGATTCTACACCTACTCCGCCCTCGAAAACCGCAAGGAGCGGATGGATCTCGCGCTCTCCTTCGCCCACGGCCAGATCCGCGGCATCGGCAACGACCCGGTCGGCGTCTTTCAAATCCGCGGGCGATACGATCCGGAGTCCGGCGAGTGCACTTGGACCAAGTTCTACCCCGGCCAGCACGACGTGTTCTACCGCGGCTTCTACGAAGGGCGCGGGATCTGGGGCACGTGGGAGATCGGCGAAGCCTGGCGGGGGGGATTCCACATCTGGCCCAAGGGCGAGGGGGAGGCCCTCGCCGCCGAGGCGGAAGCGGAGGCCGGGACCGAAGCCGAGGCGCCGGTCGACGCGATTCCGCGGGAGCACGCCGCGACGAAGTGAGGTCGGAAGGCCGAGGCCCGCGATCGCCCCGTGCGAACACCGGCCATGGCCGTCCCGGCAGGCGAACGCGACCCGCGGCGACGGGGATCGCCGCCGGCGCGCCCCGCTCTCCCGGGGTCGCGCAGGCCTACTCTTCCGGCTCGTACGTGAAGGTGAGCGGGTACTTGGCCGCGCGCGCCTTCGAGTGGGCCTGATCGACCAGGAATTCCGCCCGCTCCAGGGGCACGACCTCGACCAGCGCGACCCCGCTCACGTGAGCCTCCATCATGATCTCGATGGAGCTCGGCAGGTCCTTCTCGAAGATTTCCCGCAGGATGCGCACGACGAAGTCCATCGGCGTGACGTCATCGTTGTGGATGAGGACACGGTACATCGGGCTGAGCCGGGTCTTCTTGTCCAGGTCCGGCTCGAGAACGCCGATGGGTCGGCCCGGGTCGGAGTCGGGCTGGGGGCCCAGGACGGGAATCACGGGGACGGCACCTCCGAGACGACGCCCTCGATCTTATCCGCTTCCGGCCGTCGAGGGAAGGGGGGTGTGAGAAAAAGGCTTTGCATTGCAAAGTACGACCGCGTAGACTGTCCGCGGGTTCACGGGAATCCGGGCCGGAGAATGGGCATGGAAGTCGGACGGGCGCTCGACCAGATCGCCGAGATCCACGAGCATCTGGCGCGCACCGAAGTGTATCGAGGGTCGCACTCGATCCCGGTCGCCTTGAGCGGCGTGTTCGCGGTGGCCGGTTGGGCGCTGGAGCCCCTGCTGCTGCCGGACCCGAGCGCGCTGGGATTCGTCGTCTACTGGGTGGTGATTGCGGCGGCCAGCATCGGCTGCGTCGGCGGGGAGATCGTCTGGCACTACCTGTCCCGCTCGGGGCCGGCGGCGCGCCGGACGACCCGCAAGCTGGTCGGGCAGTTCGCGCCCTGCATCGTCGCGGGCGGGCTGCTCACGCTGACCCTGGCCTTCGCGGCCACCCAGGCGATCCCGTTCCTGCCGGGTTTGTGGGCGGTCCTGCTCGGGCTCGGGCTCTTTTCCGCCCGCCCGTTCCTGCCGCGCACGATCGGGTGGGTGGCGCTGTTCTATCTCGCGTCCGGCATCGTCCTCGTCTGGCGAGCCGGTTCGGCCCCCGCCCCCGAATCCTGGGGCATGGGAGCCGCGTTCGGACTGGGACAGTTCTTCTCGGCGCTCGTGCTCTACTGGAATCTGGAGAGGAGGGAGGATGGCTAGAAAGAAGGAATCCCCCGACGCGACGGGGCGCTACGCGTACGACGGACTCGACCGCCTGCTGCACGAGAAGGCGCGGTTGGGGATCCTGACGTCGCTGGTGACCAATCCGGAGGGGCTGCGATTCAACGACCTGAAGGAACTGTGCGCGCTGACGGATGGGAACCTGAGCCGCCACCTGCAGGTCTTGTACGACGCGGGGCTGGTGGAGCTGTGGAAGGGGTACGAGGGAAAGCGCCCGCAGACGCTGGCGCGCCTGTCGACCGCGGGACGGCGGCGGTTCCTCGAATACCTGGCGGCCCTGGAGCAGGTGCTCAAAGACGCCGCCCCCGAGGCGCGCCGGACGGGGACGGTGGCGCTGCCACGCGGCTGGGCCCCGGCCTGACCGCGTTCTTTTTTGTCCTTCGGCTTTACACGGCAAAGCACTTTTCAGGGCGGAGGGTTGCCATGGAAGTCATCCTGTCCTCCCACATGGGCATGTGCTTCGGCGTGCGCGACGCCATCGCGTCCGCGCTCTCGCTGGCGGAACCGTCGCAGGTCACGATCCACGGGGAGATCGTCCACAATCCCGAGGTGATCGCGCGCCTGCACGATTGCGGATTCGCCATGACCGGAGAGGCCGAACGGTCGGGCGTCCCTCCGACCCCCTTCGTCCTGATCACCGCCCATGGCGTGAGCGACCGCGAGCGCCGGCGACTCGAAGCGGCGGGGAAGACGCTGGTCGACACCACCTGTCCGCTGGTCCGCCGCGTCCACCAGGCGGCGCAGGAACTCGAGCGCGACGGCTACTTCGTGGTGGTTCTCGGCCGCCGCGGTCATGTCGAGGTGGAGGGAATCACCGGCGACCTGCAGCATAGCGCGGTCGTACAGTCGGTCGAGGAAGTGCGGACGTGGGACCACCCGCGGATCGGCATCGTCTGCCAGAGCACGACGACCCCTCTCGATGCCGCCCGCTTGCGGACGGCGATCGAGCAGGCCAATCCCGGGCGGGAGATCCGGTTCGTCGACACCATTTGCTCCCCCACCCGCTCCCACCAGGAGGCGATGGCGGACCTGCTCGCACGAGTCGACGCCCTGGTCGTGGTCGGAGGGAAGCGCTCGAACAACACCCGAATGCTCGGGCGGATGGCGGAACAGTGCGGCGTGCCGTGGCTGCACGTGGAGACCGCGGACGAAATCGAGCCGGCCTGGTTCAAGGACCGCAAGCGGGTGGGGTTGACCGCCGGGACCTCCACGCCGGACGACACCATCCGCGAGGTCCACGAGGCCCTGAAACGGATCGCGTAGCCGGAGACGGCGGCGTTCCCGGCTCCGCCTGGACGACCGCCCGCTTCGCGCCCGGCGGACGGGTCCCGCGGTCTCCGGCCCGGCGCGGGCCGCAGGCTACACCCCCGGGGTGCTCGTCTTCTGCTCCGGGCCGGTCACCTTCGGAATGACGACGATCCCGGACTCCTCGTCGACGAACCAGCGCGCGCGATCCTCGTCCGGATTTTCCCCGATCACGGTGCCGGCCGGAATCGAGACGTTCTTGTCGATGATCGCCCGGCGGATGCGGCAATGGCGGCCGATTTCGACGCCGTCCATCAGAATCGAGTCCGCCACGTGGCTCCAGCCGTGCACGTGGACGTTGCGGCCGACGATCGAGTCCTTCACCTGCCCGCCGCTCAGGATCGACCCCTCGCAGATGAGCGAGTGCGTGGCCGACCCGCGCCGGTCGCCGTCGTCGAACACGAACTTCGCCGGCGGATCGGTGTAGTTGGCCGTGCGCAACGGCCAATCGCGATTGTAGAGATTGAACACCGGCAGCGGGTTCTTCAGGTCCATGTTCGCGAGGTAATACGACTGGATCGTCCCGACGTCGCGCCAGTATCCGCGCTCCTCGTTCGGGCTCCGGCCGGGGACCTCGTTCAGGCTGAAGTCGTACGCGAAGAGCCGGTCGGACGAGACCAGCGCCGGCAGGATGTTCTTGCCGAAGTCGTGCTGGGACTCCGCGCGCGCGTCCTCCGCGAGCACCCGCAGCAGCAGTTCCGCGTCGAACAGGTAGTTCCCCATCGAGGCGAGCGCCATGTCGGGCCGGTCGGGCATGCCGGCAGGCTTCTTCGGCTTCTCCTGGAATTCGCGGATCCGCGATTCCCCGTCCACCCGCATCACGCCGAACGACGTGGCCTCCGCGAGCGGGACCGGGAGAGCGGCCACCGTGACCAGCGCGCGCGACTTCCGGTGGAACTCCACCATCTGCCGCACGTCCATCCGGTAGACGTGGTCGGCCCCGAAGATGGCCACCAGGTCCGGTTCCTGATTCTGGATCAGGTTCATGTTCTGGAAGATCGCGTCCGCGGTCCCGCGGTACCACATGTCGCCGGTGCGCATCTGTGCCGGGACCGGGATCACGAACTCGCGGCCGCGCGGATCGTGGAGGTGCCAGCCGTTCTGCAGGTGCTCCATGAGCGACTGGCTCTTGTACTGGGTGAGGACGTAGATCCCCCCGATCTCGGAGTTGACGAGATTGGAGAGGACCAGGTCGATGAGCCGGTACTTTCCGCCGAACGGCACGGCGGGCTTGGATCGCTCCACCGTGAGCGGGTACAGGCGGTCGCCGCGACCGCCGGCCAGGACCATCGCCAGAATCTTCGGACCGGGCATGGGAACGCCACCTCCTCCGTCGCAAGTCGCGTCATGGTAAGGGCAACGGGGCGACTTGTCAACAAGGCCGCCGGCATCCCGGCGCGCGCGGCGCCGGATCCGCGAAGGTCCGGCCCCGGTCCCGCGAGGTCGGGAAGATCCGGCCTTCGCGGCGGGAAGAGGTCCCCTTCCGGACCCGCCGGGCGCGACCGCCCCCCGCGCCTACTCCCGCAGCGCCGCCCAGTGCTTGGGCAGGGCCCGGGCGAGGTGCCGGTCCGCCGTCTCCCAGTTGTGGTGCCCGTTGTGCACGACGCCGCCGTCATTGACGATGCCGCGCCGGGAAAGCTGCCGGACGAAATCGCGCCCCCGGTAGTAGTTCGAGTCGCCCGGTTCCGACGCCTCCGGTCCATACTCGATGAACCAGCGCATCCGCGCGAGTTCCGCGCGCGTGACCTTGCCGATCAGATGCGCGGGGCTGTTCGCCACCACGTAGGTGAGCGAGCGCGGCACGCCGAAGACCGCATCGAACATGGGATTGCGCAGCGCCTTGTCCTTCTCCAGCCGTTTGCCGTAGAAGTAGAGACCGTCGTACGCCCCCACCGACGAAAAGAGCCCCGGGTAGCCGAGGGCGACCTTGACCGCCATCAGCCCGCCGAGGGAGAACCCGTCCACGCCGCGGTGCGCCCCGCCCGGGAGGACCGGGTAGTCCGCCTCCACGAGCGGGATCAGGTCGTCGAGGAAGTAGTCCTCGAATCGGCCGGTGCCGATCCCGCGCACGTGGGATACCCGTTCCGGCTCGAGCATGTTGGTGAGCACGCCGCTCACGGTGTTGTCGTCGCTGGAGATTCCGGGAAAGACCAGGACCATCGGCCCCATCCGTCCCGACTGCACCAGCGCCTCGTAGTCGTCGAGGATGGTGCGACCGGCGCGCGACGGGTCCTGGAACGGGTTGACCCACTCCCGCTGGTGGCCGCGGAAGACGTACAGAACCGGGTAGCGCCCGCGGTTCGCCGGCGTCACGCGGCCCGTCGGCACGTAGAGATAGAAGGACTTGTTGATCCCGAGCGCCCGGCTCCGGTGCACCACGTGCTGGAGCCGGCCGTGGCGGGAGACGGGACGCTTGACCGTGAACACCCTGGGCATGTGGGACTCCCGTGCTTGCTCGTGCACCCGGACCGCGCCTGGTGCGTCCGGATCAGGCCTCCGCGGCCCAGAGCCCCACGCTGGAGCCCACCCAGGTGAAATTGCGGTTGAAGTCCACGCCGTGCAGCTTGCCGCGCGAGAGCCGGCACAGATTGAGCGCCAGCACCGGATCCTTCGCATCCGGAGGCTTGAGGAACATCATGCGGATCTCGACCTTCACCCCCTCCCCCGTCGGCGTGCGCAGGCAGGGCGCGTATTCGATCTTCTCCTGCAGGCACCAGGAGGACCGGTCCGCCGTGGGGATCTTCTCGAGGTCCGCGCGCGTCGGCTCGACGTTGACGCCGGACCCGGCGAAGGAGAAGAGCGGCTTGAGCACGTGGGTCTTCGCCGGATCCGCCGGGAACTCGGCGAGTTCGGAGAGCAACGTTGCGCGCGGGACGGCGGGGTGGTCGAGAAACGGCAGGGAGTTCTTGGAGTAGACCCAGTACCAGTTCGGGTGGGGGGTCCATTCGACGTCGAGATCGTCGCGGAAGTCGAAGGGGAGCTGCGTGCCCTTCTTGATCAACTCATCGAAGACGACGCGGTTGTAGATCCGGCGCACGGGCCAGAGTCCGCCGCTTCCGTCCGGCGCGGGCCGCCAGAGCGTGCGCCCCTTCTTGACCAGTGCGGTCGGGCAGACCGCGTCGACGCCGAACAACTGCCGGGTGGCGATGAAATCGGACAGGGTCTTCTGGGTCGGCGGGTCGAGGTCCATCAGGATGACGTGGGCGGGATCGTGCCGGCCGACGATGGTCCGGCGCGCGAGGTCCAGGAAGGCGGCGCGGTCGAGCCCGGAGAACCAACTCGACCATTTCCGGTTCAGCCCCGGCATCGCCGGCAGCATCTCCGCCCAGACGTCCGTGGCGATGACCTTGAGCGCCGTCAGCGACGGGAAGCCCTGCAGCTCGATCAGCTTGGGGACGTATCCGCCGTCGGGGCCGGCCACGACCGCCAGGTCGATCTGGGTGAAGGAGGGAACCTCGTCCATCCCCGGCGTATCCCAGCGCGCAGGAATCGCGCGGCGCATCCGCTGCAGCCGGACCGGATCGCGCAGCTGCGCCAGGATGCCGTGCGCCGCCTCGGCGAACCGGTCGCGCAACGCGGCCGGGAAGAAGACCGGAGTCTCGGCGTTGCGAAATTCGAACGTCACGTCGAGCCGGCGCGACAATTCGGCGAGGTACCGTTCGTACACCTCGGGGGTGAAAGCGGCGTTGAACGCCTTGCGGAACTCGGTGTCCATGCGGGGGAATGCACCTCGATTTCAGGAAGCCTTGCGAGCGTCCACCACCTGGTCCTCGTGCACGCCGCACGCCACGCCCAACGCCTCGCACCGCTCCCGCACCATGCGGATGAGGTGGAACCGCAGCGGGTCGAGCAGCGTATAGCGGGAGGTCAGCCGCAACAGCCCGGCGGTTTCCGGACAGAGCAGGGAGTGGAGGAGCCGGACGCGCTCTTCGTGCCAGGAAGTGGAGACCTCGCCCCGCGCCAGTTTTTCCGCCAGGAGGGCCTGCTGCATCGGCAGGTCGTGGATTTCCGGGTGGTGGTTGACGGCGAGGATGCGGGGCATGACCCCGCCGCGGTCGCGCGCCATTTCGACCATGGTCAGCGCGTCGCCCCGTTCTCCCGCCGGGCCGCGGCATTCGTAACCGAGCGGAGTCATGTGCGCCGCGAGCGGCGCGGGGCCGGGGAGCAAGTCGAAGAGGCGGTTGTCGGCGACCTTGAGGCGCCCCCCCTCGGGGAGGGCGGCCGCGAAGCGGCTGAACCAGGGGTGGCGACGCGCCTCGGGAGTCAGGACGTTGTCGCAGACCCCGCTGCTCTTTCCCCCCTTCTCGGGCCCGCGCAAGGTCGGCGTGGCGATCCCGGCCCAGCGGCAGAGCAGTCCGTACGAGTGGCAGACCGCCAGCAGGGCCGAGCCGGCGTCCGCCTGGATGGCGTCGAACAGGCGGTGCAGTCGCGGCTCCCAGGACGGGTCTTCCACGATACCCTGCGTCCACTCGGCGCGGCCGTCGTTGGCGTGGGGATCGACGTGACCCGGCCCGCCGGTGCCGAGGAAGAGGCGGTAGCGTCCGAGCGCCGGGTCCGGAAGCTGGTGGCCCTTGCGCACGTCGAACGTGACCACCTGGACGGACAGGTCGCCGGCGGCCAGGCCGGGCTCGACCTCGCGGGCGACGGAGGCGACCGAGGCGACGATCGATCCGGTGCCGAGGTTCGGCCACCCGTGATTCATGTCGAGCAGCGCGACCTCGATCACCCGTTCGTCCGGCGCGGGTTCGTCTTCGGGTTTCTCGACCCGGAGGGCGTGAAACCGGGGACTCTCCAGGAGCGATCCCCCGGGAGGGATCCGTCGCGCGGACGGCCCGCCCGGGCCGTCGGTTCGCGGCGCGACGGAACAGAACGCGGCAGGCTCAGAGCGGGATGCCAAATTTCGTTTCCTCCATGATGTAATCGACCACGGCGGGAAGACTCTGGGTCCGCTCGAAGACTTCCAGTTGGCGCTGGGCCCCGGAGCGCCGCCGGCGGATCTCGTGGACGTATTGCACTTCCTTGCGACATCCGAGTTCGTCGAGTCCGTCGTCCACGAAGGCCAGGAGCTCGTCCAGCAACGATTCGACGGGGACCTGCTCCTTCTTCCCGAAGTCGATCAGGTGGGCATCCAGCCCGTAGCGCGCCGCGCGCTGCTTGTTCTCGTTGATGAGGGAGTCGCGGTAGATCCGCCAGCCCATGTTCCCGTGGTACAGCTTCCACAGCTTGAAGGTGATCGCCTGGAAGAGCGCGGCGAGACAGATGGTCTCGTCGACGCGCATGGGAATGTCGCAGATGCGGAATTCGAGCGTGGGGAAAAACGGGTGCGGGCGCAGGTCCCACCAGATCTTCTTGCCGTTGTCGATGCACCCGGTCTTGATCAGCAGGTTCACGAACTCCTGGAACTCGCCCCACGACTCGAAGTAGTCGGGCAAGCCGGTGCGCGGGAAGCGCTCGAAGACCTTCGCGCGGTAACTCTTCCAACCGGTGTTGGTGCCGCACCAGAACGGCGAGTTCACCGACAGGGCGAAGACGTGGGGCAGGAAGTAGCGCGCCGCGTTCATGATCTGGATGCGCGCCTCGTCGTCTTCCAGGGCGACGTGAACGTGGAGGCCGAAGACGAGGTTGGCGCGCGCGACCAGCTGCAGGTCGTGGACGATCTGCGCGTAGCGCGGGGAATCGGTGATCGGAATGTCCTTCCAGTGGGAGAAGGGGTGGGTGCCGGCCGCGGCGATGCCCACGCCGTTCTCCCGCCCCAGACGAATGAGCTCGCCGCGCAGGCGAGTGACCTGCTTGCGCGCCTCGGTCACGTTGGGGCAGACCGGCGTTCCCACCTCGATCACCGGCTGGTGCATTTCGCGCTTGATCTGGTCCTGGAGACGCGACTCGCCGGTGGCGAACATCTCGAGGATGTGGGACTTCAGGGCGCGGGTCTCGAGGTCGATGACCTGGAATTCCTCTTCGACCCCCAGGCTGAACGAAGGGCGATTCCCCATGGGTTTCAGACTCCCGTCCGAAGGAGGGACTGCGGCCAGGTGCCCACCGGCTCGAATGCGCCGGGCGACTTGACCATCTCGATGAGGACGTCGGACATGTTGTCGACCACCCAGTCGAAGTTGACCTTGCCGACCGAATGGAGGTCCGCGTCGGGGGCGGAGTTCATGAAGTCGATGGCATAGGGGACCCCGGCGCGGACCGCGAACTCCACGGTGTTCAGATCGTACCCGAGAGCGCGGCAGAGGGCCAGAGCATCCTTGGTCACGCGTTTGTGCATCGCCGGCGGCACGGGCGGTGGCGGCTGGATGTAGCGCTGATGGAACGGCTGGCGCGGATCGTACGGCATGATGTGGACGCGCGAGCGGCCGATCACGTAGCAGCGGTAGTACTCGGTGAATTCGATCGCCTCCTGCGCCATCATCGCGAGGTCGCGGGTGCAATCGTACGCGGACAGAACCTCCTCGGGGCTGTTGCACTTGTAGACGTCCCGCCAGCCGCCGCCGTAGGCCGGCTTGAGGAAGATCGGGAATCCCAGGTAGGCGTACACCTCGTCCCAGTTGACGAAGCGCATGTTCCGGAAGGTCTTGTCGCCGGTGTTGGGCGGGTGGTTCTTGTGCGGGAGCAGGATCGTCTTGGGCACCGCCACGCCGACCGAGGTCGCGACCAGGTTGTCGAAGAACTTGTCGTCCGCCATGCCCCAGAACGGGTTGTTGACCACGCGCACGCCGCGGGCGACGGCGCACTTGAGCCAGGTGCGGTAGAACGGCACTTCGTGGCTGATGCGATCGAGGACGACCTGGTACGGAAAGGCGCCGTTGTCGTGGACGCAGGAGATCTCCACGGGCGCGGCCTCGATCTTGCCGCCGCCCTTCTTCTTGACCGCCTCGATCAACGCCCAGGGAAAGGTGTCCTCCATGCCGAAAAGCAGACCGATCCGCTTCACGCTCATTCCGGTGCTACCTCCTGGCTTGCGACGGTTCTTGACTTCGGGTGCCATGGCAGAATCCTCACAGAAGCGGGCGCCGAGGTCCACTGTTTCACGCCATTCCCGGACCGGGTCCGGGCGGGGCAGCGGGGACTTGGAACCGGGGCGCAGATCTGATAGGGTACGCCCCCGGCGCGATCGCATGGGGCCATCGGATGTGCCGAGGGCCGGCGAAGCGCTCCGGGAAGGCGGCACGAGGCCGCGCGCATCGGCGCGGAGAGGGACGGGAAACGGGCATGCTGCGCGAGTATCGATCCTGGCACAGTCCGTCGCTCGGACGGACCATGGAGTTCCTCTGGTTCGGGCACTACGGCGTCCCGCTGCTCGTCTTCCCGACGTCGACGAGCCGCTTCCACGAGCACGAAGACTTCGGGATGGTCCGGGCGCTGGCCGACAAGATCGACGCCGGCGAGGTGCAACTCGCGTGCGTCGATTCGATCGACAACGAGAGCTGGTACTGCGGTTGGGCTCACCCCTCCGGACGGGCCCGCCGGCACGACCAGTACGACCAGTACCTGATCCGCGAGATGATCCCGTACGTGCAGAGCCGGACCCACCAGGGCCGGATCGCCGTCTACGGGGCCAGCTTCGGCGCCTACCACGCCGCCAACCTCGCGGCGCGCTACCCCGAGGTGGTGCACAAGGCCATCCTGTTCTCGGGGCTGTACGACGTCCACCGGTATCTGCACGGGTACTGGGACGACAACTGCTATTTCCATTGCCCGACGGCCTACATTCCGAACCTGGACTCCTCGTGGACGCACCGCCTCTCGCAGGTCCGCTGGATCATCGCCACGGGCGAGCACGACTCGCTCGTCGACGAGAACCGCCGGTTCTCGGCGATGCTCTCCGCCAAGGGGGTCCCGAACCATTGCGAGATCTGGCCCGGGGCCTTCGGCCACGACTGGCCGTGGTGGAAGGAAAACCTGCGCCGCTTCCTCCCCTGACCCACGCGTCCGCCGGTCCCTACCGCTTGGCCGGCGGCACATAGGTCGGCTTCTTGCGCGCGGGCTGCTTCGCCAGTTCCTTCATCGCGACGTCGACCGCCGTCTCCAATTGCGGGTCGCGACCCGCGATCATGTCCTTGGGCCACTCGATCACCTCGTGGTCCGGCGCGACCCCGACGTTCTCCACCGCCCAATTCCCGTCCCTGTCCATGACGCCGAACGAGGCGGCGGTCACGCTGCCGCCGTCCATGAGCGGCGGATAGCCGGAGATCCCGACCAGCCCGCCCCAGGTGCGCGTCCCGACGAGCGGACCCAGCCCCATCTGGCGGAAGAGCCAGGGCATGGCATCGCCGCCCGAGCCGGCCCGTTCGTTGATCACCATGACCTTCGGCCCCTCGATCGTGCCGAAGGGGGTGCGGCCCAGCCATCCTTCGCGGTTCATCCAGTAGCAGAGCACCTGCCGCGCCAGGACGGAGAGGACGTAGTCGGCGACTTTGCCGCCGCCGTTGTACCGCTCGTCGATGACGATCCCCTCCTTGTCGACCTGGCTGAAGAAGTCGCGATTGAACGCCGCCATGCCGGCCCCGCCGGTGTCCGGCATGTAGACGTAGGCCAACCGTCCGCCGGAGAGCCGCTCGACGCGCTTGCGGTTTTCCTCCACCCACGCCTGGCGACGCAGGCCGCCGTCGTCGCCGACCGGCACCACCGTCATCGCCCGCGGTTCGCTCCCGTCGGCCCGCGCGGACAGCACGATTTCCACCTGCCGGTCCGCGGTGTCGGCGAACGCCGCATACAGGTTCTCGTCGGCCTTGATCTCCCGCCCGGCGACCTTGACCAGATAGTCCCCTTCGCGCGCATCGACGCCCGGTTCCGTCAGCGGGGCCCGCATCCCGGGCGACCAATTCTGCCCGCGGTAGATGCGCGTGATGCGAAACCGGCCGTCCGCGACCTCGAAGTCGGCGCCCAGCAACCCCACCGAGGGCCCCGAAGGCACCCGCGGCGTATCGCCGCCGGAGACGTATTCGTGGCCGCACGCCAGCTCACCGATCATCTCCGCGATCAGCAGGTTCAGGTCGGATCGGTGCCGCACGTGCGGCAGGAACGCGCTCCACCGGTCCCACATCGCCGGCCAGTCGATCCCGTGCAGGTTGGGGTCGTAGAAGTAGTCGCGCTGGATCCGCCAGACTTCCCGCAACAACTGCGGCCACTCCCGCGCCGGATCGACCCGCACCTTCACCGACTCGATCCGGAATTCCTTCTTCTCCTTGTTCTCCAGCGACATCCCGGCATAGTCCCCCTTCGTGCGGAGGAGCAGATTCTTGCCGTCCGCCGATACGAGGAACCAGGACACGTCCTTGGCCACCGACTCGACCTTCCGGTCCTCGAAGTCGAAACTCTTCAGCTCCGCATCCCCCCCTTCCGACCGTTCCAGGAAGAGGAGCTTCTTCTTCGAGCAGAGCAGGTTGTCGTACGTGCCCGCGGGGATCGGCAGCGCCAGGATGCGCTGGTCCAGCCCTTCGGGGTCGATCGCCGGGCCCTCGGGCTTCTTCTCCTTGCCGCCTTTCCCCTCTTTCCCCTCCTTTTCCTCCTTGCCGTCTTTCTCGTCTTCGCCGTTCTTCTCCTTCTTCTCCCCCTTCTCCTCCTCGTCCTTGCCGCCGTTCTTGCGCTCCCCGTCCTTGTCGTCGCCCTCCTTCTTGTCGCCCTCCCCCTTCTTCTTCCCTTCCTTCTCGTCGTCCACCCCCTCGTCGCTCTTCGGCGCAAGCGGATTCTTCTCGGACTTCTTGAGGACGGCCACATAGAGGTTGTTGCGGTACGAGCGGGCGGCCGAAGCGCTCATGTCGAGCCCGAACCGCTGCGGACCCGCCTCGACCGAGGCGGTGAAGAAGAGGTACTTGCCGTCGTGGGAAAAGACGGGACTGTCCGCGCTGCCGAAGTCGTCGGTGACGCCGATGACCCGGCCCTTCTCGACCTCGAACAGGCAAAGCCGGTCGTACGCGGTCTCCGGGTGGCGCGAGGTGAACGCGATCCACTTGGAATCGGGGTGCCAGGACGGATTGGGCCAGTAGACCCCCAGGGAACCCCGGTTGCGGGCCACCTCGGTGACTTTGCCGGTCTCCAGCGTGACGAAGGCGAGGCGGTTGGTCTTGTCGAAGAAGAGGATGTGCTTGCCGTCCGGACTCCACTGCGGCTGGTAGAGGAACCCGCCGCCGCCCAGGTCGTACGCCTTGGCCGGCTCGCGGCCCAGGGCGTCGCGCACCCGCAGCTTGTACTCGCCGTCCTGGTCGCTCAGCCAGGCGATCTGCTTGCCGTCCGGCGACCAGGCGGGGTCGCGATCGTGGACGCCCGGCGACTCGGTCAGGTTGCGCGGATCGCCGTGCTCCCGCGGTACGCTGATGATCTCGCCGCGCGCCTCGAAGACGGCGCGCTTGCCGTTCGGGGCGATCGAGGCGTTGCGCACCTGTCCCTTCACATCCTGCCAGCGCGGCAGCGCGGCGAGCCCGTCGCTCATGACGGTGATGCGCAGCCGGGTGAACTCCTTTTTCGCCGGGTCGTAGAGATGGATCGCCCCGCCCTGCTCGAACGCGAGCACGCCGCCGCCGGACGCCAGGTTGCGCACGTCGAAGTCGGGAAAACGGGTGATCTGCTCCGGCTGCGCCGAACCCGGCGTGAAGCGCCACAGATTCATGCGCCCGTCCCGGTCGCTGGCGAAATAAACGTCCCCGTTGAGCCAGCAGGGAAACGTGTCGGTGGCGTTGACGTGCGGGATCTCCTCGACGCCGTGACCGGCCGGGTCGTAGATCCAGACCGGCGTGGTGCGCCCGCCGCGATATCGCTTCCAGGTACGGAACGCATCGACGATCGGCGTGAATGCGATCCGGGTGGCGTCCGCGTTGTACGAGGCATGGAAGACCTTCGGCAGCGCCAGCGCTTCCGGCATCAAGCCGTCGAGCCCCACGAGAAAAAGCCGGAGCACCGGCGCCCCCCCCTGACGCGCGCTGGCGAACAGCACCCGGCGGCCGTCGGGATGCCAGTCGCGGACCAGGTCCGCCGACGGGTGCCAGGTGAGGCGGCGCGGCACGCCGCCGGCAATCGGGATGACGTACACGTCGGTGTTGCCGTCATACTCGCCGCTGAAGGCCACCCAGCGGCCGTCCGGGCTGATCCGCGGGTAGAATTCGCGGCCGACATGGCTGGTCAGCCGCTGCGCCGTCCCGCCCCCGCGTCCGACCACCCAGAGGTCGCCGGCATACGTGAAGACGACATGCTGGGCCGAGACGGCGGGATCCTGAAGGAGCAGCGTCTCGGGCGGTTCATCCCCGGCCGCGACGACCGCGACGAGAAGCAGGATCCAACCGGCGAAAACGCAGGGCAGGCGTCGGGGCATCGGTTCGACCTCCAAGCAGGGGGAGGCACATTGTACCGCGCACGCCGCGCTCCGCCAGCATTGGAATCGTTTGACGCCCTCCCCGCTTTCCGCTAGAAGCGGAGGCGGATCGGATCGGAAAATTTCCCCCGTTGGAGAGTCCTCCATGGCCGGAGTCAACGAACTCACGTCGGCCACGTTCGAGAACGAGGTCCTCAAGGCCAGCGTTCCCGTGGTCGTGGACTTCTACACGCCCACCTGACCGAGTTGCCCCGCCCAGGTGCCCCACCTGGAAAAGCTCCAGTCGGAGCTTCCCGGCAAGGTCAAGGCGTTCAAGATCGACGCGTTCGACAACATGGATGTCGCCGCGCAGTACGGCGTGCGCGCGGTCCCGACCGTCATCGTCTTCCACCAGGGCAAGGCGGCCGAGCGCTGGGTCGGCCTCACCTCCGCGGACAAGATCAAGGCCAAGGTGGAACCGCTGGTCGGCGCCAAGTAGCCCGGCCCCGGGAGGTCCGATGACGCGTCGCGCGTACGACCACCCGGCGGACTACGAGCGCGCCCTCGCCCCCTTCCGCGACCTCCGGCGGGAGATGGACTTCTTCGAGAAGGCCATCTCCCGCTTCTCTCGCGTCCCCGTCCGCACCCTCCTGGAGGTCGCCTGCGGCTCGTGCGCGCACCTGCCCGAAGCCGCCCGCCGCGGCTACCGATACGTCGGCCTCGACCGCAACCCGCGCATGCTCGCCCACGCCGCCGCGCGCGCCGCGGCCCTCGACACCGATTTCCGGGGCGTTCGCGCCGACCTGCGCCGGTTCCATCTCAGGCCCAAAGCCGACTTCGCGTTCGTCCTCTTCGGCTCCCTCTACCGCTCCTCCAACGCCGAACTGAGGCGGCACCTCGAATGCATGGCCCGGTCCCTGAAACCGGGCGGCCTCTACGTCCTCCACATGGTCGTCGAGGGCCACCCCGACCACATCGCCCGCGCCTGGCGTGAAGACGTGCGCGTCGACGGCATCGCCATCCGCGTCGAGTACGAACGCCGGCTGCTCGATTGGTCCCGCCAACTGCGCGAGGAAACCCTGCGCCTGACCCTCCGGGAAGGCCGCCGCACCCGGCAAATCGTCGAACGCAACCTGGACAAGTTCATCCTGCCCCAGGAATTCCTCCTCCTGCTCGAACCCACCCCCTTCCACCTGGTCGGCTGGTACGACGGCTTCCGCATCGGCCGCCCGTTCGACGGCCGGAAGGCCGCCAACTACGTGGTCGCGGTCCTGCGGAACGCATAATGATTAACTCAAGCCGAGTCCGCCCTTGACCTTGGGCGCGGACTCCTCTATGGTCAGGGCTGACGAAGAGATCTCTGCCCCGTCTTCGCGTCCCGCTCCCGGAGGGTTCCGCCATGATCCGGCTCTGGATCACCGCCGTCGCTCTCGCCTTCCTCCTGACCCCCTCGGCGTCGGCCCAGGACTGGGGGAACGTGTGGGAGATCGACCTGATGTCCCCGCCGATGCGGAAGGTCCCGCGCAATGTCGCGTCCCGAGATGCGAAGAAGGACGCGGAGAAGGACAAGAACAAGGACAAAGCCAAGGGCAAAGACTCCGGCAAGAAACCGACCGGCGATGACAAGGCGGACAAGAAGTCCCCGCCCAAGGAAGAGAAGAAGAAGGTCCGCCCGACGGGCCAGCGGTTCGTCGTCGGCATCCTCGGGAAGAAGTCCGAGTCCGGGTGGCGCCGCGGCGGCTCGCGCTTCAAGAGCGCCAGTCGCGTCCCGTCGGCGCCGCGGATCAAGACGGCCCCGACCATCCCCCACGCCCCGCGTGTGGGGAAGGCGCCGACGGTCGGCCGGGCGCCCACCTATTCGCGCGGCGAATGGGGCCGCGGCGGCAGCGGAAAGTTCGTGCGCTACCCGCTGCGCAAGTCCTCCTCGTCCTCGACCTCCTCGAAGCAGGGGCCGACGAAGGACAAGAAGCCGGCAAAGAAGTCCGGCGACAAGAAGGCGGAAGAGAAGCAGGAGAAGGCGCGCTAGGCCGGGCGGCTGCGGCGGAATCGTCCGCCTGCCGACCCCGGTGCGTCGTCGAATCCGGCGCGGTCGAGCCGTCGGCGACCCGCGCGAGTCGATCGGACGCCACGCCGAATCGGCGACCGGACGGTTGCGGGTGCGCTGCTTGATCGCGCCGATTCCTCTCCCCGCTTCCGGAGCCTTCTGCGCGAAGATCCTGGGGAACACGACAGGCGGACTCGGCCTGCGCGCGTAGTTGCGCATCACGTTACCCTCACGCCGAACCCCGACACCTTCACGTTCGCCCCCGCCGCCAGGAACCGCAGGGTCTGCCCGGTTTCGAACCCCATCGTGTCGGGACGTCCGTCCCCGCCGGAACCGTTCCTGCCGCCCGGCGTGCGCCGCCGCCACGCGCGGTTCGGTGGGCAGGGCGGGCCCCCCGGCGGCGGAGAAGCAAGCCCGGGTCGCCGAGCGGCCGGCGCGCGCGCAGAATTGCGCGCGCGGACGGGATGGATCGCGGGCGCCTTGCCGATACGCATTCCACTGGAGGTTCACCCGCGAATTCCGTATGCCTGTGTTGGACGCCGGGCGCCGGCCCCGCGCCCGTCCCTCACCCGGAGGCCCGCGAATGCCGACCTCGCCCCGCGATCTCCCGCTCGGCCGCCGCGCCGTCGAGCGCGGCTGGATCGACGAGCCCGCCCTCGCCGCCGTTCTCGCCCGCCGGGATCGCGACATCTCCGCCGGAGTTACCGCCCGCCCGCTCGGGGTCCTGCTGGTCGAGACCGGCGCGCTCACCCCCGACCAGGTCGCCGAACTGCTCGACGAGCAGGCGCGCGCCCTGGTCCTCGAAGAGGACGCGCTGCTCGGCGCCATCCTCGTGCGCCGGGGCCTCGCCGCGTCCGCGGCGGTCGAGCAGGCGCTTGCCGACCAGCGCGCGGGCGCCGACCCGCGCCGCCTCGGCGAGATCCTCCTGGAGCGCCGGGCGATCGGCGAGCCGGAACTGCAGGCGGCGCTGGCGACGCAACGGCGGCCGGCCGCCGGGCAGGTCCGGCGCGGCGGGCCGGACGGCGATTCCACCCTGCTGCGGGTCCCCGCCGCACCGGCCCCCGCGCAGGAAGCGAGAGCGCACGCGCGCTTCGGCCGCTACGAGCTGCGCGGCGAACTCGGCCACGGCGGCATGGGCACGGTCTACCGCGCCTTCGACCCCGACCTGAAACGCGAGGTCGCCCTGAAGGTGCTGCGGCTCGGCGATCGCGCCGACCGTGATGCGATCGACCGATTCCAGCGTGAGGCGCGTGCGGCGGCCGGCCTGGCCCACCCCGGCATCGTCCCGGTGTACGACGTGGGCATGGTCGGCGACGAGCCCTACTACACCATGGAGCTCGTCCAGGGGCGGGAGCTGGCCGACCTCGCGCGCGAGGGTGCGCAGGCTCCCCGCGACGCGGTCGAGATCGTCCGCCAGGTTGCCGAGGCGCTGCGCTTCGCTCACGCACGGGGCATTCTGCACCGCGACATCAAGCCGCGCAACGTCTTCGTCCAGCGCGGGGACGGCAAGCCGCTCGAGCGGTCGGATGGGCCGTCCGGGAGCCGCGCGACCCGGGAAGAAACCCTGACCGCCCGCGTGATCGACTTCGGTCTCGCCAAGTTCGCCGAGGACGAGGTCCGCATGGACGCCCGCTCCAGGGCCGGCGCATCGCTGCGCACGCTGACGCAGACCGGGCAGATGCTGGGCACGCCGCTCTACATGAGCCCGGAGCAATTCAGCCGGGCCGCGGAGGTCGACGGTCGGGCCGACGTCTATTCGCTGGGAGCGACGCTGTACGAGCTCTTCACCGGCGCTCCGCCGTTCGCCGACGCGACGACGCTGCCCGAGTTGATCCGCCGGGTGCAGGACACCGACCCGGATCCGCCGCGCGCGCGGGTGCCGGACCTGGACCGCGACGCCGAGACTCTCTGCTTGAAGTGTTTGCAGAAAGCGCCGGCGGATCGCTACCCGAGCGTGGGCGACCTGGCGGACGATTGCCGGCGCTGGCTGGCGGGCGAGCCGGTGACGGCGCGGCCGGTGGGTCCGGTGGGGAGGTGGTGGCGCAAAGCCCGGCGCAATCCGGGCATGGCAACGCTGACGGCGGGACTCATCGCGCTGCTGCTGCTCCTGGTGGTGTGGGGCGGCGCGGAGGGGATCCGACGGTGGCGCCTGGCGAGGCTGGCCGCGGCGACCGAGGCGCACCTGGCGGAGGGACGCGCGGAAGAGCAAGCGCAGGCGGTGGTGGAGGAGGCGGAGCGGGCGCAGCCGCAGGATCCGCAGCGGGTCGCCGCGCCGCGAGGGGCGGCGCTGGAACCCGCGGGGCGCGCGGGCGCGCACTGTGCCGCGGCGCGGGCGGCCGGACTGCAGGCGGTCGGGCTCTCGCCGGACGCGCACTTCCAGCGGCTGGCCGATTTCGCCCAGGCGGGAATCGACGGAGCGGAGGCGGCGCGACACCTCGGCGCCGGAGCATGGCGGAAGGCGGAGGCTGCCGCGCGCCGGGCGGTCGACCGCGCGCCGGACGTGGCGCGCTACCGCGACCTGCTGGGCCGGGCCCTGGCGGGCGGCAAGCGCGCGGAAGGGTCGGCGGCGCTCGCCGGCTGGCAGGAAAAGCGGGCGCTCTCGGAAAGCCTGGAAGCGACGGTCGAAAAGGCGCGCAAGGCCGAGGAGGCGGCGGCACCGGAGTCGCGCGCCGGCATGAAGCTGGGCCGTTGGCGCGACACGGAGCGACTCCGGCAGCTATGCCTGGATCGCGAGAACCTGTGGTCGATCGCCGTTTCGCGCTTCACGGAGGCCACGACCTTCTGGCGCGAGGACGAGGAGTCCCGCCAGGCCCTCGCCGAGCTCTACTGGCACCGCTTCCGCAAGGCCGAGAGCGACCGCGACCGCACCAGCGAGGCGGCGTACGCCCAACTCGTCCAGGACTTCGGCGGCGCCAAGTTCCGGGCCCTGCTGCGGTGCGAGCGTCCCGTGCGCGTGCGCTTCGAGCTGCCGACCGACCTCGCCGCGGAGACGGTGGTGGCGTACCTCTACCGGTACATGCCCAAGCAGGCCCCGCCGATCCTGGTTCCGATCCCCTGCGATCGGGACACCGGGGAGCCGTTCGACGGGGACGACCTGCTGCGGGAAGACCCCGCCTTCGGCCGTCCCGTGCCGCTCGCGCGGGCCACCGCCACGCCCGCGACCGTGGGCGCGGCGCCTTTCCTCCCCGCCGCGCGACACGCCGAGCTGCAACGGTCGGCGGCCGCGCACGTCGCGGCCGGACGCCACGCCGCCGCCCTGCCGCTCCTGGACCTGCTCGCGCGCGCCGACCCCGCCGACCCGAATCCCGCCTACCATCTGGCCTGCTGCCTCGCCGTGGGCGCGCAGGAGCAGGACCCTGGGCAATGGCTGGCCGCGGGCGCCGACGCGTCCGCCCTGCGCGAGCTGGGCGAACGCGCGGGTGCGGACCCGCAGCTCGGGCGGCCTTGGATTGCGGTGTGCGGCGCCGGGTCGGACCCGGCGGACTGGAGGCTTCTGGCCCTCGCGGCGCTCGAGGAAGCCGTGCGCCGCGGTTGGAGCGACGCCGACCGGACCGCGTCGGATCCCGACTTGGCGGCGCTGCGGGACGACGAGGGCTTTGCCGCGCTGCTCGCCGTGTTGCGCGGCGATGTCCCGGCCCGGCACGTGCGCGTGCTCGAGGTCTTTGCCGACTCTCCGGCGGAGAACCTCGGCGTGCATCCCGGCGACGTGCTGATCGCCTTCGCCGCGCCCGCAAGCGCGGCCCCGCCCATCGAGAC
>CAZWCX010000092.1:0-29792 GCA_964632945.1 uncultured Planctomycetia bacterium | reverse complement strand
TGCGTCCGGGGGAACGAATCGGCCGAAGGCGCCGGCGGGAATTCCGCGGCGGGCGGAAAGCGCCGGCTGCATCGCAATCCCCAACCGGTCCACGACTTGAGAAGCACTGCGCCGGTCCGAAAACAAAACTGAGAACGTGGGCGCAAATTCCGCATCGGGATTACTTGCGTGAGCATAACTTGATACCGCGGGAGAAGAGACCTTCCGCCCGCGCAGTTGCGGGTCGCGAGGACGCCGCAGGGATGTGCGGCGGCACGGGCCGGTTCGGCTCCGACCGGAAAGAGGGGCGTGCAGTCTCACCGTCGCGGTCGGGATGTTCGACTCCGGCGCGACCGCGGGCGATCGGACGCGCACACAGGTTGGTGATGCCGAAGCCGAACTCGGGCAGGCGGACATCGTCCGCCCATCCCAACCGCTCCGGCACCATGCCGCCTTCGTAGAACAGGCTCCAGAAGCGGTTCCCGTGCCCCGCGAAGTGGTGGCCGACGGCCGCCGAACGCAGTCCGGGGTTGATTCCGACGAAGAGGACGCGGGGTCGATCGGGAATGTGGTCCGGCAGTCCGGTCGATCGCCGGTCGGGGCGGGAGCGTCGGGCCATGATCGGTGACTCCGCAACGAACCGGTCCAGGGTCGCGCCCCGCTCGGGAAAGGGGAAACCCGTCTCGCGCCGCCGCCGCAGCCGGCCGTCCGGTCGGTCCGGCCGGGGACGGCCCGACTCGAGGGCGGGGGTGAGCGTCACCGGAACCGGATCCCCTCCGCCAGCGGCAATTCCGTCATCGCCTCCCGCACGCTGGACGGATCCCAGGGGTCCCGGCGCCACCCGGTCAGGCGAACCTCGAATCCCTCCGGGGTGGCGCGCAGGGAGTCCAGCCGAAGCGCATGCGAGTCGCAGCGAATCCGGTACACCAGGTCCAACGGCAGTCCGTCCGTCCGGAAACGTCCCTGCGCATTGGTGTTCACCAGCCCACGGAAGACCCCGGACCCCGGCCCCGGATACCCTTCCTGCACGATCGGGCCGATCCCGACGCCGGGGAGCGGCTCGCCTCGTTCGTCCACGAGGACGCCCTCGATCACTCCGCCGAGGGGAACTTCGAGCGGGAGATCGATGTCCGCGCCTTCCTCGACGTCGACCCGCGCGGCCTCACCCAGGACGCATCCCGCACCGCGGACGTGCAGGCACCAGGGGCCGGCGGTCAGTCCCGCAAGACGATATCGTCCCTGCTCGTCCGCGGTGACCTGGCGCATCGACAGCGGATCCTCCCGGTCGGCCCGCCACGCGGACACGACCGCGCCGGCGAGTCGCAGGCCGGACGGGCTGCGCAGGAACCCCCGGATTTGCCCGCCCGAGTCCAGAATCACCTCGACTTCGGCCCGCCGCGTGGAGGGATTCAGGCGCACGTCCCATCCGTCCACGATCACCGGCCGGCGTTCCGCATGCTGCACCTGGATTCGGCAGACGGACGGGGACTGCAGGCTCGGGGACAACCCTTCGAAACGGAATTCCCCGGTCGTCTCGTGCCGCAAGCGCTCCCACATGCGCCAGCCTTTGCCGTCCGGGTCGATGCGAAAGGAGAGGCCGCGATCGACCGGGGTCCCCGAGGGATCTCGGAGCCGGAGCACCGCCTGCCAACCGGGCTCGAGCGCATGGTCGCGCTCCTCGCGCACCGAATCGTCCGGAATGGAGAAGGATCGTTCGGCATAGTCCTCCGCCACGACCGCAAAGAGGATGCCCTTCTCGGACGGCAGGTCTTCGAGCCGGAAGCGTCCGTCGCTTCCCGATACGGTGGTGCGCGACAGGATTCTGCGGATGTTCTCCCCGCACGTCCATCGAATCGCGGCGTTTCGAACCGGCATGCCGGTCCGCTCGTCGACGATCCGGCCGCGGAAGACGAAGGCCTCCGGCTGGGCCGCACCGGCAGGATCGGCGACGCGCGCGGGATCGGCCGCGACGATCGCGGTCCCCGGCTCGGACGCGACCGGGACGACCTCGATTCCGGAACCTGCGAGGGGGGACGGACTCGCCGTACCCGGCGTCCCGGGCCGAAGCTCCGCCCGCGGGCGGGCGGCGGGGAGGCCCCATTCGCGCGAGCGGGAGATGCCGAAGCCGACGCCCAGAATGGCCGCCAGGAGCATCGCCACGGCGACCGCTTTCGCTCCGGCCGGGGAGGGGGCGAGGCCCGATGGGGGAAGGCCGGCGGTCGGCGCGCCCGCGGGGGCGGACGAGGCGCTCCCTCGCGCCATCCCGTCCAGCGCGGCGATCAGCGAGTCCGGCACCGGGTGCGGAGGCAGGAGTCCGATCGCGCGCTCCACGTCCACGATCGCCAAGGCCAGTCCGGAGGCCCCGAGCGAAGCGCGCAGCCGCGCCAGTCCCTCGTTCAGGCGGGACGCGACGGTCCCTTCGGGAATGCCGAGCGCGGCCGCGATTTCCGCGTACGACAGACCTTCCTCGTGGCGGAGCAGGACCGGCAAGCGCCAGCGGGCGGGGAGCGATTCCACGTGACGGCGGACGACGGGCCGGTCGGCGGCGGCCAGGGCGTCTCCGTCCGGCTGCGCCCCGGATCCTCCGCACCGCTCCAGCCCGGCCGCCCGGTCCCGGCGATGCCGACGCCGCTCCGACCGCATCACCTGCAGGGCGGCGTTCACGGCGACGCGGTGGAGCCAACCCCGGACGTTGCGCTCCGGCTGCAAGCCCTGCCGTCGCTCCAGGACGGTGAGGAACGTCTCCTGTGCGGCATCCTCCGCGAGGTCGCGGCGCCGCAGGACGCCGTAGCAGGTGCGAAAGACCGTCGCCTGATGGCGTTGGAAGAAGTCCGTCCAGGCCTCGCCGCCCGCCTGCGGCGACAGCAGCGCCGCCAGGGTCTCGTCTCGATCGTGCATGACTCCTCCGAACCGTACGTGTTCCGGTGGGGCCCGGCCGCACCGGGCGTTCCAGGAGTTCTATGCCGCCGGCGGAGGGTTTCTTCGCGGAATTCCCGAAGATACCGTACGAATGCCCCAACTTCAACCGACACCCCCGATTCCGATCGGACCGACCGGCTTGTGCGAGCGCTCGGGGGCATGCTACGCTGCGACCATGGACGTTCCTCTCCCGCTTGAATCCCGGGGCGATGCCTTCCTCGACCGCGCGGACGGCGCGGAGATGATCCGATTCCCCGCCGGACGGTTTCGCATGGGGGCGACCCGGATCGATTTCTTTCTGCACACCGACAATCACCCCGATCACGAGGTCCTGCTCGACGCCTTCTGGATCGACCGCGATCCCGTGACGCGGGAGCGGTACGCGCGCTTTCTGGATGCCGGCGGGTACGAGCATCCGCATTTCTGGCACCCGCAGGGATGGGCCTGGCGCGAGGCGGAGTCGATCGTGGAGCCCGGCTGCTGGCGCACGCCCGGATGGGAGGATGTTCATTTGCCCGTGGCGGGGGTGAGCTGGTGGGAAGCGGATGCCTACTGCCGCTGGGCCGGGAAGCGGTTGCCGACCGAGGCGGAGTGGGAGTACGTCGCGAAGGGCCCCGCGGGGCGCCCTTTTCCCTGGGGCGAGGCGCTGCCGACGCGACGGCGCTGCAACTATGACGGACGGATCGGGATGCCCTCGCCGGTGGGCGCGTACCCCGAGGGTGCGACGCCGGAGGGGGTGCGCGACCTCGCCGGGAACGTGAACAATTGGTGCCTCGATCGCTACGAGCCGCGCTTCTATCGCTGGTGCGCGGGCCACGGCATTCTGGAGAATCCGCGCTGCGATGCGGATCTTCTGGAAGCCGCGCGAGGCGAGCTGCACGACACCGGGGAGTGCTGCGACCGGGGGGGCGGATTCGAGACCCGGGAGTCGGCCTACGAAGTGCTCGGCACCACGTACCGTCTCCATTGGCCGCCGGCGAGCCGAGCGCCCTGGCACGGGTTCCGCACCGTGCGCCCGGTGGGGGCTGCCCCCCCTCCCCTGGCCTCCTGACGCGGCACTCCGAACGATCGGGCGCAGCGCGCTCGCCGCCCGCCGCTTCCCGCGCCGTCTCCCGGGGGCCGGCGCGCACCCGTTTCGCTTGCAATCGCGGCGGAGGCGGAATTCAATGGGCGGCCTCGCCACGGAGACGCCCATGCGCGACCCGCAATACTCGACCGACCCCGGGGTCCAACTCCAGTTGCGGGAATTGCGGGCGCGCAAGGAGCCGATGCGGATCTTCCCCCTCGGCGCCGGTCCGATCGGGGACCGGTTCCGCGTCCACTCGGCCAGCGACCGGATCTACGAGGTCGAGATTCGCGACCCGGGGGCCCGGGTGAACCTCTGCACCTGTCCCGATTTTCGGATCAACCGCCTGGGCACGTGCAAGCACATCGAGACGATCCTTCGTCGCCCGCGGCTGGCGGAACGGTGCTCCCCTCGGCGCGCCCGCGCCTTCGTCTTTCTCGACCGGCGACGGGATTCGATCGCGCTTCACCCGGCGGACGGGAAGGGATTGCTGACGCCGTTCCGGCAGGCGTTTTTCGACGGCGACGGGGCCTTTCGCGGCCAGACCCCGGCCGAAGTGCAGCGCATGCTGGAAGCCGCGGCCCGGCACCCGGCGCGCGTCCTGACCGTGGCCCCCGAGGTCACCCACGAGCTCGGGCGCCGGCGCGAACGCGAGGCGTGGGCCCGCTACGCCGATTCGGTGCGCGCGCGCGCGCGCGGGGGCGAGGACCCGTTCGCGTTCCTGGCCGCGCCGCTCTACCCGTACCAGGTCGAGGGAAGCCTGCATCTGCTCGACCGGCGACGCGCGATCCTCGGCGATGAGATGGGCCTGGGAAAGACCGTGCAGGCCGCCGCCGCCGCCGCATTCCTGCTCCGCGAAGGCCACGCCCGGCGCGTCCTCGTCGTCTGCCCGGCCTCGCTGAAGCACCAGTGGGACCTCGAGCTGCGGCGGTTCGCCGCCGCCGGACCGACCGTCGTCGCCGGGACCGCCGCCCGCCGCCACGAGGCGTACCGCAGCGAGCAGGCGTTCGTCATCGCCCACTACGAGCAGATCTACCGCGATCGCCGCTTTCTCCAGGACTCCGACCTGCACTGGGACATCGTCATCCTCGACGAAGCCCAGCGGATCAAGAACTGGCGCGCCAAGACCTCCGACGCGGTCAAGGACCTGCGCCGGCGCTGCCGCTTCGCCTTCGTGCTCTCGGGCACGCCGCTCGAAAACAACCTCGAGGAACTCTATTCGGTCTGCCAGTTCGTCGATCCGACCCTCCTCGGGCCGCTGTGGGACTTCCACGACAAGTACTATCGGCTGGACGAGGACGGCCACGTCCAGGGCTACCGGAACCTCGATTCCCTGCGCTCCCGCATCGCCGGGATCGTGCTCCGGCGCACCAAGGAGACGGTGCGGCTGCAGCTTCCGGAGCGGATCGTCAACCGCTTCTACGTCCCGCTGACGCCGCAGCAGCGCGCACTTCATGACGAACTCTCGCCCCAGGTCGCGCAATTGGTCGACCGGATGAAGCGCCGGCCGCTCTCCGACGACGAACGCCGCCGGCTGACGATGCTCCTGACCCTGCTCCGGCGGGTCTGCGACGCCGCCGAAATGGCCAAAGGTCCGCCCGGACCGATCCCCAAACTGGAGGAACTGGACCGGATCCTCGAGGAGCTGGTCGTGGTGGGCGGACACAAGGCGCTCGTCTTCAGCGAGTGGACCGACATGCTCGACCATGCCGCGACGCTGCTTCGCAAGCGCAGGCTCGGGCACGGCTATCTCCACGGGGGCGTGCCGGCGGCGCGGCGCGGCGACCTGATCGAACGCTTCCACTCCGACCCGACCTGCCGCGTCTTCCTGTCCACCGAGTCGGGCGGGCTCGGGCTCAACCTCCAGGCCGCGAGCGTGGTGATCCATCTCGACCTGCCGTGGAATCCCGCGCGGCTCGAGCAGCGGAACGCGCGCGCCGACCGGATCGGTCAGACGCGCACGGTGCACGTGGTGACGCTGGTGGCGGAAGACTCGATCGAGTCGCGGATCGAGCGGCTGCTGGAATCGAAGCGGGAGATCTTCGACGCGGTGTTCCGCGCCGACGGCGCGGCGGAGGTCGATCTGCCGAGCCTGTCCGGGCGGATGGCCGATCTGCTCGCGGAAGTGGTGGACGCTCCGGCCGCGGGGACCGACGTCGCGCGGGAGGAGGCCTCGGCCGTTGCGCGCGCGCGTCCCGTGGGCGGGACGTCGGAGCCGATCGCCCCGGCGCCGGCGGCGCCGATCCCCGCCCGATCGATGGCCGCGATGGCCTCGGCCCTGGTGCAGGCGCTGGAGCGTCCCGCCGCGACCCGGGCGACGCGCGCGCTGCAGGCAGCCTTCCACCTGCGCGACGGCGGCTTCGCCGCGGAGAGCGTCGCGCAATCGGGCAAGGCGATCCTCGCCGCACTCGGCGACCTGCTCGCCCGCCACGGCATTCCGATCCCGCCCGACCCGCAGGTCCCCGCCGCCGTTCGCCGCCACCTCGTTCCCGCCGGCCGGCTCCCCCGCCCGCTGCTCGACCGCGCCCTCTCCTCGCTGTCGTGGAGCCAGGGATTCGAGGCCGAGACCGACGTGCCGCCCGAACTCGCCGCGGAGCTTCTGGCCGAGGTGGGCGGAATCGTCGCCGAGATCGGACGCGCCTGACCGGCGTCGGGCGGAGGGTCCGGGACGCGACGGGTCGCGGCGGGGCCCCGTCTCCCCCAGGCGCCCGCTACTTCTCCCGCTTGCAGACCACGCCGGAGTCCTCCCCCGCCGTGCCGTCGCGCCAGGTCAGCGACGCGGCCTTCGGCTTCCCCCGGGCGTCGAACGAGAGCTTGAGCACGTTTCGGCCGGTGACGCACCGCCCGGCGAATTCGGTCGCGGCGCGCGGCTGCAATGCGACCCGGAACGGATGCGGCGCCTCCTCGCGGACGAACCGCGTGAACCGGCGGCCCGGGCTCCACCAGACCGAGAAAGTGAGCGGTTCCTTTCCGAAGACGGCGCGAAAATAGGTCGTGACCTCACGTCCCGAGTGGGTGCCGATCAGGCTGAACTCGCCGCGCGGCCCATGCTTCTTCGCGGCCTCCTGCCAGGCGGCCAGACCAGGCTCGAACGCCCCCTCCGGCGTGCCGGGTTCGATTCCCTGCTTGCGGAACCCGTCGAAGTCCCCGTCGACCAGCGGACGCGTGCGCTCCCCCGCCACCTCGGCGTAGTTCTCGTACAGGCCCGGCCACTCGGGCAGCTCCCGGACTCCGTAGTACACCCGACACGCGGCGGTGGGCCCCTCGGCCCGCACTTCGAGGGCGCTGCCGGAAACGACCACCTCGAAGCGGCCGCCGGACGGCAGCCGATACGTCCCCGCGCAGGCCTGCAGGGCCCGGGCATCGAGGTCCGCGGGACGGAAGAGCGCTCCCTCGAGCTTCGCGGTCAGGTCGTCCGGCTCGCCGGTCTCGTTCGACAGGACCGCGATCATCGCGTTTTCGTCGGGATAGCGGGACAGGTGCGCCCGGTATCCGCGCGTCGCACCGCCGTGATGCACCCACACGGTCCCCCGCGGGGAGTCTTCCACGAACCAGCCGTACGCGTACCGCCCCTCGCCGGGGCGGAACAACTTCTCGCGGCGCGCCTTGTCCAGCACCTTGTCGCCGGAAAGCGCCTGGTCCCAGCGCTGCAGGTCGAGGATCGTCGTGACCACGCCGGTCGCCCCTTTGTTGAGCCAGTTCCAGCCGTACTCCAGCGCCGTCCCCCGTCCCCCGCCCTCCTCGGGGGCGTAGACGCGCGTGCTCACCCGATCCGGATCGAGGTCGCGGTCCTGGACGAAGCCGGTGTCCTTCATGCCCGCGGGGGCGAACAGGTTTACCTTCAAGTATTCCTCGAACGTCTTGCCGGACGCCCGCTCGATCACCATCGCGAGGAGAAAGTACCCGACGTTGCTGTACTGGAACAGGGCGCCGGGTTCCTGGACCGACGGGGCCCCGAGCGCACTCGCGGCCATCCGGGCGGCCTCGGCGAAGTCCCCTTCCTGCCACGCCGGGTCGATCGACAGCCCGGAGGTGTGGGTGACCAGGTGATGCACCGTGATCCCGGCCTTGTCCGCGGGGACGTCCGGGATGAACTTGCCGATCGGGTCCTCGGTGCGGAGTTTCCCTTGCTGCTCCAGCTTGAGAATCGCCGCGCCCGTGAACTGCTTCGAGACGGAGCCGATGTCGAAGTACGTGCGCGGCCCGTTCGGCGTCCGCTCGAGATCGGCCATGCCGTACCCCTGCGCCAGGATCGTCTTTCCCCCCTTGGCGACCAGGACCGCGCCCCAAAAGGCGCCGCCGCGGTGCTCGCGCACGACGGCGTCGAGGCGTCTGCCGGTCTCGCCCTCGATCACGACCCCCGCGGCCTTCCCGGACTGCGCCTGCGCGACCCCGCATGCCGCGAGCAGGATCGCCGCAACCATCCCGATCCGTCCCGGGATCCCGGCTCCACCCATTTCGTCCTCCCGCCTCGGCCGCCGCCCTCGTGGGGCGTCCCTCTCGAACCATCGGATCGGACCGGGCGCGAGAATCGACTCGTCCCCCCCGGTTCCGAATTCGCCGACCCGCTATTCCTCGAACGATCCGTGACGCCCCGCGCCGGCGGCGAATCGGCGCGCGCCGTCGAGCGACTCCGCCTCGAGCACCGGCCGGCCGCGCGCGAACTCCGCCGCCAGCGCCGCCTCGAGGTCCCGGCCCAGCCCCTCGTGGGCGGAACGGCGATCGGCCCGCAGGCACGCCTGCGGGAATCGCGCGATCAGTCCGGCGAGCTCCTCCGCCGCGGCGCGCGCCGTCCCCCTGGGCACGACCCGGTTCGCCAGTCCCATCGCCAGCGCCTCCGCGGCCATCACCGGGCGACCCGTCAGGATCAGGTCGAGCGCCCGGCTCAGGCCGATCAACCGCGGCAGGCGCACCGTCCCGCCGTCGAGCAGCGGCACCCCCCAGCGGCGACAGAAGACGCCGAAGACGGCATCCTCCTCCGCCACGCGGAGGTCGCACCAGAGCGCGAGTTCCAGTCCGCCGGCCACCGCGTGCCCCGCCACCGCGGCGATCACCGGCTTGTCGAGGAGCATCCGCGTCGGCCCGAGCGGACCGTCCCCCTCCGGATCCACGCGCGGGAACCGCCCGTCGGCGACGGCCTTCAGATCCGCGCCGGCGCAGAACGCGTCCCCCTCCCCCCACAGCACGGCGACGCGCGCCCCGGGGTCCGACTCGAACTCGCGAAACGCCCGGGTCAACGCGTCCGCGGTTTCCCGGTCCACGGCGTTGCGCGCCTCCGGCCGGGACAGGATCACCGTCCGGACCGGCCCCCGGTCTTCCACCCGCACGCTCATGTCGGCCCTCCTCCACGGCACGCTCCCGATCATGGCGCAGGTCGCGCCCGGGGTCAATCCTTGCCGCATCGGCGCCGAACCCGGCCGGCGCCGGCGGCGCGAGGTTCGTGGCGGGCCGCTCCCCTCCCTGCTACAATGCCGGCGATGCAGGAACTCTCCTTACCCGATTTCCTGTCGCGCCATGCCGCCTTCGACGCGGCGATCGAGGCCACGCCGGGGATCGACCGGTACTGCTCCTCGCTGGACTGGATCCTCCCGGCGCACGAGGCGCTTCATCCGCCCCGCGAACCGTGGGTGCGCGCGGGCGAGGAGGGCTTCGCCGTCTTCGCGCGCCGGGCGGACCGCCGGCTGGGACGGGTCCTCGAGCCGCTCGAACTCATGTGGGGGTTCGACTGTCCCCTGATCGGCCCGGATCCGCGCCGCATCGTGCGCGGCTTCGTGGCGGACTGCGCACGCCGGGAAGGCGAGTGGACCTTGGCGGTGCTTTCCGGGGTCCCGGCCGACTCGCCCCTCCTGCGCGCCATCCTCGAGGAGGCGGGAACCCGCTGGCGGGTCGCCGTGGGCGAACTCCTGCCCCGGTTCACGGCTTCGATTCGCGACGGCGTGGACGGGTGGCTTGCCCGGCGCTCGCCCAAGTTCCGGCGTAATCTGCGCCAGGCGGAGCGCAGGGCCGCCGAGGCCGGGGTCGAGTTCGAGCGCGTCGGGGGGGTGTCGACCGCGGCGGTCGCCCCGCTGTACGAACGGATCCTCGCCCTCGAAACCCGCAGTTGGAAGGGTCTGGAGGGGGTCGGTGTCGACGAAGGCCGGATGGCGGAGTTTTACCGGCGCATGATTGCCCGACTCGTGGGACGCCGCGGCTTCCGCGCCATCCTCGCCCGCATCGACCACGCCGACGCGGGCTACCTCCACGGCGCGACCCACGGCGCGCTCTTCCGCGGCCTGCAGTTCAGCTACACCGAGACCCACGCCGCGCTCTCGCTCGGCAACCTCATGCAGCTCCGCATGCTCGAGTGGCTCTGCGAGGACCGCTTCGAGTGGTACGACCTCGGCTGGCCGATGGCCTACAAGCAGCGCTGGGCGGAGCCGGGGATCGAGACCGTCACCGTGTACGTCATGAACCAGGGCTACCAGCGACGCCGCTAGCCCGGATTATTCATGAAGCCGCGCCAGCGGCTTCGTGAAAACTCCGCCCGCGGCCTCCTGGCTGCGCCAGATGCCGGGACCGCGGGGCGACCGCCGTGGGACACACGGTGTTGCGCGCGGGGCGCGGCTGTCCTGCTCCGGACGGCCTTGATGGCCGGCCGGAGCCGCGTTGTTCGCGAACCGCGAAGCGGTTCGAGAATCATCCGGGCGAGCCGAGCAGCCCCCGTCCGTTGGCGTTTTGAATCGACAATCCGGGACGCGCGTTCAGTTCCACGATCATCGGACCCCAGGCGCGGTCGACGATCACGTCCACGCCGAGGTATCCGAGACCGAACGCCTCGGCGCAGCGCCGGGACATTTCGAGGATGCGGTTCCACCCGGGAATCCGGAAGCCGAGCACGGGGGCCCCGGTGTCCGGATGACGCTCGACGACCTCGTCGCCCCAGCGGCCGTGCCGGATGGCGTGGATCGTGCAGCCTGTGGCGAGATCGATGCCCGCGCCGATCGCCCCCTGCGCCAGGTTCGCCCGGCCGTCCGACCGGCTCGTCGGCAACCGCGTCATGGCCATCGCCGGCGTCCCGTCCCGGACGATGACGCGTACGTCCGGAACGCCGCCGAACGCCACCGGGTCGAACGCGGGGTGTTTCCGCAGGAGACCCTCGACGAACATTCGGTCGGGCTCGCCGTCGAGGGAGAACCGACCCGCCATGCCGTCGGCGACGTGGCGCCGCAGTTCGTCGTGGGCAAGGATTCGTCCGCCGATCTTTCGCCAGCCGCCTTCCTCCTGCCCTTCGATGACGACGATGCCGCGCCCCCCGGATCCCCGCGACGGCTTCACCGCAAACCCATGGAAGGACGCGAGCCTATGCTCCAGGCCACGCAACGCGAGCATGGTGTCGAGGACCAGGCAGAGCGGCGGCGTCGGCAGCCCGCACTCCTGAAGTCGCTCCTTGCACAGGATCTTGTCGTCGACGAGCGGAAAGAGTCGCCGCGGGTTCTTGGGCAGGATGTACTGCCGGTTCCGCCGGTTCATGCCGCAGACGCCGCGGTCGACCGAACGCAGGAATCCGAACATGGGCGGGCACTCCCACGAGGGGACAGGGATCGAACAACAGGCGACGGAACCGAATCCACTCGACCAGGCGAAGACCGTCGTAACTGCCGATCAGCAGGTTGAGCGCCGTGACGGCGACGAGCAGCTCCGGATAGCAAAGGAGCGCGGATTGGACCCCGTGGGAAGCGATCGCCGCGTAACAGACGAGCGACATCCCCAGCGTCCAGCCCATGCGCCGCGCCGAATCCCAGAACCCCTGTTCCTGCAGGGAGAGGAAGAATCGCTCCGCGGTGAGAGTCAGGACGACGACGGGAAACACCGCCGCGTAGGCGATGTCCGGCCGGCCGAGGCGGAGACCCGCCGCGCCCACGAGCAGGATGACGCCCACGAGCACGCTCATCAGGACGGTCAGCCGCGCCGTGTGGAGGAGGTGAAGCCGGTCCACCGCCCAGCGGAAGAGCGTGGCGACCAGGAGCACGAAGACGAGCGCCGCCATGCCGCTTGCGGCGCCCCCGTGGCGAAAGCTGATCGCGAGGAGGGCCGGTAGGAAGGTCCCGAACGGCACGATCCCGACCATCGTCCGGAACGCCGCAACCACGCTGGCGGCCACCGGAATCGAGAGCAGGATCGCCAGCAGGTTGAGAGAGACATGGACGCGCTTGAAGGAACTCCACATCCGCATCGTGTTCAACGGATGGTCGGCAATTCCTTCCGTGACGGTCTTCCGGGGCCGCATCGACTCCTGGACCTCGTATCGAAGGTCCAGGTCGGCGCCCGTTGCGCCTGCCGCCTTCGGGGATCCGTGCGCCACGAGCAAGTGGGCCTCGTCCAGCCGCGCGAGGAGGTCATGCGAGACGCAGAGCGGCACCCACTCCCCGGCCCACGCCTCGGCCCAGACGTGGGGACTCTTGCTGCGCCCTTCGGACAGTTCGAGGCCGGAAACCAGGCGCGCGGGTACGCCCGCCTCCCGCAGGAGCGCCACGAGGAGCGCGTGGGCGCCGTGGTCGGAGCCGACGCCGCGCCGCAACACTTCCTCGGGAGATTCCGGGACTTCGGGGCCCGGCGCCACCTCGGTGACGGTGCTGCGCACCGCGTCGAAGAGCCGCTCCACGCGAACCCGGACGGAACGGGAGGCCGGTTCGCCCAACCGCTTCCGGGTCTCCCTCGCGATCGTCTCCTGGGCCTGGGTGTGGCCCGAATAGGGAGCGAGCCACCCCCCCACCTCATCGGGCAGATCGCCGTCGACCAGGAGATCGGCGGGCAGGTCCCAAGTCTTCGCGCGCACGACCGCGAAGTAGCTGTAGAGAATGTTGCACGGCTCGAGGGACCCGCTGCGCCGCCAGCGCCCGAGGCGCCCCCCGGCCATCGGGACGATCGTGAAGGAGTAGTCTTCGCTGACCGCGGCCTCGCGGGTGATCTCCTGCCGGTCATCCGATTCCGGCACGGGCGTCTCCAGGACGACCTCGGGCTCGCGCGGCTGCACCATCAAGGAAAGGACGATCTGGTGCCCCAGGATCGGGGCGATTTCCCGGGGCACGATCCCGAGCACGCGGATCTTGTAGAGGAGGAGCGCTGCGATCCCCAGGATCAGGAAGAGGGCTGCCGCCTGGGCCTTGTTCATACCCTGTCCTCCGTCGGGAGCCCGGCGCCGCGCCGTACCGGGCGACGCGGGTCAGGGGATGAGACCCCGGGTGAGGAAGAATCTTACGGGCCTGCCGGGGTGCGTAAGGAGGGCGCGCGGCGGCGGGGGGGGGCCGCACGGGAACGCGGGCGCCCCGAGGCCGCCCGGGTCGCTCGCGGGTCCGTCGGTGAGACCATCGATCCGTGTGGGACAGCCGCGGATCGGCCACGGCTCACGGGGACCCGGGCCGTCCGTGCTTTTTCTCCCAGGCTTCCAACTGCTGCTCCATCCACGACTTTCCGCCGGTCGCGCCGGGGCGGACGTCGCGCTTGGGGGGATCCCGCCGGGGTGGCGGGGGGGCAGGCGCGGGCGGTCGGGCCGGGGACGCCGGGGATGCGCCCGCGGCAGACGCCGGGGCCGCCCCGGACGCCGCCGGCGGACGGGGACCCGGAACCGGCTGGCTGCGCATCGACAGGGAGATCCGCTTCCGCTCCCGGTCCACGTCGAGGACGGTGACGGTGACGCGCTGATGAACCTTCACGACCTCGGCGGGGTCCTTGACGAAGCGATCCGCCAGTTGGCTGACGTGCACGAGTCCGTCCTGGTGAACGCCGACGTCGACGAACGCCCCGAAGGCGGTCACGTTGGTGACCACGCCGGGCAGCTTCATTCCGGGCGCGAGGTCGGAAAGATCCTTCACTCCTTCGGCGAATTCCACCGCTTCGAACTTCTCGCGCGGGTCGCGCCCCGGCTTGGCCAGTTCCTGGACGATGTCCTGGAGGGTGGGAAGTCCGACCATGTCGGTGACGTAACGGCGCAGGTCGATGCGCGCGCGCAGGGTTTCGTCGCGCATCAGATCGCGGACCGTGCAGCCCAAGTCGGTCGCCATGCGATCCACGATCGCGTAGCTCTCCGGGTGGACCGCGCTGGCGTCGAGCGGGTTTCCCGCGTCGCGAATGCGCAGGAAGCCGGCCGACTGCTCGAACGCCTTGGGGCCGAGGCGGGGGACGCTGCGCAGGGCGTCGCGCGACGAGAAGGGACCGTGCTGGTTGCGGTGGGCGACGATGTTCCCCGCCAGCGTCGGACCGAGGCCCGAGACGTAGGTGAGCAACTGCTTGCTGGCGGTATTCACCTCGACGCCGACGCGGTTCACGCAGGCGACGACGGCGTCGTCGAGGCTCGCCTTGAGACTCCCCTGGTCGACGTCGTGCTGGTACTGACCGACGCCGATCGACTTGGGGTCGAGCTTGACGAGTTCGGCGAGCGGATCCATGAGCCGCCGGCCGATCGACACCGCCCCGCGGACGGTGAGATCGTGATCGGGGAATTCCTCGCGCGCGACGTCCGAAGCGGAGTAGATCGACGCGCCGCTCTCATTGACCATGACGACCGGCGGCCGCCCGGGCAGGGCGAGCCCGCGCACGAACTGCTCGGTTTCGCGGCCGGCCGTGCCGTTGCCCACGGCGACGACCTCGATCCCGAAGCGTTCGGCCAGTTCGGCAAGCCGGCGGGCGGATTCGTCCCGCCGCGACTCGGGCGGATGCGGATAGACGACGTCGTGGTGCAGGAGTTTCCCCTGCCGGTCGAGGCAGACCACTTTGCAGCCGGTGCGGAAGCCGGGATCGAGGGCCAGGACGTTCTTGCCGCCGAGGGGGGGCGCGAGCAGCAGCTGGCGGAGGTTCTCCGCGAACACGCGGATCGCCTCGGCATCGGCGCGCTCCTTGGCTTCGAGCCGCATTTCCGTTTCCATCGAGGGGGCGAGAAGTCGCTTGTAGCCGTCCTGCACCGCCTGCCGCACGTGCCCGGTCGCGGGGCCGGTGCCGCGCAGGAACCGGGCTTCGAGGAGCGCGACGGCTTCGGACTCCGGGGGCGCGACGGTGAGGTGGAGGAAACCCTCCGCCTCGCCGCGGCGCATGGCCAGGACGCGATGCGAGGGGGCGGTCGCGAGCGGTTCCTGCCAGGCGTAGTAGTCCTTGTACTTGACCCCTTCCGATTCCTTCCCGGGAACGACCTTGGAGCGCATCTCGCCCTTTCGTCGGCACAACTCGCGCACGGAGGCGCGGGCGTCGGCATCCTCGCTGACGACCTCGGCCACGATGTCGCGCGCGCCGGCGAGCGCGTCGGCCGTCGCGCCGACCTCCTTTTCCGCGTTCACGAACGCGGCCGCCGCCTGCTCGGGATCGCCCGTCCCCTGCGCGAGCAGGAACTGTGCCAGCGGCTCGAGCCCTTTCTCGCGGGCGATGGTCGCCCGCGTGCGCCGCTTGGGGCGGTACGGGAGGTAGAGGTCCTCCAGCGCCGCCATCGTCGCCGCGCCCGCGACGCGGGCGCGGAGGTCGTCGGTGAGGAGGGCGCGTTCCTCGAGCGACTGCAGGATCGCCCCGCGGCGCTTGTCCAGGTCCTCGAGCTGTCCCCGCCGATCCCGCACGGCGGTGAGCGCGACCTCGTCGAGGGAGCCGGTGGCCTCCTTGCGGTAGCGGGCGATGAAGGGGACGGTGGCGCCGTCCGCGAAGAGTTTGACCACCGCCTCGACCTGGGCCGGGCGGAGCCGCAATTCCGCGGCGATCGTCGCGACATGCTGGGCGTTCATGATTCCTCCGGAAGGCGGACCGGTCCGCGGCGCACATTGTACGCGCGGCGACGCCGCCGCCAAGCACTTCCCGCCGCCCCGTTTCGGGTATGGCTTGACCCACCCCCGACCGCGCCTATAATGTTCACTTCCCGCCCGAACAGGAGCGTCCCGGCCCAATCGGACCCAGGGAGCATCCGCGCATGAGCGACATGGCGACTTCGCCGGCGATCGTCCTCCACCTCGTCCCGGTCAAGGGGGCGGACGGAGCGTCCTTTCCCAATCTGGTGCTCCACGAAGGGGTGCATCGCATGGGCCGCGCCGAGGACAACGACTTCGTCCTCGCCGCGCCGGGCGTGGCGGCGTACCACTGTCGCATCGGCGTACAGAATGGGAAAGTGGAGGTGACCCGTCTCGACGGCAATGCCGCGCTTTCGCTCAACGGAAAGCCGGTGGCCGGCGGCAAGGCGATGCCGGTCCTGTCCGGCGACCGGCTGACCCTGGGTACCCGGGCCTACAAGATGCAGATCGAGAAGCGGCAGAACACGACCGTGCGGCCGGCCCCGCGCGCGATGACCGGGGGCGGGATCCTCGGCGGTCCGGTTTCGCTGCCCAAGGTCGGCGAGGAGTTCGCCGGGGCGCGGCTGGAGGGGATCCTCGGCACCGGCGGGACGGCGGTGGTCTTCCGCGCCATCCGTCTGGACAACAACCGCACGGTCGCCATCAAGGTGCTCCTGCCGGGCCAGGACTTCTCCGCGGGCGCGGCCCTGCGCTTCTACCGGGAGGCCATGGTCGGCGGCATGCTCGCCGCCCATCCGGTCGCGGTCGCGATCGTCGAGATCGGTCGCTGCGACCCCTTCTCCTACATCGCCATGGAGTTCGTCGACGGCGTCGACGTGCAGAAGATCCTCGACAAGGAGAAGAAACTCCCGCCCGCCGTGGCGCTCGACATCATCCTGCCGGTGGCCGACCTGCTGCGGTTCGCGCACGGCCACCAGCTCATCCATCGCGACATCAAGCCGAGCAACATCATGGTCTGCCGCGACGGCGCGGTGAAACTGCTCGACCTCGGCCTGGCGCGCGAGGAGGGCCGCAAAGACAACTACGACCTGACCCAGCCCCAACAGGGCTTCGGGACGCTCCACTTCGTGGCCCCGGAGCAGGCCTTCGATGCGGCCAGCGTGGACTTCCGGGCGGACATCTACGCGCTCGGCGCCACCCTGTTCTCGATGGTCGCCGGCCGCCCGCCGATCCAGGTGCAGTCCCCGGCGGAATTCCTCACCACGCTGGTCAAGACCGGGGCGCCGAACCTCAAGACGATCGATCCGACCATGCCCGACGGGCTGTGCAACGCATTGGCCCGCTGCCTGAAAATGAACCGCGACGAACGGTACGGAAAGTACGAAGACTTGATCCGCGACTTGACCGCGGTCCGCGAGCAGGTGTCCTAGCCTCGCCGCACCCCTTTCCCATCACGAGGTCCGCCATGTCCGACGCATCCGACCCGAAGGCCCCGCAAAGCACCCCCCAGGATTCCGGCGACCCCCAGGGCGGGGACCAGGTCCCCTTTACGACCATCGACCTGCTCAAGTTCCGGGCGGGTCTGGCCACTTCCGCGTTCACGATGGCCGAAAAGGAGAAGAAGTACAACGAAGGGATCGGCCAGACGCTGATTCGCCTCGGCTTGATCGACGCGGGCACCTACAACGAATCGCTCCTCTCCCAGGGGCAGACGCGCCATCTCGAGAAGCTGCACATCGATCCTTCGCTCCTGCGCGGCATCACGCCCCAGTTCCTCAACGAGAACAAGGTCCTCCCGCTCTACCGGGAAGGACAGAAACTGCACTTCGTGTATGCCGGCAATCTGCTCAAGCCGATCGAGCACATGCTGCAGCAGGTCTCGGGCGCCTCGATGGCGCGCGGGACGCAGATGTCGGAAGATCAGTTCTTTCGGCTGCTCTACCATCATTTCCCGCAACTGTCTCCGGACTACCTGGGCCGCAAGCCGGTCAAGCCCGGCAAGCCGGCCGACCTCAAGGCGGGCAAGCCGGCCGAAGAGAAGGCGCCGGCGAAACCCGTCGCACCGGCCGGACGACCGCTGCCCGGGGCCATGAAGCCCCCCGGCCGCGGCGACACGCAGACGAGGCCCGCGCCGGGCCACCCGGCCCAGGACTCCGCCGCCCCGGACGCCGTGGAACTGTTCGGCCCGGCTGCCGAAGACGACCTGATCGTGCGCACCGTCGATCGGGTCATCCGCGACGCCTTGCAGAAGGGCGCCACCGACGTTCACATCGAACCTTCCCGCGACTCGCTGCGTGTCCGGTATCGCGTCGACGGCGTCCTCCTCGACCAGGGACGTTTCCCGGACACCTTTTCCCGCGCGGTGGCGGCGCGCGTGAAGGTGCTCTCTTCCATGAAGTCGCACATCAACTTCCTGCCGCAGTCGGGCCGGATGTCGTACATCATGGACGGGATGTCGTTCGACCTGCGCGTGTCCGTGCTGCCGTCGATCTACGGCGAAGCGGTGGTGCTGCGCGTGCTGCCGCAGGGCGGCGCGGAGACGACGCTCGAGGACCGCGGCCTGACCGGCGAAACGCTCGACCGGTTCAGCACGTTGATCTCCCGCAGCGCCGGGGTCGTGCTCGTGGTCGGGCCCACCGGGTCGGGCAAGAGCTCGACCCTGTTCTCGTCCCTGAACACGATCTCCACCCCGGAGATCAAGCTCGTCACCCTGGAAGACCCCGCCGAGTACAAGCTCGACACCCTCGTCCAGTGCAGCATCGACGCGGGACGCGGCTACACGTTCGAGGAGGGTCTCCGCGAGATCCTGCGCCACGACCCGGACGTCATCCTGGTGGGCGAAATCCGCGACCGGGTGACCGCCGAGATCGCCATCCAGGCCTCGCTCACGGGACACCTCGTCTTCAGCACGCTCCACACGATCGACGCCTCCTCGAGCGTGATGCGGCTCGTCGACATCGGCGTGCCGCGGTACCAGATCGAGGCCGGGCTGATCGGCGTCCTCGCCCAGCGGCTCGTGCGCCGGCTGTGCCGGAATTGCGCGGAAGAACGGGAGATGACCCACGAGCACTTCGCCCGCTACGGTCTCACCGTCCCGGAGGGAGAGTACAAGCTCCTCGGGCCGGTGGGCTGCGATCTGTGCCGCGAAGGATTCAAGGGGCGGACCGGGGTGTTCGAACTCCTGGTCGTCGACGACGCCGTCCGCGCGGCGATCCGCAACAGCACGGGCGTCTCGGAGATTCGCGACGCCGGGCGCCGCAACGGCATGCGCACCCTGCTCGAGGACGGCCAGCGGCTCGTGATGGAGAAGATCACCTCGATCGAGGAGGTGGTGGCGAACTGCATTTGATCGCGCGACTCCAGGTGGGGCGCGGGAATCGATCATGCGACCCCACGGCGCGCGATCCGGAGTTCGCGGGGGGCGGACCGCGCTTTCCGCCGGGAGACGCAGGGCGAGGGCCGGGGAGACCGGCGATCCCCATGAAGCCCGGGAACCCGCCTGCCGCCCGCGGCCGGGCCCGGCGCATTCGTCGCCGGGCCTCCTGCATTCTGGGAAGGCGCGCGATCATGGCGGAAGCCCCCGCGAACGATTCCCCGCCCTCCGACACCGCAACTCCGCCCCGCGACGATCCCGGGGCGGCGGTCATCGAGGCCCTCGACGTCGTCAAGGTCTACCGGATGGGGGAAGTCGCCGTACACGCGCTGCGCGGCGTGACCCTCACCCTGCGCGCCGGCGAGCTCCTGGTCCTTCTCGGCGCGTCGGGAAGCGGCAAGTCCACGCTGCTCAACATCGTCGGCGGCCTCGACGTTCCCACCTCGGGCCGCGTTCGCTATCGCGGGCAAGACCTCTCGGGCGCCGGCGAAAACGAGCGCACCCGCTACCGCCGCCATCACGTCGGATTCGTCTTCCAGTTCTACAACCTGATTCCGAGCCTGACCGCGCGCGAAAACGTCGCCCTGGTCACCGAGATCGCCCCCGATCCCATGCCCGCCGAGGAGGCCCTCGCGCTGGTCGGACTCGCCGATCGACTCGACCACTTTCCCGCGCAACTGTCCGGGGGGGAGCAGCAACGCGTGGCGATCGCCCGCGCCGTGGCGAAACGTCCGCATCTCCTCCTCTGCGACGAACCGACGGGGGCGCTCGACTTCCGCACCGGCGTGCGCGTGCTCGAAGTCATCGAACGCGTCAATCGCGACCTCGGGACGACCACCGCGGTCATCACCCACAACGCCCCGATCGCCGCGATGGCCCACCGGGTGGTCACCATGGCCGATGGCGTCATCTCGGGCGATGTCCGGAACCCGGAGGTCGCGCCGGCCGGGAGCATCCGATGGTGAGCGCGATCGACCGCAAGCTGCTCCGCGACCTTGCCCAGTTGCGCGGACAGGTGCTCACCATCTGCCTCGTGGTCGCCGCGGGCATCGCCGCCTACCTGGCGATGCAGACCGCCTACCGGTCGCTCGCGGAGTCCAAGGACGCGTATTACGAGGACTATCGCTTCCCGGACGTGTTCGCCCAGGCCAAGCGGGTTCCCGCCGGCGTGGAGTCGCGCCTGCGCGCGATTCCCGGCGTCGAAATCGCCTACACCCGCACCGTGGAGCGGGTGCGCCTGCCGCTCCCGTCCCGCGACCAGCCGTTCTCGGGACGCATCGTCTCGCTCCCCGATCGTGGCACGCCGCCGCTCGGTGACGTCCACGTCGAGCGCGGGCGGATGCCGGAGGAAGCCGGCGTCGATGAGGCGCTCCTGCTCGAGTCTTTCGCCAAGGCGAACCTCATCGCGCCGGGCGATCGCCTCCCGGTCGTGATCGAAGGCCGCCTGCGCCAGGTCGTCGTCACGGGCCTGGCGATGAGTCCGGAGTACGTTTTCGCGCTGGACGGCGACGTGTTCAGTTACGAACCCGGGGCGTTTGCCGTGTTGTGGATGCGCAATGCGTTCGTGGCGCCCGCGTTCGACATGGCCGGGGCGTTCAACGACGTGGTGCTGCGGCTGGAGCCCGGCGCGTCGGAGCCCGGAGTCGTCGCGGAAGTCGACCGGATCCTGGCGCCCTACGGAGGGTTCGGCGCCTTCGCCCGCGACCGCCACGTGTCGCACCACTTCATCTCCGGGGAACTCGAACAACTGGCGATCCAGGCGACGTTCATCCCGCTCATCTTTCTCGGGGTCGCCGCGTTCCTCGTCAACGTCGTCCTGGGCCGGCTGATCCAAATCCAGCGGACGCAGATCGCCACGCTCAAGGCGATCGGCTATTCCGACACCGCGGTCGGACTGCACTACCTGAAGCTCGTTTCGGCGATCGTCCTGCTGGGTGCGGCCGTCGGCATCGGCTTCGGGGCCTGGCTCGGCGGGGGCCTCACCGGCCTCTACGAACCGTACTTCCGCTTCCCCGTTTTCGAGCACCGGTTCGACCTGGACGTCGTCCTGACCGCGCTCGGGATCAGTCTGGGCTCGGCGGTGGCGGGCGCGCTCCTCTCGGTCCGACGCATCGTCGCCCTGCATCCTGCCGAGGCCATGCGCCCAGCCGCCCCGGCGGTCTATCGAACCACCGCGTTCGATCATCTGTCCCGGCCCTTCTTCGGCGCGCTCGGCCGCATGGTGGTGCGCGAACTGGCGCGCCGACCGCTCCGCGTATTCGTCTCCGCGCTCGGAATCTCGTTCGCCGTGGCGATCCTGATCATCGGGCGCTTCGCGTTCGATTCGCTCGGGGACCTGCTCGACCTCCAATTCCGCCGGTCGATGCGAGAGGATCTCACCGTGTCGTTCCGCGACCCGCTGCCCGAACGCGCGACCCGCGCGCTCCGGCAACTCCCCGGCGTGCTCCACAGCGAGGGGATCCGCGCCGTTCCCGTGCGCTTGCGTTCCGGGGCGGCCCGCCGAGACAGCGTGATCCTGGGTCTGCCCGGGGAGGGGCGACTGCGGCGCCTGCTCGACCGTGAGGGCCGCGAGGTCGCCTTGCCGGTCGCGGGACTCCTCCTGACCGACATCCTGGCGGAGCGCCTGGGCGCGACGCCCGGAGATCTCCTGGAGATCGAAGTCCTCGAAGGGGACCGGCGCCGCCGTCTCGTGCCGTTCGCGGGCACGGTGCGCGACCTGCTCGGCATGCAGGGATACATGCTGCGGGATGCCCTGCACCGCCTGCTCGATGAGCCGCCCACGGTGTCCACGGTCCTCCTCGCCGTCGACCCCGCCGGCGTCGCAGAGACGCAATCGCGCCTGAACCTTCTGCCGGCCGTGGCGTCGACGTCGAGTCCCCGCGCCTCCATGGAACGCTTCCAACGCCAGCAGGGCGGGATGATGGAAACGATGAACACCGTCCTCGCGTTTTTCGCCTCCGTCATCGCGGTCGGAATCGTGTACAACAATGCGCGCGTATCGTTGTCGATGCGCAGCCGCGACCTGGCGAGCATGCGCGTGCTCGGCTTCACGCGCGCGGAAGTCTCCACCGTCCTCCTCGGCGAACTGGCGGTGCAGGTGGCGCTGGCATTGCCGATCGGGATGTGGCTGGGGACGATCGCGACCGAGGCGTTGCTCTCGCTCGATCCCGAGAATTTCCGCATGCCCGCGGCCCTGTCGGGGAGGACGTACGTGTACGCCGCCCTGGTCACGATGGCGGCCGCCCTCGCGAGCGCGTTGCTGGTGCGGCGCCGACTCGACCGGCTGGATCTGATCGGCGTATTGAAGACCTCGGAGTGATCATGACCGAAGAATATCCGGGCGGATCGTCCGCCCCCCGCGCCCGGACCGGGCGCCGCGGGTTCGGTCGAGTCGTGCTTGCGCTGCTCGGCTGCGCCGGTCTCGCCGCCGTCGTCATGTCCTGGCGCCCCGCTCCGATCGCAGTGGAGATCGCGCCCGTGTCGATCGGCCCTCTGCGGGTGACCATCGACGAGGATGGTCGCACGCGCGTGAAAGACCGTTACGTGGTGTCGGCCCCGTTGACCGGCAACCTCGCGCGCGTCGAACGGCGCGCCGGGGACGCGGTCACGGCCGGAGAGGTCGTCGCACGGTTGCTCCCGGTTGCCGCGCCGCTCCTCGACGCGCGGGAGCGCGCCGTGGCGGAGGCCCGGTTGGCCGTCGCCGAAGCCGCCGCCCGTCAGGCCGAGGCGGCGGAGAGCCAGGCCGCCGTGCACGTCGAACTCGCCGGCCGGGAGGCGGCCCGCTTCCGCGACCTGATGCGGCACGAAAGCGTCGCCGCCCAGACCCTCGAACGCGCCGAGTTCGAACTCCGCGCGCGACGCGCGGAGCTCGCCTCCGCCGGCTTCGGCGTGCGCGTGGCCCGGCACGAGGTTCAGCTCGCCCAGGCCGCCCTGAGCCGGCTGTCCGGCATCACCGATGCCGGGGAGCAACTGGCCCTGACCTCCCCTGTCGCCGGGGTCATCCTCGAAGTCCTGCGCGACGACCAAGGGGTCGTGCAGGCCGGCGCGCCGATCCTCGAGGTCGGCGACCCGCGCGCGCTCGAGATCGTCGTCGACATCCTGACCACCGACGCCGTACGCGTCTCCCGCGGCGCGAACGCCCGGATCCGACGCTGGGGCGGGGAATCGGAATTGGCGGCGAAAGTCCTTCAGGTGGAACCGAAGGCGTTCACCAAGGTCTCCTCGCTCGGCGTCGAGGAACAGCGCGTCAACGTCCTGCTCGAACTCGAAGGCGACCCGCAGACGTGGTCCCGGCTGGGGGACGGCTTCCGGATCGAGGCCAGCATCGTCGTCTGGGAGGAGGCCCAGGTGCGGAAGGCGCCCGTGAGCGCCGTGTTTCGGCGGCGCGAACGCTGGGCCGTGCTCGCGGTGGAAGGAGAGGTCGCGCGGTTCCGGCACGTCGAGATCGGACAACGGAGTGGATTCGAGGTGCAGATCCTCGACGGGCTCGCGCCCGGCGATCGGGTCATCCTTCACCCGGGGGAACGGGTGACCGAAGGCGCGCGCGTGCGCCAGCGGTGACGCCAGGGCGCGCCGCGGTCGTTTCCCCGGCGGGCTCGCGAGAGACGGGATCCCTGTTCTTCAGGCGCCCGACCCTTCCCCCACCACGTCCCGGAACACCCCGAGCGCCCAATCAAGCTCGTCGTCCGTCACGCAGTAGGGCGGCATCAGGTAGACGACGTTTCCCAGCGGACGAAGGAAGAGGCCGCGGCGCAGGAACGCGGCCGCCAAGGCCGGCCCCGACCGGTCGAGATACCCGCCGCTCCCCGGCCCCTCCCCCGCAGGTTTCCGTTCCACCGCCCCCACGCCGCCGATCACGCGCAGGTCGTCGATGTGCGGCAGCCCGCGCAGGGGCTCCAGCCCGGCGCGCAGGCGGGCTTCGATCCGCCCCACGCGCGCGAGCGTCCCTTCCGCGCGGAACAGATCGAGGCTGGCCAGCGCGACCGCGCACCCCAGCGGGTTCGCGGTGTACGAATGCCCGTGGAAGAGCGCCCGGGTCCGGTCCTCGGCCAGGAACGCCTCGTACACCTCCTCGCGCGCCACCGTCGCCGCCAGCGGGAGAAACCCGGCGGTCAATCCCTTCGACAGGCAGACGATGTCGGGGGTGACGCCGGCATGTTCACAGGCGAACATGCGGCCGGTGCGGCCGAAGCCGGTGAGGACTTCGTCGGCGATCATCAGCGTCCCGTGCGCGTCGCACAGACGCCGGACTCCCGCGAGGTATTCCGTCGGCCAGACGATCATCCCGCCGGCCCCCTGCAACATCGGTTCGACGATCACCGCCGCGACGCGGCCGGGCGCTTCCGCGAGGCGGCGCTCGAGGTCGCCGAGGCATTCGATGGCGCACGTCTCCCGCCGGAGACCCAGCGGGCACCGCCGGCAGTACGGGGTGTGCACGCGCGCGACCTCGAACCGCAGCGGACGGAACGGGGCGGTGAACGGGGAGTCGTCGCTCGCGGACATGGCGCCGACGGTGTCGCCGTGGTAGGCGTGGGAAAGGGCGACGAACGTGGTGCGACGTTCCTCGCCCCGGTTGCGCCAGTACTGCCACGCCATCTTGAGGGCGACTTCGACGGCGGTCGAGCCGTCGTCGCTGTAGAAGACGCGGGAAAGTCCGGGCGGCAGGATGTCGACGAGGCGTTCGGCGAGTTCGACCGCGCGTGGATGGGTGCAGCCGGCGAAGACGACGTGCTCCAACTCGGCGGCCTGCGCCGCGAGCGCGGCGACGAGACGGGGATGGGCGTGGCCGTGCACGTTGACCCACCAGGAGGAAATGCCGTCGAAGACCCGACGTCCGTCCTCCAAAAACAGCCAGGCGCCTTCGCCGCGGACGACGGGCAGGGGGTCCGGCGCGGTGAGGCTCTGGGTGTACGGATGCCAGACCCGCGCGCGGTCGCGCCGCACCCAATCGCTCACGCGAAGTACTCCGCGAGCTGGCAGCGCACGTCGAAGCTCTTGCGGCACCAATCGGCCAGCGCCTGGGGGGTGAGGTCGGGAAAGCGGGGCATCTCCCCCACCACGTCGACGCCGCCGAACTTCTCGATGGCCGCGCGGTTGTCCGGGTCGAGCGGCCCGACCATGACGACGGCGGCCACGGTCACGTTGCGGGCGCGCAGGGCCTCGAGCGTGAGCCGCGTGTGGTTGATCGTGCCCAGGGAGGTGCGGGCCACGACGAGGGCGGGCAGTCCGAGCTTCACGATCAGGTCGAGGATGGCCTCACGGGGATTGAGCGGGGTGAGCACGCCGCCGGCCCCCTCGACCACCCAGCGGGTGTCCTCGGGCGCGCCGGCGAACGGCTGGATCAGCGTGTGCATGTCGAGCACTCGGGCCACCCGGTGGGCGGCGAGGTGCGGGGACAGCGGCAGCGGGAGGCGCACGCCCTGGTCGAGGATCTCCGCGTCCTTCGCGTCCGCGAGGCGGCGCACGGTTCGGGTATCGTCGTCCTGCTCGCAACCGGTCTGCACCGGCTTCCAGTAGGTCAGGGGGCGGGGCTTGCGGTACCGGTGCAGGAGGGCGGCGCTGACCGCCGTCTTTCCCACTCCGGTGTCGGTGCCGGTCACGAAGAGGCCGCGGGGCATGCCTGAAGCTCCGACAGGGTCTGCGCCAGCGCCGCGACCAGTCGTCGCAGAACGGGCTCGTCATGGTCCGCGTGCACGGAAACGCGAAGGCGCGCGGTGCCGGGCGGGACGGTGGGCGGACGCACCGCGCGCACGTCGAATCCGAGTCCCTGCAGGCGGTCCGCGACCGCGACCGCCCGCTCGTTGTCGCCGATTCGCACCGGCAGGATGGGCGACCGCCCCGGGGGGAGCGGGATCCCGCGTTCCGCCAGGAGCCGACGCACGAGCGCCGCATTCGCCAGCAGATGGGCGCGGCGCCACGGTTCCGCGGCGACGACGTCGAGCGCCGCCTCGAGCCCGGCCGTGAGGGCGGGAGGAGGCGCGGTGGAGAAGACGAGCGTCCGGGCCTTCTGCACCAGGTAGTCGAGGGCGACTTCCGGGCCCACGACGAAACCGCCGGCGATCCCCAGCGCCTTCCCCCCGGTGTGGATCGAGAGGAAGACGGCGTCGCGCACGCCGGCTTCCTCGATCAACCCCGCGCCGCGCGCCCCGAAGACGCCGGTCGCGTGGGCCTCGTCGACGATCAGCGCCGCCCCGTGCTCGCGGCAGAGATCGGCAAGCCCGGCCAGCGGGGCTTCGTCCCCGTCCATGCTGAACAGGGATTCCGTGACGATGAAACGCTGGCCCGGGCCGCGCTCGTCCGCCAACAGGCGCGCGAGGGCGCCGAGATCCCGGTGGGGAAAGATGACCCGCCGCGCGCGACCGAGGCGCATGCCGTCGATCAGGCTGGCGTGGTTGGCGGCGTCGGAAAAAACGACGTCGCCGTCCTCGAGCAGAGCGCCGAGTACGCCCAGATTGGCCGCGGTTCCCGAGGAGAACAGCAGCGCCGCCTCGGCGCCGGTGAAGTCGCCAAAGCGACGCTCGAGCGCGGTGCATTCCGGGCGGTCGCCGCGCAGGAGGCGGGACGCGGTGGCGCCGGCCCCCTCGCGCTGCGCCGCGGTCGCGAAGGCCTCGACCACCCGCGGATGGCGCGCCAGGGCCAGGTAGTCGTTCGAGGAAAAGTCCACCCCGCGCGGCGGACGGAGCCGCCGGCGCAGACCCGCGGCATCCCATTCCGCAAGCCGCCCCCGCAGCCGCCTCTCGAGCTCAGCGGGCCACGCCATCCGCGCACTCCCTTGCGGCGGCGTCGGCGGGCGACGCCTCGAAGCGCATCCCGAGCCGTTCCAGCAGCGCCCGGTCCTGGCCGGGACCGGGGTTCGGGGTCGTGAGCAGCTTGTCGCCGAGGAAGATCGAATTCGCCCCCGCGAGCAGGCAGAGCGCCTGAGTTTCATCGCGCATCGAGGTCCGGCCCGCGCTGAGGCGGACCTTCGACGCGGGCATGAGGATCCGCGCCACCGCGATCGTGCGCACGAGCTCGAAGACCTCGAGCGGCGCCTCCTCGCCGAGCGGCGTGCCTTGCACCCGGACGAGCAGGTTGATCGGCACGCTCTCCGGATGCGGGTCCTGCCGCGCCAACTGCTCCAGCAGGCGCGCTCGATCCCGACGCGTCTCCCCCAGCCCCACGATCCCCCCGCAGCACAGCGTGATCCCCGCGCGCCGCACGCGCTCCAGGGTGTCGAGCCGGTCCTGGTACGTTCGCGTGGTGATGATCCGTCCGTAGTACTCGGGCGACGTGTCGAGGTTGTGGTTGTAGGCGGTCAGCCCCGCCGCCGCCAGCGCCTCCGCCTGGGCGTCCGTCAGCATCCCGAGGGTGCAGCAGGTCTCCATGCCGAGCGCGCGCACGCCGCGAATCATCTCCAGCACACGATCGAACTCGGGTCCTTCGGGGGCGTTGCGCCAGGCCGCACCCATGCAGAAGCGCGTCGCGCCTCCTTCCCGCGCCTTGCGCGCCGCCGCCAAGGCCGCCTCCAGCGGCATCAGCGGCTCGCGAGCCAGCCCGGTGGAGTGGTGCGCCGACTGCGGACAGTAGCCGCAGTCCTCCGGACAGGCCCCCGTCTTGATCGACAGCAGCTGGCAGGCTTGAACCTCGTCCGGCCGGTGGAATTCCCGATGGACGGTCTGCGCCCGGTAGATGAGTTCCGGAAGCGACAGGGAGTAGAGATGCTCGATTTCGTCCGGGGTCCAGTCGTGGCGGAGGACGGCGGGCAAGATCGTCTCCTGGGCGAGGGGAAGCGGGCCGGTCGGATCGCCGCCACAATAGCCGACGCGATCCGGGGAGGCAAGGGATTGCGGGCCCGCCGGCGAGGCGCCATCATTTCCTCGGAACACGCGCGCGTGGGCAGTATACTGGAAACCGGTTCGACGAATTCGCGCAGCCGAAAATGGAGGAACTCCCATGCTGGAGAAGCGACTCGAAAAGGCCCTCAACCAGCAGATCAACACCGAACTCTCGGCGTCCTATACGTACCTGGCGATGGCGGCGTACTTCGACCGCGTTCACCTCGACGGCTTCGGCGCCTTCATGCAACGTCAGAGCGACGAGGAGAAGGTCCACGCCCACCGGTTGTTCCGCTACCTCCTCGACCGCGGCGGGGAAGTGACCCTCGACGCGATCCCCAAGCCCCCGGCCAAGTTCGGCTCGACGAAGGAAGTCTTCCAGAAATCGCTCGAGCAGGAACGTTCGAACACGCGGGCCATTTATGAACTGTACGACATCGCCCGCGAGCTCAAGGACTACGCCACGCTGGCCCACCTGCAGTGGTTCCTGGACGAGCAGGTCGAGGAGGAAAAGCTGATGGGCGACATCCTCGGCCGTCTCGAATTGATCGGCGAGGACAAGTCGGCCCTGCTGATCCTGGACGAGCAGACCGGCAAGCGCACGATCGCCGCCGGCGCCGCGGCGCCCGACGCCCCCGCGGAGTAGGTCCGCTCCATTCCGCAGACGCCGGCCGGTGGGACCCTCCCCGCCGGCGTCCGCCCCGCCGGCACGGAATCGCTGCCCCCGCGCGACGCGCGTGGGCAGCCCGAGGCGACCGCCGGATTCGGGACTGCGGCTCCCCGGACCCCGGCCCTCTTCCGGGGTCGGTCGCATCGGCCGCGGGCCGCCGGGACGGCCGGAGGAAGGCGGCGCAGCGACGGAGGCAGCGCCCATGGGCATGGTGCTGGTATTCCAACCGCTCCCGGCAAGCCTGCTGGCGAAGATCCTCGCCAACGAAAGCCTGCTCGAGGGAATCCAGAAGCCGATCGATCTCGATCCCCTGCCCCCGGACCTTCGTCGTGCGTTCGCCCCGGGAGAGGAAAGAAAACGGGCCCTGCGGGCGCGTTTGATCCCGGAAGTGGAACATCTTCCGCCGACCTTCGACGTGGACAAGCTCTGGCATGGCCTGCACTGGGTGCTTTCGGGGAAGGTTTGGGAAATCGGTCCTCCCCCGGAGAATGCGGTGTTCGGGGGGCGCGAGGTCGGCCCGAAGGACGTGTACGGACGCGCTCGCTACTTCACGGCCGCGGAAGTGGCCGAAGTCTCCTGCGCCTTGGATGCCGTGAGCCCCGCGGAACTACGACGGCGCTATGAGCCGGGGCGAATGGTGGATGAGGACATCTACCCCGGCCGTTGGCAGGCCGACCGGGACGGCACCCTGGACGGGCTCCTGCCCGCGTTCGAGCGGCTGCGGGAGTTCTACCGGGACCTGCGCGAGCGGGGACTCGCGGTGGTCATCGCGATGCGATGACCCCCCGCCGCCGCAACGGCGATTACCAGACGAGTCGGGGGGGCGGTCGGCCCGCGCCGGGGGGCGGGCCGTGCTGGCACGCTGGTACGCGCTGGGTCGCATCAAGCCGGCGATCGACCGCCGCTACCCGATGCACGCGCTGCCGGCGGCTTTCGAGCGCATGGCCTCGCGCCAGGTCCAGGGCAAGCTGGTGATGGTGGTCGAATAGACCGAGCGGCGCCGAGGGTCGCCGGCGGAAGACGGGCCGATCGCGGGCCCGGGCGCCTCGCCTGCCAGACGAGACGCGCACGTTGGCGGCGCTGCGCTACGATGGCCTCCGGCTGCGCGCGACGCGGCCGCGGGAGGACGAGCGCATGACGGTCAAGGTGCTGATCGTGGAAGACAACCCGGTGGCGCGCGGCTTCCTGTGCCGGGTCGTGCACGAGAGCTTCAGCGACGACAAGACCATCACCG
>CAZWCX010000091.1:0-29988 GCA_964632945.1 uncultured Planctomycetia bacterium | reverse complement strand
GAGGAGGCGATGCCCCCGTGCATCGCCGACGACGAGCAACGAAGCCCGGCGCGAACAGCGACCGGACCAACCTGGGAAATCAAGGTTGAAGCCCCACTAGGGCGATTCGGGAAATGGGAAACCGGAACCCGGACCTGAGATTGCGCAGATAGCCGGGTGGGCGCCCGGGATCGAACTCCGGCGCCCGCGGAGGCCATCGCCCGCCCCGGAATTCGCAGCGACCCGTCACCGGAAGGACCTGCCGCATGCCCAACGCACCCGGCCCGGCCGATCCGCGCCTCGCGTCGTTGCTGGTCCGACTGGGCCTGGCGCGGGAAGGGGAGGTGTCGCGACCCGCGGCGTTGGAGGCCGTGCTCGACCGGTTGCTGGCGCTGCCGCCCGAAACCTTGCGCGCCCGCTTCGCGGCGGGCGAATCTCCGCTGGTCGCGTGCGCTCGCTGCGGCCGCACCGCGCTGGTCGCGGGAAGGGCCGGCCCCGGGGAATGCCCGTCCTGCGGACCGGAACCGGGAACCGGAGGGGCGGCCACGATCCTGGGAATCGGCGCTCCGGCTCCCGTCCCCGAATCGGAGGGCCCCGGAGCAGACCGCAACCCGACCGACTTTCCCGCCGCGGTCGCACCGACCCAACCGGGCCGGTTGCTGCGGGCGGACACGATCCTGGACACGCCGGACGCCGCCGGCGACGGTCGAGATCCGGACACGAGCCTCTTCGCGCACGATTCCGCGCAAGCGCCCACGCCGCGGCCGACGGCCGACGCGAAGCGACCGGGTTCCTCGGCCCGCGCGGCCATCGGCACCCCGCTGGGCCGCTACCTGCTCCTCCAGCGGATCGGGGTCGGGGGGATGGGGGTCGTCTGGAAGGCATGGGACCCCGAACTCGGGCGAACGGTCGCCCTCAAGCAGATTCGCAAGGGGGACGACTTCGGTCCGGAACACATCGCGCGCTTTCAGCGCGAGGCGCGCCTGGCCGCGAAACTCCGGCACCCGAACATCGTGGCGGTCCATGACGTCGGGGCGGTGGGCGACGAACACTACCTGGCGATGGAATTCGTCGAGGGGCGCACGTTCGGCGATCTCCTCGACGAAACCCGCCCGAAGAAGCATGCGGGAGACCGTTCCGGACTCGACCGGCTGCGCGACGAGGTCCGCCTCGTCGCGGAAGTGGCGGAGGCGGTCGCGTACGCGCACAGCCAGGGGGTGATCCACCGGGACCTGAAGCCCGGCAACGTCCTGCTCGACCGGCAGGATCGTCCGTACGTGGTCGACTTCGGCCTGGCGAAGGAAGTCCAGAAGGCGCCGGACAGCGAACTGGCGATGTCGAATCCGACGCTGACCTCGGCGGGGCAGGTGGTGGGGACGCCGGACTACATGTCGCCCGAGCAAGCCGAGAGCCAGCTCGAGCGGATCGGCCCGCGCAGCGACGTCTGGGCGCTGGGGATCATTCTCTACGAGTGCCTGACGGGGCGGACCCCCTTCACCGCCGAGCGCTCGTGGAAGACGCTGGTGCGCGTGATCCGCGACGAGCCGGCGCGTCCTCGCAAGCTGATGTCGCACGTCCCGGAGGAACTGGAGGCGGTCTGCCTGAAGGCGATCGAGAAGGAACCGGAGAAGCGGTACGCGTCGGCGGAGGAATTTGCGGCGGAGTTGCGACGCTGGCTGAAGGGGGAGCCGGTCACGGCCCGCCGATACGGGGCCGGGTATCGGGCGTGGCGTTGGACGCTGCGGCACCGTCCGCTGGTGGGGGCGGCTGCGGCCGCGCTGGCGCTGGTCGCCTGGGCGCTCGCATCCCAGATGCTGGTTGCCCAGGCGCGCGCGCGGCTGCTCGACCGACTGCGCGCCGCCGCCCGGACGGCGGTGGAGGGCGCGCTGTCGGTCCGACGGATGGGGTTGCTGGCGGCCATGGAGTCGCACCGGCCCGCGCTCGACGCGGCGTACCGGGACGCGGTGGCCGAACTCGGGGACTCGTCGCCCGAGCCCGCGCACGCGATGGGCCGGTTCGCCCGCGCGACCCTGAAGGACGACGAGGCGCTCACCTGGCAGGCGCGCGCGCTGGCGATCGATCCGGACCATCCTCCGTCCCTGTACGAGGCTGCGGTTCTGGAGTCGCGCGCGTATGCGACGAGGCGGGAGAAGGTCCGCGACGCCGCGCGCGCCGAGCGTGGCGCGTTGCTTTTCGGCGGCCGCACCCCCGATCCCGGCATCGCCAATCTCGTCCCCGCCGACCCATCGCGGGAAGAACTCGAGGAGCGGGATCCCACCTTGCGCGCGGGCAAGACGCGGTTCGTCGCGCTGCTGCAGCGACTGGATGCCGTCTCGCGGTCCGGTCGCGCCGCCGCCGCCGGGGTCGGAGCCGCCCAGATCGAGGCGATCCGCGCCCTCCTGGCGACGCAGTCGGGGCGGGACGTCTACGAAGCGTACGAACTCGCGCGTCCCCGGTTCGCATCCGCCGTCGCCGGCGATCCCTCGAGGGAGGAGATCTATCACGCCTGGGCGGAGGCGGCGGCGGCCTGCGGCCGGTGGCAGGACAGCATCGACGCCTGCACCCTCGGTCTGGAGGCCGACCGCGGCTATCTTCCCCACCTCCTCCTGCGGGGACGGGCGCGGCTTCAGATTGCCGTGGAAGACATGATGCGGGGGCGCGAGTTCCTTGCGGGGGTGGAGGCCGCCGTGGCGGACTTCGGCGCCGCCGTCGCTCTGGATCCCGGCCATGCGCGCGCGTGGTCGGGACGCGGCGCGGCGCGCATGTCCCGCGCCATGGCGGAAATCCTGCGGGGACGCCCCTCCGGCGGGATCCTCGAGGACGCGATCGGCGACTTCGATCGCTCCCTCGCTCTCGACGCGACCGACGTCTGGGCCTGGTTCGGCCGGGGGAATGCGCGACTGAATCTCGCCCGCGCCACCTCCGACGCGGGCGGCGACGACCTCCCGCTGCTGGAGGCGGCGGTGGCCGACTATACGCACGCGCTCGTCCTCGACTCGGCCTTCGTCGAGGGATGGAAGAACCGCGGCCTGGCCCGCATGAGCCTCGCGCATGCGATCGCCTCCCGGGGCGGCGATCCGGGGGCGGCGTACCGGCTCTCCCTCGAGGATTTCGCGCAGGCGATTCGCCGCCACGCTTCCGACTCGACCGCATGGAAGTTCCGCGGCATGGCGCAGCGCAACTGGGCGAGCACGCGGAAGTCGCGCGGGCAGGATTCCTCGGCGCTCCTCGAAGCCTCGCTCCAGGACCTCCAGCAGGCTCTCGAACTCCATGCGGGCGATGCCGAAGCATGGCAGGGCCTGGGCAAGACGTTCATGAACCGCGCCGATCTGCGCCGGGAGGCGGGCGGCGATCCGGATCCGGACTGGGATGCCGCGATCGACGCCTGCACGCGGGCCGTCGAAATCCATCCCACCCTGTTCGAGGCGTGGCTGACGCGCGGAAACGTGCGCATGAACCGCGGCACGCACCGGCTGTCGCGCGGCGAGGACCCGAGCCCATCGTTTGCGGACGCCGTCGCCGACTTCGAAAAGGCGATCGCGCTCAATACGATCGACGCGGGGGCGCGCCGCAGCCTGGCGACCTTGCGGTTGAATTGGGGCGCGTGGAGGATGATGCGCGACGAAGATCCGGGGGCGCACTTCACCGCCGCGCTGGCCGACCTGGACCCGGCGCTGGCGCGAAATCCGTCCTACGCCGAAGGGTGGACCACGCGCGGGACGATCCAGGTCAACGCCGGACTCTGGCTCGAGAAACGGGGCCTCGATCCTGCGGAGCCGTATGCCGAGGCGGAGCGCGACTTCACCCGTGCGCTCGATCTCAACCCCCAATACGCCGAGGCCCGGCTGAATCGCGGTCGCGTGCGCATGCGCTGGGCGCGCGACGGCGCGGACCGGGGCGCGGACCCGCGGGAGGGATTTGCGCGCGCCCTGGCGGACTTCGAGGAGTTTCTCAAGCAGTCGCCCGGACATCCGCAGGCACGAAAGTGGCGCGACCAGCTCGCCGAGTGGCTGGCGCAGTTCGGCGCGGGCGAGGCGCCCCCCGATTGGCTCGGCGGCATCCGCGCCGCCGAAGGCGCGCTCCGGGAGGGCCGCTGGGCGGAGGCCGCGCGGCTCTACGCCCAGGCGTTGGACTCCGCCCCGCCGCCGCCGGCGGACCCGGCGCAAATGCCGCCCGTCGAGCGCGAGGCGCGGCTGGGCGCGCACTACAACCTCGCCTGCGTTCAGGCACAGCGATCCGTCGGCGCCGACCCGGCCGATGCCGCGGGCGGCCGTCACGCCCCGGATCCCGCCGGCCTGCGCGAGGACGCGTTCCGACACCTGCACGCCGCCATCGACCTGGGCTGGAAGGACGCCCGGCATGCCGTTCAGGACCCCGATCTGGAACCGTTGCGCGGCGATCCGCGCTGGACCCAGGTCCTGGATCGAATGCGATGAGGGCACGGATGCCCCCCGAACCCGGTGCCGCGGGTCCGCATCGGCCGGGCGCCCCCGGGATCACGCGGTCGATCCGATACGCGGGGCTCGATGACGACGTGCGCCGCCCCCCGGAGTCCGCCGGGAATGCCGCAGCGTCCCCCGACCCCCGGGACTCGCGCGCCTTCACCGCCACCGCTGCAGCGTGGCCTCCAGATCCTTGCGATGGATCAGGTCCGCGACCGCCAGCATCCCGCGATCGGCGTCGATCCGGAAAAGCAGCCGGTGGTGGATGCCGACGCGGGCCGACCAGACGTCGGCGAGGCGCCGAAGCCGCTTGGCCCGCGCCCAGACCGACGCCTCGCCGCCCGCCAGGCTCGCCACGGTCCGCAGCGCCTCGCGCGCGAGCGGGCCCGGCAAACCGCGCAGGCCTTCCTCCGCGGGCCGGGCGAAGGCGGGAATCAGGACCGGCAGCCGCTCGGGCCGGGATGCCTCCTGCTCCTCCGGATCGTCGACGGGCGTCTCCGTCTCTCCCCGTGGCGGCGTTCCGGACGCCGCGCGCGCCAACCGTCCGCTCACCTCGGCGAGCTGGCTGCGCAGTTGCCTGCGCTCACGATTGCCCTCGGCGATCTGACCTTCGTACTCCGAGACCTTGGCGCGCAGCCTTTGCACCGCCTCGGCTTCGGCAGGAGAAACCGGGGAGGCGGAGGCCGCGGCCGCGGCCCGGGCACGCGCGTCGCGAAGTTCCGCTTCGACCTCGCGCATCCGGCGCTCCATGGTCGCCGCCTTCGCGGCCGCCTCCTCCGAACGGCTCCGCAGGGCTTCGGCCTCGGCGGCCAATTCCTCGTCGGGCGTCGGCGGCGCACCCTGCACCGCTTCCCGCTGGAGCAGATCGTAGAGGGCCCAGCCCGGGTCCTCGGGCGGAAGCAAAAGACCGTCGCGCGCCCATTCCACGGCGTCCATGACCCGCTGCGCCTCTTCGGCCGATCTACCGGTCAGGATCCCCCGAGCCGCAAGGATGCCCAGCGCGGGAAGCCTCCGCATCAGCACCTGGACGAACGCGAACGGCGCGTGCACGTCTTCCGGATGCGCGACGACCTCCAACGCGGCGGCTTCGATTCGACGCACCGTCGCGACCGTGGGACGCGCGAGGTCGAAGGCGAGACCGTGGATCGGATCCAGCTCATGCTTCGATTCGAGAACCTCGCGCAGCTCATTCGCGACCTCCAGGGCCCCGGCGTGGCAGGCGGCATGATAGGCCTCGATGCGGCAGACTTGGATGTCTTCCGGGGTCGCGCCGCTATTTTCCTCGATCGCCTGGATCGCTCGTCGTACCGGCTCCCAGAGGTGCACCTCGCTCAGGCAGCGCGCGGCTTCGAACAGTTGCGCCGGGGTCAGAGTCGTGAAGTCGAGCGCGGCCAATTGGTGCGGACGCAATTCGGCGAGTCGTTCCGGCCGCAACTGCTGCGGGACGGGGGCGTAGTTCGTCGCGGTGGATGTCTCCGCCCCGCAGCACTTCTTGAACTTCCGACCGCTCCCGCACGGGCAGGGATCGTTCCGCCCGACCTTGGGCTCGGCGCGTTGCACCGGAAGGCCGGTCTCTTCGACCGGGGCGGCCCGTTCGGGAAGCACGCGCGACGGCGGGCCCGCCTGGACGTCGACGTAGAACTGCTCCGTCGAGACGCCGTCGCGGGCTCGTGCCAGCGTCATCCAGGACTCGCACAGCCAGGCCACATGCGGATCCGGAATCCGCAGGGCCGTGAGCCCGAGCAGCAGCACCTCGTCCTCGTTCTGCGGCATGCGCGCCGCACGGCGCAGCGCCGCCACCATCCGTGGCGGCGGCTTGCGCTTCCCCAGCCGCTGCGCGACGAGCAGGAGGGCCAGCGCGTTCCCGACCGAGTCGTACCGATGGGAGTCGATCAGATCCAGGAGCGCGTCGACGATCCTGCCTTCGGCGCCGCCGACCAGAACGGCGAACTCCTCGAGGCCGTCGGCAAACGGGGCGACGGCAACGACCTGACGAATGTCGACCTTCCGTCCCGCCTCCACTTCCGCCAGCAGGAGGGCCAGTGCCGCGGCAAAGTCTCCCGCCGCGAACGCGGAGTCGATTGCGGCGCGCACCGCCTCCGTCGGGAGAGGAACGACTCGCGCGGCGAGAGCGGAGACGCCGTCGCGCGTGGGGGGAGTGCGGGACGCAAGGGAGATCATCTCCGCGGAGTTCACCTGCCCCTCCTGGCCGTCGCGGGACCGTCCGGCCGGCGTATGCGTCCGCCCGAAGCCAACGCCGCGCGCGACGCCCCGCGCATCCGCGCATCCGCTCGTCGCGCCCGGATCCGCCCGGGCTACCGGCCCGAGATTTCCCGCCAGGCATCGTCGTAGAGTTGCTGGGACGGTCCGAGAATCTCCTGGAACTCGCTTTTCTCCAGAATCCGCTTCACCGGGTAGACCGCCCGGTCCTTCAGAATCTCAGGGTTCACCAGCTTCTCCGCCGCGTCGTTCGCCGACGCGAAGAAGATCTCGTTCGTGATCGCCGCCGCCACTTCCGGACGCATGAGATAGTCGATGAACCGGTGCGCGAGGTCCTTGTTCACGGACGACTGCAGGATGCACATGTGGTCGCACCACAAGATCGTCCCTTCCTCCGGGACGCTGTAGAAGACGGAGGGGTTCTTCTTGCGCGCGGTGAGCACGTCGCCGTTGTACCCGAGGGCCCGGTGGACCGTTCCGTCGGCCAGGCGGTCGATGATGCTGGCGTCGGCCCCACGGGCGATGCGCGGCTCCAGGTCGAGCAGAAGCTGTTTCGCCTTCTCGATGTCGGTCCGGCTCCGCGAATTGGCCGACTTCCCCAGGTACTTGAGCGCCATGCCCAGGCAGGAGCGGGCGTCGTCGGGCAGGAGGACTTGCCCCTTGGCCTCCGGGGCGAACAGGACCGCCAGGGTGTCCGTCCGGCCGTGGACCTTCACCCGATTCACACCGATGCCGATGGTTCCCCACATGTAGGGAAGGGCGAACTTGTTGGTCTTGTCGCAGGCTAGTTTGAGAAAGCGCGCGGCGAGGTGTTTCTCGTTGGGGAGCCGGGCGTGGTCGAGTTCGGCGAGGAACCGACCGTCGATCAGTTTCTTCACCATGAACTCGCTGGGGAAGATGACGTCGACCCCGACGAGCCCGCCCATCAGGCGCGCTTCCAGTTCATCGTTGCTGGCGTACGTCTGGAGCTCGATCGTGCAGCCGACCTCCTTCTCGAATGCCGGCAGCGTATCGGCCGCGAAGTAGTTCTCCCAGCAGAGCACGCGCAGGTTGGGGCGGGCGCCTTCCCCGGTGGGTTCCTGGGCCGGGACGATCGACGCGCAGGCGAGCACGAACGCGCACAGGGACGGCAGGCGAAGCGAAAAGGGCATGACGGGCTCCGGACGGGAACTCCAGGACCGCTGGAGCGTAGCCCCGCGAAGCGCATTCGTCAAGGCGCGGGCGCTCCGGCGAGACGGGGACGTTCCGGGTCCCGCGTCCGTGGACAAGCGCCGGAGCCGCCGCTATGATGCCGCTTTCCCCTGTGCCCGCCTTGGGAGGTGCGCGGATGGATGCCGTCTACCTTCACCCTCAGTACCTGATTCGGCGGAAAGTCTTCAGCTTTCCCGGCCGCAAGTTTCACCTGTACGACCCGGCGGGGAACCTGATCGGATTCTCCTATCAGAAGGCCTTCCGGCTGAAAGAGGACATCCGGATCTACGCCGACGAGGAGAAGACGAAGGAACGCCTCGTGATCCAGGCGCGACAGATCATCGATTTCAGCGCCGCGTACGACGTGGTCGACGCCACGGAAGGGCGCAAGATCGGCGCCCTGCGGCGGCGCGGTTTGCAATCGATCGTCCGCGACACGTGGGAGTTCCTCGACGAGATGGATCGGCCGATCGCCACTCTCGAGGAGGACAGTCAGGTGATGGCCATCCTGCGGCGGTTCATCAACATCATCCCGCAGAAGTTCCATGTGGCGGTGGGGGAGAGGCACATCGCACGATACGAGCAGAATTTCAATCCCTTCGTCCTGAAGCTGATGGTCCACCTTGAGCCGGACGCCGCGAAGTATGTCGACCCGCGCCTGCTTCTGGCGGGCGCGCTGCTGGTCACGGCCGTGGAGGGACGACAGAATTGAGCCGCGATCTTGCGGTCATCCGCTGTCCTTGCGGAGGGGAGTTCGAGGTCCCGTCGTCGCTCCGGGGCGGGATCGCGAACTGCCCGAAGTGCCGCCGCGCCGTGAAGGTCCCCGGCGGATTCGAGCCGCTCTTCTGGGCGTTGATTGCGGGGGGATCGGGCGCGACCGTGATCCTGGCCGCGATCATCGGCTGGTTCCACGGAATCGAGTTCGGCGTCGGCGTTCTGGTGGCGGGATTCGTCGCCATCGGCCTGTCCGTGATCCTGTCGTGAAGCGGGCCAGATTTCCCGGGCCAGCATGAATCGAGCGTTTCCGGACGATCCCGATCGAACCCACGCTTCCCCGGATGGATCGGGGAGCGGGGAGGCGACCCTCCCCGCGGGGGTGCGGATTTGTCCGGACTGCGGGACGCGGCTGTCCCCGGCCCCCGGGACGGGCGCATCCTCCGGCGCTTGTCCGGCCTGCGCCCACGGCGCACCGGGGGGGACCCCGCCCGCGCTGCAACGCAGTGAAGGGGGCGATGCGACGCTCCTGGCGCCCAGCCGGCGACCCGGACAGGGCTGCACCGACGCGGCGCCGGCGCCTTCCTCCCGGGGAGACGATCGCACGATTCAGCGGCCGTCCGCGGGTCCGGGCGCCGCGCACGGCCCCCGCGCGGAGGACCCTCGGGCCGGCGAAGGGACGCCCTTCGGACGCTACCGCCTGCTCTCGAAACTGGGCAGCGGCGGCATGGGCGTCGTCTGGAAGGCGTACGATCCCGCGTTTCGACGCGTGGTCGCGCTGAAACAGATCCGGCACGACGCGGACAATTCCGAATCGGCGGACCGTTTCATGCGGGAAGCGCGCCTGGCCGGCGCCCTTCGCCATCCGCACATCGTCACCACCTACGACGTGGGCTCCGTGGGCGACCGGCATTTCCTCACCATGGAGATGGTCGAGGGGCAGACGCTCGCGGCGTGGCTGGACGAGACGCGCGACGCCAAGCGCGACGGGACCGCCGAAGGCATGCGGCGGCTGCGCGAGGAGGTGGCCGTGCTTGCCTCGGTGTCCGAGGCCGTCGCGTACGCCCATTCCCAGGGGATCATCCACCGTGATCTCAAGCCCGGCAACGTCCTCCTCGATCACCAGGGGAAACCGTTCGTCATGGATTTCGGACTTGCCAGGGAGGTCGAACCGGAAGGGGAGGGGAGCGAGGCGGAGCGCCGCGCCCGCACGCAACTCACCCACACCGGTCAGCTGCTCGGCACGCCCTCGTACATGAGTCCCGAGCAGGCGAACGGGGACCTGACGGCGATCGGACCGGCCAGCGATGTCTGGTCGCTCGGGGTGATGCTGTACGAGACCCTCACCGGGACGCTGCCCCTGGAAGGGCGCAGCACGCTCCAACTGATCGCGGCGGTCTTGCAGGACGAGCCGCGACCGCGACCGCGTGAGCGCAATCGCCTCGTGCCCCCGGAACTCGAAGCGGTATGCCTGAAGGCGATCGAGCGCGACCGGGAAATCCGGTACCGCTCCGCGACGGAGTTCGCCGCGGAGCTGCGCCGGTGGCTCCAGGGGGATCCCGTGCTGGCCAAGCCGCCCACGCGGTGGCACCTGGCCCGGCGGTGGGTCCGGCGGCACCGGGCGCGGATCGTGCCGATCGCGGCCGTGCTCCTGGTCCTCCTCATCGCCGCGTCCTGGGTGACCGTCGAGCGCACCCGCCGTCGCGCGCGCGGGCGGGAGATCCTCGCCAAGGTCGCGGGGCAGGTGCGCGACTTCGTCGACACGGTCATGAGCACGGAGATGACGCCGGAGGCGATCGCCGCGCTCACGCGTCAGCCCCTGATCGTGCTCGATGACCTCGTGGCCGAAGATCCGGAGTACGGCCCCGCGCGATCCTGGCGCGGCCTCGTCTACCAGTACCTCGACCGACGGGAGGAGGCCGCGGCGGAGTTCGACGCCGCCTGGCGACTGTCGCCGAACTACTCGGTCGTCTGCTACCTGCGCGCCCTGAGCCGACTGGACCGTTACCTGCGCGAACGCCCCTTCCCCAGCCCGGGTTTCCTGGGGGGGGCGGTGCGGGCGGTGGACGCGGCGCCGGAGACTCCGGCGCAGACGGCGCTGCGCGAAGGGGCGCTCCGGGACCTGGAACGGGTGGACTCGGCGGAGATGCGTGGGGATGCTCTGGACGAGTCGGAGCGACTCCACGCCCACGCCCTGGCGGCCCTGATGCGCGGCGGACCGGAAGGCGCGGAGAAGGCGCTGCGGGCGCTCGACGGCGCCCAGGGTCCGCTCGTCGAGGAGGCGCGAGGCCGCGCCTTGCACCTGCTGGGCCGCTGGCAGGAAGCGGAGGAGGCGTACGACCGCCTGCTGGCCCGCTGGCCGCGATATGCCGCCGGCTTCCGGTACCGCGCCGACAGCCGCCTGTTCCGGGCGATGGCGGAACGCGCCTCGGGCCAGGATGCGCGCCCGACCCTTCGGGCTGCCTTGGCGGATCTGGACGCCGCCCTGGAACGCGCCCCTGGGGACCTCGTTGCCTACGGGGATCGCGGCCATGTTTATAGAACGCTCGGCGAGGCGCTCGCCTCCGTCGCGGAGTCGCCGGACGAGTCCCTCGCCGCCGCCGCGGCCGATCTGACCCGCGTGCTGGCGAACAGGCCGAACGACCTCCGCGCCCGGGTCGACCGCGGCGGAGTGCATGTGGTCCTCGCGCAATTCGCGATCCGCCGGGGTCGTGAATTCGAGGCGCACCTGCACGCCGCGGACGACGACTTGGACAAGGCCGTCGAAGCCGCCCCCGGGCACGCCGTCGCCCGCCTGTACCGCGCCAGCGCAGCGATCCTGCACGCCGAGCGGGCGGCGGCGTTCGGGGGCGACCCGATCTCGTCCCTGGAGCGGGCCTTCGCCGACCTGGACACCGTCTTGCGCGACCGGCCGGACGAATCCGACGCTCTCCAGGTGCGCGCCGCGGCCGGAGTGCTCCTCGGTCTCGCGCAGAAAGGGGAGGAGTCCCGCCGGACTCTCGAACGGGTGGTGACCGACGCCGGAGAAGCGGCGAAACTCGCGCCCGGCAACCCGGAACCCCTTCATCCCCGCGCGCAGGCCCTGCACGCGCTCGGCTGCCTGGATGCACGCGCGGGACGGGACCCGTTCGCGGCGTTCGCGCAGGCGCGGAAGGATGCGGACGCGCTCGCGATCGTCCGTCCCGGCGATCCCAGCATCCGGCACCTGCGGGCCCAGATCGCCCAATCGACGGCGCGCGCCCAGGCCGACCGCGGCCAGGATCCGCGCGAGTCCCTCCACCACGCGCTCGCCGACCTGGACGCCGTCCTGGCCGGTAACCCGCACATGATGGCGAGCCTGGAAGTGCGCGCCCTGGTCCTCCTCGACCTCGGGGAGGCCGAGCGGAAACTGGGCTCCGATCCCGGCCCCAGGATCGACGCCGCGATCGCCGATCTCGACCGTGTGATCGCCGTCGATCCGCGTCCGGCCTCCCCCTACGGCGCGCGCGGCTGGGCGCGGTTCCTGCGCGCACGCGAAATCGCCGCCGCCGGGCGGGATCCGTCCGAGGAGGAGTCCCGGGCCGCCGCCGATTTCGAGGAGGCCCTCGCGCGCGATCCGGGCTCCGCCGCTCACCGGGGACGGCGCGGCATGCTGCACCTCGAACGCTCCCAGCGTACGACCGCCCACGGAACGGACGCCCGGCCCATCCTCCTCCAGGCCCTCGCCGACCTGTCGGCGGCGAGCGAACTCGAACCCGCCAACGTTCACCGGCGCTCCACCCTGGCCAGCGCCCGCGTCCTCCTGGCCCAACTGCAGGCCGCCGCGGGCGAAGATGCCGTCGCAACCTGCCGCGAAGTGATCGCGGAACTGGACGCGATCCTCGCGATTCTTCCCGCGGACGGCAAGGCCCTTCTCAACCGCGGCACCGCGCACATGCTGCGAGGCCAGCTCGCGCCCGCGGAGGCGCGCGCCGATTTCGACGCCGCGGAGCGCGATTACCGCGCGGCCACCGCGGCGGGCGAGCCGCTGGCATGGATGAACCTCGGGATCCTGCACCGCCTGCAGGCGCGACCCGAGGACGCCGTCCGCGCCTTCGAGACGGCGGGTCGGGCTCTGCCCGCGCTCGCCGAACGCGCGCGCCGCGAGATCGCCGAGGTCCGCGGAGGCGCCCCGCCCGGAGACCCCGACGAGCCCTGGTGGAACGACCTCCGCGCCGCCACGGCGCACGTGCAGGCGGGGGAGTACACCACCGCGCGCCCCCTGTTGGAGAAGGGCCTGGGCGCCTGGGCCCGCTTCCTCGGCGGACTCTCGCCGGCCGAGCAACAACAATGGCTCCAAGACCTGCGTAAACGCGCCGACATCGCCAATGCCGCGTATTGCCTGGCCGGCATCCACGCCCTGCTCTCCGCCGGCCGGGCGGGTCCGGACGCCGCCCCGCAACCGATCGACGACGCGGAACGCGCGCGCCAGCGCGACCGGGCTTTCGCGCTGCTCGAGCAGGTCCTGCGCCTCGGCTTCAGCCGCCGGACGCACTTCGAACAGGACTCGGACCTGACCCCCCTTCACGACGACCCGCGCTGGCCGCGACTCCTGGAACGGCTCCAGTAGATCCGCCCCGAGCCCGGCCGCTCCGGAGCGCCCGCCCGTTCCCGCATTCGCGGCCGGAATCTCCCGCAGATTCCGGGATTGTTCGGCCATTTTCCCCCCGCGCCAGGTTCACCTTTCCGGAAGCGCGACCCGACGGTCGGGTGGCGCGCGACCGAACGACCTGGCGGAGGACCTGATCATGGCGAACGCGACTTCCCGCATCCGACCGACTCCGACCGCGGCGCGTCCGATCCCGGGCGGGACGGCGCCCCGCCCTTCCGGACGGGGGCGCTTCGTCCCCCGGGGGGCCCCGGGTCTCTCGCGCGGGCCGCCCGGCTGCCGTCGCATCGATGGCGGCCTGCCGGATTGGCGCCCGGCGCGGGCGTCCGGCCCGCCGCCTCCACCGCACCACCCCCGCGCGATCCCATCCTTTCCCGGAGTGGCCAAAGGAATTGCGCACGCGGAAGCGGCCCCGCCCCCGCTCGCGGGGAATTCCGCGCGCCGCGGCAAGAGGCTTGCGGATGCAGGCCCGCCATGGAGGTGACCCCATGCGTCGAATGATCCACTCGCTCGCCTGGACGATCGCCGGTTGCGGCCTGCTCGCCGGTTCCGCCGCCTTCGCCGATTCCCTGCGCTCCCATGACGACGTGCGCGCCCGTGTCCTCGCGACCGTCGGCTCGGAGTGGGCCGATGCGGAGCGCATCCGTGCCGCCTTGCGGGAAGATCCCGATTTTTCCCGCCTGCTCGAGTACTTCCGACAGCGCGCGCTGCAGTCCCTGCGCCACTCCTCGCTCGCCGAGGATGCCGTGCAGGAGACCTTTATGAAGACGTGGAAGGGACGACCGGAGATCTTCCTCAAGGATCACGACGAGGTCGTGCGCTACCTCCGGGGCGCGGCCCGGAAGAACCTCCTCACCTTGATCCGGCGCAGCGGACTCCCGGGCGGTCGCGCGACGGCAACCGCCGAACCGTCCGCGGATCTCGCCGACCAGCGGAGTGTCGACCCTCTGGCCGAACCCGCGGCGCGGGAGCTTCTCGAACGACTCCAGCAGCGCCTCGGCCACGCGGAGCGGCAAGTGCTGTCGTTGCGCCTGGCGGGGACCCGCTCCACGCGCGCGCTCGCGCAGGCGACCGGCGCCAGCCGGCACGAAGCGCGTCGATTGGAGGAGAAGATTGCGCAGGAGTGGCGGCGGATGGTGGGGGGGAGCGACGGTTCGGCCGCTTGACGCGGCGGCGACCAGGCGACGCGCACCATCGGATCGTGGCGCGATCGCCGCGGATCTGCTACCATGCACGGATCGTTCCCGCCGCGTCCCCCGCGAACCGCTGAGAGATCCGCAACGAATGGCGTTGAACTGCCCGCAGTGCGGTGAGACCTTCGAAGAAGTCGAAGTTCAGCTGGCCTGTGAAGTGCACTGCCCGGAGTGCGGGACCCTGCTCAGCGAGGGGGCTTCGCCGATTTCCGACGCGAAGCCGCCCCCCGGTTCGATCGCCCCGATGGCTCACACGGCGGTTCCGGTTCCGCCTCCCCCGACTCCGGGCGCGCGAGTGGCGCCGCCGGACGGGGATCCGAAGGCCGGCGCCGCGCCCCCCGCGGACGCCCGCACCCCCGCAACCGTCGTTGCGCCCGGAGCCCCGGTTCCGGCCCCACCCGGAGGACGCGTCGCGTCCCCCACGCCCGCGGGGCCGGCCGCCCCGACACCGGCGAGTATCGGAACGCCCGCCCCGGTCCCCGCCGCGCCCGCGGCGGGAGATTCCGGCGCCGGTCAACCGTTCGGTCGCTACCGCCTCCTCGCCGTACTCGGCCAGGGCGGGGCGGGCGTCGTTCACAAGGCCTACGACACCGCGCAACGCCGGCTGGTCGCGCTCAAGGTGCTCCGCACGGCGGAACCCGGCGCCGCCGAAACCGCGCAACGCATCCTCCACGAGGCGCGGCGCGCCCAGAAACTGCACCATCCCCACATTCTCGCCGTCCACGAAGTGGGGGAGCAGGAAGGACGTCCGTTCGTCAGCGTGGACTTCGTGGAAGGACGAACCTTCCACAACTACCTGCAGCAGGCCCACGCGGCCAAACCCGCCGCCGGCAAGACCCCGCTCGACCTCCTCCGGCATGAAGTCGCCATCCTCGTCCAGGTCGCGGAGGCGGTCGGCTATGCCCACTCCGAGGGAATCCTCCACCGCGACCTCAAGCCGGCCAACGTCCTGCTCGATCGGAAAGATCGCGCATACGTGATGGACTTCGGGCTTGCCCCGCCCCTCGTGCTGGCCGCCGATGCGCGCCTCCCCGAGTCGATGGTCCGCGCCGGTGCGATCGCCCCCGCCTACGGCACACCCGGCGCCATGAGCCCGGAACAGATTCTGGGGGATGCGACCCGGATCGGCCCGCGCTGCGACGTCTGGTCGCTCGGAGTGATGCTGTACGAAGTGCTCGCCGGGCGCCCTCCCTTCGCGGGCGCCGGGCCGGCCGAAGTGTTCACGGCGGTGCTGGACGCCGACCCGCCGCCGACCGCCGACGGGCCGCGGCCGCCGACGGAGGATCTCGAATCGGTCTATCTCCATGCGCTGGAGAAGGACCGCGAACGGCGCATGGCCGGCGCCCTGGAGTTCGCCGAGGACCTGAAGCGCTGGCTGCGTGGGGAACCGGTGCGCGCCCGCCGGCCGGGACTCTTCACCCGCCTGACCCGACGACTGGGATTCTGACCGCCCCGCGCCGCTCCCGCAGCCGCCTTTCTCACGCCCCGGATTCGCCCCGCCCCGCCGTCCCACGCTGCCACCACCACCAGCCGGCCGGCCCCAGAATTCCGTAGAGCGTGGCCGCGAAGATCAGAGCGGTCGGGACGCCGTGGCGATCGCCGATCCACCCGACCGGCACCGCCACGAGCGAGAAAATCAACCGCGAGCCGAGACTCGCGGCCGAGTTGATCGTCGCCCGCGCCTGGGAACCGGCGTGCCGATTCAACTCGTCCTTCAGCAGCGTGAACGTGAATCCTCGCGTGATCGAGAAGAGCACGGCCCACGCCGCCGCGATCGGGTGCAGCCACAGCGCCATGCCGAGGTAACCGGCTGCCGGCAGCCCCGTGATCGCCAGCAGCGTCGCCCGGCGACCGGCGGCCTGATCGACCCGGTACGCGATCCGGCCGGCAAACGCGACCGTGAGATTCACCCCGGCCCACAACGCCCCGAACCAGGAGAGCGGGATCCCCGCCCACTCCCAGTGCGGCTGGTAGAGCCAGACCGCCAGCAGCGTCGCGCTGGAGAGGACCGACAGGAACACCAGGGAGCGTCCGAGCGCCCCTGCGCTCCGCGTGAACAGTCCGGCCATCGCGCGCAGGTTCTGACCGTGACGCGTGCTCGACAGGGTCCGATCCCGGTGCGGTTCGCGCACGCCGGCCACGCAGGCCAGGGCGCCGAGCATCGCTCCGGCCGTGACGAAGAACGGCAGTCGCAGATGTACGTCCGCCATCAGGCCGCCCAGGATCGCCGCGACCGCCTCGGACACCTGTCCGACGAACAGGTACTCCCCCTGGATGCGCGTGAACTCTTGCGCCTTCCCCTCCTCGAGGAGCGTGTCGTAGATCACGGCCGTGTCCGTGCCCGACAACAGGGAGAGACCCGCGCCGAGGATGACCTCCGCGGCCAGGAAGCTCCAGAATCCATGCCCGAAGGCGTACCCCAGCATGCCGGCGAACCCGAGCGCGCACCCCGCCAGCAGACTGGCCTTGCGCCCCAGGATGTCGGCCGCGTACCCGGTCGGGACTTCGAGGGCGATGACGGTCGCGGAGAAGAGGACCTGGAGCAGCATGATCCGGGTCAGATCCAGGCCGTTCGACTTCCAAAAGACCACCACCACGGGCATGATGAAAAGCGCCATGCGCAGGGCGTGGAACGCCATCAGGAGACGCAGGTTGCGGTGCATGGTCCGGCTTCTCCGGCGCAGGTCGGGTCCGTGGGGCGGGGTGATCCTACCGCCGGGAGGCAACCGGGTGCGCGGAAAACCGTGCGGGCGGGCGGAGGAGCGTGAGCATCCGCGAATGCACGGCCTCCTTTCGCGCGCGGCCGGCGGGCGGCGCGCCTGCGCCGTCCTGGATATTAACCCCAATCGCCACCTTGACAACCGGCTACGCACGCGGTTACGCTAGTGGCTCTTCAATCTCGAGATCTCGGGTTCGGCCGAGGCGGTTTGCGCGCCCGGCAGGCCGCGAGGAGGAGGCGATGCCCCCGTGCATCGCCGACGGCGAGCCATGAAGCCCGACACGAGAAGCGACCGGACCGACCTGGGAGATCAAGATTGAATCCCCACGAGGCATGAATTTCCGACCACCGGAGCGGGAGCCCGGTCGTGGACCACGCGCCTCCTTCGCATCCTGCGTGCCGCGGCTCCCGAAGTGAGGAGGAGCCGATGAACGAGAATCCGTCCGTACTTCCCCCGACCCCCGCCGCATCTCCCCCTCCCTCCGGAGGCTCGCCGCCCGCGGCCCCGCGGCTCACCGCGGACGTGCTGTCGAAGCTCGAACGGGTGGCCGCGCTGCCGAACGCCTATCACGAAGTGCGCGCGCTGACGGCCGTGCGCACGACCGATTCGCGCTCCATTTCGGCCGCGCTCGAGAAGGACCCGGTCCTGGCCGGACGCGTGCTCAAGCTCGCCAACTCCGCCATCTACGGATTTCGCGGCAAGATCACCGGAGTCCATCTCGCGGTCAGCCTGTTGGGCAACAACAACGTCTTCAATCTCACCACCTCGCTGATCGTCTTCCATCAGTTCCGCCGTGCGGCGACCGGCGATTTCAATCCGGTGGAATTCTGGAAACACGGCATCCTCACCGGGTGCTGCGCGACCGCGCTCGCCAGCCACTACGGCTACTCGACCCGCGACGACATCTTCACCTTCGGACTTCTGCATGATCTCGGAAAGATCGCGGTGTATGAAAACCTGCCGGAAGAGTTCGACCGCATCCTGAAGCTTCACCAGGGCGGAACCCCGTGGCGCAAGGCGGAGCAGCAGGTATTGGGCGCCGACCACACCGAGATCGGAGCCATCGTGGCGCAGCGGTGGAAACTGCCCGAGGATTATGTGCAGGTCATCCGCACCCACCACGTCCTGCCGGCGGCGACCGCCACGCAGTCGGACCAGCGCAAGTTCCTGGTCTTCCTGGGCAACGTCACCGCGCACATGGCGGAGGCCCGCAAGAAGGACAAGAAGTGGCCGACGATGAAGCCCGAGTTCCTGCAACGGTTCCAGCTCGAGCAGTCGGTGCTCGAAGGAATCGCCACCGGGGCATACGAGGAGAGCCGGGCGCTGCGGCCTGCTTTCCAATAGGGCGGTCAGGGTGGATTCGGGGCCGCCCCGGGGCCCCGACGGATCCGGCCGAGAGCCGGGCGACGACCCCTTCGCGGGGCTCGACACGGGCCCGGTCTCCTGCTACCATCGCGGGGACCGCACTGGGAGCCCGCGCATGACGAGTCGGCGCCGCACACCCCTCCGGGGCGCATCCGGATTCACGCTGACCGAGTTGATGGTCGTGCTCGGCATCATCGCCATCACGCTCGGCTTCGGCGTCGCCATGATCGGGCGCAACGACAAGGGAATGGGTCTGCGCGCCGGCACCAACCAGGTCATCGCCACGGTGCGCTTCGCCCGCGGTTCCGCGATCGCCGAACGCAGCCCGTCCTACGTGGTGATCGACGCGGCCGATCGCACCCTGTCCCACGTCAGCAAGAAAACCATGGGCCTCTGGCACCTCGAGGACACCCTGACCACCGGCGCCCTCGGGCGCAATGGCGCCCCCAGCGGGGGACAACTCGTCCCCGGCCGGATCGGCCAGGCCTACTACTTCCAGGCCGCCGGCCTCATCGACTGCGGCGCGCTCGCCCCTTACGCTCCCGAACAGGGACTCGTGCTCGAATGCTGGGCGTTCCTCGAGGAACACAGCCCCATGATCCTGCTGGCCAAGGGAGACGACTACGGCCTCCGGATCACGCGCGAAGGATATCTCGAGGCGTACGTCGGGGAACTGCGCATCTCCACGGCCCCCGAGGTGGTGCCGTTCAAGAAGTGGTTCTACGTGGAGGCGATCCTCACCACGCCGTTGCCTCCGCTGCCGGTGCCGCCGGCCGAGGGCGAGGAAGAAACGGACGCCTCCGGGACCAAGAAGGGGAATCCGCCGCCGAAGAAGGGTTTCGAGGACGACGACGAGAGTGCCCCCTCGGCCCCTCCGGCCAAACGAACGCGCACGTTTCTGCTCTTCGTGAACGACCAACCGGCGGGGGCGACCGCGACCGAGGACATGGACGAATTGCCGCGCAGCAGCGCCCGACTTACCCTCAGCTCGGACGAGGAGCCCATGTTCGGCGCGCTCGACGAGGTCCGGGTCAGCGCGCTGGTGGAAGGGGAGCGGTACAAGTTGCCCGACAAGGTGACCTTCCTGGGCGACTCCCAGACCCTTCGATTCGACGCCACCGGCCGACTCGGGCAACCCGCCGAGATCCTCCTGAAGTCCGGCGAGGAAACCCAGACCATCCGCGTGGGGGTCCTGGGCAACATCGAATAGACGCCGGCCGCCGGACAATTCCGTTGCCTGGGACCGGTCCCCTGTGTTAGGAAAAGCCATGGGTGCGCGCCCTGTTTCTCCCCGGACGCCCATGCCAATCCCTGCCTTCCCCGCTCCCCGGCGCCGCGGCATGGCGCTGGTCCTCGTCATGGTCGTGCTGGCGGCCCTGCTCGTGGTCGCCACCCCCTTTGCCGTCTCGATGATGTTCCACGAGAAGACCACCCGCGCTTCCGTGGATCAGGAGCATGCGGCCTATGGGGCCGAGGCCGCCCGGAATTACGCGGTCGCGGTTCTCGCTTCCGGGCACCCGGCGGCGGAGGCCGACCGCAGCGCCGTCGCGCCATGGAACACGCCGGCTTCCGACGGACTCAACGAGGTCTCCGTCGGTCTCGACGACCCGCTCCTGCGCAAGGCCCTCACCGTCGACTCCCCGCGCGGAACCCTCCTCGGGCTGACCGTCCAGGACGAACAGGGGAAGCTCAACCTCCGCACCGCCCCCGCCGCGCTCGCCGCCCGCGTGCGCGCGCTGGTGGGCGGACGGTTCGCGAATCCGCGGGACCTGTTCACGACTCATTCGGGCCGCGATGCCGAGTGGATCACGCCCGCGCGCGTGCGTTCGATGGCGCTCAGCGTGAAGGGCGCGAAGGACACCCAGACCAGCGATCTGTTGGTGGACGACGCCTCCTGGTTCGGCGCCGGCACGCGGGTCCGCGTCTCCAACGGCACCCAGGTCGTCTTCGGTTCCGTGGTGGAGAACAGCGGCACGCTCGTGACCCTGGACGCCGTCCTGCCCGACTCCTTCAAGCTGGAAAACGCCGTGATGGAGGCGATGGCGCGCCATCCGGTAAACGTCAACACGGCGCCGCGAGAAGTGCTGTTCGCGCTCTTCGACGGCCTCGCGTGGAGCGAGGACGATCCCAAGAAGGAACCCGAGAAGGTGACCCAAAAGGCGAGCGAGTTCATCCTCGAACAGATGCTCGCCAAGCCGCTCACCGGGATGGGGGATTTCCTCACCATTCTCGGCTCCGCGCGGGAAAAGGATCTGGTAAACGGGAAAATGGTGCGCACGATCCTGCTGAACGCCCTGAACCCCAACCACCGGAAGTTGATGGGGACCGGGACGATGCCGATCTGTTTTCGTTCGTACGACGTCTACGGCATCGAAGCGGTGGGCGTGCGCAACAGCGGGGCCGCCAACCAGGTCGCGCGCCACGCGTTCTATGAGGTGGTCGAAACGGCGCCGCGCGGGACCCTGCTCTGGTCGCTCGCCTCGCAGCGAGACTTCGACGACCATCTCCCGTACGAGTGCGGCTGGACGATCCGCGCCAAGGTGCGGGCGAACCTGAACGGAGTGGGGGGATTGACCTCGCCGTTCGGGAACGGCGTCGTGACGTGGCCCAACCCGACCTTCGCCGGCCAGGAGGCCGACACCGGGGTGGGGGCCGACGACGGGGACGTGCGTCTGCACGCCGCCAGCGACATGCGCGTGAAGCAGGCCGACCATTTCCCGCAGTTCCACGAAGGAACGCTCCTGGGCGGCCGCCAAGGCCTCGCCTATGCCCTCACGGACTCGCTGGGGGCCGTGGTCCCGCCGCCGAGGATTCCTTCCGGGACGGTGATCCCCGTCGGGGGCGCGACCATGCCGGTCCTGCCGGTCGGATGGTCGATTCCGCCCGGAGGAGTGGAGATGTGGGCGCAGCCGGAGTCGGTCGCCGGCACCGTCTACTTCCTCGATCTGGCCTTCAAGGATCTCGAAAACCACCTCTGGGTCCGCTACGATCCGGGTCAGCTCTCGGTCGGATGTCGCGACGGCGGCCTGGAGGGGAACAGCGCCGAAGTGCGGGCCCAGGCCACGCTGCGCAAGGGGGAGTGGCGACATGTGTCGGCCTCCTGGCGAACCTCCCGGCACGGGCAGATGGGCTTGATGCTCGACGGCCGCCCGGTGGGGACGTTCGGATACTACGACCGCAATGGACAGCGTCTCGACGGCACGCTGGCGGGCGCGATCAACAATGCGGACACGACCATCGCCTGCAGCGGGACGTTCGCGCCCAAGGGGGCGGTGCAGATCGGTCCGGAGATCGTGGAGTACGACGGCGTCTCCGGCGGCCTGCAGAATTGCGTGCGGGGCGCGCGCGGGACGACCCCCCTGCCGCATCCGGCGGGGACCGTGGTGCACCCGCTGGGATACTCGAACCCGCTTGCCAACGTCACGATCGCGCTGCCGGCGCCGCTCAACCTGGCGTGGGACCGGATTCCCGTGGTGCGCGGCCGCCTGTCGCGCGACCTCGGCGTCGCAACCTCCGCGGAACTCTTCAACCCGGCCAATCCACGGCCGGGGGGAGGAATTCAAGCGGCCGATCCGTTCATTCCCGTGCGCAGCCCGAGTGGCGCCGCGGACGCCACTGCCGATTTTCCCGAACAGGGATACCTGCTCGTGGTCGGCAACGCCGGCGGCGGAACCCCGGTGGCCGAACTGGTCTTCTACGACTCCAAGGTCCCCAACGCCTTCGTGGTCCAGAACGGCCGAGGCCAGACGATCCTGGACATGGCGACCACCGCGCAAGCGTTCCAGAACGGCGCCCAGGTGCACCTGTTCTCGTTGGAAGTGGACGACCACGCCGGCTACACCGCGAACAACGGCGTGGCGCTGATCCAGGTCGACGACGAATGGTGGGTCGGCCGGCCCTTCACCGACACCCGCGGCGGGCGGTACTGGACGGGCCTGCGTATTCCCATCGGCCAGAACCAGGCGGCTTGGATCGCGTACGGCGACCGCCCCCTCGGGCCGGCGAACCTGGGCATCGGCATCCCCGGGCGCGCAATCTTCGAAACCCTCACCGCGGCCCACACCGCTTCGACGCCCGTGCTCCCCGTGTTTGCGGTCCAGTACGGCCTGCAGATCCGCAACGAGGACGGCAATCCCGGACCGCCCGGCGAGTACGGGACGGTCAACGTGCGGTACGATTTCGGCCTCGTCGGCAAGAACGACACCGTCACGATCGTCGCCTCCGACCACGTCACCAAGGAACTCGCCACCGTCCGCAACGGCCGCGCCGTCCGGCTCGGGGGCGTGCCCGCCAACCTGGTCGCCCTGGACAAGGTCACCTCGCGGGAGTACATCTCCGACGCCGGGGGGGCGGCCCGCCTGCTGAAGTTCCCCTCCGGCGAGCTCGTCTCGCACGCGACCGGTTCGGTACTCATCGGGGAGGGGAGCCCGGTCTCCGCGCGGGGCGGCCAGCGGATGCAGGGACGCCTGGACGAGCTCAAGTTCTTCACCGGGTCCCTCTCGTCTTCCGTGCTGGCCGCCGACGCGGCCGCAGGCGCGCGCACGGTCGCCGTTCTGGAAATCGCCGACGCCAACTTCACCGACTTCTCGCAGAACGGCGGCGCCGTCGTCATCGGCAGCGAATTGATCGGCTACGCGAACGCCCGCACCACGTCGGAGACGGTGGTCCCGAATCCCGCCGACCCGCAACAGTCGCTGGCCCTGCGGCTGATCGAACTCCAGGAGTGCACGCGCGGCTATCTCGGCACCCAGGCCGCCGCCCATCGCCTCCTCGACGCCATCCACAAGCACCCGGGAATGGCCGTGATCGCCCTCGACAAGGCGGTCGGCACGACCGATTCCGACTTCACCGTAAAGAACGACCGCAACGGGAATTCCGGCGCCGGATCGATCCCCCCGGTCAACGGGATCCCCGCGGATGGGTACGTCCTCATCGACGACGAGTTGATCGGGACCGTGAACGCGCAACCCGGCCGCCTGACGATGCCCCGCCGGGGCGAGTCGGACGAGGGGATCTACCGTGGCGCGTTCGGCACCCGCGCGGCAAGCCATGGTCGCGACACGCTCGTCTATGCGCTGCCGTTCCGCTACCACGACCGGCACCGCGACCTCGCATGGGACGATTCCATGTCCCACTACACGATCACCCGCCGGGCCACCGGCGCAACCTGGAAGCGCGTCACGTGGACGGCCGATGTCCCGGACCGCCGGCTCGGCGTAAAGGTCCTGGTGCGCATCGACGGCGCCCCGGCCTGGGACGCCGAACCGACCAATCGCGCCGGGGGTCTCTACCAGTTCACCGACGAGAAAGCGCCGAACGCCCTCGAGGTCGTCGGCGACCAGATCGAACTCCGCTTCGTCTTCACCTTCGGCAAGGACTCCTTCGTCTTCAACGACCTGAACGAGGCGGCCTGGAAGAAGACGCCGCGGCTGCAGTCGGTGCGCGTGGAGTACGAACAGCCGACCGTGACCCGCTACTACGAGACCCGATAGGATCCGGCCATGATCGAGCCTCCGGGAATGCGCGGACCCTCGTCGCGCGCGCGCTCCCGCGGATACACGCTCACCGAGCTGCTCGTCAGCGTCGGCATCCTCGCCCTCATCGGGACCCTGCTCGTGGGGATCCTGAAGTCGGGGCTCGACATGTGGGACCGCGGCGAAACCCGCCGGGATGTGGTCGAACGGGCCCAGGTCGTGATGGGGGAGTTCGCCCGCGAGATTCCGCGCGCGTTCTGCGACATGGACTCGCGTCCGCCGGCGCTGACGGAGCGCCCGGTCAACATCGTCGTCGACCCGGCCGCCGCCACCGCGCCGGGTTCCCCGGCCCGTCCGGGCCTGTTCTGCGACTTCGACCCCCAGGGCCGCCAGCGTCTGCGCTTGAGCCGCGCCGGCGTCGTCGTCCTCTCCGCCCCTCCGGCGGGAGGAGACTCGGAAGCCAATGGCCGCCCGCCCGCGGACGATCCCAAGACCTCCAAGGGGGCCGGATCCGGGAAAGACGAGGAAGGGGACGGCCCCCCCCTGGTGGACTACAGCGCGTGGACCGACGAATTGCGCACCTTCTCCGACGTCGCGTTCGTCCTCCACCCCTCTCCCGAGGGGGGCGAACGCCTGTGGCGGGTCTTCCTCGATACCCCGGCCCAGGGCGAGACGCCGTTTCCCGACGTGCCTTTCGCCTCGGAAGCGGAACTCGCGCAGGCGGGCGGGGCGGTCGTGGCGTCGGGCGTGCTCTACCTGCGCTACCGCTTCTGGTGCCACACCACGTCGACCTGGGACACCGCCAAGCCCCCCGCGCGGGACGGCGCGTCCGGGGGCCCCGAAGTCCTGTGGGATTCCACGCGGCGGATCCTGCCCGAATTCACGTTCTACCTGGACCGATCCTCCCGCCTCACCCCTCCGCCCGACGTCCTGCCGGCCCTGGTCCAGGTCGAACTGGACATCCAGCCCGACACGCGCAAGAAAACCTGGGCCAGTCTCCGGGCCGACCTGGATACCGCGGCCACGACGATCGAAGTGGATTCCACCCTGGGCTTCCCCGATGCGCCGGGGCATGTGCGCATCGGCGACGAGTGGATCTCGTACAAGGAGATCTCGCGCAGCCGGATCGTGGTCGACAAGCGCGGGGCGCGCGAAACCAAGCCGCAAGCGCACAAGAAAGAAGCCCGCGTGCTCTGGGGGGAATCGTTTCTGGCCACCTTTTCCGTGCGCAATCACCGCCCGCCGAGGGCCGGCACGCTTCCGGACGCCGGCGGAAAAAAGAAAGGGAAGGGATCCTAGCGATGCCGCGGAAACTCGATCCCCGGAGCGGATTCAGCCTGGTCGAGATCCTCATGGCCCTGGCGGTCCTGGCCATCGGGCTCGCCGGGATCTTCTCCCTCTTCGGCATCGCCACGACCACCCACCGGCGCGCCACCGACCAGTCGACCGTCGGCCTGATCGCGCAACGGGCGCGCGCCGAGGTCCAGGCCCGGTTCACCGCGGGCCAGGCCGGCGCCGTCACCGCGCAGACTTTTCCCGAGTTTCCCGGGTATACGTACGACGTCGAAACGCAGGACCTGGGCGGAGTCCTCCCGTCGTATGCCGTCAAGATCGTGGTGAAATGGAAGTTCCGCGGCCGCGAGACTCAGGAAGTATTCGAAACCGTCATGATCGCCGGCGGCGCCCGCTAGCCGGCACCACTCCCGGTCCTGCCGCCCGCAGGTCCCGGCCCGTCCCACCCACCGAGGAACCACCGACCGCGCATGTGGACCGCTTCCCGCCTCCGCGCCCGCCTCGAGGCCATCGACTTCCGGCCCTCCCGGGGGATGGGCCAGAATTTCATGATCGATGCGAACTTCGTGCAATTCCTCATCCGCGAGGCGAATCTCCAGCCCACGGATCGCGTCCTCGAAATCGGTCCCGGACCGGGCGTCCTCACGCCGCTGCTGGCGCGCGCCGCGTCTTTCGTGCTCGCCGTCGAACTCGATGCCCGCCTGGCGGAAATCGGCCGCGCGGAGGCCGCCGGCGCCGGCAACGTCGAGTGGATCGTCGGCGATGCCCTGGAAGGCAAGAATCGGCTCCATCCGCTCATCTTCGATCGGTTGGCCGCCGGGCACGGTCCGGTGCGCCTGATCAGCAACCTTCCGTACTCCATCGCCACCCCCGTCGTCCTCAACCTGTTCGAGTCCGGCCTGCCGCTCGGCGACGCCCTCGTGACCGTGCAGAAGGAGGTCGCCGAACGGTGGGCCGCGCGCCCCGGCCAGGAGCGGTACGGGGCGGTCTCCGCTCACCTCCAGGCGCTCGCCGACGTGACGCTGGTCCGCACCGTGCCGCGCAACGTGTTCTGGCCGGCCCCCCGAGTCACCTCGGCGGTCGCGCGCCTCCGGCCGCGCGCGGACCGACGTCCGCGGGAAGAGCATCGCCGCCTGGTCGCCTGGATCCGGGCGGCCTTCGCCCACCGGCGCAAGGCGCTCGCCCGCAACGTGGCATCCTCCGTCTCGCCCGCCGTGCCGGAGCAGGAAGTGGTACGCCGCCTCGTCGCCCTCGGCAAGCGCGCGGACGCTCGCGCCGAAGAACTCACGGCGGACGAGTTCGCGACCCTGGCCGGCGGGACCGGCGGAAGCGGAATCGCGTAGCCCCGTTGGCCCGCGATGAGGCCCGGCTGCCGCCCGATCGAATCCTCCGGCGGTCGGGCCGGAACGGTCCTGGGGATTCGGGCCGGTTTTTTTCACCGGGAGCGAATGAATTCGCCGCCCCGGAGGTTGGGGAAGGAAGGACGTGGGGGGCTTGACAAGATTTCTGCCTCCTGCGGACCCCTGCATTTAATCGATAAGGGGTTATCTTTCTGGCGGTTGTGTCATTCTCACGACTGAAAAATCTTTGTGAGCCCTTGACAAACTCGTTTTCCGCTGTATAATATTACGATTTCTCGTCGACAACGCACTGCGGTGCGTAGCCGAGGTGGGCTACTTGATTCCCGAAGACAAGATCCAGGAAGTCCTGCGCGCGGCGGATCTGGTCGAAATCGTCTCGGAAGTCGTTGCGCTGAAACAGGCTGGATCGCAGTACACCGGCCTTTGTCCCTTTCACGAGGAAAAGACCCCCTCCTTCAGCGTCTCGCCCGCGAAGCAGTTCTTTTACTGCTTCGGGTGCCAGAAGGGCGGCAACGTTTTCCGCTTCGTGATGGAGCATGAGCGGGCGACGTTTCCCGAAGTCGTCCGCATGCTGGCCCGGCGTTACGGGATCGCCGTCGAACCGGAGCCGGGGTATCGTCGCGAGTCCCAACGGGACCGGGACGATCTGTATCAGGTCCTGAAGTGGGCGGCAGACGTCTATCACAAGCATCTGCTCGTGTCGCCGGACGCGGCGCGGGTGCGCGAGTATGTGGCGGGGAGAGGGATCACCCCGGAATCGACGGCGGCCTTCCGACTCGGGTTTGCCCCCGAGCAGTGGGACTTCCTGCTGCAACGCGCGCGCAAGCAGGGGGTTCCGGACGCGCTCCTCTTGGAAGCGGGTCTGGTTTCGTCGAACAAGGAGAAGGGGAGCCAGTACGACCGGTTTCGCGGCCGGGTGATGTTCCCGATCCTGGACGTGCGCGACCGGGTGGTCGGATTCGGCGGAAGGATCCTGCCGGGTTCGACCTCCAAGGAGCAGGCCAAATACATCAACACGTCGGAGACGGTGCTGTTCAGCAAGGGCCGGCTTCTGTACGGACTGAACTTTGCCCGCGATGCGGCCGTCAAGGAAGGGTCGCTCGCGATCATGGAGGGGTACACGGACGTCATCCTGGCGCACCAGTTCGGCTTCACCGCCGCGGTGGCGACGCTGGGGACGGCGCTGACCCGGGATCATGTGCGGCTGATTCGCCGCTTCGCCGAGCGGGTCGTCGCCGTGTATGACGGCGACTCCGCGGGGGAGAAGGCCTCCGAGCGCAGTCTGGACATTTTTCTGGAGGAAGATCTCGAGTTCCGCGTGGCGACGCTGCCGGCGGGGCTCGATCCCTGCGACTGCCTGAATCAACGCGGTCCGGAGGTTTTCCGGGGCGTGCTGTCGGCGGCGGTGGACTTGTTCGCCTACCGCCTGACGCTGGTGCGGAAGCGTTGGGATTGCACCTCGGTGGAGGGCAAGGCGAAGGCGATCGACCACGTGCTGGAATCGCTCGCCCTCACGCCGAATGAAGTGAAGCGGCGGCTGCAGGTGGAATTGCTCGCGCGGGAACTCGACGTGACGTCCGCGCTCCTGGAGAAACGCCTGGCCACGCTGCGGGAGCAGGCCTCCCGTCATGCGCTGCGACCGGTGGCGGCGGCGGGGGCCCAAGTTCCGGCGGGTCCGGCGCCGGCGCGAACCGGGCCGGATTCGCCCGCCTGGCTGCCCGCGGCGAGCGAGCCGGGACGTCGCGAGACCGCGCGGGAGTTGCTCGATATCGTGCTGTCGGCGCCGGCGCTGATCCCGCGCGTGCGGGAGGCACTGCCGCCGGCGGACTGGCCGACGGAGGGGAGCCGAAAGGTCGCGGAGGCGCTGTTCGCGCACTGGGACCAGCACGGAGAATTGAACATCGCCGGGTTTCTCGGTTCACTCGGCGACCCGGCCCTGGCCGATCGCCTGGCCGGCGTGATCGCGGAGGGGGAAGGGAAGGGACACCACGAGGCCCGTCTGGAGGGCGTGCTCAAGACCATCACCCTGTGGCGCCGCGAAGCGGAGGCGCGCGCGGTCCGCCGGGAGGTTCGCAACGACGAGGAAAGCCTGCGGCGCCTCGAGGAGACGCTGCGCAAGCGCGACCAGGAGCGCCAGGCCCGAACGAAGAAATGATTCACACCCGCTTGGGGAGAGGCACGTGAGCCAACGCAACAAGACCGAACGGGACAAGGACCGCGACACCGACGAGCGGAAGAAGAAGTCTCCTCCGCCCGATCCGGTCGAGGTCGAGCGCGAACAGGCCGCCGCCGCGGCCGCCGCGGAGGCCGCCGCCCCGGCCAAGGATGAACGCTCCGTCGACAAGGTCGAGGGCGACATCCGCGGACTCATCGAGGAGGGCAAGAAAAAGGGCTTCATCACTTTCGAGGAGCTCAACCGCGTCCTTCCCGACGATCAGGCGTCGCAGGACAAGATCGACTCCGTGCTCACGATGCTCGACGAACTCGGCATCGACCTCATGGACGAATCCGACGTCGAAGAACGCGAGCCCGCCGAGGGTCCCGAGGGGGAAGTCGAGTCCTTCGACGAGGAGGAGCCGCCGGACGAGTCCCGCACCAAGGGGCCGACCGAGAAAATCGACGACCCGGTCCGCATGTACCTCACGCAGATGGGAGAGATCCCTCTCCTGTCCCGCGAAGAGGAGATCATGCTGGCCAAGAAGATCGAGCTCACGCGCAAGCGCTTCCGCAAAAAGGTGCTGGAGTCGCCCGTCGCGATCAGCGAGGCGATCCAGATCCTCGAGGACGTGCGCACGGGCGAACTCGCCTTCGACCGCACGCTCAAGGCCGACTCCGCCATCGAAGTGACCAAGGCGGACATCCTCGGGCGACTGCCCGAGTACATCGAGACGCTCAAGCGGCTCCTCAAGCACAACCGGGACGACTACACGAAGCTCCTGCGCACCCGCACCTCCGCCGAGGACCGCTCGCGGATCAAGAAGCGGATGAAGAACCGGCAGCGCAAGTCGGTCATCCTGCTCGAAGAGCTGAATATCCAGACCAAGAAGATCCGCCCCATGATGGAGCGGCTCAAGAGCATCTCGAACCGGATGGTCGAGATCCAGCGGGAACTCGGCAACGCCAAGCGCAACCGGCTCAACAAGGCGCGCACCGAGGAGCTGCGCAAGGAATTGGGCGAGCTGAAGATGATGTGCTGCGAGGAGCCCAGTCGGCTCCGTCAGCGCGTCAAGGAGATCGAGGAGCGCTACCAGGAATACGAGAAGGCCAAGCGCAAGCTGTCGAGCGGCAACCTCCGCCTGGTGGTTTCCATCGCCAAGAAGTACCGCAATCGCGGGCTGTCGTTCCTCGACCTGATCCAGGAGGGGAACACCGGCCTGATGAAGGCGGTCGAGAAGTACGAGTACCGCCG
>CAZWCX010000090.1:0-30660 GCA_964632945.1 uncultured Planctomycetia bacterium | reverse complement strand
CGGCGCGAAAAGCGACCGGACCAACCTGGGAAATCAAGGTTGAAGCCCCACTAGTAGGCGCGGGCCCACACCGGCTTCGAGACGCTGGCGCCGCCGCACACGAAACACGGCCCGTGCCCGCCCGCGTCGTCGAGCGGAATGCACCGGCTGGTGGCCTTCGTCTGCTCCTTGACCTTCGCTTCGCACTCCCGCTTCCCGCACCACGGCGCCCAGAGCAGGCCGCGCTGCCGGTCGTTCTCCACGAGCGCCGAGAACTCCGCAAAGGTCTTGATCTCGTAGGAGTGGGAATCGCGAAACGCGAGGGCGCGCTGGTACAACGCCTGCTGCACCTCGGCGAGCAGAGCCTGGACCCGATCCGCAACCGCGTCGAAGGCGAGGAACTCTTTCCCCTTCACGTCGCGCCGGGCGACGACGGCCTGGTTCTTCTGGACGTCCTTCGGCCCCACCTCGATGCGAATCGGGACGCCCCGCATCTCCCACTCGTTGAACTTCCAACCCGGAGTGTATTCGTCCCGGGCGTCCGCCTCCACCCGCACGCCGGCGGCGGTCAAACGCTGGGTCAGGACGTTGATCTTCTCCATCACCAACGTCCGTTCTTCCGCGGTCTTGCCGATCGGGATGATGATCACCTGGATCGGCGCCACGCGCGGCGGCAGCACGAGGCCGGCGTCATCCCCGTGGGTCATGATCAGGCCGCCGACGACGCGCGTGGACATGCCCCAGGACGTCTGCCAGGCGAACGCCTCCTTTTGCGCCGCGTCCTGGAAGGTGATATTGAACGCCTCCTTGCGGGAGAAATTCTGTCCGAGCATGTGGCTGGTCGCCGACTGGAGCGCCTTCCCATCCGGCATCAGGGCCTCGCAGGTCGTCGTATAGACCGCCCCCGCGAATTTTTCGCCGTCCGACTTTCGTCCAACCGTCACCGGGATCGCGGCGTCGTTGACGAAGAAGTTCTCGTACATGCGCAGGGCGCGCATGACTTCGGCCTCGCATTCCTCCTTGGCGGCATGGGCGGTATGCCCTTCCTGCCAAAGGAACTCCAGGGTGCGGAGGAACGGGAAGGTGCGTTTCTCCCAGCGCACGACGTTGCACCATTGATTCACCTTGATCGGCAGGTCGCGCCAGGATTGCACCCACTTGGCGAACATGTAGTACATGATGGTTTCGGACGTCGGGCGCACGTAGAGCGGTTCCTCGAGCACCTCCCCGCCCCCGTGGGTGACGACGGCGCATTCCGGGCTGAATCCCTCGGCGAACTCCTTTTCGCGCGCGAAGAAACTCTGCGGAATGAACATCGGAAAGTAGGCGGCCTGCACACCGGCCGACTTGATGTGCGGGTCGAGGGCGCGCTGGATGTGCTCCCAGATCGCGTAGCCGTACGGCCGGATGACCATGCACCCCTTCACCGGGGCGTAATCGGCAAGTTGCGCGCGCTGGACGACGGAGAGATACCAGTCGGAGACGTTGTCGGCCTTGACCAGTTTCTGGGAGTCCGCCACGATCGATTCTCCTGCGTGCGGGAAGGACGCGTCACGGGGGACGAAGACCCTCCCTCCGCCCGACGCTCTTCGCCACGGATGAATACCGGCCGCCGGTCCCGGGGTTCGAACCGGGCGGCAAAATCGGGAGGGACATTATAGCGGCGGGTCCGCCGGATGGAACGGGAATCCGCCCCCCCGGGGGCGTCAGCGTCTCAGGGTCTTCACGATCTGGACCCAGGCCGCCGCCGCCGGCTTGGCGCTGAAGTCGCGGCGCAGCAGACCGCAACTCGCGCGCCCGCGCAGCCAATGCGCCGTCGCTCCGGGGGTGCGAATCGCGCGCCGATCCCCGGTCCAGAGGGACGGCTCGTCGTCCCGCAGCGACCACCAGGTGATCCACTCGAGGGTCGTACGGGACAGCTGCAACGCATCGAACAGCTCCCGGACGAATTGCGCCTGTCGTTCCTCGCTCGAGTCGACCATCTGCGAGCTGGGGAAGCCGGTTTCCATGAGCGCCACTTTCCGCCCCGCGCAGAGCGCGAGGAGCTTCACCACCTCCTCCCTCAGGTAGCGGGGGTGAACGTGGGTGGCGGACGGATCGAACCCCACGGCGAGACGATCCACACCCTCCGCCAGCAGGTGCACCAGCTTCGGCGAATCGAGGAAGTCGACTCCCAGGGACAACGGCACACCGGGGGCGATTTTCTTCCAGTGCGCTGCGGCCGACTGCAGGAACTCCCGGTAGGAGCGCAGGCGCTGCGGGTTGCTTTCGAAGTACGGCGCGCATCGCTCGGTGCGCAGCACGGCCATCCGGATCACGTCGCCGTACCGTTCGAAATAGAGGTCGAGGAAACGCTGATAGCGCGGCCACAGGTCCTGGAAATCCCGCGCCTGGAGATCCACGGGGTTGCAGACCGGATCTTCCCGCGACGGGTCCAGAATCGTGCCCAGCGAGGCGACGATCCCGATCCCGGCGGCCCGTGCAGCGTCGGCCAGCAGGTCGAGGGAGCGCCAGGCGAAGACGGTCCGGGACAGCTCGAGGTCGGACCACGCCGCCTTGGGCGTCTGCATCAGTCCGAATCCGAGTCGCGTCGCGCGCTGCACCGCTGCGTTCAGGTCGGCCACCCCGCCGTCGTCTTCCACCGCGGCCAGAAGGGTCGCGTAGTCGAGAGCGGCCCCGAACTGCGGGTGGGGAGATACCGCTTCCAGGGTCGCGTCGCTGCCCCCGCGGGGGCCGGGTTCTTCCGTACCCGAGAGGGCCTCGATCCGGAAATCGTCGATCCAGACGACGACCTCCTTGACCTTGGGGGGACCCCAGCACCAGATCGACACGTCCCGCAGGGTGCGCGGATCGAGGCCGTCCCCCTTCGCTCCGGCGAGGGCATCGGACGAGAAGGTGACCGAGGTCCACGACCCCACCGGGATCTGAAACCCGGCCGAGTAGCTCTCCTCCTTCTGATTGCGCGCTTCGAGGACGAAGGAGCGCACGAGGTCGCTACGGATCCAGAATCGGAAGAGAACCGGACCGTCGTGTTTCTTTCCGAGCTGCAGCGGCGGGGAGGAGACGCCGCGCGGTGTTTCCCCGTCGCTCCGCCGGAAGGTGAAGCGCAGACAGCCGATCCCTTCCTTGGGAATCCCCCGTCCCCGATCGAAATCGACGAGAACATCGCTGCCGGTCATCTCGACCCAGGAATCCTGTCCCCGATCGAACGTGAAGCGCACGAGGGGTTCGGCCGCCTCTGCGTCGGCGTGACGCGGAGGTCCGGCCAGGGGAAGCAGGGCGAGGGCGGCGACGATCCACGCCACGATCCGAAGGGCCCGGGACCGGCGGACCGGGCAGGCGCGTGAGGGCATGAAACCTCCTGTCCTGGCTTTCGGCGGGCGGAAAGCCGGGCGGCCCCCGTCACCCCGGCGTCGCCGGGCGGCCGGTCCCGGAGGGGCGAACCATCCGCGGGATTCAGCGTATCCGCGCGGCGCACGGATTGCAACCCGGGCAGGATTGCTTTCGGAACCATCCCGCCTTACGATGAACAGATGGGGGTCCACCGTCCCTTCGCATCGCGGAGCCGCGAATGCGCCACAGGCTGCTCAACAGGGGCTTCTTCGCCATTGCGCTGGCCCTGATCGTCGGGGCCGGGTTCACGGCGATCCTCTACTGGATGGCCTACGAGTGGGAAGCGGTCCATCGCGACGCCGAGTTCTCGCTCAAGGCCGAGGATCGCGCCGAGTCGCTCGCCCGCACCCTCGACGCGGGCCTGTCCACGCTTCATTCCATCCGCGGGTTGTTCGACGCAAGCCAGGAGGTGGAGCGCGGCGAATTCTCCGCCTTCGTCCACGATGCCTTCGTCCGGCACCCCCAGATTCACGCATTGTGGTGGGTCCCGCGGGTCCGGCACCGGGATCGGGAGGCATTCGTAGAGTCCGCCCGCCGGACCGGCCTGGCCGGCTATCAGATTTCCGGGCTCGACCCCGCAGGTCGCAGCGTGACCCGCGCGAATGCGGAGAACTACTTCCCGATCCTCTACTCGGAGCCGGGAGGATGGGAAGATCGCCTCCTCGGATTCGACCTCGCCAGCATCCCGGCGGTCCGGGAGACCCTCGACGAGGCGGTCGCCACCGGTCAGGCGACGGCGACCGCGCGAATGGCGTTGCTCTCGACGAACCACAAGGCCGCCGGCGGGGACGGGGTGATCGCATTCCTGGCCATTTACACGAAACACCGTCCGGTCGACACGCTGGCGCAGCGAATCCAGCACCTGGAGGGCGTGGTCGCGGCCTCCTTCCGGTTCCGGGACCTGGCCGGACTCGCCTGGCGGGAGACCGCAGACGTCGACATGGTGTCCTACGTCTTCGATGAGGACGGGGCGGCCGGGACGATTTTGCTCGCCCGGGGAATCGAATCCGGCGATGACCCCCCCGGACTCCATTCGTTCGACGAGGCCCAGGTCCGCAGCGAGTCCATCTGGAGCAGCTCCATCCCCTTCGCCCGGCGGAGATGGGCGCTCTTTTGCGTCCCGAAACCCGCGTACTTTGCGGCGCAGCAACATTGGTATTCGATCACCGTCCTGCTCGGCGGAATCCTGTTCACCGCCCTGTTCGTCGGGTACGTGGCCAATGCCCTCCGTCATGCCACGCTGGCGGAAAGAACCGTGACCATCCGCACGGGCGAACTTCGGCGGGAAATCGCGGAACGTCAGCGCACGGAAGATCACTTGCGCTCGCTGCTCGCGGTCAGCCGGGCGTTCGTGGCCTCCCAATCCCCGCGGGAGACCAGCACGAGCGTGCTCCGCACGATATCGGAGACTTTCGGCTGGTCCCTCGGCGCCCTATGGAGCCTCGATGAATCGAACCAGACCCTCCGCTGCGTGGAGGTCTGGAATCCGGCCGGGTCGCGGCATCGGGAATTCGAGGACCTGAGCCGCCGAACCCGGTTTTCGAAGGGACGCGGCCTGCCCGGCAGGGTCTGGGCATCGCGTCAGTCCGCCTGGATCCCGGACGTCACGCGGGACACGAACTTCCCGCGCGGTCCGGTCGCGAATCAGGTGGGACTGCATGCGGCCTTTGGGGTGCCGATCTGCGTCGGGGAGCGGTTTCTCGGCGTCATGGAGTTCTTCAGCCCGGAAATCCGCCCACCCGACACGGCGTTGCTGGATCTGATGGACGTCTTCGGGGGGCAGATCGGCCTGTTCCTGGAGCGACGCATCGCCGACGAGGCTCTGCAGGAGAGCGAGGAGCGGTACCGGGACCTGTTCGAGAACGCCAGCGACTTGATCCAGAGCGTCGCGCCGGATGGACGGATCCTGTTCGTGAACCGGGCATGGCTGGAGACCCTGGGGTTCCAGGAGTCGGCGATCCAGAATCTGAACGTCAAGGACCTGCTCCATCCCGATTCCCGCGCCTCGTTTCTCGACGCCCTGCGCCGGGTGATGGCCGGAGAGCGCGTGGACAAGGTGGAGGCGACGTTCGTCGCCCGCACCGGCCGCGGGATCCCGCTCGAAGGGACGATGAACGGCCGCTTCGTCAACGGCCGTCCCGCGTACGCGCGGGGGATCTTCCGGGACCGGACCGAGCAGCAGCGCGTCGAGCGGATGAAGGCGGACTTCCTGTCGACGGTTTCCCACGAACTGCGGACGCCGTTGACGGCCATTCGCGGGGCGCTCGGATTGATCGCCGGCGGAGCGACCGGGGAGCTGCCGGCCTCCATGCGCACGATGCTGCAGATCGCCCACCGGAACTCGGCCCGACTGGTGAAGCTGATCTCCGACATTCTGGATGCCGAGCGAATCGAGTCGGGCCGCCTGGCCTTCTCCTTCGCTGCGCACGAACTCCAGCCGCTGATCGATCAGGTGGTGGAGACGAACCGGCCGCTGGCGGAGCTTCAGGGGGTTCGATTCGAGATCGTGGAACGTCTCCCGCAGGCGCGCGTCTGGGTGGATGCCGACCGGTTGGCCCAGGTGGCGACGAACCTGCTGTCGAATGCCGCCAAGTTCTCCCCGTCCGGGACCGCGGTGCAGATCCGGCTTGCCACCAACGCGGGACGACTGCGCGTGACGGTGACGGACTTCGGCCCCGGTGTGCCGGAGGAGTTCCGTCCCCACGTGTTCGACAAGTTCGTGCAGGCGGACACCTCGGACAGCCGGCACAAGAGCGGCACGGGGCTCGGGCTGGCGATCGCCCGGTCGTTGATCGAGCGGATGGGCGGATCGATCGGCTTCGAGTCCGGGTCGCTCCCGGGCACGAGTTTCTGGTTCGACCTCCCGGCGCTGCCCGAGACGGCCCGGGAAACCCGGGATCCCGCGTGGGTACCGGAAGAAACTTTTCCCGCGAAGGAGAGGGCCGTGGCCTCCCGGGAGGTACGCGAATGACCCTCGGGCCGCTCCGGCGCATCCTGCTCGTGGAAGACGATCCGGACATCCAGGAAGTTGCGCGCATGGCGCTGGAAGTCGTCGGCGGATTCGTCGTGCAGGTGTGCGCCTCCGGTCCGGAGGCGCTCCGCGCCGCCGCGGAGTTCGCACCCGATCTCGCGATCCTCGACGTCATGATGCCGGGGATGGACGGTCCACGAACCTTGCAGGAGTTGCGAAAACAGGAGTCGACCGCGACCACCCCCGTGGTCTTCATGACGGCCAAGGTCCAGTCGCATGAAGTGGCCGCCTACCAGCGGATGGGTGCTCTCGATGTCGTGTTCAAGCCGTTCGACCCCATGACGTTGGCCACGACCCTCCGCCAGATCTGGGAGCGGCGTCATGTCCCATGAGCCGGAAGTAGAGGAGATCCTCGCCCCGCTCCGGCGGCAATACGCCCGCAGCCTGCCCGCGCGGGCCGCCACGATCCGCCTGGACCTCGACCGGGTCGGACATAGTGAATTCGATGCGGACGCGATGCGGGATCTCTGTCTTCGCGTCCATCGCCTCGCGGGATCCGGGGCGACCTACGGGTTTCCGCGCATCAGCGAGTGCGCGCGGGCGCTGGAGCGCCTGCTCGAAGGAATCGACCCGGCGACGCCGGCCGACCTGCAGGGGCCGCGCGAGGCCGCCCGCTTCCTGGAGGAGGCGGCGGTCCAGGCGGCGGGTCTCTGATCGGATCGGCCCGGCGGCCGCCGAGTTCCTCCGGCGGTTCAACCCGTCGACCCTGCGCTCACGCCGCGCGGGGGAGGTCCCGAAATGGTTCGGGAGGTCGCACCCGGGTTTCGGTGAACGTCGGCAACAGCAGGAGCCCGGCTCCCAGGCGCATCCCGGCGGATAGGGCGAGCAAGACGCTGAAGGAGTGGGTGAAGGTCACGCCCGCAATCACGGGATGGGCAGGAAGTCGAGCCCACAGGAATCCCCCGATCAGCGCCCCGGCGGACAGGCCCGCGCCCGCAAAGAAATTGGCATAGGCCATGCACCGCGCCCGCTTCGGCGGACGAACGACGTCGAAGAGGTAGTTCTGCGCCGCCAGTTGGAACGCCCCCCAGACCAGGCCGTCGAAGAGCTGAACACCGAACAGCCACGACTGCTCGAGGGATACCAGCCAGAACACGGGAATCAGGCCGATGCCCATTCCGCCCACCGCGAGGATGCGCTTGTTGCCAAGTCGGTCGGCCAGGCGCCCCCAGACGGGCTGGGACGCGAACAGGCCCAGCAGCTGGAGGTTGGAGGCCACCATGAACTCCGTGTAGCTCCAGCCCAGGTCCCGCAGCATGAAGTACCCCATGAACGTCCCGGCCATGGCCATGCCGAAGTGGAGCGCGGTGAGGTAGCCCACGAAGCGGCCGAAGTTGCCGTGCGGCGCCCGGCGCACGAATTGCGCCATCGTGAATCGCTCCGACTCCGGCACCGCGTACGGCGGCTCGTGCATCCCGGTGAGGTAGAAGACCGACTGCAGGCGGAACAGGAGCGCCCCCGCGAAGAGGAAGACGAAGCCCTGCGCAACCAACCCGTGCGGCTTGAGCAGGTCCAGCAGGCAGGCCGACGCGGTGAAGCTGAGCAACTGGGCCCCGCCGCACCAGAAATTGCGGAGCCCGAAGTACCGGCCCCGCACATCCATGGGCACCACGTCCCCCATCGTGCTGCTCCAGGCGGGGATCGTGAAGTGCAATGCCCCGAGATAGACCACCTGCGCCGCGATCAGGAGCGTCACGTTCCAAGGGGGCGGCGCGTATATCGCCAGCAGCACGCCGCCCCAGGAGAGCGCCTGGACGATCGATCCCCCGACGAACAGGCTCTTCCTGCGACCGGAATGGTCGGCGAGATTCGCCCCGATCACCTGAAACACGCCCCCCGCGAAGGCGGAGAGCGAGACCAGCAGGCCGAATGCAGCTTCGCCGGTGCTCAGCCACGTCGCGAAGGGAGGAATGTTGCGCTCGCCGAATCCCTGCATCAGGGAGTAGGCGCAACCATCCTTGAGAGAGGCCCGGAGGGTGCGGGCCCGAGTCGAATCGGACATCGCGACAACGTTACTCGAAACGCCGCGCGAGCGGAAGATCCAAACCGATCCCGTCCTTTCCCAGGAAGGCGCAAACCGACCGGCCGGGACTGCGCCGGAGCCCCCAGGATCGTCCTTCAAGCCGATTCTGGTCCGCCGAACTGGCCCGATCGCGAGTCCCGTCACGGGTCGGGAAAATTCCCCAACCGCGCCCTTCCCAGAGTAAAAATATTCGCCACACTGTCCCGGCTGCCTGGGAGAAAAATTGAGAAGATCTGGAGCCCGCTTGCGGAGAGATCTCAAACCCTTACTGTGTATTGATTTAAATGGATACATCCGCCACTTCTCGGTTGACTCCACGCCCCCCCTGGCGTAGAATGACAAACGCATATTTGGATAAGGTGGGAGACCCTGATGTCCGCGCGTCACACGTCTGTCGTCACTCTTTGCATCGCTGCCCTTCTCCTGTTGTCGCTTGCCTTCATTCTCAGTGTCCCGGTGGCCGTGGAGCGCGCGGCCTACGGCGATGATCCCAACCTCTCCAAGGCACTCTCGTCTCCCGAGTTGCACGCCTGGAAGCGGGAAAAGGCCAGCAAATTGGTGGAGATCGCCACGCTGTTCTCCGCCGTGGAACTGGGTGACCTGGAGGTTCAGCAGCGGTTTCCGAGTCTTTCGCACCCCGCGGAGGGGAACTCGCCCGCGCTTGGGACGAAGACGGACCCGGTCGAGATCCTCGACGAGGCGCTCCACCTGGATCCCACCCACTTCGAAGCCACCGTCTTCCTCGCGGAGTTGTGCGCCCGCCGCGATGCACGCGGTGCGCTCTCCCGTCCTCGCCAGAGCTGGCTCCTGCGCACGCTGGACGATCTCCGCACCCGCCCCTTCGCCGACTCCGAGCGCCCTCGCCTGGTCGGACTGGTGCGCGTGATCGAGGCCGTGATCGTCGATGCCCCGGCGGAACGCGCCACCGGCCTGCGCGCGTGGTGGTCATCCCATGGCGCCGCCTTCCTGGCGAGGCTGAGCCTGGTGGACACCGACCTGCGCTGAACGCGCCCCGCGCCCCTGCCGCGCCGGATCACCCATCGCTTTCTTCCACCCGCGGGGGTTCGCCCGCGCGACCCTCGGCAACGCCCGGCGGACCGATCCGATCTTCGTCTCCGACTGCTGCCGGCTGCCGGCGCCTCCCGGCGGTGGTCTCCCGGAGGCTCCGACCCTTGCCGCCCGCCGTCCCCCCTTGCCCAGGCCGGGAGATTCCGCCTTCACCCGCGCCCACGCCGTAGAGTTTCGCGCTTTCGCGTCCGGGGAACCGGAGCGGGGCGCAGGCACAAATTCCATTCTCGGGATCCGGCACATGAGGTAGATTCGAGGTCAGTGCGTGGAGCATTCGGCATGGATCGCGAACCGGTCGCCCGGATCCTCGAGGAGATCGGCACCATCCTCGAGCTCAACGGCGAGAATCCGTTCAAGTGCAACGCCTATCGATCCGCCGCGCGCGCGCTCGAGGGCCTGCAGGAGGACCTCGCGGTCCTCGTCGCCGAGAACCGCCTGCGCAAGGTCAAGGGCATCGGCGAGTCGATCGCCGAGAAAATCACCCAACTCGTGCAGACCGGGCGGCTGCCGTTCCACGAAGACCTGAGGAAACAGGTCCCGGACGGCGTGCTGGACCTGCTGCGGATTCCCGGACTCGGTCCGAAGAAGGCGCGGGCGCTCTGGAAGGACCTCGGCGTCGATTCGATCGATGCGCTGGAGAAGGCCTGCAACGAGAACCGGCTCGTCGGCCACGCCGGATTCGGCCAGAAGACCCAGGACAACCTGCTCAAGGGCATCGAGCAAGTGCGCTCGAGCCAGGGCAAACACCTCTTCCATCGGGCCTGGGAGGAGGGAGAACGGATTCGCGCTCGCCTCGAAAGCCACCCGGCCGTGAAGCGATTGTGCGCCGCCGGCAGCCTGCGACGCCGCAAGGAGGTCGTCCGGGACCTGGACCTCGTGGTCAGCACGGCGGATGCGGATGCCGTGATGGATCACTTCGTGGGTCTGGACCTGGTCGGTCGCGTACTCTCCAAAGGCCCGACGCGCTCCAGCGTCGTATTGAAATCGGGAATGCAAGCCGACCTGCGCGCGGTCACCGACGAGGAATACCCGTTCGCGCTCCATTACTTCACCGGCTCCAAGGAGCACAACACGGCCCTCCGCGGGCGGGCGCGGAAGATGGGCTTGAAATTGAACGAATATGGGCTTTTCCGGGACGAGGAACGGATTCCGTGCGCGGACGAGGCGGAGCTGTTTCGCGTCCTCGGACTCGCGGAGATCCCGGCTGAACTCCGCGAGGACACCGGGGAAATCGAGGCGGCGGAGCGCCGGGCGATTCCGCGTCTCGTGGAAGAGTCCGACCTGCAAGGCGTCTTCCACGTTCATTCCCGCTGGAGCGACGGGGTGAACACGATCGCCGAAATGGTCGATGGCGCCCGCCGCAAGGGCTGGCGGTACCTCGGCATCACGGATCACAGTCGCTCCGCGGCCTACGCGGGAGGACTGGACCGCGACAAGATTCGACGGCAACACGAGGAGATCGATTCCCTCCAGGCCTCCCTGAAAGACTTCCGGATCTTCAAGGGAAGCGAGGTGGACATCCTTCCCGACGGGAGCCTCGATTATGAAGACGAGATCCTGGCGCAATTCGACTTCGTGGTCGCCTCGGTGCACAGCAAGTTCAAGATGACGGAGGAGGAAGCGACGCGGCGAATCATCCGCGCGATGGAGAATCCGCATGTGACGTTTCTCGGCCACCCCACGGGGCGACTGCTGCTCGAGCGCGAGGGGTATCCGGTGAACATGCATGCGGTGATCGAATCGGCGGCCGCGCTCGGCGTGGCGATCGAGATCAATTCCCATCCGCTCCGGCTCGACCTGGACTGGCGCTACGGCCGGTTCGCCCGCGAGCAGGGGCTGCGGATCGGGATCTTCCCGGACGCGCACGCGGTGGAGGGACTCCACGACGTGCGCTATGGAGTCGGCATCGCCCGCAAGGCGTGGATGCGCCCCGAGGATGTCGTGAACACCATGGACACGGCAGCGGTGACGGCCTATCTCGCGAAGCGTCGGACCGGGACCCCCGCGAATCCCACCCCGAAGGCGAAAGGGTCCGCGCGCGCCACGGACGCCGGCGCATCCGCCCCCGCTCCGGAGGCCCCGCCGGGGCGCAGTCCGAGCGCGCGAGCCGGACGGAAGGGAAAGGGGCGCACGTGAGCGAACCCGTGGGCCCGCGCGCCCCGGAACCCGCGCCGGCAGGCAATCGCCCTTCCGATTCCGAATCCGGGGACTTCGCGCCGGGCTCCCCTCCGGGATCGCCGGCCGCACCCGACGGCCCGCGCCCCGCCGATGCCGCAGCCGCGAAGCCCACACTCCCCCCGACCGGGCGCCCCGAACTTTCGCATCCCGGGGACGGGGTTCCGACCCTCTTGGACCCCTCCGCCGCGACCGGGTTCCCGCGCCCTCGGACCGCCCGCGACGGCTCCGCGCCGGATTCCGCGGCGACGACCCGATTCTCCGGAGAGGAGGCGGGCGGTTCTCCCGGGGGCCTCGGGGCGGGAAGCGCTCCCGGAGGAATCGTATCCGGCGGTCGGCAGTCCGAGCAACCGACCGTGCTGGAAGGGGGAAACGCCCAGACGCGGGTCCGCCCGGCCGGGGCGGGCGCGGGTCTTGCACGACCGTTCGGGAGGTACCAACTCCAACGCGAACTCGGGCGCGGCGGGATGGGAGTCGTGTACGAGGCGGTCGATCCCCATCTGGGCCGATCCGTAGCGCTCAAGGTGCTGGGGGGGAGGGGGCCCATCCAGGAGGAAGAGCGTGAGCGCTTCCTGCGCGAGGCGCGCATCTGCGCGCAACTTTCCGATCCCGGGATCGTCGGCGTCTACGACGTCGGGGAGGTCGAGGGGCAGCCCTACTTCACGATGGATCTCGTGCGCGGCTGCTCGCTGGCCGACTGGACGAATCTCCGCCGGCCGGAGATCCGCGAAGGGGTCCGGCTCGTCGTCGAAGTCGCGCGCGCGATCGCCTGCGCCCATGACCAGGGAATCGTTCACCGCGACCTCAAGCCGTCCAACATCCTCCTCGAGTGGCCCGGAGGCCGCGTCCCTGCGACCGGCACCGCGGAGGCGGAGGTGATGCCCAAGGTCCGGGTCACCGACTTCGGACTCGGCAAGGTCCTCGAGCAGGACTCCGCGAAGGCCGCCTTGACGGTCACCGGGACCGTGATGGGGACGCCCGCCTACATGCCTCCCGAACAGGCGGCCGGAGAGACCTCGAAGATGGCCGCGTGGAGCGACGTCTATTCCCTCGGCGCAGTCCTGTACGAGCTGCTGGTCGGCGCACCGCCGTTCGATGGCGCCACGCCGTACGAAGTCTGCGCCAAAGTCCTGCGGGAGGATCCCCCCTCCCCCCGAAGCGTGAATCCGCGGCTGAGCCGCGACCTGGAGACGATCGTACTCAAGGCCATGGAGAAGGATCCCCGCCGCCGCTACCCGACGGCCCGGGAACTGAAGTCGGATCTCGAGCGGTTCCTCGGCGGCGAGGCGATCGTCGCTCGACCGACCTCCTTGCGTGCGCGCCTTGTCCGGATGGCTCGACGCGATCCGCGCGCCGCGCTCCTCCTCACGCTCGCCTGCATGGCCCCTTTGGCCGCCGCCCTCGGACTCCTTTGGGTGGTCTGGGGCTATCAGCAACTCCGGGACCGCGCGGCGCGCCCCTTCGGGGAAGGCCTGCGGATCCTGGCCGAGGCGGGAAGTCGCGTGGAGGCGCGGGCCAGGTTCGAGGCGGCGAACCAGCTCGACCCGGACGCGGTGGAGGCCCCGCTGGCCTTGGCCGATCTCGACCTGGAAGAAGGTTCGTATGCCGAGGCGGAGCGGCACATCCGGGAAGCCGTGGAGACCGCGAGCTTCCAGCCCACTCCGCGGTTGGCGCGGGTCCTCTATCGGCTCGAACTCGGACGCCTGGAGGAGGCTCGGGCCGACCTCGCGACTCCGCCGCCCGGCGAACGCGACGCCCCGTCCCGGTGGCTCTGGCGCGCGCTCGCGCTGTGGACGACCGACGCCGAAGTCCGGCCGCCGCAACCGGGATTTCGCTGGCCGCCGGGCGCGGCGGCGCGAGCGGCCACCTCGCGCCGCCCCGACGGCACGCCATGGAAGAACTTGCGCGAGTCCGCGGCCTGGAAAGAGATCGATGCCGCGCTGCGCGTTCGGGAGTCCCCCACGCTGATGCTCCTCGTCCTGCACGCCCTGACCCTGGATGGGGATCGGGAAGGCGCGCGGGAGGTCCTGGCCCGGTTGACGCGCACCCAGCCCGGCCGGCCGACTGCGCTGGCCTGGACCGCGGCCCTGGCCCCCGCGGAAGCCGACGCCGGCACGCGAGCCTTGATGGCGCAGGCGCTGGCGCAGGTCGACCGGCCGGAATTGCATTTTCTATTGGCCGAGATTTCGGAACGAACCGGCGACGAAGCCGGGCGCCGGGCCGCGCTGGAAACGACGATCGCACGAGTCGAGGCGAGGACGGTCGCCGACTCGATCCGCCCGGATCACCCCTACTGGATCGCCTGGAAGGCGCTCGCCCAAGACGCCCTGGGATCGGCGGACCAGGCGCGTCGGACTCTGGAGTCGGCCGGGTGGGCGGACGGCCCCGCCTCGATCTGGCCGACGGCCCTCCTGCGGCGATGAAGTCGAGAGCCGCCCCCCCCCCCGAACGAGGAGGCGAACGGAGGGTGGCCGGGCCGACCCGCAGGCCGTTCGCGTCGACGCGACGGCGCGAACGTTCCCCGAACGGTCCCGCCGTTCGAGCGATGGGGGGGCGAAGCACCCCCGCAGCCCGCGTGGACGCGCGACGCCGGCAGGTTCCGTGGGCCGGCGATCGCGTCCGGGTTCGACCCCGCGCGAGACTCGTGCGCGCGGAACGGCCAGGGTCCGCGCCTAGCCCCCGCCGGGCTTGTCGAGCCGCAGGGTCCGGAGGAACGGCGCCACGTCCATGCCGAGTGCGCGGGCGGCCTCCAGCTCCGAACGCGCGGAGTCCGCATCTCCGCTGACGGCGTAGAAGACGGCGCATTTTACGTGCGCCTCTGCGTTGCCCTTGTCGAGCGCCAGGAAGACGATGTCGACGACGTCGCGCGGCGCGAGATCGCGGACCTTGATGCCGAAGACGGCGGATCCGTCGCGCAGGGAGAGCATCTCCAGATTCGCCTCGACCACTTTTCCCTTGGCGCTGCGGCCGTCGGCGAGGGCGAGGACGCGCTCGCGGCCGACCAGGGCCCGGGCGCCGGCCTCGAAGTCCTTCCAGAAGCCGAAGTACGGCTCGATCCGCTTCTTGTGCGCCTCGATTTCGGGCCAGATTTCGCGGTACTTGGTGTTGGCCAGGCAGGCGAAATAGCGCGAGGAGACCTTGCTGAAGTCGCGCGCGGCGAGGAGCCGGAAGATCTCCGCCGCCTCGCCCTCGAACTCGCCCCAGAGGGCGGCGCGCGCGGCTGCGGCGTCTTCCTCGTCCTTCTTCTCGACCAGGATCCGAATCTCGCCAATCCGCGCGCGGGCAGCCTCGGCCAGGTCTTCCAGTCCGACGGTCTCGAGTCGGCGGTAGATCTCCAGCGCAGACGGGTAGTCCCGCTCCCGCACGAGTTTCTCCGCGGTATCGCGTTCCGCCGCGAAGTACTTCCGCGCTTCGCTTTGCGCGCCGGTCACCGCGGCGCCGACCTTGGCGGCCGCGGTCGAATCCGGCCAGTCCCGCTCCACCGCGGCAATCGCGTCCTGGGCCTCCCGGAATCGCCGCTCCCCGGCCAGTTCGCGCGCGCGCGCGACCGCGGCGCGCAGCGCCTCCTCGGCCGATTCGTCCCATCGGCGCTGGAGCTCCAGATGTTTGAGCCCCGCGAGCGATCCCAGTCGGTCTGCCTTGTGGGCCTCCGCGAACGATTTCAACTTCGCCATCGACTCCCGCAGCTGGCCGGGGTTGTCCCCCGCGTAGCGCACCAACGCCTGATACTCCGCCTCCGCCGCCGCCAGTCCCGATCCGGGATCCTCCGGCAGGTTCGCGGGCAGGTTGGCCGGGAGATTTTCCGGCGCGTTGGCGAGGTCCCGGGTCCCCGCCCCGCGGAATCCCCAGACGAGGACAACGATCCCGAGCAGAAGAACCGCGGCGCCGCCGGCCAGGAGGGCGTGATCCCGCAACTTGGCGGCGGCCGCCGCACGCCGGGCACCATCCTCCGCCTCGTCGAGATCCTCCTCGACGCCTTCGTCGGTGTCGTGTTCCATCGGATCCGGCTTGCGCGCGGGCACGAACCCGCCCGACCGGCGCACTCCCGCCGGCTTCGCCGCCGGCACGGCTCCGGTCCGCGGGCGTCGCGCCGCATCCGGCGCCTGCGCCAGCAGGCGCGCCCGGTCGCGCCCGGTCTTCAGGTCCTTGAGGACCTTGACCAATTCGGCCGCCGTCCCGTAACGGTCCTCCGGCTTCTTCGCCAGCAATCGCATCACGATGCCGCAGACCTCGTCCGACAGATCGCCGATCTGCTCCTTCGGGTTCGTCGGGGCGACCTTCAGGTGCATGCGGAGAACTTCGATCGGGTTTTTCGCCCGGAACGGAACGCCGCCGGTCAGCATGTGGTAGAGGGTAACCCCGAGGGAGTACAGATCCGTGCGAATGTCGAGATCCTTCTCTCCCCTCGCCTGCTCCGGACTCATGTAGTCCGGCGTGCCGATCACCGTGCCCGCATCCGTCAGGGCCGCCCGGTTTTCGGCATGTTTGGACAGGCCGAGGTCGCACAGCTTGGCGACGTCCTCCTCGTTGATCAGGATGTTGTCGGGCTTGATGTCCCGGTGGACGAGCCGCCGTTCCTCCGCATGCTGGAGAGCGCCGGCGATCTGGAGCGCCACGTCGATCGCCTTGTCCTCGGACAGCGGACCCGACTCCAGGATCCCCCGCAACGACTCCCCCTCGACGTACTCCATGATGTAATAAAAGTGACTCCCGTGCTGAAGCACGTCGATCCCGCGGATGACGTTGGGATGGTTGAGCTTGGCGCTGTTGCGCGCCTCGGTCAGGAACCGCTGCACGAAGGACTTGTCCTTGCACAGCTTGGGGGACAGGACCTTGACCGCGACGACGCGGTCCATGCTGACCTGGCGGGCGCGGTAGACGGCGCCCATCCCCCCCTGGCCGAGCTTGGAGAGAATTTCGTACCCCGGCAGGTTGACCTCGTCGTCGCGCCGGGCCTGAAGCTGGAGGATCTGCGCGACCTGCTCGCGCGTCAGGACGCCGCGCTCCTCCAGGACCTCGCCGAGCCGCACTTTGTTCCCGTGCATGAGCGCGACCGCCTGGACGCGCAGCGCCTCGTGGAGGTTTTCGCGCGTCAGCAGCTTCTTTTCGATCGCGATGGTGCCGAAGAGGGTATCGGCCTTCCGCAGGGCCGAAAACTCCGCCTTCTCCTTGAGGCGCTTGGCCTGTTCGGCGAGGACGCGTTGGAGGGAAGCTTCGCTGAGGAAGCCCTTTTCAAGCAAGAGCGAGCCGAAGGGACGGCCCGCTCCCGGCCCCTCCTGGAGGGCCACGGCCTGTTCGATCTGCTCGCGCGTGAGGACGCCCAAGTCGAGCGCCACGCGGCCGAGCAGGATGTCCTGGTGGGAGGCCATGGGATCGGATCGATCTCCTGGGGGAATGCGCGCGAGGCGATTCTACGGGGTGCGGAAGAGCGAAGTCAACACCCGTGCCAGGGCGCCTGGATCGTGCCGCAGGAGGTGGGGGCCGGCGACGAGGCCCTTGCCGCCGCGCGCATACGCGCGGAGCCGACGGCGATCGGGTCGTTCCGCCAGGGGAGCGCGAACGACGAGCGGACGCGCGGGCGTCCCGAGGTCATCGACGACCGGCGCGGCGTGAAAATCGCGGTACCGGCGCACGAGCGCGGCGGGGAGGGGTCCCCGATGCATCACGGCGACATCGACCGGCCTGGGCAGCCAGGTTTCCAGCTCGCGCAGGTGGTCGGCGGCGGTGAAACCATCGGTGTTGCCGTGCTGGGTCATGAGATTGAGGATCGCCACCGTGCGCGCCCGGCCCGCCCCAATGGCGGCGTGGACTCCGCGAACGCGGAGGAGGGAGCCGAGGGCGGTGCGCAAGGACCCGGGGGCGAGCAGGAGGAAGTCGGCCCGGCGCAACGCCTCGGCGGCGGCCCCGGTGACGGTCAAACGCGGGGCGTGGGAGAGCCGGACCGGCTCGCGGCGGGGGTTTGCGACGCGACGGGCGCGCGCCGACAGGGCGCGGATGATCGCCCACTCCCCCGTGACCGTGCGGTCGCCGGGCAGACGGGCGACCACGTGGGCGTCCCCGTCGCTGACGGGAATCACGCGTTCGCGCACGCCGAGGAGTGCGCGCAGCGTCCCGGCGGCCAGGGAAAGGCGACCGGTCGCTTGCACCAGCGCGGCGAGCAGGAGGTTGCCGAGTTGGACGCCGTCGAGCCCGTCCTCGCGAAATCGGTGGCGGACGAGTCGGGCCAGCGGGGTGTCCGGCGCGAGCGACGCCAGGCAGGAGCGCAGGTCCCCGACCTGTGGAATGCGCAGGGACCGGCGCAGGACTCCGCTGTGGCCCCCGTCGTCGGTGACGCCGACGACGGCGCAGACCTCCAGCGGGATTCGCACGCGGCGCAGGGCGGCCAGGAGCGTGGCCTGACCGGTGCCGCCGCCGACCGTGACCACGCGAATGCGGGGCGGGGAGGAAGGTCGGGGCATGGCGGATCTACGTCAGCGGACGCCGGACGGCGGCATGGACGGCAATCATACGATCCAGGAGATCGGGCAATTGGTCGAGGGGCCACATGTTGGGCCCGTCCGATTTCGCGTCCTCGGGCTTCTCATGAACCTCCAGGAAGATCCCGTCCGCTCCGGCGCCGAGGGCGGCACAGGCCAGGAAGGGGATCATGTCGCGCATCCCGCCGGACTGTCCCCCGCGCCCGCCGGGTTGCTGGACGCTGTGTCCGGCGTCGAACACGACCGGGGCGCCGAAGCGCTGCATGAGGGGGATCGCGCGCATGTCGTTGACCAGGTTCCCGTATCCGAAGGTCGTGCCGCGTTCGGTCAGGAAGAGGCGGTCGTTGCCGGTGGACAGGGCCTTGTCCGCGACGTGTTTCATGTCCCAGGGCGCGAGGAACTCGCCCTTCTTGATGTTCACGACCTTTCCCGTCCGCGCGGCCTCGACGACCAGATCGGTCTGCCGCGACAGGAAGGCGGGAATCTGCAGCACGTCGACGGCGCGCGCAGCCGCCGCCACCTGCGCCACCTCGTGGATGTCGGTCAGGACCGGGACGCCGACCTCGCGCCCGACCGCGGCGAGGATGTCGAGGCCCGTCTGCACGCCCGGGCCGCGGTAGGAGGTCAGCGACATCCGGTTGGCTTTGTCGAAAGAAGCCTTGAACACGAACCCGATGCCGCGGCGCGCGGTGAGTTCCTTGAGGGCGCGGGCGATGCGGAACGGCATCGTCTCGTCCTCGATCACACACGGGCCGGCGACCAGAAAGAAGGGCGAGTCGCCGCCGACGGCGGCGGCGCCGATGCGAATCGGGCGGGTGGCCACGATCATGGGCGGATCCTGTCGGAGGTGAGTAGAACAATTCCGGCGGCCGGGTGGAGCTTCAAGCGGGCTCTCCTAGGTTGGTCCGGTCGCTTTCCGCGCCGGGCTTCGTTGCACGTCGTCGGTGAGGCACCGGGGCATCGCCTCCCTCTCGCGTCTTGCCGGGCGCGCAAGTCGCCCCGGCCGAACCCAGGATTTCAAGATGGAAGACCCACTAGGTCGACTCGGTGTCGTCGTTGAGGAGGTGCCCGAGCTTGTCCCGCTTCGTCCGCAGGTACGCCCGGTTCTCCTCCCCCACCGGTCCCTGCAACGGCACACGCTCGACCACCTCGAGCCCGTATCCGTCAAGTGCGATGATCTTGCGCGGGTTGTTGGTCAGGAGCCGCATCTTGCGGACCCCCAGATCGTTCAGGATCTGCGCGCCGGTGCCGTACTCCCGCAAGTCGGGCGGCAACCCCAGCCGGGTATTGGCTTCCACGGTGTCGAGCCCCTCGTCCTGAAGCGCGTACGCGCGCAGCTTGTTGACCAGCCCGATGCCCCGACCTTCCTGGCGGATGTACAGCACCACGCCCAGTCCCGCGCTCGCGATCTTCTGGAGCGCCAGGTCGAGCTGGGGACCGCAGTCGCAACGCAGCGAGCCGAAGATGTCCCCGGTCAGGCACTCGCTGTGGACCCGCACCATGACCGGTTCCTCGTGCACGATCCTCCCCCCCTGCGCGTCGGGCCCGAAGTTTCCCATGCAGACGGCGATGTGGAGGTATTCGTCGACGAGCGACTTGTAGAGGTGCATCGTGAACTCGCCGTACCGCGTGGGAAGCCGCGCGGAGGCGACCCGTTCCACCAGTCTTTCCTGGCGGCGGCGGTACTTGATGATGTCCGCCACGCTGCCCATCTTGAGGTTGTGGCGGCGGCAGAATTCCTCGAGCTGAGGGACCCGCGCCATGGTCCCGTCCTCGTTCATGATCTCGCAGATGACCCCGGCCGGCTTGAGTCCGGCGAGGCGGGCCAGGTCGACGGCCCCTTCGGTCTGCCCGGCGCGGACGAGGGTGCCCCCCTCCCGCGCCCGCAGGGGGAAAATGTGCCCCGGGCGGACGAGGTGGTCCGGGCCGGCGTCGTCGGCGATCGCGAGCTGGATGGTCCGCGCCCGGTCGGCGGCGGAGATTCCGGTCGTGATGCCCGTCGCCGCATCCACCGACACCGTGAAGGCGGTCCCGTATTTGGCGGTGTTCTCCCCCACCATCATCGGGAGGCGAAGCCGGTCGCACTGCTCGCCCGTCATGGAAAGGCAGATCAGCCCGCGAGCATGTTTCGCCATGAAGTTGACCATCTCGGGCGTCACGAACTCGGCGGCGATGGTGAGGTCGCCTTCGTTCTCGCGGTCTTCATCGTCGACGAGAACGATCATGCGGCCCCGGCGAAACTCCTCGAGCAGTTCGGGAACGGTGGCGAACACGGATTCGATCCTCACGGGAGGGGCACGGACGCCGGAAACAACGGTCGATCCTATCAGATCCGGCCTGGAATTGCGATGCCGCGGAAGCGGCCGGAGCCGGACCGTAACGGCGATCGCGAGCCGAAGTCTCGTGAACAGGCCGGCGCCGGGGGCCCGTCCGGGCGAGAGGCGGCGATCCACCCGGCGGGAGCCGGGTCGGGGTCCGGCCTACTCCTCGCGCGCGTCGTCCGGCGCCTGCCGGGCGGCGCGCACGACGTCCTCGAGACCCTGGAGGTTGATCCCCATCGCGCGGCGGAGGCGGGCCCAGGCCTTGTTGTAATCGCGCAGCGCCTGGGTCTCGCTCTGGAACGCGAGCTGAAGGTCTTTCTGGTACTCGAGCACGAACTGGCCGCTGGCCAGACCGAGAGCAAACTTCTCCCGCTCGGAGTCGAGCTTCTTGCGCGTGAGATCCACCGACTGGCGGGTGACCTGGACGCGGTCGAGTCCCTCGCGGACGTCTCGGATCCCGTCCACGACCTCCTTCATGATCTTCCGCTCCAGGGCTTTGAGCTGCGTCTGCGACTGAAGCAATTCGAGCTTGGCGCGCCGTTCGGCGCCCAGCGCCCCGTTGTTCCCGAGCGGATACTCGAAGACCACGCCGACGTCCCAGTCGTCGAACTTCTCGTAAATGCTGTCGTGCACCGCCCGATCGAGGGCCCGGTCGAAGTTCGTCCGGGTGTAGGACCAGACGAAATCGAGTCGCGGCTGCGTGGCGTTGCCCGCCTGCTCGAGCGTCGTCCGGCGCGCTTCGATCTCCTTCAAGGTCTTCTGGAAGTCCCAGCGCTGCTCGAACACGTGGCCGAGGACGCTCGACAGTTCCGGCACTTCGGCGTAGACGCCCGGGGTGTCGGTCGGGTCGATCGTGTAGTTCCAGTAATTCGGGTTGTCGGTGTGCTCGATCAACCGCCGGAGGTTGTCTTCGGCCTTCCGGATGCCGTACTCGGCCTGGACGAGACCGTCGCGAAACTGCGCTTCGGTCGCCTCCGCCTGGAGGACCTCGATCGGCTGACCGATGCCGTCGGTCACCCGCTTGCGGTTGAACTCCACGATCTCGCGGGCGAACTTGACGACCTCGAGACGGGTGTCGCGGTCCCGGCGGGCAAAGACCAGGTCCCAATACCCCTGCTCGACGTCGGCGATCACCCGGCTGATGGCGTCGCTCAATCCATGCTCGCTGGCGGCGAGGTCGGCCTCCGTGCGCCGGATGTCGGCGAGGTTGGCCTTGTGCCCGAAGCCGCGCAGGATGGGCTGGGTGAACTTCCACTGGAACTCGCCCGTGTACTGCGGCGCGCCGGAAAAGGCGGAGATCGTCTTGTTCCGGCGGACGAAGTAGGAAACTTCCGTCTCCGTGCCCAGGTCCCACTTCTTCCGGAAGCCGGTCTTGTAGGTGTTCTCGTGGGTGATGACGGCGTTGCCGAGTCCGAGGAACCCGATGAAGAGGTTGAGCCCGGACTGGGTCTGCTGCGAATCCTGTTTGGACTTCCGGTAGTGGGTCTCGAAGAAGGTGACGACGTCGAAGTCGCCGTAGACGGACTGGAGTTCGGCGTCGGAGATTTCGGGGTTATAACGCTCGACCTGGATGTCGGCGTTCCGAAGGACGGCCATGCGGATGCAGTCCCGGAGGGCGAGCGACTGCACGCGGGAGTCGTACTGGGCCTTCTTGGAGGAATCGGCGGCCGGAGCAACCGGGGCCGCACCCTCGTCGGCCCAAGCCACGACGGGGAGGACGGCGGCGATGATCGCCGCGCAAATGAAGCGCTGCCACGGGAGCGCCGAAACGGACGCTCTCGGGGCCCTCCTCTCGGCCATTCGTCACCCTCCTTGAACGGCATCCAGCCCATCCGGCCGGATGCCCCATGCGCGCGAGATGGGGTCGGGAAACCGATCGCGCACCCTAGCACCGGCGGATGCGGGATGGCAAGGAAAATCGGCCTGAAAGTCCGCCCCTCATGGAATTTCGGCGCGCGCGGGGCCGGGCTTGAGCCCCCTCACTCCGCCTTCATCCGCCGGACGGCATTCAGCCAGTCCCGTTCGGCGATTTTCAGGTCGAGGCGGCCGAAGGTGGCGGCAAAGGCGTCCCCCGCGGAGGCCCCGCCGCGCAGGGCTTCCAGGTAGGATTTCAGGACATGCCGGTAGACCTTGGCCCCGTCTTCCATGAAGAAGTGGACCATGGACCAGGCCTGCGCATACTTGAGGGGCACATTGCCGCTGTAGAACTCCCCCGGAGTTTCGAGCATGATCCGGTCGAAGGGGATCGGCCGTCCGCCCTGGCCCAGGTAGCTCTGCAAGCCGAGGAGCCGTCCCTCCTGGACGAGTCCGGTCCGAGCCACCCGCCCGTCCTTGACCTCGCTGGCCCCGAAGTACTCGGCCAGGCCTTCGTTGAGCCAGTACGGCATGTGGGGAACCAGGTTGTGGATGAATTGGTGAAAGCCCTCGTGGTAGACGACCCGCAGGGTTTCCTGTCCGGCGCCCTCCGTCTTGTCCTCGAAGAGGAGGAGTTGGTCATAGATCGGGTGGTAGTAGCCGAGGGTCGACTCGACGCGGTCCTCGAGGGTGAGTTCCGCGTAGGTCTGGTACCCCTCCTGGGTTTCGAAGATGAGGGCGTCGGCCTTGCGCGCGGGGAGCGGAAACTCGAAGGTCTGCGCGTAGAAGCCGGCGATGGCCTCCAGGTGCTGGGCGTAGAACTGGGCGCGGGCCGGATTGACGTCGGTACGAACGACGAAATGGTCGGTCTCCGCGCGATAGGTCTGCTTCCAGAGCGGACCGCGGAGGACATTGCGCACGCCCTTCCCCACGGCGCGGATGTCGGTATCCGCGGGATCGAGCGCGTTGGCGAGTTCGAGGAGGCCGGCGGCCTCGTCGCGGCGTCCGTCGCTGAACGCCACGCGGCCGAGGTGCAGGTACGCGCGCGCGAGGTCGGGGGCGAGCGCGAGGGCGGCCTTGGCGTCGCGCTCCGCGTCCGGGTACCGCGAGCCGTCGATGAGGAGGGAGGCGCGGAATTCCAGGGCTTCGTAGCAGTCCGGCCGCAGTTCGAGGACGCGGGCCAACTCGGGGCCGGCCTGACCGGCGAGACCGAGGCGGGCGAGCATCATGGCGCGCAGGAGGAACGTGCCGGCGAAATCGGGAGCGGCCGCCTCGGCGTCGGCGAGCGCTTTCATCAATTCGTTGGGCCGTTCCAGGTCGCCGCGTTGGAGGTTGCCTTTGACCCAGAGGTACCGGTCGCGCGCGGCCGCGGGAAGCGCCGGAAGCCCGTCTTCGATCGTCCAGGCCGACGGGGTGCGGGCGACCGCGCCCGCGCCGGTGTCGAGGCCGCGAAGATCGTCTTCCAGCTCCCGCAGCGCGAGCGTGTCGCGCGTGGACAACGACTTTCGGATCCACTCGGCTCCTGCCTTGCCCTCGACCTTCAGGCGGTTGAACCGGGTGGAGGCCGCCAGCTTGTCCGCAATCCCGCCGACCACCACCCAGCAGCCGCTGAAAGCCGACTGGGCCGCGCTCCAGACGCGCTTCCCCCGAATGCGCACCTCGAGCTTGAGGGAGGCCATCTTCACCTGAAGGACCGAGTCCTTCGGCATCTTCTGGGGCTGCAGGACCGTGACCAGCTGCGAGCCGACGACGCGAAGCACCGCGAACTCGGTGCCGCGCGGATCGACGACGACGAGAACGCCGCTCTGGGCTCCCGCCTTGTCGTGGAAAATGAGCCCCGCCGTCGGGCTCCCCCCCACCCCCGAGACGCCCTGGACCTCGAGCGTGACGAAATCCTCGAAGTCCACGTCCTTGACGTTCGCGAAATAGACCCCCGTCCCGGTGACATCCAGGCCTCCTTTGGATACCGCCACGCGGCCGCCGGTGCGAAAGTCCTCCGCTTCCTCCGCCTGATTGAAGTCGTAGGAGATGCGCAGGACGTCGCGCCCGATCTGGGTCCAGGAGCCGCGAAAGATTCGGCTGCGGTTGCGGAACAGTTGCACGTCCGGGATGCGGGAGGCGAGGGCGGGATCGAGTTCGAGGGCGAGGCGGAATTCCCGCTCCGCCTGGTCGAAGAGGTCCCTCAGGAGGCAGTACTTGCCGAGGGCGAGGTGGGCCTCCGCGCTCCCCTCGTCGATGGCGAGCCGCCGGATGTCGTACGCCGTGCGCGCCGGCAGCGCGCTCCAGGAGATGGGGAAGGTGGCCTGGGCCGACTGCAGCACGGCGCCTTCGGCGTCGCAGGAGAGGACCTGGCAGCCGGTGAGGCGGAAGTCCTCGGAGATCTGCACGTCGATGGGGACTCTGGCCGTCCGGGCGGCGGCGCGGGCGGCCATCTCCTTCCGCTCGACTTCGCGCGCGCGGCGGCGGTCTTCCAGTCGCCGTCGCGCGGCCTCCAGCCGGGCCTGCCCCTCCGCCCGCCGGCGTTCCGCCGCCTCCGGGTGTCCGGCCGGCCGTTCGCCGCCCCCGGAGGTCGATCCCGAAGCGTCGCTGCCCGGGGCTTTCGCCACCGGCTCCGACGCGCCCGAGCCTGCGTCGGAGCCGTCATCCTTCGCCGGCTCCTTGCCGTCGAGTCGATCGGCGTAGGCCCGCAACTGCTTCTCCAATTCGTCGAGTTGGGTGTGGAACTGTTCGGGAAGGGCGATCCGCGCCTCCTTGATGTGGGCGAAGGCGGAATCGCGTTTTCCCGACGCGACCTGCTCGCGCGTCATCTTGGTCAGGGAGACGCGGTACCGTTCGGCGTCGTTGAGGGTCGCGTCGATCAATTCGCCCCGCTGCTTGTTGACCATCTCCGCGGCGCTCTCGTGGGGCTCGTAGGCGGTGAGCCGATCGAGGGCCTCGGCGAACCGGTTCTCCCGTCGCAACGTGAAGGTGTCGTTGCGCAGCTTTTCCCACGCAGCCAGGGCCTGATTCGCGGCCCGGCCGGCGAAGGTCTGCGCGATCGCTTCGAAATCGCCGTCGGTCCCGCGCGGGTCGTGCTCCCGTCGCAAGTCGTCGAACTTCTTGCGCAGGGCGGCGACGTCCGCGGTCGGTGAGCGCAAGGCCTCGTAGATGGCGTCGAGGTCCGCCTTGATCTTCTTGCGAATCTGCGCCGCGGTCGGGGGGGCGTTTTGGGGCGTCTTGGGCGGTTCGAACGGGACCAAGGCGTCCTCCCCCTTCGACGAGTCTCCCGCGGGGAGGAGGGCGAGGAGGGGTTCCTTGAAGACGTACGCGGCCCCGCCCAGCACGCCGAGAATCAGGACGATGAGGACGATCCAGGACGCCGCGCCGGAGGACGTCTCCGCCTCGGCGACGGCGGAAGCCGGCTCGACGTGCGGCGAAAGATCCGCCGGAGGAGGCGGCCCCACCGGTTGGTCCGGCACCTGGATGTCGCCGGCGGAGTCGAGCGGGTTTTCGACCGGAGAAGTCGGGGCGACGGCCGCGGATTCGGCGGGGAGCGGGACGGTCGCGTCGACGCCGCCGCCCGCGTCGTCCGAGAGGAAATCGGCCGGCATCGGCACGGTCGGGGCGGCTTCGCCGACGGCTTCCGCCTCGACCGCATCGAACCGGAAGAGATGGTATCCGATCGAAATCCGGTCGCCCGGCTGAAGAATCACCGGCGCCTCGATTTTTTGGCCGTTGCGCAGCGTGCCGTTGCGACTGTCCAGGTCGGAGAGCCGCCACCCCGCGGGGGTGGGCTCGAAACGGGCATGACGGCGGGAGAGTTTCTTGTCGTCGAGCGCGTAGTCGGCTTCCTTGTCGCTCCGCCCCAGGACGAGGTCCTGGTGAAGGGGGATGACGCGACCCGGCGTGGACCCCTCGATCTCGACGAGTTGGCAGGCGTCGGCCGGAGTCGCGGCCGGCGGTACATTCGCCGCCGGGGGCCTGGGCGCCGCAGCCGGCGCGGCCGGTCGGGCGGTGCCGGACGACCGGCCCGGCGGCGGCTTCGGGGCCACGCCGGACGACGTCCGCGCCGAGCTGGGGCGGGCCGAGACTCCGGAGGAGCGTTTTTCGGCCCCTGCTGCGGAAGCGGGGGCGGCGGTTGCGCTCCGGACGCCGCGCGGACCCGAGTGGGCGGGGACGGGGCCGGCCGAGGGCGGGGCGGGTCCCGAGATTGGCGGACCAGCCGCCACGACCGGACCGCGCGGTGAGGAACCGGCCGGGGAGGCCGCCACGGGCCGCGGCGCCCGCGACGACGTGGACGCGGCGCCCGGGGGCGCCTCGTGCCGACCGGACCCGCCCTTCTCCCCGGCGGATTCGCGGCGCGCCTGCAGTCGCTGCTGCAACTTCACCAACGCCCCGACCTGCTGAGGCTGCAGGAAGCCGAGTTGCAACAACTGGATGCCGATCCGGGCGGGAATGCGGCCGGTGTCGCGAAACTCCTGCTTTTGCGCGGCCAGGGCCTTCTTGACCTGGTCCTCGGTGCAGAGGCGATTGCGGACCGCGAGCACGCCCAGACGCTTGTCTTCGTCACGCAGGTCGAGGAAGTTCTGCTCGACGGCCACGGCTTCCACCTGCTCCGGATTGAGCAGGCGCCGGCCGAGCAGGATTTTCCCGATCGGGGCGATGATCCCGTCGGCCTCGAGCTCGGTCTGTTCCGCGATGATGGAATCCAGCGTGGCCTGGTCGATCAGGCCCTTGCGAAGCGCGATCTGGCCGAAGAGCAGGTCGGCTTGCGACGGCACGCGGGGTCCCTCCTTGGCGGTCACGGCAAGACCAGAGGACCATTATAGCGGACGCCCGGCGTATCGACGAAGAAGAACCTGCCCGAAGCCGGGCCGGCCGAAAATGAAGACGGGGCGCGCGGTTCCCCCCCGCCCTGCGCCCCGTGAATCGTTCGCGAACGCGCCGGACTAGATGCGAGGCCTGCGACCGATCATCGCCGCGGCGGCCAGCAGAAGGAGCAACGCGGCCGGCACGGCCGGAGGCATGGCGGAGGCCGACGCCGCCTCGACGAAGCACTTCTTCGTCGGGGTGGAGGACGGCTTGTCGACCGCAAACGTGGTCGCGATCGGGTGCAACGCGTTTCCGTTCACGTCCTTGAGGGCCTCTTCGAAGTAGACCACGAAGGTGTACTTTCCGGCCGCGGGATACTCGTCGCCGGACAGCGGGATGTGCCCCGCGTTGGTGTACGCGATCTTGGCGAAGTCGGCCCCCGTGATGAAATTCGTCCCCCACACGCCGAGCGGGGTCATGGTCGTCAGCGGAGCGACCGACTTGTCCGAGGACTCGCCGCTCGCGCTCAGCTTCTTCACCCCCACCTTGTAGGCCAGGGGCATCATCGACAGGTCGAAGTTGAACTTCACGACCAGTTCGCCCGCGTCGATTCGCTTGTCGGTCTTGTTGACCGATTTCACCGTCACTTCGACGTCATAGGGGATCGCCCAGACCGGGTTGGTGTAGCAGCGATGCTCGGTCGGTCCGAGGGGGATCACGTTCGGGTTCGATCCGGTGAACGCGCCCAGGGCGTAGCAGGAGACCTTGGCGACGAGCCCTTCCTCGGACGCGTCCAGCTTTTCGGTGAGGTCCGTGTCCTTCCCGGCCGTCGCCAGGCTGCCCACGCCCTTGATGACCTTCTCGAACGAGGTGCCGAAGAGGCGGTCGACCTGGGCGTTCGGGGCATCCGCGGAGGACTTGTAGACCAAGATCGACTTCACGTCCCCGGCGTCGCTGCCGTAGTCCGGGCTGTTCGCGTACCGGTAGCCGAAGAAGACCTCCGGGTTGTTCCGGCGGACGAGCATGGTGCCCTCGCCGTCGAACGCGCCGCCGCCGCCGATGCGGCCGTCGGCGTTCTCGTGCGTGCTCACCTTGTCGTGCCAGACGAGCTTCTTGGAATCGAAGCGCCCTTCGCTGTCCATGGAGAAGCGGGCGAGCGGGCCGTCGGTGGCCACGTGGTTGCCGTCGGCGAGGGCTTCCATCGCGCGCTCGCCGAGGGTGGCCCCGGCCTTCCCCTCGGTGAACATGTAGGAGCGACAGGAGCCGAAGCTGCTCTTGGACATCCCGAAGGTGCTCTTGACCGGAATCAGGGTGGCCAGCCGGCTGCTCGAATAGTTGAAGTTGCCGTGGGCATCGCTGCCGGCCGACAGGTAGAGCTTGCGGACGAACTTCCGGCCGAGTTTGTCGTAGAACGACCACGCCATGGTCTTGGCCATCATCTCGTGCCAGTTGCGCAGGCCGATCTGGAGCTCGCGATCCCACCCGGGTCCCCCGGACCAGGAGGGGTGGATCCACGGGTTGACGTCCACGAAGTCGGTGTCCTCGCCGGGCAGGGCCCCGGGGTCCCAGCCGTTGAAGATCTGGACGCCTTTGAGGAGGAAGTTCGGCGAGGTCTTCGAGACGAAATCATAGTTGCGGTAGATCGGGTTCAGCCCGACGGTCATGTCGAGGTTGTCGCCGAACCAGCCCTGGGCGCTGTAGGGATGCGCCGCGTAGACGAACGGGTCGGACGCGTCCGGTCCCGAGTCGACGGCCATGGTCTTGAGGAATCCGCTCAGGTACTGGGGGGAACCTTCGCCCAGGAGCAGACTGACGTGGCTGCCGCCGTGCCAGGTCCCGGGGTGCTGCGAGGACCGGTAGCCGAGCATGTGGGCGCCGATCGGAATCGGGTAGCCGCTGAAGTAGATGTCCTGGCTGAAGGCGATTTCCTCGCCCGCCGCCATACCGAAGATCTCGCGCATGCGGCGGAACTCGCTCTTGAGGGTGCCGTCCGCGCCTACACTGGCGGCGGGAGATGTCGGTCCGAAGGGCGGGCGGTGCAGCGGACCGTCCGGGTCGGTCTCGAGCGGGTTCTTGTAGAACGTGTTGTGGTCGGTGGTGATCACCTTGTTGAAAGTGTCTTCCGCATCCTCGATGAGACCGATGACGTAGGCACATTCCTTGATCATCTGGAGCGGGCCGCCGTACGCCTGCATGGGGGCGAAGGGCTCCACGCCGAGCGTCTGGTACCACTCTGCGATGGTGTGGTTGTGGGTGTCGTAGTAGTGATTCTCGCCGGGGAGCGCGGGCAGGGCGGAGGCGCCGAAGGTGGTCATCAGGGTCCACTTCTGGGTGCCCGACTTGACCGGGATCGCGTCGGTCACCAGGGTGTAGTACTTGTAGTGGACATCGACCTGGAAGTACTTCTTCATCGGCGCGGCGGGGGTCGCGGGAATGCCGAGGGCGGCGCGCGGAACCCGGAAGAGGACGTGACGGCCGTTCTTGGTCAGGCCCAGGTCCCCGAACAGGTTCAGGTCGGCCGATCCATCCGGCCGCACGACCACCTTGCCCATTTCGTCCACCTGGACCATCCCGGCGGCCGCCACGGTCGGTTCGACGACCGCGCCGGCGGCCGAGGTATCCTCATAGATCACCGTGCCGGGGGCCGCCGCGGCAGGCGAGTCCTTGGCGGTGATCACGATGTGGTGAATGCGCAACACCGGGCCGGCCGCCGCCGTGCCCCGGTGGGGCACGAAGATCATGAGGGGCACGTACGGCCGCCCCGCAATCACCCGATGGGGCGCGTCGGCGATGATGTCGATCTCGGCCGCCTGCTGGTAGAGCGGATCCAGCTCCTGGCCGTCGTGGTTGTTGCCGAGAATGAACGTCCAGGTCTTCTCCGCGACCGCGATGCCGTCCGCCGCGAACCGGGCGCGGAAGAACCGCGTCCCCGAGGGGGCGGGATCCGGCACCTGCCAGCCCAATTCGACGCGAGCGACCTCACCCACGGCGAGGTCGACGGCCTTCCCGGAAGAGTCGAGGGCGGCGTCGTCCAGCGTCCCGCCGAGAACGACGCCCTGGAGCGGCACATTCCCGGTATTGCGGACCGTGTAGCGGAAGCCGATCGATCGCGCGAGGGCGGACGGCTCGGTCATCTCGATTCCGGTCAGGGTCAGCTCGGGGGTTTCGGCATCGGTCAGGACAATCTCGAGGGATTGCGCGTTGTTGCGCGCGGTCTCCTCCTCGACGGAGCCGTCCTCGACCCGGGCGGTCAGGCGCAGCCGGCGGTCGGACGGGGAAACGCAGGAGTACGCAAACGTCCGGCGCGCCCCCGGAGCCAGGGTCGCGGTCTCGAACGGGCTGAACCGCGTCTCGAGGCCCGCGAGGCCCTCGAGGGCAGGCGGGGCGACGACGGTCTCGACGGCGCCGTGGTTGGCCACCTCAACCTCGATCCGGGTGAGATCCCCGGGGCGCGGCCTCGTCGGGATCGACCGCACGGCGACGACGGCGAGGTCGCGGAGGGCGGGGGTCGCCCGCGCCAGGGCGCGGGGCAGGTCGAGACGCCCGCAC